>NZ_CANLDD010000002.1 GCF_947489355.1 uncultured Microbulbifer sp. | reverse complement strand
CCAGCAGATCCACGTATCTGCGCCAGTCTTTACAGGCGACATTCAAACAGTTCAGGACGAACTGTTTGAATTCGGGTTATGAGCGGCACAGGGAAGTGCCGCCGCCGGCAGCGCCGGCGCGAGGCTGAAAAGGCCAGCAGATCCACGTATCTGCGCCAGTCTTTACAGGCGACATTCAAACAGTTCAGGACGAACTGTTTGAATTCGGGTAAAAAAGAACCCTAGAGATCGACGGAGTAGACGTGTGAGTAAACCAGGTGCTATTGATTTTTCCACCTTCCCGGATGCCAGCGGGCATTTCGGCCCCTATGGCGGCCGCTTTGTTTCGGAGACGCTGATCAGCGCACTGGATGAATTACAGGCGATGTACAGTCGCCTGAAAGAGGATCCGGAATTTGTCGCTGCCCTTGACCGCGATCTGGCGCACTATGTCGGGCGGCCATCGCCACTGTATCTTGCCGAGCGCTTGACAGAGCAGGCCGGTGGGGCGCGTATCTGGCTTAAACGCGAAGACCTCAACCACACGGGTGCGCACAAGATAAACAATGCGGTTGGCCAGGCCCTGCTGGCCAAACATAGCGGCAAGACCCGGGTGATTGCCGAGACGGGGGCTGGTCAGCACGGTGTGGCGTCGGCCACTGTCGCCGCGCGGCTTGGGCTGCAGTGTGTTGTGTATATGGGGTCGGAAGATGTCAAGCGCCAGTCTCCTAATGTCTACCGCATGAAGCTGCTTGGCGCTGAAGTGGTACCGGTGGAATCCGGTTCCAAGACCCTCAAGGACGCCATGAACGAAGCCATGCGCGACTGGGTCACCAATGTGGACAATACCTTCTACATCATTGGTACCGCAGCAGGCCCCCATCCGTATCCGCAGTTGGTGCGGGATTTCAACGCCATTATTGGCCGTGAGGCGCACAGCCAGAGCCTGGCGCAGTTTGGCCGCTTACCCGATGCCCTGGTGGCCTGTGTTGGCGGCGGGTCCAATGCCATCGGTCTGTTTCACCCCTTCCTGAATGCGGCTGAAGTGAAGATGTTTGGTGTCGAGGCCGGTGGCGAGGGTCTGGCTTCTGGTCGGCACGCGGCTCCGCTGAATGACGGTATTCCCGGTGTGTTGCACGGTAACCGCACTTACCTGATGGAGGATGACGACGGCCAGATTATCGAGACCCATTCCGTGTCTGCGGGGCTCGATTACCCGGGAGTGGGGCCAGAGCACGCCTGGCTCAAGGATATCGGGCGGGTCGAATATGTCACCGCCGATGATACGGAGGCGCTCGACGCCTTCCGCCGCCTCACCCGTACCGAGGGTATACTGCCGGCGCTGGAGTCCAGTCATGCGGTGGCTTTCGCGCTGAAACTGGCGGTCGATATGGCGCCGGAGCAAAATATCGTTGTGAACCTCTCCGGTCGCGGCGACAAGGATATTTTTACCGTTGCTGCGATCGACGGCATTGAGGTTTAACCATTCCAAAACCGCTTTACAGTGTGGGGTTGGGTTGCACAATATTGATTGAATGCACTGGTGTCGGGCCGGGAGTAGCTCAGGGAATACATGTGACAGAACAAAACAGAATTGATCGCCGCTTTGCTGCGCTGGGCAGAGAGGGTCGCAAGGCCCTGGTAACTTACCTTGTTGCCGGGGATGGCGGGCTCGGGAATACGGTTCCCCTGATGCACCAGTTGGTGGCGAACGGGGCGGATGTGATTGAGTTGGGGGTGCCTTTTTCCGACCCCATGGCGGAGGGGCCAGTGATCCAGAAAGGCCATGAACGGGCTCTGGCCAATGGCGCCTCGCTGCGCAAGTGCCTGGCGCTGGTGCAGGCGTTCCGCCAAGTGGATAAGGAGACCCCGGTGATTCTGATGGGTTACGCCAATCCTATCCAGCGCATGGGCGAGCGGGCGTTTGCCGATGCCGCCTGTGAGGCCGGAGTTGACGGCGCGCTCACCGTGGATTTGCCGGCGGAGGAAGCGGGGCCGCTCAATGGACTGTTGGCGGAGCGCGATCTGCGCAATATTTTTCTGCTGACGCCCACCACCAGTGATGCGCGTATCCGGGAAATTTCCGCCCTGGCCAGTGGTTTTGTTTACTATGTATCCCTGAAAGGGGTAACCGGAGCCGGTCACCTGGACCTGGACTCTGTACGCAATAACTTAGCCCATATCCGCCGCTTTACCGATCTGCCCCTGTGTGTGGGCTTCGGCATCAAGGATGGCGCATCGGCGCGCGCTGTCAGCGCCCACGGAGAGGGTGCAGTAGTCGGTAGCGTATTGGTATCGGCGATTGATGAAGCACCGGACCTGGTGGCGGCCAAGGAGCGGGTTGGGGCGATTGTCAGCGAAATGCGCCAAGCCCTGGACCGGTAAGCGCGGCCCTGCGTTCAGGCACTGGACTGGCCAGAAAGCCAAAAACAGCGGCTGATGTGGCCGGGTTCGGTGCTCAGCTTAGTGTTTTAATTCGCAGCCTGAAACTCACCGGTCGGTACAATACATCGGCCTACTGAAAGCATCCGGATTTGGAAACGAGATGAGCTGGTTAGAAAAAATTGTTCCCTCAGTCATTCGCACCGAGCGCCGCACCGGCAGCAGCAAGGTGCCCGAGGGGGTGTGGAGAAAGTGTGTCAAGTGTGATGCGATGCTTTACCGCCCGGAGCTGGAACGCAATCTGGATGTTTGCCCCAAGTGTGACCACCATATGCGCATCGGTGCCCGTCGCCGGCTGGATATCTTTCTCGATGAGGCAGGGCGGGAGGAACTCGCCAGCGATGTGCTACCCGTGGATCGCCTGAAGTTCAAGGACGTCAAGAAGTATAAGGACCGCCTTTTGCAAGCGCAAAAAGCCACGGGTGAAAAAGATGCGCTGGTGGCCATGCAGGGCACCCTGAAGGGGGCGCCGCTGATTGCAGTGGCGTTTGAGTTCGCTTTTCACGGCGGCTCCATGGGCTATGTGGTCGGAGAGCGCTTTACCCGTGCGGCCCAGCGCGCCCTGGAGCAGCGGATACCGCTGGTGTGCTTCTCTGCGACTGGTGGCGCGCGCATGCAAGAGGCGTTGATCTCGTTGATGCAGATGGCGAAAACCTCCGCGGTGCTCGAAAAACTGAAGATGGCGGGGGTGCCCTATTTCTCCATCATGACCGATCCGGTTTACGGTGGTGTCTCCGCCTCCCTGGCGCTGCTGGGGGATATCAACGCGGCGGAGCCCGGTGCCCGCGCCGGTTTTGCCGGGCCCAATATTATCGAGCAGACCATTCGTCAGAAACTGCCCAAAGGGTTCCAGCGCAGTGAGTTTTTGCTGGAGCACGGCGCGATTGATCTGATCATTTCGCGCAGGGATATGCGCTCAACGGTATCGCGCCTGCTGGGTAAGCTGAGCGGCAACTGATGTCCGGTTGAGCCGGTCATCTTTGTCGCTGTGTTGCCACCCTTTGTGACTTGTCCAACGATGCTTTCATTACAAGACTGGCTCGACCGCCTGGAGCGCTTGCATCCCACTGAAATTGAGCTGGGTCTGGAGCGTGTCTCCAGTGTGGCCGGCGCATTAGGCGTTCAGAAACCCGCTCCAACGGTGATTACGGTTGCCGGGACCAATGGCAAGGGCACCTGTGTGGCTGTGATGGAAGCCCTACTGTGCAGTGTCGGTCGATCTGTCGCTGCCTACAGCTCCCCGCACCTGCTGCGCTTTAATGAACGGATTCGTATCAACGGCGGGGCGGTGTCTGATAATGACCTGGTCAGTGCCTTTGAAGTGGTGGAGGCCGCCCGTGGCGAGATCAGCCTGACCTACTTTGAATTCACCACCCTGGCGGCGCTGTGGCTCTTCCAGCGCGCCGGCGTTGCGTTCGCGCTGTTGGAGGTCGGCCTCGGTGGGCGCCTGGACGCGGTCAATCTGGTGAATACGGATCTGGCCATTATCACCAGTGTGGCCATGGATCACGAGGACTGGCTGGGCAGCGACCGGGAAATGATTGGTGGTGAAAAGGCCGGAATTTTACGCCCGGGTATCCCCTTTGTCTGTGCGGACAGGGCACCGCCGCAATCCATTGTGTCCGCAGCGGAAAACCACGCTGGTTTCAGCTACTTTATTGATCGGGATTTCACTGTGACGACTGGCAGTGGCGGGGGCCATTATGAGTTTGGCGCGCTGACGCTGACAATCCCGCCCATCAGCTTGTCATATGCCAGCACTGCTGCTGCAATTACTGCCCTGGCGGTGCTCAATGTTCTGCCACAGCAGAACACCGAGGCAGTATTGTCCCGCATGGCACTCCCGGGACGCTGTCAGCAGGTGCAGTGGCGTGAACGCACGCTGTTGCTGGATGTTGGTCACAACCCCGCTGCTGCGGCGCACCTGGCGCGCTGGCTGGAATCCAACCAGGTGGCGGGGGAGACCCATGCCCTGGTGGCAGCTATGGCGGATAAGGACCTGAGTGGCCTGTTTGCCCCACTGCGGCCCCTGGTAGACCGCTGGCACCCGGCGCTGTTACCGGGCAATATCCGCGCTGCGGGGGCCAAGGCCCTCTGCACCGGTCTGGAGGCGGCGGGTGTCGAGGTAACGAAAGTGGATGGCCGCTGTCCAACGGTTGCCAGTGGGTTGCAACAGTTGCTGCTGACTATGGGTCCGCAGGACAGGTTGCTTGTATTTGGATCCTTCTTTACTGTGGCGGAAGTTCTGCAGCAGATACGAGACGAGGGTAATGAAGAATTGCGAGGACAAGTCCTCCCCTAAGGGGCGACTGAATGACGGCTTCAAGCAGCGTATTGTCGGTGCGCTGGTGCTCGTCGCTCTCGCTGTGATCTTCCTGCCCAGCCTGCTGGATCGTGAAGCAGCGAAAGGCTATATCAGTGAGGTGAGTCAGATTCCCGCGGAGCCGGATATCCACCCTATCGAGATTGCCAAGCCAGAGCCTGTGAAGGATGTGGCCCCGGCCCCCCCAGCCGATGCGGCCTTCCAGCCGGCAGTGCCCGAGCAGTTTTCCAACCCGCCGGCGCAGGCTGAACAAAGCGCCGCTTCTCCGCCTGCGGATAACCGGGCACAAGACAGCCCAACGTCCAGCAGCAATACCCCTGTTGCGCCCAAAAAGGGTGCTTCACCACTGGTGGATGCCCAGGGCCTGCCGATGGCCTGGGTTGTACAGGTGGCCTCTTATCGGGAGCCCACTCGGGCGGAGCAACTGCGTATACGCTTGATGGATAAAGGTTACCGGGCCTACACTCGTGCTGTACAGACCGACAAGGGACGCCTGGTGCGAGTCCTTGTCGGGCCCAAGATCAATAAGTTGGATGCCCAGGCCCTGAAACGGGAACTGGATACTTTGCTGCAGACGCAAACCCTGATTCTGCGTTTTTAAAGTTCCGTCCGTGTAAGATCTCGGCACAGCTTCCCCGCCTGGGCATCAGCAGGGCGCCGGCCTCCGGCCGTATGTTTGCATTTTTATTCGGTAAAAACTCATGGCTGTATGGCGAATCGCCCAAGAAGTTTTGTCTCTGGGGGATTAAATTCCAGTCGGTTGGCCTACAGCTTCACGCGCTTGGTTCCTTACGTTAGAATGCGCGCTCTTTGCGGCAACAGCCGCCACGAAGGTGGGTTGAATGAATTGGGCTGACTGGATCATTCTGGCAATTGTGGGTATCTCCACGCTCATCGGTCTCGGTCGGGGCTTTGTGCGCGAAACCCTGTCACTGCTCACCTGGGTCGCCGCTTTTATTGTCGCCATGTTGTTTCGAGACCAGTTGGCGCCACTGCTTTCCAATCTCGTCGATACCCCCTCCCTGCAGATGATTACCGCCTTTGCCATCCTGTTTTTCGGCACCCTATTAGCGGGTGCGGGCCTGAATACGATGCTCTCCGCTTTTGTCGAGGCCACCGGTTTATCCGGCACCGACCGGGTGCTGGGAGTGGTGTTCGGTCTGGTGCGGGGGGGGATTGTGGTGATGGCGCTATTGATACTGGCGCCGGCGCTGGTGCCAGTGAAACAGGACAGCTGGTGGGGGGATTCGGTGTTGATTACACATTTCCTTGAGTTCGAGGGCAGTACACGGGCGCTGGCCAAGTCCGTTATGGACTTCTTCGGAACGTTGTTTTAATCGGGTGCTAGCGCCGCTTTCTCGATCAATAAGGTCAAAACTATGTGTGGTATTATCGGTGTCGTCGGTAAGAGTGACGTCAATCTGCAACTCTATGATGGACTCACCCTATTGCAGCACCGGGGTCAGGATGCCGCCGGCATCGTGACCTGTGACGATGATCGCCTGAACCAGCAGAAAGCCAATGGCCTGGTGCGCGATGTGTTCCGAGCGCGCCATATGGAGCGTTTGAAGGGTAATTTTGGCATCGGTCATGTCCGCTATCCCACTGCGGGCAGTTCAGGCCCTGCACTGGCGCAGCCGTTTTATGTGAACTCCCCCTACGGCATTGCCATGGCCCACAATGGCAATCTCACCAATATGCGCGAAGTGGTGGACGAGATCTTCCAGCAGGACCTGCGCCATATCAATACCGATTCCGATTCCGAAGTGCTGCTGAATGTCTTCGCCCACGAGCTGCACAAACTGCACAAGCTGCAGCCCAAAGCGGAAGATATCTTTACCGCCATGCGCGGCGTGCACAAGCGCGTGCGCGGTGCCTATGCCTGTGTGGCCCTGATTGTGGGTTACGGTATCGTCGCCTTTCGCGACCCAAACGGCATTCGCCCACTGGTGTATGGCAAGCGCGAAACGGAAAAGGGCACCGAGTATATGGTGGCCTCCGAATCTGTGGCCCTGGATGTGCTCGGTTACACCCTGGTGCGCGATGTGGCACCCGGTGAGGCGATTTATATCGAGCTTGACGGCACAGTGCATTCCGAACAGTGCACCAGGAACCCATCCCTCACCCCCTGTATTTTTGAACATGTGTACTTTGCGCGCCCGGATTCCATTATGGACGGTGTGTCTGTACACAAGGCGCGCCTGCGCCAGGGGGAGCACCTGGCGGACAAGATCCTGCGTCTGTGCCCGGACCACGATATCGATGTGGTGATCCCCATCCCCGATTCTGCCCGCACCGCCGGCCAGACCGTGGCCTACCGTCTGGATGTGAAGTTCCGTGAGGGTATGGTGAAAAACCGTTATATCGGCCGTACCTTTATCATGCCCGGGCAGAGGCAACGCAAAAAATCTGTGCGCCAGAAACTCAATGCGATCGAGCTGGAATTCCGCGGCAAGAACGTCCTGCTGGTGGATGACTCCATTGTACGCGGTACCACCTGCAAGCAGATTATCCAAATGGCCCGCGATGCCGGTGCCGCCAAGGTATATTTCGCCAGCGCCGCCCCCGCGGTGAAATACCCCAATGTATACGGTATCGACATGCCGTCCGCCAGCGAACTGGTGGCCCATGGGCGCACCACCGAGGAGATCTGTGCAGAAATCGGTGCAGACTGGCTGATCTACCAGGACCTGGAAGATCTGGTGGTCAGCTCCAGCGGTGGTGACCAGAGGATCGACCGTTTCGATTGTTCCGTATTCGACGGCAACTACATTACCTGCGATGTGGACGATCAGTACCTCGACGACCTGCACACGGCGCGCAATGATAATGCCAAACACAAGAAGGTCGATACCAGTGCCCTGTAGGTGATCCTCCAGTGCGCGCTCTTCAGCAGAAGAGCGCGCCATAGAGGGGCGTTTCAGGTAAGATGACCGCTTCGGTAAATACTGACCAGGAAGCGGTATATGCTTGAAGACGACAATTACGCTCTGGAAACCCTGGCGGTGCGTGCCGGGCAGGTCCGCTCGCCGGAGGGCGAACACTCCGAGGCGCTCTATCTCACCTCCAGCTACGTTTTTCCCTCCGCCGCGGAAGCCGCCAGACGTTTTTCCGGTGAGAGTGCCGGCAACGTCTACTCCCGCTATACCAACCCCACCGTGCGCATGTTTGAAGCGCGCATTGCCACTTTAGAAGGTGGCGAGGCCGCAGTGGCGACAGCCAGTGGCATGGCTGCCATTCTCAGTATTTGCATGGCCCTGCTGAAAAGCGGCGACAGCGTGGTCTGCTCCCGCAGTGTGTTCGGTACCACCACGGCGCTGTTCGGGCGCTATATGGAAAAGTTCGGTGTGCGTGTGTGCTACGTGGACCTTACCGATATGGACGCGTGGGAACAGGCGGTGGACGGTTCCACCAGGCTGCTGTTTATGGAAACCCCTTCCAACCCGCTCTGCGAAGTGGCGGATATCCGCGCCCTGGCGAAAGTGGCCCACGGTGCCGGTGCGCTGCTGGTGGTGGACAACTGTTTCTGCACCCCGGCCCTGCAGCGCCCGCTGGCGCTCGGTGCCGATATCGTGGTGCACTCCGCGACAAAGTTCCTCGATGGTCAGGGCCGCGCCCTGGGTGGCGTCGCCGTGGGTGGCGAGGCAATCATGGACGCGTTGGTGGTTTTCCTGCGCACCGCCGGGCCCAGTATGAGTCCGTTTAACGCCTGGGTGTTTCTCAAGGGGCTGGAGACATTGAGCCTGCGTATGCAGGCCCACTGCACCAACGCGTTGGATCTGGCCTGGTGGCTGGATGAGCAGGAGCAGGTGGAGCGGGTCAATTACACCGGTCTGCCCAAACATCCCCAGCACCGACTTGCCCGCGAGCAGCAGGCCGCCTTCGGCGCGGTACTGAGTTTTACCGTGCGCGGTGGTCGCGAGCAAGCCTGGACTGTGATCGACAGCTGCAGGATCCTGTCCTGTACGGCCAACCTGGGCGATGCCAAGAGCACCATCGTGCATCCGGCCACCACCACCCACGGGCGCCTCAGCGAAGAAGATAAAAACCGTGCCGGTATCACTGAGAACCTGATCCGCATCTCCGTGGGGCTGGAGAATGTAGAGGACCTCAAGCGCGACCTGATGCGGGGGTTGTCCCGGCTGTAAGCGTCGTGATCTGCCGGTAGTGCAGCGGGGGCAGGACCTCTGCCTATGATAAATAGTGGGGCGACATCACTCGGCGGCGGGCTGGCCATTTGGTGTCTGCCCATGCCGGAAACGGGGTGCCCTCAGCGGGGCCGCAAAAACGGCCTGAGCAACAGTGAGCAGTAATGGATTTGCCGTGCAAAAAATAGTTTCCGCCATCGTTTCCGATGTTGGCCGTGTCCTGTTGGGCAAAGAACGCCAGGTGCAACTGGCGCTGGCCTGCTTGCTGTCAAAAGGCCACCTGCTGATTGAAGATCTGCCCGGCATGGGCAAGACCACCCTGGCGCACGCGCTGGCGCAGGTTTTGGGGCTCTCCTACAAGCGGGTGCAGTTCACCAGCGATATGCTGCCGGCGGATATCCTCGGTGTATCGATCTTTGATCGAGAGTCGGGCCAGTTCCGTTTCCATGAAGGCCCGGTATTCAGCCAGGTGTTGCTGGCTGACGAAATCAACCGCTCCTCGCCGAAAACCCAGAGCGCCCTGTTGGAAGCCATGGAGGAACGCCAGGTCAGTGCCGATGGCGAGACGCGTCAACTGCCGCAGCCGTTTTTTGTGATCGCCACCCAGAACCCGCTGCAGCAGTCGGGTACCTTCACCCTGCCGGAGTCCCAACTGGACCGTTTCCTGATGCGTATCAGCCTCGGCTATCCCCCCCGCGAGGCGGAGCGGGCCCTGTACCTGGGCGCTGATCCCCGCCGGCAACTGGCTGAAATAAAACCGCGCATTGACAGTAATACCCTGAAGAAAATGCAGCATCTGGTGGGGCAGGTGAAAACCTCTGAAAGCCTGCTGGATTACCTGGAGCGGCTGGTACTGCATACGCGCCGGAGCCCAGACTGCGCTGTGGGTTTGTCGCCGCGGGGTGCCCTGGCGCTGCTGTGTGCGGCGAAAGCCTGGGCCCTGATCCACAACCGCGGTCATGTGCTGCCGGAGGATATCCAGGCGGTTCTGCCCTCTGTAGCCGGACACCGTCTGCAGAGCGACGGTGGCAATGGCGATCAACTGGTGGAGCGCCTGATGCGCCAAGTGGATATTATTGCGGCCTGAGCAGATGAGTGTGACCCGCAACACCGCAGGCAATCCTTCCCGCATGCTGGGCAATCGCTGGCGCGGCACTATGCAGCGCTGGCTCAACCGGCGTGCGCCCCGGGCTCGCACCATCACCCTCAATCACCGCCGCCTGTTTATCCTGCCCACCGGTGCGGGGTTCGGTTTCCTGCTGATGCTCGCGCTGTTGTGGCTGCTGGCCACCAATTATGAGAATAATCTGGTATTTGCCCTGACTTTTTTACTGGTCAGTGTTTTTGTGGTTTTACCGGTGCATACCTTTGCCAACCTGACGGGTTTGCACTTGCAACTGCTGCGCACCCGCGCAGCTTTTGCCGGGGATTTTGCCGAGGTTGACATCAATCTCCGCCGCGAAGGCAAGCGTAAACGGGAGAGGATACAGCTGGCTTGGCCGCCGGAAGAGGGGGCTTATGTGGACCTGTGTGATCGGGCCAGCGCAGATGTCTGCATTGCCATGCCCGTGGTGGAGCGCGGGCGGGTACAGGCCCCGCGCCTGCGTATCAAAAGCCGTTTTCCCCTGGGCCTGTTTTGTTGTTGGAGTTGGCTCGATCTGGATGTGGAGTTCCTGGTGTACCCGCGCCCGGTATCCGCCGGCCCACTCCCTGTCGGTGCCGCGCAAACCGAGGGCGAGTGCGGCGAGGTGCGCCGCGGCTACGATGACCTCAGCGCCCTCAAGCCGTACCAGCCCGGCGACTCATTGCGCCATCTGGCCTGGAAACAATACGCCGCCGGGCGCGATCTCTACAGCAAGGAGTACGAGAGCCGCACCGATGGGCGTCTTTGGCTGGATTGGGCGCTGCTCGACGGGCGAGATGTAGAGACCCGCCTGAGCAACCTGTGTCACTGGGTACTGCAGGCGGAGAGACAGAATATGGCCTATGGCCTGCGCCTGCCCGGCACCCGTATTGCGCCTGCCCTTGGACCTGAGCATCAACAACAGGTACTACAAGCCCTGGCCCTGTTCCCGAAGTGGGGAAACTGATGGCGAGCGCCAGGGAATGGTTACCCCGCGAGAGCCTGGTGTGGATTTTTGCCGCGCAGTTTGTCGCCCTGCTGCCCCAGTGTACCCAGTTGCCCCTGTGGATCCCCTTTACCTGGGCATTTGCAGTTTACTGGCGCCTGGAGGTCTTCCGGGGTCGCCGCGACTTGCCCGGGCGCCCCCTGAAACTGCTGGTTACTTTGCTGGCAATAGCGGGACTGGCGCTGTCCTACCAGAACTGGTTCGCACTGGAACCCATGGTGGCGCTGCTGGCTTTGTCCTTCACCCTGAAAAACCTGGAGCTGGTGAACCGCCGCGATGCCTTTGTCAGCCTGCTGTTGGCCTATTTCGTTGCGGCGACACTGTTCGTGCGGGAGCAGACCATCCCCTTTGCCGTTTATGGCCTGCTCTGTGTGGTGGTGATTACTGCGGCATTGGCCGCGCAATTGGGCCGCCCCAGTGCGCACCCGCGCCGGGCCCTGGGTCTCTCGACCCGCCTGCTGGCCCAGGCCACGCCGCTGATGTTGCTGCTGTTTGTGGCGGTGCCGCGCCTGGGGCCACTCTGGTCTGTGCCCCAGGACACTTCCACGGGGCGTACCGGGGTGAGCGATTCCATGGCGCCGGGGGACTTTACCCGCCTGTCCAGGTCCGGCAAACCGGTACTGCGCATCGCTTTCGACGGGCCCATACCGCCGCCGGAGCAGCGCTACTGGCGCGGGCTGGTCTACTCCGAGTTTGATGGGCGCACCTGGCGCCAGGGTTTTGCTGTCGACCCCCGCAACGGGGGGCGGGTGTATTGGAATAGCGGCGAACGGCCCCTGCCGCAGGTGGGCCCGCGCTATCGCTACCAGGTGATTCAGGAGGCGAGCCATGCCCCGTGGCTGTTCGCCCTGGCGCGTCCGGATTCCGACAGCGCCGGGGTCGGGACCACAGATGATGACCGCCTGGTCAAGCGCACGCCGGTCTTCAACCGCTTCGCCTATGAGGTGCGCTCCTGGCCCAGGGGTTCCCGGGGTGCGACGGTGCCGCTCAGCAGTGCCGAGCGCCGTCGCAATCTGCAGCTGCCGCCGTCCGGCAATGCACGCACCCGCGAATGGATGGAGCGCCTGCGCCGGCAGGGCCTGGATGCCAGTGCTATTTCCGCGCAGCTACTCGCGCGCTACAACCGCGAGTTTACTTACACATTGAGTCCCCCGGCCCTGGGGTCCGACAGTGTGGATGCATTCCTGTTCGACAGCCGGCAGGGCTTCTGTGAGCATTTTGCCGGCAGCTATGTCTTCGCCATGCGCGCTGCGGGTGTGCCCGCGCGGGTGGTGGCCGGTTACCAGGGCGGGGAGTGGGTGAGCGGCGAGGAGTACCTGCTGGTACGGGAATACGATGCCCACGCCTGGGCGGAGATCTGGCACCATGGGCGCGGCTGGCAGCGGGTAGATCCGACAGCGGCTGTATCACCGGAGCGGGTGCGCGATGGCCTGGAAAGCGCGGCAGGTGCAGAGTTTATGCAGGATGCCCTGCTGCCTTGGCACCGCGTTGATATTCTTGTGAAACTGCGCCTGCAGTGGGACAGAATCAACTACCGTTGGTACCAGACCGTCGTTAGCTTTGATCAGGACAGACAGCGGGATTATCTGCTGCGCCTGTTGGGCGAGATTTCCCCGCTGCGCATGGCGTTGTTGTTCCTCGTGCCGATGGCAGTGGTATTGTTGGGCCTACTGCTGTGGATTTGGCGCGGGGGGCAGGGGCGCAAGTTGCCCCCGGCTGAACGTCTCTACGATAAATTCTGCCGGCGTATGGCGCGTGCAGGGTTAGTGCGCAGCACGGGGGAGACACCGCGGGACTATGCGCAGCGTATCATTGAGGCCAGGCCGCAGTTGGCGGCCCTGGCCCGGCGCGTCACCGACGCTTTCGAGCGCGCGGCTTACGGTGAAGATCAGACCGCGCAGAAAGCCTTGCGTAAACTGTTGCGCTGGCGTCTTGTGCTGCCGGGATCAATCCAGGACGCGCGGCATGGACAGGCGCCGACAGAGCACTAATCCTTGAACAACCTCTCTCTCAAGATGCCGGTGAGACTGCAGTGTTTCCTGCTGGGCTACAGCGGTACTTCCCTGGCCACCGGTCTGCAGGTGATTCTGTTGCCCTGGATCGCCCTCACGGTGGTGGACCTGCCGGCGTTACAACTGGGCTGGGTACAGGCATCGGTGTTGCTGCCGAACCTACTCCTGCTGCTGTTTGGCGGTGCCCTGGCAGACCGGCGCGATCCCGCCGTGGTATCGGCGCTGGCCTGCTTTGGCCTGTCCCTGTGTCACGCAGTGCTGCTGCTGTGTTTCACCCTGTATGTCATCAGTTTGCCGGTGTTGTTGGCCTATGGTAGCTGTCTGGGGGTCTGCAGCGCTTTTTTACAGCCGTCCCGGGACAATTTGGTACAGCGCAGTGCCCGCAATCCAAAAGGGCGGGCTTCGGAGCGCTGTGTGCAGACAACGGTGACCTGGATGATGCTGGCCCAGTACGGTGGCCAGGCTGTCGGCATGCTGCTGGCCAGCCGTTTTGACCAGTGGGGGCTGGAGTCTCTTTTGGGGGTGCAGATTGCGGCGCTGCTGCTCTCTGCACTTTTCCTACTCTCATTACGCGAGCGCGGTGTCAGTGTCGCTGCGGCGGAACAGCGCCCGCATGCACTGATTCTCGACGGACTCTCGCAGGCCTGGCGGCGCCCGGTATTGCGCGAACTCACGGCACTGATGGCGTTTAACGGCTTTGTGCACATCGGCGTATTCCTGGTGGTACTGCCACTGCTGGCCGAGGACTACGGTCGCGGCGCCAGTTACTATGCAACGCTGCAGCTGGCCTTTGTGGCCGGTACGGTCACCGCCACCGTGACCATGTTGCGCCGTGGCCAGGGTCCGGAACCGGGGCGGGGCATCCTGATGTGTCTGCTCTACAGCGCGGCTTTGCTGGTTGCGATTAGTTTCGGGCCCACGCCACTCGGCCTGACCTTGCTGTGCCTGTGTTGGGGTGCTGTAGCGGCGGCCTCTGCGGGGTTGGGGCGCGGTATCGTCCAACTGCTGGCGCCGGCGGACTACCGCAGCCGGATCATATCCATTTACCAGTTAGCCCTGTTTGGTTCTGCAGCGCTCGGTGCACTGGCGGCGGGCGTGTTGAGCGAATACGCGGCGCCCCTCACCACCCTGCTGTGGGCTGGTATCTTGAGCTTTGTGGCGTTTGTGCTGGCCGCGCTAAGCGGCGCACTGCGCCGGATAAAAGTGCCCGATGGCACAGCGTGAAGCCCTGCCCCCGAGAGGACCAACTGCCAAGCGCACACCCTACTATTGGCTGTGAGGCCCCGTTTGACGGAGGTATCCGTTGAGTTCCACGAAAAGTAAAAGTACCAGCAGCAATTGGTCTGAGCGGGTGACGCGCAGCAGCCATGCCCTGGATCTGCGCGAGGGCCTGTTCAGCCTGGATGACCCCAGAGCTATTGCGTGCGCATTGAAAAGGGCGGCTGAGACCAGCGGGCAGCGCAAATCTGATCCCTATCGCTCCGCAATGTCGATGCTGACGTTCTATATCAATCGCGCAGGGCAACGGTTGCCCGCGCACAGGCGCCGGGTTCTGGAAGCGGCCAAGGCCGAATTGCGCGGGCTTTATGGGCGTGGGCGCCGGCATTGAACCGGCGCAGCGCGAGGTGGTCTTCCGGGATTCAGGGCGCCTGGCAGGGCAGGCAGCGCAGATAAAGGGCGCGGGGGTCGCGGTAGCTTTGCAGCTCGGCGATTGGCGCCAGTACAGGCTGTACGCTGTTCAACCAGGCTCCTAAGGGCAGGTTGGCTTGGAGGCGTGCGGCGAGCTGAGCGTCCACATTGTCGCTCAGGGCACGCAGAAACTTTTCGCCAGGGGTCATTTCCCGTTCGATTTCTACGATATCGTATTCTTCAACATCGGCAAGTTGTGCCGCGTCAGCGATGGCATCACCGAGATTGCCAAGCTCGTCCACCAGCCCCAGCTTCTTTGCGGCGCGCCCGGTCCACACCTGTCCCTGGGCAATCTTGTGCACCTCTTTCGGGGTGCTGCCACGGGCTTCGGCGACAATGCGCAGAAAACGCGCATAGGTGTTGTCGACCCCCTGTTGCAGTATGCTGGCAGCCGCGTCCGACAGGGGGCGGTCCAGGCGCATGCTGCCGGCCAGATCCGTCGTGCCCACGCCATCGGTGTAAATACCGATGGATTCGAGTGAATCCTCAAAGGTCGGGAAGGCGCCGAATACGCCGATTGAGCCCGTGATGGTGGCGGGGGAGGCCCAGATGCGGTCGCCGCCGGTGGCGATCCAGTATCCACCGGATGCGGCCACGCTGCCCATGGAAATCACCACCGGAATATCCGCTTCGCGGGTGGCCAGCAGTTCCTGCCGAATTTCCTCGGAAGCAAATGCGGAGCCGCCACCGCTATCGATACGCAGTACCAGGGCATCCACTTTTTTCTTGCGGGCCTGGGCAATCAGCTTAGCCAGGCTCTTGCCGCCAATTCTGCCGGCGGGGGCCTGGCCATCGACAATGGTACCGCTGGCGGTGATCAGACCGACTTTGCTGGTTTGCTGGAGTTTCCTGGCGGTGTCGGCGAGGGTGCGGCTGCGCAGGTAATTGAGGGCATCAATGGATTTGTACTTGCGTTTGCTCTTTTCATCCTCGCCGATGGCCTTTCTCAGTTCCTTCATGGCCTCGTTGCGGCTGGCGAGTTGATCCACCAGTTGATTGGCCAGTGCCGCCTCGGCCCAACTGCCCCCGTGCTGCGACAGCTTCTCTGGCAGCTCGTCGATAAACAAATCGATACGCTCGGCGGGCAGGTTGCGCAGACCGGTCACCTGTTCGGTGTATTCGCCCCAGAGTTCGCGCAGCCAGCGCTGATTGTTCTCGCGTGAAGCGGGGGACATGTTGTCGCGGGTGTAGGGCTCGATAAAGTCCTTGTAATCCCCCACTCGGAACACATGGAAATTCACCTTCAGCTTGTCCAGCGCGCTCTTTACATAGTTGCGGTAGACGCCGAAGCCGGTGAGTATCACCGAGCCCATGGGGTTTAGATAAACCTTGTCGGCGTGGCTGGCGAGAAAATACTGGGCCTGGGTATAGTTGTCGCCCACCGCGTATATGGGCTTGCCAGCGGCTTTAAAGCGCTGCAGGGATGCGCCAATTTCGTCCAGTTTGCTGAGGCTGCCTCCCACCATCTGATCCATTTCCAGTACCAGCGAGGAGATGCGCTTGTCCTTGGCGGCATGGTCGATCGCATCGACCAGATCTTTGACGCGGACTTCCATAGGGCTATTTGGGCCTCCCAGGAAGATTGGCAGCGTGGCGGGCTGGGAGAGCTCATCCACAAGGAAACCGCTGGGCGCCACGCGCAGAGCGGCGCCCTGGGGAACCACCAGCTGGTCGTCCTTGCTGAAAATGGCGACACCGAGAAACAAGAGTACCAACAGGAACAGCAGGTTGGTGAACACGCGCCTCAACCAGGTAATGGAAGCGCCAATAGCCCTAAAAATACTGCGTACAAGGCCTTTTTGCGGGGGTAAATCAGTCAAACCTCAAAACTCCTTAGCGCGTTGGGGGTTCAGTCGTTTTCGCGCATCTTTCTTTTGAATCATAGGTAGGGTGCCCGCCTGGGGGCTACTGCAGGCGATGCCAGCGACTGCTCATCATTGCAGAAAAGAATAGAATAAGGCTTAAGGTCAGCATGGCGCCATCCTGCCAGCCGCGTGTAGGCATCATTACGTCGACAATACCGCTGGTGATGTACAAAAGCAGGATAAAACAGAGCCACAAATAGCTGCGATAGCGCTGTTGGATCAAGCCGGGCAATACCAGCAGTAGCGGTAGGGTCTGTATGCTCCACAGCGGGATGGAACCGCCCTCCAAAAACAGGTTCCATACCGCAAACAGCACCAGCAGGCCGATATAACAGAACCAGTTGATGCCCAGTGCTATTTTCAGCTTGTGCTGCACGGCATCGTTCACGGGGAGCCCCCTATCCCGCTGCTGACCGGTGTTTGTTGCAGGGCCCCGGCCAGCTTGCCGATGCGCGCGCCGAGTGCCCGGCACAGGGTGATTTCATCATCACTCAGTGCGCTGGTACCGCCTCTGGCCCAGTGAGAGGCACCGTAGGGGGTACCGCCTGTGTGGGTGCGAGTCAGCCCCGCCTCGGAATAGGGGATACCGGCGATCAGCATGCCGTGGTGTAACAGTGGCAACATCATAGAGATAAGTGTGGTCTCCTGTCCGCCGTGCAGGCTGTTGCTAGAGGTAAATACCGCGGCCGGCTTGCCAGTCAGGCTGCCCTCCAGCCAGAGATCGCTGGTCTGATCAAGGAAATAGCGCATCGGTGAGGCCATATTGCCAAAGCGGGTGGGGCTGCCCATGAGCAGGCCGGCGCAGTGGCGCAGGTCATCGATTGTACAGTAGGGGGCGCCTTCGCTGGGTACCGGCGCCAGGCTGGCCTGGGTGTCAGGGGATACACTGGGCAATGTGCGCAAGCGTGCGCTCATTCCCGATGACTCCACACCGCGGGCAAGCTCCGCGGCCATACGTGCAGTGGCGCCGGTGCGGCTGTAGTAAAGGACCAGAATATAGGCCGTGGAACCTTCCCCCATTAAAACAACTCCAATACCGCTTCCGGCGGGCGACCGATGGCAGCTTTATCACCCTTAACAACAATCGGGCGCTGGATCAGAATGGGGTTTTTTGCCATTGCATCGATCAGCTGCGCTTCACTCAGTGTTTTATCTTGCAGGTTCAGCTGCCCGTAAAGCGCCTCTCCGGTGCGCATTAAGTCGCGCGCGCCGGTACCGAGCCTGGCAAGTATCTCATTGAGGATCTGTGCCGATGGCGGTGTTTCCAGGTAGAGGACCACTTCCGGTTCCAGTCCTTTTTCCTGCAATAGCTGCAGGGTTTGGCGGGATTTTGAACAACGGGGGTTGTGGTAAATCGTCCACATCTTGGCGATATCCTGTTAATGTTTGGCGTATTCTAACCGAATAACCTTGCGGAGTTCTAAGCTTGGGCAAGTACTGCCTTGCTGTGCAAGCGTTCGCACGGCGCAAGATATCAAAACAGGAATCACCATGCAGGACTGGGTGAACCACTGGCGGCGCTTTGCGGTGTCACTGTGGACGCTGTTCAACGAGAAGGGCTGCCAGCGGAGCGCGGCGGCCCTCACCTATATCACCCTGTTCGGGATAGTACCGCTGGTGACCGTGAGCTATGCCATGCTATCGCTGTTTCCGGACTTTGCCGGCCTTCAAAGCAAGTTACAGGAACAGATTTTTTCCCACTTCGTGCCCCAGAGCGGACGTGAGGTGCAGGAATATATCAGCAGCTTTTCCACCCAGGCCCAGCGCTTAACCGGTGTGGGCATCGCCATGCTGATTGTTACTTCCGGACTGGTGCTGCGGAGTATCGAAGGCACCTTCAATTCCATCTGGGATGTGTCCCGTGGGCGCAGCGGGGTCTCCAGCTTCCTACTCTATTGGGCGATACTCAGCCTGGGGCCGATTCTGTTGGGCGCGGGATTGGCCGCCAGTACCTATTTGCTGTCCCAGAAACTATTTCTGGGCGGAGAGGATGGTTTGGGTTTGATGGCGGTTGCGTTGAGGCTGCTGCCTTTTATTTTTACCAGTGCCATCTTCACGCTGTTGTTTACCGCAGTACCCAACTGTTACGTGCCCTTACGCCACGGGATTGAAGGTGGTGTCATTACCTCAATCGCCTTTGAGGTCATGAAATACCTGTTCGGAGTCATTGTCGCGCGCAGTTCGGTGCAGGCGATTTACGGGGCCTTTGCCTTTGTGCCGCTGTTTCTCCTGTGGATCTACCTGATGTGGATGCTGGTACTGGCGGGCTGTGTGCTTGTGCGCACCCTTTCAATGTATCAGTCGGCGACTCAGGGGCGCCGGCACGCGGACCTGGTGGCAACCCTGATTGTGCTGTGGCAGCTCTATACCGGCGGCCGGCATGGGCAGCCTTTGCGCGAGCGGGATATCGCCCTGATGGGCATCAAATTCGGCCAGTGGCGGCGACTGAGCAAGGTACTGCAGGATCACGGGGTTCTCACCCGGACCGACAGGAATGATTATGTCCTGATGCGCGACCTGAACACTGTTCCACTGATGGAACTGACGGCCTGGCTCAGCCCCCAGTGGATACCCGGTGGTATTCCAGAAGACCTGCCGGGGCTGCGATGGTACAGCGAGGTGGAGCGGCGTCTTGCCAATACGCGGGATTTTGCCAGAGAACAACTCAAGGTTACTATTGGGGCATTGTTCAAGGCTGCCTGTGATCGCGAAGATGCGGCGCAGCACGGCGCAGCGCCTGCGGGCGAGGATAACAATAATAAGGGTGAAACAGCCCTGCATGAAGGGGGGAGCGATGTTCCTGACAATGATAAAAGAAAAGCTGAAGAGCACCCTGGGGGCAGCTTTTCTGTGCTCGCTCGGCGCAATAAGCGCCTGTGATACAGGCAGGGCTTTGAAAACCATCGGCGGAGAACCGATTGAGACGGAGGGGAAGATTCTACTGGTCAATTACTGGGCGCAGTGGTGCAAGCCCTGCCGTGAAGAGGTGCCGATACTCAATCAGCTTGCACAAAGCCAGGAAAATATTGTGGTGGTGGGGGTGAATTTTGATAATTTGCCGATTCCTGTCGTTACCGGACAGGCGGCTAAGCTGGGAATTGAATTTCCAGTCCTGTCCTCTGAGCCAGCCGGGCGCTGGGGGCAGCCCCGGCCCGATGTGTTGCCGACAACCCTGATCATCAATGCCGATGGCAGTTGGAAAAAAACATTGGTGGGCCCTCAGGCCGCTGTAGATTTCAGGATGGCACTGCGGTAATCGGTCCGGTCCACGATACACTGTATATAACTATAACTAATACAACTATAGGGCTTTGGCGCATCACTGATAGCATGCCGCCACTTTCCAGTTTGCCCGGGGTGGGATTCATAGATCATGCATATCAGCTCCTTCGCTCTGCTGTTTTTCTTTGCGGTTTTGTTATACGCCTTGCACCGTTGGCACAGGGGAACAAGTTCTCTCGCACCGGCGGTCTTTGCCGGGCTGCTCCTCGGTGCAGTGTTCGGAGCAACGCTGCAGTTGTCACGGGGTTGGGGAGCCGTGCCCGGGGAGGTTCTGCCCTGGATAGAGATGTTGGGAGACGGTTATGTGAATTTGCTGTATATGCTGGTGATGCCCCTGGTGCTTACCTCTATTCTGGTGGCAGTGGTGAAGGTGAGTCACACCCAGGCATTGGGCAAAATCAGTGTTTCCGTGCTGGCGGTGTTGCTGGGCACAACGGCGGTGGCAGGGTTGATTGGCGTGGCTATGGCTGAGCTGTTCGGATTGTCCGCAGCCGGTCTGGTTGAGGGCAGTCGTGAGGCTGCGCGGGTTGAGGTACTCAATGAGCGCTTCGGGCGGGTGAGTGACCTCTCAATCCCGGAGATTATCGCCTCGTTTATCCCGCGAAATATTTTTCAGGACTTGACCGGAGCCCGTTCCACTTCGGTGATTGCGGTGGTTATTTTTGCGGTGCTACTGGGGCTTGCTGCGCTGGCGGTGCGCCGCGAGTTCCCGCGAGAAGGGGCGGCCATAGAGGGCTTTGCGCATGTCGCACAGGTTTGGGTGATGAAACTGGTGCGCCTGGTCATGGCCCTCACACCCTATGGTGTAATGGCCCTGGTGGCCGGGCTGATTGCCAAATCCAGTTGGGGCGATATTGTCAACTTGCTCGGCTTTGTACTGGCTTCCTTCTGCGCGATCGGCTTGATGTTCCTGGTGCATGGCTTGTTGTTATGGATCAACGGTGTTAACCCGCTGCACTACTTTGCCAAAGTGTGGCCGGTGCTGGTATTCGCTTTCAGCTCTCGCTCCAGTGCCGCCACTATCCCGCTCAATGTGGAAACCCAGGTGGATCAGTTGCGCAACTCCCCTGCAATCGCCAATTTCTCCGCATCCTTTGGCGCGACCATAGGTCAGAACGGCTGCGCGGGAATTTATCCGGCGATGCTGGCTGCCATGGTAGCCGTACCACTGGGGATCGATGTCTGGAATCCCCTGTGGTTGGGCACGCTCATTGCCGTGGTGGTAATCAGCTCCTTTGGTATTGCCGGAGTGGGCGGCGGTGCCACTTTTGCCGCTCTGGTGGTTCTGCCTGCAATGGGTTTACCGGTGACCATCGCCGCGCTGTTGATATCCGTGGAGCCCCTGATCGATATGGCGCGAACGGCACTCAATGTAAATGGCGCGATCACAGCGGGCACACTGACCCAGCGTTGGCTGGGGGATGAGGTGCCCGGAGCAGAGGTGGTGGAAGGGTAACTGATCCGTGCAGCACATCGGCTGGGTGGTCAACCGATTGTTGAGAAGGCTGTTCCAACAGCTAATTCGGTATCTGGTGCGCGGGGATTTTGGAAAGCTGGATATTCGTTGCCTGCCCCGGTGTAATTCAGCGTCTATTCAGGCCGATTTGCTTAATCTGGCCCCCGTTGATGAACAGCGGGAGATTGATTGTGCAATGCTTTAAACAGCTTATGGCCGGTGCGGCCATTGTGACACTATTGAGTTTCAGTATTTCTGTCAAAGCGGGGCCGGGGGGCTATGCGGGTTCCTATGATGCCGATATCTACGATTTTGCACCGGTTACAGAAGTCATCCCCATCTATACCGATATTCAGGTACGCACACCGCGCACCCAATGCCGCGAGGAACAGGTAGCCTACCGTGAGCCCGTGTCCCCCGCCGGTACCCTTGTCGGCGGTTTGATCGGCGCGGCCATTGGCAACAATCTGGGCGGCCGCCGCCAGGGTCGTTATCACCACCGCGGCGGTGCCACAGTGGCGGGGGCAGTGGTGGGCGCTTTGGTTGGCAACCAGATCAGTCGTACCAGCGCCCCGGTTTACTACACTACGGAATCCCGCTGCGGGGTTGTGGATGAATTCACGACGCGTAGGGAACTGGTCGGATACGATGTGCGCTATCGGTATAATGACCGGGCGTATCTGACCCGCACCGATCACCACCCCGGAGATAGAATCCGGGTTCGTGTCGTTGTCTCGCCGGCGCCTTGAGTCAAAGCGAGAGCGGCCGCAGACAGCCAAAGGTGGAAATCTGGATATCCACAGGAGCCGCATCGTGAAACCTAGCAGCGCTTTTTTACGCACTTTTTTTCTTATTTTTGCCCTGTTTCCCGGGTTGTGTTCCGCCTCTGTGCGCGGTTTGCCGATTTCTGAAAGGGAAGCGTACAAACCTGAATACCGTTATGTACAGGGGGGGGAGATCTCCCGCGAGGCGGCCGCCTCCCTGGTGAAACGGCGCTATGGCGGCAAAATACTGGCAATCTCTGAAACCCGTAAAAATGGACAGGCGGTGTACCGTGTAAAGGGGTTGTCGGATAAGAGTCAGGTTTATGTGGTCTATGTGGACAAGCAAAGCGGGCGTATCTCCCGATAAACGCCTTCAGCAACCACTTCAGACCAGCAGCACAAAGGGAAAGCAAATGCGCGCACTTTTAGTCGAAGACGAAGCACTGCTCAGACAGCAACTGGCGCAATCGCTGCGCGATGCGGGCTACACCGTGGATGAGGCCCCCGATGGAGAGGAGGCGCTCTATCTGGGCCGTGAGTATCCCTATGATATTGCGGTGATGGACCTGGGCCTGCCGAAAATGGACGGTATCCAGGTGATACAGAGCTTGCGCAGTGAAGAGAAGCACTTCCCCATATTGATTCTAACCGCCCGTGGCCACTGGCAGGAGCGGGTGGCCGGGCTGGAGGCCGGCGGCGATGACTACCTGGTAAAGCCCTTTCATACAGAAGAGCTGTTGGCCCGTCTCAATGCGCTGGTACGTCGTTCAGCGGGTTTTTCCTCCCCCACCATCAAAGCCGGTCCTATAAGTCTGGACACCAGTTCCCAGCGAGTGGTGGCCAACGGTGTGGAGCTGGAGTTGACCTCTTTTGAGTACAAGGTGCTTGAATACCTGATACTGCACCCTGATGAGGTGGTTTCCAAAACCACCCTGACCGAACATATTTACGAGCAGGATTGCGATCGTGACAGCAATGTGATCGAGGTGTTTATTGGACGCTTGCGCAAGAAAATAGCTGCTACAGCCCAGTGCAAGCCCATTGAAACTCTGCGCGGGCGCGGCTATCGCTTTGTTGTGCCCCGATAAGTCCGGATGCCGATACGCGTGATTGCTCCCTGGTCGAATTCCCTCAAGGGCCGCCTGGCGCTGGTCACCAGCCTGGTACTGGTGGGCTTTGTACTGTTGATCTCCGGGGTACTGGAGCACGCCTACCGCACTTCTCTGGATGAAGCGAAGCAGCGGGAATTGCAGCTCTATATCTACACGTTACTGGCGTTAGCGGAACCGGAGGGCGACAGCCTGCTGTTGCCTCCGGAGCTGCCCGAGCAGCGCTTTAACCAGCCGGATTCCGGTTTGGTAGGCGCGGTAGTCGATGGCGAAGGGCAGATTGTTTGGCGTTCTGAATCGGCCCTGGCGATGCCGGAGCTGAAATTCTACCCCCTATCTCAGGGGCAGCAGTCTTATATGACAGTTGCTCTGCCCGGCGATGTTGCAAATTACAGCAGCTTTCGCCAGGGTGTGGCCTGGGGACTGGAAAATGAGTACCCGTTTACCTTTGTTGTACTGGAAGATGCCGGGCCTCTGCAGGCGCAGGTCGACCAGTTCCGCTCTATCATTTGGCGCTGGCTGGGCGTGTGTGCATTGCTATTGACTCTGGCCCAGTGGCTTGTGCTGCGCTGGGGGTTTGCACCGTTGCGGGTAGTTGCGCATGCACTGCGGGAAATACAGCGCGGTGGCAGCGACCGACTGGAGGGCAACTTCCCGCGGGAATTGCGCCCTCTCACCGATAATCTAAACCTGTTGATTGAAAATGAGCGTCGCCAGCGGGAAAAAACCCGTCACACCCTGGCGGATCTGGCACACAGTTTGAAAACCCCATTGGCGGTATTGAAAGGATTGCGCTTAAGTGGCGATTCACAGCCCGCATTCAATACCTTGACCGATCAAGTGCACCGTATGGACAGTATTATCAACTACCAACTGCAGCGCGCGGTGACCAGTTCACCGAAGTCTATTTTGCGCGGTATCCCGGTAGCACCACTGATGCACAAAATTCTGGATGCGCTGGAAAAAGTATACCGCAACAAACCCAGTGAGGTACGCAGTCACTGCAGCGAGGAGGCGCTGTTTTACGGTGATGAGGGGGATCTCATGGAGTTGCTCGGCAACCTGCTTGATAACGCCTACAAGTACGGCAATGGCCGGGTTGACGTACATGTCGAACAGATGCCCGGCGGACGCAACCTGATGATCCGTGTCGCTGATAATGGACCTGGGCTTGATCGCGAAACCTGGCAGGCAGTTACCCAGCGCGGCGTGCGTGCCGATCAGCAGCAGCCTGGACAGGGGATCGGCCTTGCCGTGGTGGTGGACATTGCTGAAAGCTACCAGGGGCACATCAGTGTAGAGCCACTTTCTTGCGGAGGTACAGAAATTACCATAACACTTTAGCATCCACGCAAAATAAAAATGTGCACTGTGCCGTGGCACCAGGATGGTGTTTCAGCTTCTGTGCGGTTTCCCTACCATACCAGTAAGGCAGGAGAGAAGAATACCGTTCTCCCAGGATCGTATTAGGCATGGATGCCGATTGCGAGCGTACAGGATTGTATTCTCAGCGCGTCCTGGGAGAGGGTATTCTTCCGGCCCGGGAGTAACAGATACAAAGAGATCACCTGTGGCGAATAAACTACTTGGCTGCTTATTGTTCGGGGCTACCCATCTGCGATCCAAAATGTTTAGGTACGGCGCTTAAGCGGGTACTGTCAGCAGGTCTTACTGATGCCCGCTATTGAATGCGCAGGGTGTAGTTCAAAGGGGATGCGTTTTGATACCTGGGCCACGGGTACCATTTAGGTTTGTATATTGTCTTTGACACTTTCCTTCGTAGCGGGCGCAATTGGAACTCTGGTGCGAACCCTTGAAATACAGGCAGCTTCACATTGTTGCGCCAGTCATTTTTTAAAGGCAAGGGTGACAAGTCAAAAGGCTGGCGTTAGGCTGTTGGCTTGCGGGGTGGAGACACCCACTGTAGTTGGTGATTTTGCAGTATATCCGGATCAGTTTATCCTGTTCCGGCCGGCTGGTGTTCAAGTTGGCAGCCATAACAGGCAAAAGATAACAAACATTTTCTTGCAGAGCATTTTATGGTTCAGTTAGTCATAGATTCTGGCTGCGACCTGCCAGATGATTTTTTGCGTAAGTTTTCCATTCCGGTATTGCCCCATACCGTGAGTGTTGGCAAAGACACATTTGATGATCGACGCAACCCGGCCCAGATGGCCCACTTCTATACCTTGTCACTGGTGGACCGCTCGCACCAGATTATCACGGGACCAGCACCTTTTGCTGAGATTGAGCGGCTCTTGAATGGTCTGGTGCGGGATGGGCACCGCGATATTGTGGTGCAAACCATTAATAGCGCTAACAGCCCAACCTACCAGAATGCGGTTGCCGCTGCAGATACGTTGTGCGGTCTCCCCGGCAACGAGGATGTGCGGGTACATACCATCGATTCTCATACGCTCTTTAGCGGACAGGGGTTGCTGGCACTCTATACACTGTCGCTCATCAAGCGCGGGCTAACTGGCGAGCAGGTGCGGGTACAGGTGGAGCGCTTTCGCCGCAAAGTTCACGGTTATGCGGCAATCAGGGATGTCTACTATGTGCGTGAGCGTGCGCGCAGTAAAAATGAAAACAACATCAGTTGGCTTAAGGCCAAGGTTTCCGGATTGCTCAAACTGCATCCCATCCTCTCTATTCATCACGAGGGCAGTACCGTCACAGATATAGTGCAGGGCTATGCGCGCTGCACCGAAACTTTGTTTCAGATCGCAGTTAACAAAATCCGTGCAGGAGAGTTGGTCGTTCCGACTCTGATGGTGAGTATTGCTGGCAAGCTACAGGATCTTGATAGAATTCAAGGCTTTGAAGCTCTGCTGAAGGTTGCCGCGGAGCACAAGGTCAAGGTGTATAAATCCATGATGAGTCTTTCCGGCGGTATCAATCTCGGGCCGGGCACTGTGGCTATGGCGTTGGCTGCCGAGAATCCCTGACTTAAGCGCAAACGTACTTTTGCAAAAAATCGCGCTGCCTATAGAGATAGCGCGAGCGTGCAGGTGGCAATTCCTATTGCGTGCCCGAACAGTCAACAGGCGATAGAAAGGTCCTGCTCGCAACCGCCGTATAAACGGCTGGCAGTCTCAACAAGGTGGCTACTCAGTTGCCAGGAAAATCCCAGTTCCAGCAAGCGCGCTTCGAGGTACTCCAATAGCGCATCAAACAGTGCGGGATTCAGCCCCTTGGCGAGGAAGCTTGCACGGCTGCTGCGATCTGGCTCGGGCTGGATAGAGAGCGCGTGGCTGAGGAACCGGGCTTGCCGGTTCAGCTGTTTGCGGTGTTCGCCGATCTCGTAGCTGGTAAGCTGGCGGCCTATGGCCTGGTAGAATTCACTGACTGTGTGGTTGACAAATTGAGCACCACCGACCTGATCCAACAGGCTGTCCATGTCTCCCCCCCCGGCGAGCATTTAGTACTGAAATATAAATTTGTACTGAGCCAAAAAAGAGCGTGGTAACGATTCGTGCACAAAGTACGCCGGCTCATTGGCAGTAAGGTTGTAATTGGTGAGGAGCCTAAGACATATTCCCCGGGTATGCCAACTTGCCTAAAGAAAATTGTCATTCTGTTCGACAGGTTGTTCCGGATTTTGTTTTTAAGCACGCCAAATAGAGTATCGGTGTTTACTTGTAGATTTTCTGTCACTTTACATTGTGTTTTATTCTCTCATGATTAGACTGCACGATTGAACCAATTACACATTTTCAACGGGGTGGAATGATTGATGGCAAGTATTTTTACTCAAATTATCAATGGGGATTTACCGGGACATTTCCTCTGGCGCGATGATAGAGCTGTTGCAATTATGACCATTTCCCCGATTAAACCCGGGCATTGTTTGGTGATTCCGGTGGAGGAAATTGATCATTGGGATGATATGCCGGCCGATCTTGCCGCGCACTTGATATTGGTCGCACAAAAAGTCGCCAAAGGCCAGAAGGCCGTTTACTCGCCCAAGCGGGTGGGAATGATGATTGCCGGACTGGAGGTACCCCATACTCATTTGCATCTGATTCCTGTTGATCAACTGGCGGATCTTGATTTCTCTTTACAAGAGCCCGCTACCCCCGAGCAGCTGGCTTCCGAGGCCGGGAAAATCCGCGCAGCGTTGCTTGAGCTGGGTTGCGCAGAGGCGGGGTGTGCATAGTGGGGCTTTCGGCGATTTCCTCTTTTTTGACCAGATGGTCTCACTATACGGCGGGCCTGGGGTTCCGATAGGCTTTTTAGCTGGGGTAGGATTGTCACCCATGCAATAGTGCAGCAGTTTGGAGCGGTTTGTTTTGCTCGGGCCTGCCACTATCCGCATCTGGCAGATATGGTATCTGTGCGGCGTTAACCTGACAGCCTCCTGATTGTCGGGGTCAGAGTATCTCCAATACCGCTCAGAGGGCGCTGCATCCAAACCGGCTTTCCGGGTAGTCTATAGAATGTAATACAGATAATGATGAGATCTCCGCAATGACAACTGTGACTAAAGCTTTGCAGGCCCCACTGTTTGCGCTGTTGGCAGTATATTTAGCCTTTAGTAGTGCTCTCGCCCAGGCCCAGGCAATGGATTCCAAGCACTTCGATGTCGATGGATTTACCCGTGTTTCACTCAAAGGCAGCTCCCATGTGGAGGTAATTCAGGGGGAGAATTTTGCCGTGAGTGCCACAGGCCCGACTGTGGCGATGCCTTATGCTAAAGCTGTGGTGAAGGGGGATACCCTGGAGTTGTCTGTAGAGGACAACAGGCAGAAGTGGTTCGGTGTGGTTACTGTCACCTGGGAGCAGGACCAGGAAGTGAAGTTCTCGGTGACCATGCCCCGGGTTGAGGGGATACAGGTTTCCGGCTCCGGTGAAGCCAGCGCAGAGAGGATTGAGGGCGAAAATCTTGACCTGGGGGTCAGTGGCTCTGGCAAAGTGTATGTCCGCAAGGCGGCAGCGGAAACCCTGAGTGCATTTGTCACTGGCTCTGGCGACCTGATTCTGGACAGGGCCCTGGCGATCAACGGTGAAGTCTCCCTAACCGGCTCTGGTGATTTGCATATTGGCAGTATCGCCGGTGAGCAGCTTTCCGCCGAGATCAAAGGGTCTGGTGATATGCAAATCAATGGCCGGGTTGCCGATGTGACTATTCGCATCATGGGGTCTGGGGATTTTGTTGGCCGCAGTCTGCTCGCGGACAGTGCTGGCGGCTCGGTGATGGGCTCTGGGGATATTGTCTTGAAACGTCCGCGCCGAGACGCCTTTTCCGTTATGGGCTCCGGGGATGTTGCACTGATAGATTGACCCCTCCCCTGCAAGCGATAAAGCGCTGCCATTGGGGCGATGCTCCTCTTGCGGGAGTTACCCACGTAAGATCTTTAGTTTTGATTTGGGAAGTTGTCACCCCGATGGAATTGCAGATAACTGAGTCCACACATGAGAATCCTGTGGACTCTGCTGATCAAGATAGTAAGCGCAGCAAGCGCTTCAAGGAAAAGTGGCGTCGCTGGAGGCAGGGCGCGCAGGAAAAGTCCCACTGGGTGGCGGAGCGGCTGATGGATCGCCGGATTTGCGTTGGTGTTACCGGCTTCAGTGGGGCCGGTAAGTCAACCTTGCTCACCAGTCTCATCTACCAACTCAGCCACCCTCAAAAGGCCCAGTTGCCGGGATTTGCCCCTGCGCTTACGGGTGATTTGCTCGGCGCGGAATTAAAGCCCGCCCTCGACTCCGGTCTGCCGCCGTTTGACTATGGCGGTTGCCTCAATGCTTTGATGTCACAACCACCCCGTTGGCCGCAAAGCACCCGCGGTGTGTCGGCAATGGAGCTGCACATCCATCTGCGCAACCACCACCGCTTTCGAGGTGCGGGCACCAAAACCCTGATTTTGGAGCTGCGTGACTATCCCGGTGAATGGTTGATGGACCTGCCACTGCTGCGCATGGACTACCGGGAGTGGTGTCGCCATCAGGCACATATTGTCAATGCCGACTCGCGAGCCAGGTTGGCGCCACAACTGATATCAAGGCTGGCAGCCCTCTGCCCTCAGGCCCCGGCGCAGGAGGCCCAATTGGCGGTGCTCTGGGAGGAATATCGCCAATTTTTGTTGAAATGTCGCACGCAAAGCAAGCTCAGTTATCTGCAGCCGGGCCGTGCATTGCTTGAGAAAAAGGACTACGGGCTGCTGCCCCTGCTCGACCTGCGTGGTTTGAGTGCAGAGGCGTTGGCGGCAATGCCGGACAACAGCAATTACCAGGTCCTGCGTCGACGCTACAAAGACTATGTGCAGGAACAGGTCGCCCCTTTCGCAGAGAGCCATTTCCGTCATCTGGACAGGCAATTGATACTGGTGGATATGATCGGTACGCTGTTCGCAGGGGAGCAGGCCCTGGACGACATGTGTCTGGCGTTCGCACAGATTGCCGATACTTTCCGCTACGGGAAGTCCGGGCGATTCAACAGGCTGTGGCGGCCAAAAGTGGATCGGTTGCTGTTTGCAGCCACCAAGGTGGATCAGGTACTCGCAGCGGATCACGATGCATTGCGCCAGTTGCTGGGGCAGCAGCTGCAGCAGACCTTTAGCGGAGCCCGCCACCGCGGCCTGCCCATTTTCAGTGAGGCAATTGCTGCTGTGCGCTGTTCCCGGGAGGATCAGCGCAGTGGCCGGCGCATGCTGGTAGGGCACGACCTGCAGGGGCGCTATCTCGGCTTTGAGAACGCAGAAATATTTTCCCAATTGCCAGCGGACCAGGCGGATTGGGGGCACTATACCGGGGCTGCGCCACCGCAGTTGCGTCCACCCCAGGGTATGGCGTCTGGTCATATCCCGCATATTCGTGTGGATGCGTTGCTAAATCTGCTGTTGGGAGACAAGGTATGATAAAAGGCGAGAACAAAGAGCCGCTGCGATGCACAACGCGAATTGAGCCATTGGAAGAACTGGGAGTGGAAACCCCTCAGCGGGATACAACGCGGGTGGAAGCATTGCGTGAGGAGTCTGAGGAGATCCCCAGATCAATTACCACAGGGGAATCCCTGCCGGATCGCATCGCCTTTTCCGAATTGCGTCTGCCGGTGTTTCGCCTGAGATGGCTGAAGCCGGCGTTGTTGTCGGCATTCGGACTGGCGCTGGCAGCCTTGGCCTGGGAGTTGCGCCAGCTGTACACTTGGGCGGTGGACAAACACTGGGCCCTCGGGGTTCTTGCCGCTTTGGTGATCGTCGCCTTCGCATCCACCATTGTCAGTTCGGTATGGGAATTCTTTCGAGCCGGGCGGCCCTTGCGCAAACTTGAGAAAAGCCGAGCGATGGCCGCGCAGATGCGTGACTGTCGTAGTCATGAAGAGGCAGAGCTTTTTCGGCGCCAGTTACGGGAGCATTTTGTCGGCAAGCCCCAGGGGGTTTTGCTCGACCGGGTGTTGGATGAGGCCCCTGATTATTACGACAGTAGTGAATTGTTGCAGTATCTTGAGGCCAATTTTCTCGATGCCCTTGATCAAGAGGCGCTGAGACGCGTGGTGCGTCATTCTACCACGACAGGGGCCCTGGTTGGATTAAGCCCTTTTGCCAGTGTCGATATCCTTGTTGCCTTGCGTCAGTCTCTGCGCATGATTGATGATGTGGCGCAAATCTACGGTATACGGCCATCAATGGTGGTGCGTTGGCGCCTGTTCAAAAAGGTGCTGGCACTGGTGGCTTACAGCGGCGCCAGCGAGTATGCAATTTCTGAGATGTGGCCCGAGCTGGTTGGAGACAGTATGCTCTCAACCATTTCCGTGCGCTTGGGGCAGGGGGTTGGGGCCAGCCTGTTTGTGGCCCGTATTGGCTTGGCAACCCTGCATGGCTGCAGGCCCGTTCCTTTTTTGGGAAAGCAGGGCCCCCGATTGGCGACGGTGATAGCAAGCATTGGTGCTGGCCTGAAAGAGCGCATGCCGGGGGTTTTTTCGGTAGTTACTCGTGGCCGTTATGGGGCGCAATCTGTGCCCGAGGCGCCGGCGAAAGAGCCCCGAACGGGCCTTGATCTCAGTTAGGCTACCGGGAAGCGCCGGAAAACCCTAACCCCTCGGTAGGGTGAATACACCACTGGTGGGAACTCCCCCTTGTGCTTCTATATAAGCATCCGCGCTGGCGATGAACCCGACAATGGTCGGGTTTTGGGGGGGTCAGGCCGCGGAGCTTTACCGAAACTGCCTCTGCATCAACATGCGTGTATGATGGCGGTCTAACAGTTGGGCCAGGTCTTTATAACGACGTTTTATGAAGGGGGTTGGATTGTTGTTTCCGGCATCGTCCTGGTATTCAACACCAGAGCGGACATGCTGCAGCTCCTGGGCTAAGGCATTGATAGCGGTGAAGATGCTCTGTGTGTCATCCTGACTGTGGAACACATGGGTTTTCGAGGTGTCCATCAGGTAGTCATTGCACTCGGTCAGCCATTCCAGTCTCTGCTCCAGAAACCGTACGGTATTACGGATACCACCTTTGTACTCAAGATTGAAGTGCTCGTTGATATACTTGTCCAGGCTGCGCATACCCGAGTCGATAAATTGTTCCACGACACTGTTACAGTAGTCTTTGGTCAAGTAGGCGGGGTGGGTGTTGGCGTAGCTCTGGCTGCTGGCAATAAACAGGATCAATAGTCCAAGGGTTTGCTGAATCGCTCTAATAGGAAAGTTCATGATCTTGCCCAGGAGTTGTTTTTTTAATGATGGTTATTCTATCCGCTAAACAGGCTGTCTGATTTGTGGCTTTGCTTTCGGGCTGTTTTTTGTGACAGTCTTCACATGAATATCTAAAGTGCGAAAGACTGTCAATGGTTATTAAGTATAGAAAGTCATTCTTGTTCCAGGTTGGTTTGAAAGTACAGATTTTTTCGGCTGCCGCTCACAAAGCTGCAGAATATTTGAACGAATGGTAGAGGTTTGTTTTGGCAGAATACGAATTTGATCTTTTTGTAATCGGGGCAGGCTCCGGTGGCGTACGCGCTGCGAGAATGGCCGCGGATCAGGGCATGAAAGTGGCGGTGGCGGAAGACCGCTACATGGGTGGAACTTGTGTCAATGTGGGTTGCGTCCCCAAAAAGCTGTTTGTTTATGCCAGTGGTTACAGCCAGGATTTTGTCGATGCCAGGGCCTACGGTTGGGAAAATCCTGGCGCAGAGCTCGATTGGCCGACGTTGAGGGATAATAACGCAAAGGAAATTGCCCGGCTCAACGGGATCTATCGCAGTCTGCTGGAAAATTCCGGCGTCACTGTGTTTGATGGCCGCGCAAGTATCGTTGATCCCTATCGCGTTGTTGTCAACGAGTGGGCGTTCACAACAAAACGTATTTTAGTGGCGACAGGTGGGTGGCCATTTGTACCGGAGATACCAGGCCGGGAACTTGTGCTGACCTCCAATGAAGTTTTTTCCATGGCAGAGTTTCCCAGGCGAGTGCTTGTGGTTGGAGGTGGTTACATCGCCGTGGAGTTTGCTGGCATTTTTTCGGGCCTGGGAGCGGATACGCACCTCTCTTACCGCCGGGACTTGTTCCTGCGCGGTTTTGATCGTGACATTCGCAATTTTGTACGCGATGAGATCTTTAAAAAAGATGTGGACCTGAAATTCAATCACAATGTCAGTGCGATTGAAAAACTGCAGGATGGCAGTCTTCTCGTACATGCTGCAGATGGATCTGGCCTGAATGTCGATATGGTTCTCTATGCCACCGGACGGATGGCCAATACGGCTGGACTGGGCCTGGAGGAGCAGGGCGTTGTCTTGCACAGGGATGGTAACATTTCAGTGGATGATAACTTTCGCACGAGTGTAGATTCCATCTATGCCCTGGGCGATGTCACGGGTGAGCCCCAGCTGACACCGGTGGCACTAGCGGAAGCCATGGCCCTGGTCAAGCACTGGCAAACCGGTAACACGGCTGAGATTGATTACAATAATATTCCAACGGCTGTTTTCTGCCAGCCAAATATTGGAACCGTGGGGCTTTCAGAAGAGGAGGCCAGGGATTCGGGTATTCCGGTAACTATTTACAAGTCCGAATTTCGGCCAATGCGCCATACGATGAGCGGTAATGTTGAGCGAACGCTAATGAAGCTCGTTGTGAACACCAGTACCGATAGGGTCATTGGTGTGCACATGGTGGGCGAAGATGCCGGTGAGATCATTCAGGGTATGGCGGTGGCCCTTAAGGCGGGTGCGACAAAAAAAATCTTCGATGAGACGATCGGGATTCACCCCACTGCAGCCGAAGAATTCGTCACTATGCGTTCCCCGGTCAGTGGCTAAGTGAAGCGACCCGTGAGCTGGAGTTGTTCACCCCTTTGTAAATTTACTGCCGGGGCGAAAGGAAAGAATGCCCCTCTCCCAGGACGCGCTGCGCATACATCCCTGTACGCTCGTAATCGGCATTCATGCCTCATGCAATCCTGGCAGAGGGATATTCTTCCCTCCTGCCTGACTAGTAACTGAGCCGGAGATGGTTGGTGGCCCGCCTGCGGCTGGTCATTGATACTGAAGAAGAGGCATACATCTGCACGGCCTCATTTAAATGCTCGCTTTCTTCCTTTTTACTACTCTTCAGCAGCTTCGTGAAGGGGTTGATGGCGCCGCGCTTTCTTGCGTTCGCCGCGTTCTTTTAGGCAGCGCTCTGCGGAAGCAAATGTGTCGTTGACTGCCCGGTGAATGGATTCGCTTTCACTGCTGATCGTTACGGGATTGCCACTAATGGCAAGCTCAAGGGAAGCTTTGAATTGTTTGCCTTTGCTCTTGTGTTGGTGGGGGGCTTCAAGCACTACGCGACTATGTATGATGTCGCCACAATAACGTTCCAGCTTATGTAACTTTTTGGATACCGTGCTAGCCAGGGTGGCTGATCTGTCGATATCGCGGAACACAATGTTATCGTTAGGCGCTGATTTCATGGGCAATTACCTCCGGTTAAAAGAAACCATGCAGGCCGCTTTTGCGGATTGCTACGAGAAGGAAGGGCGCCCTGGTGGGAGGGGTCGAGTCTGCAGCAGTTGAAGCACCGAGCCGTCAGGAGCGTAACGAAAAGTTGCTGATGGAGCAGCCAGGGTGTTTTACGTCCGGGTCGGGTTTCCGCTGAGTCCAGCGATCTTCTCCCTGATACTCATAATGCTTCCGCTAAAAAAAAATCAAGCGCTATCGCAGGAAATTGTCACTTAAACTTTAATAACGTACCTTTTTCTTGATTTGCCGCACTCAATCGGACGCATTGACCAAATCGGTACACCAAGTGGATGCAAGGTCATTGCCCACAAGCTGAGGCCCGCGTAAGATTGTCAGTATCGCGCAGTAGTTTCGGGGTTTTGTACAAAAAACAAGCTCTGCGCTTTTATCTTACAAGTAATATGAAATCGGTAAATAGGTTCTGATAAATGGCGGTAAAGCGATACTGTCTGCTATTTTTGGCGGGCTTGGTAGTTTTTGACGGAGCTGCGGCTCAGTCACAGCCAACCCTGATGGTGGAAAAGAACCGACTGGCGCGACTGGAGCAGTCTCTCGAGAACAAGCTGGTGGCACAGGAGGATATTGAAAACGAGCTTCTCTCCTATGAATACAAGCTAGAGCGCGCCAGGGAGTCTCTCGACAGCCTCCACCAGAAGTACGAAGAAAGCCGCCAGGAATTGGATAAGGCGCAACGGAATCACGATTCCAGCCCCAATCTGGATACACAACGCCAGCTGGCCAAGGCAAAACACAGTTTTGACATGGCCGAGCGAGGCGTTGACAGCCGTACCCGTCGTCTCAAATTTATTCAGGTAAACCACGGGGCGATGCGGGCTAAGCTGGCAGAGGAGGAGCATGCCATCACGCAGACCAGGGCCAGGATTTCGGCACAGCAAGAAACCGTAAACCAAGTGGTGAATGCCATGCTCGCCCAGGCCGAAGAATCCGAGCGGAGGGCTGCCCTGGCGAAAAATGCTGCCCGGTTGGATAAGCCCGAACTCAAGACCGCGGCCCTTCAGGAAGCACCAAAACCAGAGATTATGCCTGACCCTGTACCGGTTGCGGCTGAGCGCGAAGTGGATTCGGAATTACTGGCTTACGTACAGCGCGAGCAAGAGCGCTTGCGCAAATTGCTGGCGGATAAGAGCGGTGAGAACAAGCAGACGTTCAACAGCCTGGAATTGAAATCCTCCGGTGGTAAACGCCTGCCGTTTGAGTTCCTGGGGAAAGATCAATACCGCTTGGTGATGATTGTCGATGCAGGCAGGCAAACCTATAAAATCAATTCCTGGAAGTTTCGCCGGACCGTTCCGGCGGAAGATGACAATACCCGCTATGTGTTTATTTTTGATGCGCGTCGGCTCTCCCGACCCCGGCTGGTCATGTACCCCGAATATGCCCTCGCAACGCTGAACTAGGTGTAGATAAGCCTTACTATAACGGTATCCCGCGCAGGAGGGTTTCAAATAGCCGGTGGTAGTGGCGACAGCCCGGTACCGGAACGCTTTTGTATAGGGTGATATTATCCAGAAGCATTGAATAATCCAGGTGTAGCGGCACAAGCCCGCGAAACCCTCCTTTGCGCCGCGCCAAGGTGATATGCGGTCGATAACTGCGCCGTTCCGGCGCCATGCCCAAGTCAATAATGAGTTGTCGGCAGCGTTCATGGAGTTTTTGCAGGTTCGGGTCGCCTATAAGTTCTACTGCCAATGCGTTGGCGTTTTGTGCCGGGAAGGGGCTCAGGGAAAAGAGGTGCCCCGTAGCGCTGCATGCGGTTCGTGCAATATTCGCCAGGCCCTCCTCTATAAAGGGGATCACATGGTCTGGCGTGTCTCCCAGAAATGCGAGTGTCAAGTGCCGATCACGCGGGCTGGTCCAGTGAGTTTGATCGGGTTGCTTGTGCCAGATTCCGGTCCTGCAATGGCGGACCAATTCATCAAAAAAAACCTGTGACGGACAGCAGGGGCGAATGCCTATAAACAGCCGGGTGGTTGCTTTGTCCATCCTGATCCTCATTTTTGACATGTTATTTCCCGCCCTGGCCCTTGAATCCCATTTTTGTGCCCATATATTCTCATTGTGGATGGTAGCTGACTGCTGAAAGTGCCATCCGCGTAGACGCTCGGGCTCATAGGCGAGCGGAATTTAATATTGCTCTGAATTGAGGATATAACAATGCGTAACTTTGATTTTACCCCTCTGTATCGTTCTGCAATTGGCTTTGACCGCATGGCCAGTCTGCTGGATGCCATGACTTCCGGTGAGCAGAAGCAGCCGGCTTATCCCCCTTACGATATTGAGCTAACGGGCGAGGACAGTTACAGAATCAGCATGGCTGTAGCCGGTTTTGAGCAGTCAGAACTGGACATTCACGTCGAGCAAAACCGCCTTGTTGTGAGCGGCAAAAAACCGGAAGAAACTGCACAAAGGAATTTTTTGCATCGCGGAATCGCCGCGCGAAATTTTGAGCGTCGCTTTCAGTTGGCCGATCATGTCAAGGTAACCGATGCGAAGCTTGAGAATGGGTTGTTGCATATTGAATTGATGCGGGAAATTCCCGAGGCGATGAAGCCGCGCAAAATTGAAATTGGCGACAGCAGTCTGCTTCAGCATGCAGAAAGCGAAAAAAATCCGGCACAATAGCCGCCTGATTTGCTCTATCAATGTTCACTGTGCCGCCACACGACGGTACAGTTTTACCACCGCGATACATTTCGCAGCTATTACCAATGTAATCGCTGCGCACTGGTATTTGTCCCGCCTGAATTCCACCTTTCTCCCGCTGGGGAGCTGGCCTATTATAACCTGCATGAAAACTCCATGGAGGACAATGGGTATCGTCGTTTCCTCAGCCGCTGTGCTGTTCCTCTTTTAAGCGCCCTGCAGGCTAAAAGCAAAGGATTGGATTTTGGGTGTGGCCCAGCACCGTTGCTGGCTAACATGTTGGCCGAGGGTGGACATAGGGTTGAGTTGTATGACCGTTTTTATCTTCCTGCGACCGATGCGTTGGCAAAGGAATATGATTTTATTGTAGCCACAGAAGTTGTGGAGCATCTTGCCGAGCCGGGCGCCGAACTACTGAATTTGTGGCAGAGGCTGCGAGGCGGTGGCATCATGGCGTTAATGACAAAGCCCGTTATCTCTGCAGAGCGTTTTGCCAAGTGGCACTATATCCGGGACCCGACACACATCGGCTTTTTCAGTGCCAGAACATTCCGGTGGTTGGCGCAGACGTTAGAGGCCGACCTGCAGTTTGTTGACAGCGATGTGTTTTTCCTGCGCAAGTCAGGTGTTTACACGGAATAATTTCGCCCTGACTGTGGTGCGGTATTCGCTCGGGGTGGTAGCGAGGAATTTTTTAAAAAGTGCTGTAAAGTGCCCCATGTCCTGATAGCCAACTTTTTCCGCAACCTCATTGACGGACAAATTGCTTGACTGCAAAAGCTCCCGGGCCATATCCACACGAACATTCTGCAAATACTGCAGAGGTGTCTGTCCGGCAGCCAGCTTGAAGCGTCGGTTAAACGAGCGTACGCTCATATCAAATATTTTCGCGACATCGCTCAGGCGTACTTCTGTATTGCAGTGCTCTTTCAGCCATGCCTGTGCTTGCACAATGTCTTCGTCTGGATGCAGTTGCACAGCCCCTTCCGAGTAGGCAATCTCCTTGAAGGGGCGCCGGATCTCGTGGGAAAAGTTGCGTTCTACATGGCTGGCCACGGTGGGCCCATAGAGCTGGCGAATCATATGCACTGTGATATCCGCCAGGGCATTAATACTCGCGGCGCAGAAAAGTCTGTTCGCCTGAGTAATAAAATACTGTCGCTTGAGTTTGACCTCCGGGTAATCCGAGCTGAACTGTTCAAAATAGTGCCAGTGCGTCGTGGCTGGTTTACCGTTCAGTAGGCCTGCTTCCGCAAGAAAGCAAACGCCGGTGCCCACTGCGTTGATCACAGCCCCCGATGCCGCCTGGGCCCGAAGCCATTTCAAGAGTTGTTCGCTACGCTTTAGTGTGGGTCGTGGATTTCGCCACAGGGCTGGAATATAGATAAGGTCGCTGTCCGGTGCATCGCACAGGGCGACATCGGGCTTCAAAGCGAAGCCGCAGCGGGTATTTACCGGGCTTCCATCAAGACTGGCGGTAACCAGGCGCAGGGGTGCACTCTTGCTTTCCAGGCGGGCGCGACTCTCGGCGCCACGTAGCATTTCGAGGGGAAGAACCGTGCTGGTTGCCAGCATCTGATCGATTAGGATAAAGGTAACTGTTCGCATTAGAAATCTAAACGTACTTGCGCCATTGGCCAAAACACTCAATTTTTTTGGCCAGTATGCCCATAACTGGGCAGAATCGCCACCCCCTACACTTCCCGCTATCAATTCTTGTAGTTTTTAACATTTGGCTGGAGGTCAGGATGCAGCGCCTTCCCGTAATTACCGCATTTGGCGGCTTTAACCCTGCGGGGCGTAGCTCCTTTCACCGGGGTTACGCCCGCCTAGTGCTGGACAGGCTTAGCCGGAAGGAGCGCATCGAGACGCTGTCCGATTTGGCTGCGTTGATGGGATTGCGCACCGGTACCGCTGCCAGTGGTCCTTTAGGGCCCGATCTTGAGCGCCGCGTATTGCAAGGCACCCTGGTACGGGAACTCGAGGAGCGCTTTTACGATTACCGCAATTGCCATTTCCATCAGGCAGCGAATTTGAGCGATGCCAGTGGCCTGACGTTTGAAATGTCAGCACGGCAGTTACCGCACCCTTTGCCGGATGGGTGGCAAGTGGAGGCTGCCGGGGGGGGCAAGGTGCGGGTGACCACCGCGAGCCTCTCGGTAATGCTGGATAGTTATCGGGAAATTCCCGTTGCCTCGGGTGGCCAGTTGCCCACCGGCTTCGAGCCTGGTGAGCAGTACAATTCGCGCTTTCATCCCCGTGGCTTACAACTGGCAGTGCTCGGGGCTTCCGATGCGGTGCAGTCTATGGGGGTCGATTGGGAAAGGGTAGTGGCTGCGGCGGGGCCGGACAATATTTCGGTCTACGCCTCTTCGGCAATGAGTCAATTGGATCCTTTTGGGAATGGGGGACTATTACAGTCCCGCTTGCGTGGATCACGGGTCACCTCCAAGCAGTTAGCGCTCGGTCTGAACAGTATGCCGGCGGATTTTGTCAATGCTTATGTGTTGGGTAATGTGGGATCCACTGGCGCCGTGGCTGGTGCCTGCGCCAGCTACCTGTATAACTTGCGTGCCGGGGTGGAGGATATTCGCTATGGGCGCGCCAGAGTCGCCATTATCGGTGCCGCTGAGGCGCCTTTCGTGCCAGAGGTGGTGGATGGCTATTCGACCATGGGGGCTCTGGCGACGATCGACAACCTGCGCAGGTTGTTTCCCGGGGCGCTGGACCTTCGGCGTACCAGTCGTCCCTTTGGGGAAAATTGTGGATTTACGCTGGGAGAGGGGACCCAGTGGGCTATCCTGATGGACGATTCTCTGGCACTGGAGTTGGGTGCGAATATCCACGGTTCAGTCGCCGGGGTCTTTACCAATGCCGATGGTAATAAGAAATCCATTTCAGCCCCGGGCCCAGGCAACTACTTGACTGTGGCAAAGGCATTGGCGCAAGCTGAGGCCATTGCCGGCAAGGAAAGTCTGCAAAGGCGCAGTTTTGTGCAGGCCCATGGTTCAAGTACGCCGCAAAACCGTGTGACAGAGTCGGCTATTCTCGACCGGTTAGCCGCCACTTTCGGTATTGATCGCTGGCCGGTGTGCGCAGTCAAAGCCTATGTCGGGCATACTGTTGCCGCAGCTAGCGGTGATCAGTTGATTACTGCACTGGGTATCTTTCAGAGGGGTATCTTGCCGGGGATTGTCACTGTAGACCGGTTGGCTGACGATGTTCATTGTAAGAATCTCAATATTTCCCTGGCGCATGTCGAACGAGATCCGAGCACCCTTGATCTGGCACTGCTCAACTCTAAGGGCTTTGGCGGCAATAATGCTACTGCGCTTGTTTTATCGCCTCACCTGACACGTTCCATGATTGAGCGACGCCACGGCACGAGGCTTGTTGAAGCTTACAGAAAAAGTAATGATGCGGTTGTTGAGAAGGCTGCTGCCTACGATAATCGTGCCTGCCGTGGAGAGTTGGACACTATTTACAAGTTTGGCGAGGCGCTTGTGGACGAGCGCGAGATACGCTTATCGACCGATGCGGTAACCCTGCCGGGCTTCCCAACGGTAAAACTTCCCAAGAGTAATCCTTTTGAGGATATGGTGTAGGGAAGAGGTGGTCGCCCCGTGTTTTAAGCAGTTTGAGGTGTCGGGCTGCAGCAGGGATTGATAACCCCCTTATTTACAGGAAGTAAAATGGTGGATACGGAAGTATGCCATGAGTCGAAGGATAGTAGTGATGTGGGTGTGCGCCTAAAACTGGTGCGCAAAATCTACGGTCTATCCCAAAGAGAATTGGCGCGGCGGGCGGGTGTGACCAACGCCGCTATATCCTTTATTGAGCAGGGGCGTGTCAGCCCATCCATTGGCTCCCTTGAAAAAATATTGGGCAGTGTCCCCATGTCACTGGCCGAATTTTTTTCTCTGCAACTCGGCGAGCCTGGCCAGGTTTTCTTTCGTGCCCGTGAAATGCCGGATATTGGCACCGGGCGGGTCCGCTGCCAGCTTCTCGGCGGGCACCGAGCGGGGCGTTCAATGTCCATACTGCGCAAGGTATTTCCGGTTGGCCAGGACTCTGCATCCAGCCTGTCTATCGCTGATGGCGAAGTGGGGGGTATCGTGGTTGCTGGCGAGTTGGAGGTCACTATCGGCGTTGACTCGGCGCTACTGAGAGTGGGGGACGGTTACTATTTCAGTGGCAGGCGGCCGCATCGATTCCGCAATCGGGGGCAAAATGACTGCATCGTCGTCAGCGCCACGATCCCCATGCCTCCCCGCCTATACAGCCCCTTCCCAGGGCTGGAGGCTGAGCGCATAGGGGATAAATTGTGCCAACCTGCTGATTAATCGGGCAAATCCGGGATAAGCGCTCGCGGTTTTGATTCCCGGCTGGTGTTTTGAGCTGGCCGCTTTCTGTGTTTGGGCGCTGTTGACGCCACTCCATTTGTAAGAAATAGTATTCAAACAATTGTTTGAATCTGGATATACTACGGCTGACCGTATTGGGTCCAAGTGTCACCGCACCCAGCGGCGGGGCCCAAGGTTGCATAAAATTTCGACCCCGGGCCCAGGATTGCGGCCCAGAATAAAAGAGGTCAATCAATGTTATTTAATGGCAAAGCGCTTACGGTGCAGATGCTGGACAACGGCATCGTTGAGCTTAAGTTCGACCTGCAAGGCGAATCCGTCAACAAGTTTAATCGTCAGACGGTTTCTGAGTTTTCCCAAGCGCTGGATGCTATCGAGGCAGCGGAAGGCGTTAAGGGAGTGCTGCTTACCAGTGGCAAGAGTGTCTTCATCGTCGGTGCCGATATCACCGAATTTGGCAGTGCCTTCTCCGCCGGTGCAGAGGGTGTTGCTGATCTGATGAGCCAGAATCATGAAAACATCAACCGCCTGGAAGATTTGCCGGTACCCACCGCAGTCGCGATCAATGGGTATGCACTGGGTGGGGGGTTTGAGGTATGCCTCGGTTGTGATTTCCGTGTAATGGGTGAAGAGGCCAAGGTTGGCCTGCCTGAAGTCAAGCTGGGTCTGATCCCCGGGTGGGGTGGCACCGTGCGATTGCCCCGCCTTTTGGGTGTCGATGTGGCGGCCGAGTGGATTGCTGCAGGGAAAGACCAAAAGCCCGCTGCGGCGCTTGAAGTTCATGCCGTGGATGCAGTGGTGCCGACCGACAAATTAAAAAGCGCAGCACTTAAACTGCTCGAGCGCGCGATTGACGGAACACTGGAGTACAAAGCCGGTCGTGAGGTTAAAAAATCTCCAATTCCGCTGAATGACACCGAAGCTCTGATGGCTTTCTATACCACCAAGGCATTTATTGGTCAGCAGGCGGGTAAAAACTACCCGTCTCCGGTTGCTGCGGTTGAATCCATAGAGCAGGGCTACAAGTTAACCCGCGACGAAGCGCTGAAAATCGAGCAGGAAAAGTTTATCTTCTGTGCCCAAACGGGCACTGCCAAGTCACTGGTAGGCCTCTTCCTGAACGACCAGGCAGTTAGCAAAGCAGCCAAGCGCTGGGAGAAGAAGGCGGATAAGCCAGTCGAGCGCGCGGCAGTCCTGGGTGCGGGTATCATGGGTGGAGGTATTGCCTACCAATCTGCCTACAGAGGCACGCCCATCAAGATGAAAGACATCGATCAGGCAGGTATCGACCTCGGCCTGAATGAAGCCAATAAACTGCTGTCCAAACTGGTTGAACGCAAGCGTCTCACTGCGGAAAAAATGGGTGAGGTCCTCAATCGCATCGAGCCGACTTTGAGTTACGATGGGTTTGACAATGTCGATGTAGTGGTAGAAGCGGTTGTTGAAAACCCGAAAGTAAAGCACTCGGTTTTAAAGGAAGTGGAGACCAAAGTCGGCGAAGATACCGTGATTGCATCTAACACTTCCACAATCTCCATCAACCACTTGGCTGAGCCATTATCCCGTCCGGAAAACTTCTTGGGCATGCACTTCTTTAACCCGGTACACAAGATGCCGCTGGTGGAGGTTATTCGCGCAGACAAGACTTCTGATGAGGCGGTTGCACGGGTGGTTGCTTACGCGAATAAGATGGGTAAAAAAGCCATCGTTGTACGCGACTGCCCTGGATTCCTCGTAAACCGCGTGCTTTTTCCGTATTTTGCGGGTTTTTCATTGCTGGTGCGCGACGGTGCCGACTTCCAGTCCATCGACAAGGTGATGGAACGCTGGGGGTGGCCGATGGGTCCGGCTTATCTGATGGATGTTGTGGGTATTGATACCGGTGTGCATGCGGAAAGTGTTATGGCGGAGGGCTTCCCGGATCGGATGGGTAAAACCTTCACTGCCGCTTCCGATGTGATGTACCAGGCCGGTCGCTACGGCCAGAAGAATGAAAAGGGCTTTTATAATTATGAACAGGATAAGAAGGGCAGGCCCAAGAAAGTGGCTACCAGAGAATCTTACGATCTGCTTAAGCCCCATGTCGCCGAGTGTCGTGAATTCGAGCGCGATGAGATTGTTGAACGCATGATGGTGCCTATGGCGACTGAGCTGGCCCGCTGCCTTGAGGAAGGTATTGTCAGCTCCCCGGCTGAAGCGGATATGGCACTTATTTACGGTGTCGGTTTCCCGCCTTTCCGCGGTGGTATTTTTGCCTGGCTGGACACGATCGGTTTGGATGAGTTCGTGAAAATAGCCGATAAGTATGCAGAGCTGGGCGAGCTGTACAAACCCACCGAGCGCATGCGTGAAATGGCCGCAAGTGGCGAAACCTACTACGGCAACAAGTAAGGAGAATAGCGATGGGTTTAAATCCTAGAGATGCCGTAATTGTTGACTATGCGCGTACGGCCATGGGGCGTTCGAAAAATGGCGTCTATCGCCATGTGCGCGCCGACGATATGTCCGCGGAACTGCTGAAGAAGTTCCTGCAACGCAACGACAAACTGGATCCTGCGGAGATTGATGATTTGATCTGGGGTTGTGTGATGCAGCGGGACGAGCAGGGCTTCAACGTGGCACGCTTTATCCTGCTGCGCGCCGGACTGCCCCATACCATACCGGCGCAGACAGTCAACCGCCTGTGTGGCTCCTCCATGTCCTCGCTGCACACTGCCGCGGCCAATATCCAGGCGGGTGTAGGCGATGTGTATGTGGTGGGGGGGGTAGAGCACATGGGCCACCTGAATATGATGGAGCATGTCAGCCCCAACCCGATGCTGGGTCGCTATATGGCCAAGGCAGCAGGTTCCATGGGCATGACCGCTGAATACCTGGCAATGATGCACGGCATCCAACGTCGGCAAATGGATGAGTTCGGTGCCCGCTCTCATCAGCGTGCCGCAGAAGCGACCCGAGCCGGCAAGTTCAATCGCGAGATTATTGCCATTGAAGGTCATGACGATGACGGCGTACCTTCTATGGTGGAGACCGATCAGACCATTCGGCCGGACACCACCGTGGAAGGTCTCGCACAGTTGAAGCCGGCGTTCGATCCCAAGCACGGCCAGGTGACAGCGGGGACTTCGTCCCAGATCACCGACGGCGCCTCCGTAATGCTGGTCATGTCGGCAGAGCGTGCGGAGGCTCTGGGTATGATCCCGATTGCCCGTGTGAAGGAGATGGCCCTGGCTGGCGTTGACCCTTCCATCATGGGGTATGGCCCTGTGCCTTCCACCAACAAGGCACTGAAGCGTGCTGGCCTCAGTATCAATGATATCGACAAGGTTGAGCTGAATGAGGCATTTGCAGCCCAGGCGCTGCCGGTGTTGAAGGATCTTGGCCTGCTCAAAAAAATGGACGAAAAGGTCAATCTGTACGGCGGTGCTATCGCTCTGGGCCACCCTTTTGGCTGTTCCGGCGTGCGTATCACCGGCACCCTGCTATCCGTTTTGCAGAACGAGGGTGGAAACCTCGGTGTTTCAACCATGTGTATCGGGCTGGGACAGGGTATTACCACGATTCTAGAGCGGGTATAAACCCCTTCTGCTCTGAAAAGGCGTCGTCAAGACGCCTTTTTTAATTTTGTGGGCTTAGTATCCGGCAAGTTGTTGAAGCCTTTAAACCGCTGTGGCACAATCTCGCTCCTTGCTGCGTTAGCCTTTTGTTTTAGTGCGAAAGTTTATAAATATCAAAGGGTTAGCAACGAAGCTATTCCGGGGACGTGGTGAAATTGGTAGACACGCCAGATTTAGGTTCTGGTGCCGAGAGGTGTGGGAGTTCGAGTCTCCCCGTCCCCACCAAATCAAGAGTCCTGAAGTCCGCCGGATCTGCTCCGAATGGGTGGGTGCGGGCTTCTTGCATCTGGCATGGGTGGGAATTTGCTTTGTAAGTTCACTGGAGATGCCATGCGAGGTGGCCGGTTGAGTCTCCGGCGCCCGGTATTCGTTGGCGCTGTGGCGCGATATAAAGAGAGAGTCTCACGAGGATAAACATGCAGGTTTCCATCGAAACTACTTCTGGTCTGGAGCGCCGTTTAACGGTTAATTTACCGGCGGAAATCGTCGATAGAGAGGTGGACAAGCGTCTCCAGCAGGCCGCCAAAACTGTTCGCGTAAACGGTTTTCGCAAAGGCAAGGTGCCTTTGAAGCTGGTGCGCCAGCGCTTTGGCGCCGGTGTTCGCCAGGAGGTGCTAGGCGAGGTGATGAGTCGCTCTTTCCAGGAGGCTGTTGAGAAAGAACAATTGAAGCCTGCCGGTCAGCCGAGTATTGAGGCAAAGGAAACTGCCGCGGGGAAAAATCTCGAATATGTTGCCACTTTTGAGGTTTATCCCCAAGTAGCCTTGACCGACCTCGCTGAGATTAGCATTGAGCGGCCGATTGCAGCAGTTTCCAGCGCTGACATCGACAATATGATTGACGTATTGCGAAAGCAACAGTCCACCTGGAAAGATACCAAGCGTAAAGCCCAAATGGGAGACCGTGTCAGCATCGATTTCATTGGTCGAAAGGACGGTGAAGTGTTTGAGGGTGGTGAAGCCAAAGGTGAGCAGTTGGTGTTGGGTTCAGGGCAGATGATCCCAGGTTTTGAAGATGGCATCCTGGGAATGAAGCCGGGGGAAGAGAGGGATGTCGATTTGACCTTTCCCGCAGACTACCAGGATGAAGCGCTGCGCAGTGCTGCGGTAACGTTTCACATCAAAGTGAACTCCGCTGAATTGCCTGAATTGCCTGAATTGGATGATGCGTTTTTCGAAGCGTACGGCGTGGAGGGCGGCGGGGAAGAGAAGTTCCGTGAGGAAGTGTGCAGCAATATGGAGCGGGAGCTTAAGAACGCTGCATTGAACAAAGTGAAGACCCAGGTCATGGATCAGTTGTTCGAAAAACATCAACTAGAGCTGCCTGCCGCGTTGGTGACTGGTGAAATCAAAACCCTCCGCGCCCAAATGATCCAGCAATTCGGTGGTCAGGTTAAGGTCGAGGATGCTGAGCGTATGTTGCCGGACACCATGTTTGAAGAACAGGCCAGGCGTCGGGTGGTCCTTGGGCTCGTGGTGGGTGAGATTGTCAAGCAAAATGACCTGACTGTGGACGCAGAGCGCGTGAAAGCGAAAGTCGAGGAATTGGCCTCCACTTACCAGCAGCCGGAAGAGGTGGTTGACTACTATTACAGCAACCGCGAACTGTTGACGGGTGTAGAGTCTGTCGCTTTGGAAGACCAGGTAGTCGATTTCATACTGGTTTCTGCCAAACTGGAGGATGTTGAAAGTAGCTACGATGAGGTCATCAAGCCGCAAAAGAGCTAAATTTTAACTCCTCCACAGGGATACGCGGCCCTGCTTCGGTGGGGCACTGTTGCATCTCCTTCCCCTTGTGCCGGCTGGCTTTATCCCGCCTGACCGGTTAAGCTCTGAAAACCGAATTTTTCAGCATCGGTGACAGTCACCTGTATGCTGACCCGTGGAATACGCCACAAAAGGAAGCAATGGTACCTATGGCACGAATTGATTTTCCCCAAGCCTCTATTGACCCTTCAGCAACTGGTTTGGTGCCCGTAGTGGTGGAGCAAACTGCCAGGGGGGAGCGATCGTTTGACATCTACTCCCGCTTGCTCAAGGAGCGGGTTATTTTCCTCGTTGGGCCGGTTGAAGACCATATGGCCAATCTGGTGGTTGCTCAGCTGTTGTTCCTGGAGGCTGAAAATCCTGACAAGGATATCCATCTCTATATTAATTCTCCCGGTGGTTCTGTGACTGCGGGTATGTCAATTTACGATACAATGCAGTTTATCAAGCCGGATGTGAGCACCATGTGTATTGGCCAAGCCTGTAGCATGGGAGCTTTTCTCTTGACCTCCGGGGCTGTTGGCAAGCGATTTGTGACTCCTAATTCTCGCGTGATGATTCACCAGCCGAGTGGCGGTGCTCAGGGGCAGGCCAGTGATATTCATATTCAAGCCCAGGAAATCCTGAAAATTCGCCACCGTTTGAATGAGTTGATGGCACATCATTCGGGACGCCCAGTCAGCGATATTGAACGGGATACGGAGCGCGATCATTTCCTCAGCGCTGATGAAGCCAGAGAGTATGGCCTGGTAGACGAAGTATTGTCACGTCGTCAGGCACTGGATAAATAGTGATTGCAACTGGAAATTTGTCAGAGGCGTTATCTTTCATTGGTGCATTCTTTCGAGTCGTATACCTCGGTAAAAGGGCTTGAAAATGACGCCAAAAGGGAGCACCTTGCTGGAATACTTATATCTGAGAGGGCCCTGGCCGGGCAGTGACCACGGAGTATTTTGATGACCGACAAAAGCAGCGGTGAAGACAGTGGCAAGTTGTTGTACTGCTCCTTCTGTGGCAAGAGCCAACAGGAAGTGCGGAAATTAATCGCCGGGCCGTCCGTCTTTATCTGTGATGAATGTGTCGAACTGTGCACTGACATTATTCGCGAAGAGGTCCAGGAAACTGCGGAAGGCCCGGAAGGGCGCCTGCCCACTCCACGTGAAATCACCGAAATCCTTGATCAGTATGTGGTAGGGCAGGAGAGGGCCAAACGCGTGTTGGCGGTGGCAGTTTACAATCATTATAAGCGCCTGCGCAGCAAAACTGGTGTGAAGGGCAAGGATGAAGTCGAACTCAGCAAGTCGAATATCCTGCTGGTAGGTCCCACTGGCAGTGGTAAAACCCTATTGGCCGAGACGCTCGCGCGGCTGCTCAACGTGCCTTTTACCATCGCGGATGCGACTACGCTCACTGAAGCTGGCTATGTGGGTGAAGATGTCGAAAATATTATCCAGAAACTGTTGCAGAAATGCGACTACGATGTCGAAAAGGCCCAGCAGGGTATCGTTTATATTGATGAAATCGACAAGATTTCCCGTAAATCTGACAACCCCTCTATCACCCGTGACGTATCCGGTGAAGGCGTGCAACAGGCACTGCTGAAGTTGATTGAGGGAACCGTGGCTTCAGTGCCCCCCCAGGGCGGGCGCAAGCATCCCCAGCAGGAATTTCTCCAGGTGGACACCGCCAACATCCTGTTCATTTGTGGCGGTGCCTTTGCGGGTCTGGACAAGGTGATCCGTGATCGTTCAGAGAAGGGCGGAATCGGATTCAGTGCCGAAGTGAAGTCAAGCGATGACAAGAGTAATTTTGGGGAAATAGTAAAGGGCCTGGAGCCGGAAGATCTGGTTCGTTACGGTTTGATCCCCGAGTTTGTAGGCCGCCTGCCGGTGACGGCCACACTTGAAGAACTCGATCGGGAGGCTCTGGTGCAGATTCTCACCGAGCCCCGCAATGCATTGACCAAACAGTACGCAAAGCTCTTCGAGATGGAAAATGTGGAGTTGGACTTCCGTCCGGACGCCTTGGATGCAGTGGCGACCAAGGCCATGGAGCGCAAGACCGGTGCGCGCGGATTGCGCTCTATCATGGAATCGGTATTGCTGGAAACCATGTACGATATTCCCTCTGCGGATAACGTCGCCAAGGTGGTTATTGATGAGCCGGTCATCAGAGGGGAGTCGGCGCCCCTGCTGGTTTACGAGAACGAAACCAAGCCGCAACAAAAGGCGGTGCCGGAAGAATAGCGCTCAATGTGCCAGGTAAAACCCCATAGCGGGGTTTTTTTATAGCTATTTTTTATCAATGACAGGATTGTAGCCCTTTTTTCAAAGCATATAGAGAATAGTTTTCTGCGGTGCATTTGAAGTCGGCACAGATTGAAGGCGAGATTAGACTTGTATTCGGGGCGATTCCCCCCCATTTCTTGTAACTGAAAGGCGGCACTCCAACTCAAGCTGCCATTCTTTGCAGCAGCATGGTGCTGTGGCAAATACCCAGTGATAGGGCTGAGAGGAGTTCTATGGATCAGTCATCCGACACTACACTTGCATATCCATTGTTGCCATTGCGGGATGTCGTTGTTTACCCGCATATGGTAATCCCGCTGTTTGTCGGCCGGGAGAAGTCCATAAAAGCCCTTGAAGAGGCTATGCGCAGGGATAAGCAAGTGCTGCTCGTAGCGCAGAGAAAGGCATCGGAAGATGATCCCGGCGCTGAGGACATCTACCGGATAGGCACAATCGCCAGTGTTCTACAGCTTCTCAAACTTCCCGACGGCACTGTAAAAGTGCTCGTGGAGGGAGGGGAGAGAGTCAATATCCTCGGTGTTGAGACGCTTGAAAACCACTTTGAGGCTCGCATAGAGCCCATGGAGACGCTGGAACTGCCGGAGGGAGAAGCGGAAGCCCTGGTGCGCTCGGTGATGGCTCAGTTTGAGCAGTACGTTTCTGTCAGCAAGAAAGTACCCAATGAGGTGATTACATCGCTGGCGGGGATTGATGAGCCGGGTCGGCTGGCGGACACCATTTCAGCCCATATGTCTCTGGAGCTCGCGCAGAAGCAGGAGCTTTTGGAAACGGCCAGTGTCAAAGAGCGCCTTGAACACTTGCTCGGTTTGATGGATTCTGAAATTGACTTGATTCAGGTTGAGAAGCGAATTCGTGGCCGCGTGAAAAAACAGATGGAGAAAAGCCAGCGCGAGTATTATCTGAATGAGCAGATGAAAGCCATTCAAAAAGAGTTGGGTGAAATTAGTGAAGAGCCCAATGAAATTGAAGAGCTGGAAAATAAAATCAGCGATGCTGGCATGAGCGCTGAAGCGGAAAAGAAAACCCGCGCAGAGTTGGCCAAAATGAAAATGATGTCGCCGATGTCTGCGGAGGCATCGGTGCTGCGCAGCTATATCGATTGGATGCTGAGCCTGCCCTGGAAAAAAGGCAGTCGGGTACGGCATGACCTGAAGAAGGCCGAAGAGATCCTGGAGAGAGATCACTACGGACTGGAGGAAGTTAAAGAACGCATACTCGAATATCTTGCGGTGCAGAAGCGCGTTAAAAAAGTGAAAGGCCCGATCCTGTGTCTGGTGGGTCCGCCCGGGGTTGGTAAAACCTCCCTGGGACAATCTATCGCCCGCGCCACCAACCGCCGGTATGTGCGTATGGCCTTGGGCGGGGTGCGTGACGAGGCAGAAATTCGTGGACACCGTCGCACTTACATTGGCTCACTACCGGGTAAGCTGATACAGAAAATCTCCAAAGCTGGTGTGAAGAACCCCCTGTTTCTGCTCGATGAAGTAGACAAAATGGGTATGGACCAGCGCGGAGATCCCGCATCGGCACTGCTGGAAGTGCTGGACCCGGAACAGAACAAGAGCTTTAACGACCATTATCTGGAGGTGGACTATGACCTCTCCGATGTGATGTTTGTGTGTACCTCAAACTCCATGCATATTCCGGGTCCCCTGCTCGACCGCATGGAGGTAATACGTTTACCCGGTTACACCGAAGATGAAAAGCTCAATATTGCCCAGCGCTATCTGGTACCCAAGCAGCGCAAAGCGAATGGCCTCAAAGAGGATGAGCTGGCACTGTCCGATGATACGATCCGAGACATAGTCCGCTACTACACCCGTGAAGCAGGAGTGCGCGGGTTGGATCGGGAAATCGCCAAGATTTGCCGCAAGATTGTCACTGAACATGTGCGCAATCCGTCGGATAGAAAGGCGGTGGTGAAACCCAAGGAACTGGAAGAGTTACTGGGTGTGCGCAAGTTTGACTTTGGTCGTGCAGAAGAGGAAAACAAAATCGGTATTGTTACCGGCCTTGCCTGGACCGAGGTGGGTGGTGAGCTACTCAATATTGAGGCATCCGCGGTACCCGGTAAGGGGCGCATGATCAAAACCGGTTCCCTTGGCGATGTGATGCAGGAGTCGATCCAGGCCGCTCTGACGGTGGTTCGCTCGCGTGCTCAGGCACTTGGAATAGGGCCCGACTTCCACGAGACACGGGATATCCATATCCATGTACCGGAAGGCGCTACGCCTAAAGACGGCCCATCGGCAGGTATTGCCATGTGCACTGCACTGGTTTCTGTGCTGACTAATATCCCGGTACGCTCAGAGGTTGCGATGACGGGTGAAATCACTTTGCGCGGAGAGGTGCTGCGCATCGGTGGTCTCAAGGAAAAGTTGTTGGCGGCACACAGAGGCGGTATCAAAACTGTACTGATTCCTGCGGATAACGAGCGGGACCTAAAAGATATTCCCGACAATATCCTTCAGGATCTGGTGGTGAAACCCGTTAAATGGATCGATCGGGTACTCGAGCTGGCACTTGAGCACAAACCGGAATCCCTATCGGATGAGGAATACTCTGCCTTACAAAAGCAGGCTGAGGAGCGCTCTCAGCGCTCATTCCAGACCCACTAAACCACTGTTGTGCGGGGTGGCTTTTGTCACCTCGAAACAATTTTTAAGACCAAAATATAACCGGTAAGTGAGATTCAGCTGGCTGGGGATTACCCGGTCAACTGGAAACCCCCATGGTTCCTTGACCCGTTACCGGGCAGTTGGTATAAAACAAGGCTTGCTGCCCGACATGTGAGTGGTTGGTGGTCAAAAAGTTACAACTAAGGGTGCCCAACCTGAGGGTATCCGAAGCATATTGAAAAGAACAGAGGGATTAAGCGTGAACAAGTCCGAATTGATTGAAGCAATTGCCGCATCTGCAGATATTCCAAAAGCAGCTGCAGGTCGTGCTTTGGAGGCAATGGTCGATAGCATTACTGATGCGCTTAAGAAGGGCGATCAGGTTGCCTTGGTGGGCTTTGGTACCTTCGCGGTTAAAGAGCGCGCGGCCCGTACCGGTCGCAATCCGCGCACGGGGGATCCAATTGAAATTGCTGCGGCAAAAATTCCCAGCTTCAAGGCCGGTAAAGCCCTGAAGGACGCCGTAAACTGAGTGTGTCAGTGATCTTCCGGGCTTTGTAAAAGCATCGGAGCTTCCAACAGGCGTGTCAGCTCGGATGCGCCTTTTTTCTATCTGCACAGTCAAATAACAGACTCAACTTTTGGAGCTGAGCATGCTTCAGTCCATGCGCGACAACCTGAAAGGTACAGCGGCAATTATCCTTGCGGCCTTTTTCGGTTTTATTATGGTTATTGGTGGCATCGACTTTTTCGCCGGGGCCAGTGGCGGTGCTGCCGATGCGGTTGCCGAGGTCAATGGCGAGAAGATTACCAATCTGGATTTGCAACGCGCAATCCAAAATCGCCGTAATATGATCATGAGCCAATATGGCGAAAATGTGCCTGCGGATCTTATTAGCGATCAACAGTTGCGCGAACCTGTGTTGCGCCAATTGGTTTCCAGCGCTGTACTGCGCCAAGCTGCCCAGAGTAGCGGCATGGTGATGAGCACGACAGCTGTGAACAAAGCCATTACAGATATCCCTGCGTTTCAGGTGAACGGTAATTTTGACCCGCAACTCTATCGTGACGCTTTGCGCCGCATGGGTTATAGCACGGCGAACTTCCCCCAGGTTATCGAAAGCGATCTGGCCTTGCAGCAGTATGCAGACAGCGTCACCGGAAGCGCTTTTACTACAGAGGCGGATGCCAAGCAAATTGTTGCGGCTTCTATGGAGGAGCGCGACTTCGATTACGTGGTGATGCCTGTACAAGCGCTGTTGACTGGGATTGAGATCAGTGACGGGGAGGTGGCGCAGTACTATCAGGAGAATCAGGGTCAGTACCAGCGTCCCGAGCAGGTGGCTGTTGAGTATATCGAGCTGACGCCTAGCGTATTTGCCGCCAATATCGATATCTCCGAAGAGGATGTGCGTGCTCAATATGATCAGGAGGTAGCCAGTTTTGGCGCTGAGCGTCGCCGCCATGCTGCCCATATCCTGCTGGAAGATGCCAGCCAGGAGAAAATAGCTGAGATCCAGGGCAAGCTGAACGCCGGTGAGGACTTTGCCCAGTTGGCAAAGGCTTATTCCGATGATATCGGTTCCCGGGAAGAGGGCGGTGATCTCGGTTTCACCACCGGCGATGTCTTTCCCAAGACTTTCGAGGAGGCACTAGCCTCTCTGGAAGTGGGGCAGGTATCGTCTCCGGTAACTACCGATAGCGGCACCCACTTTATCAAGCTGCTGGAAGTTGAAGAGAGCGAACCCCCTACTTTTGTAGAGCGTAAAGGTGCGATTGAAAGCCAACTGCGCAGTGCCGCTGCAGAGCGGGAGTTTGTTGATGCCCTGAGCCGGTTGGCCGATCTGGTCTATAACGCCGACGAACTCTCTGGCCCGGCCGAGGAGTTGGGTGTGTCCTTACAAAGCAGTGATCTCTTTTCCCGCACCGGCGGCACCGGTGTACTGGCAAACAGCCAAGTGATCGATGCCGCTTTCTCTCCTGAGGTGAAGGAAGACGGCAATACCTCCGATGTGCTGAACCTGACCAATGAGCACTCGTTAGTGCTGCGTGTGACCGAGTCCAAGGCAGCCGGTACTTACCCGCTGGAAGAAGTTCGCGAGCAAATCGTTGAGCGCCTGAAGCGCGACAAAGCCAGCGCGCAGCTTGTGCAGCAGGCACAAGTGCTGAAAGAAAAGCTGAGCGGGGGAGAAGACTTTGCAAAGCTTGCCCAAGAGCAGGAGCTGACCTTTGAGACCAGTGATAAGACCCGCCGCGGGGGCTTCGGTGAGCGCGGCGAAATTAACAACAAAGCCTTCTCACTCTCAGCACCTTCGGCGGGCGAGGGTGCCTTAGCGGTATTTGCCACCGACAATGGAGACCAGGTGGTTCTCAAGCTGCGCGCTGTCCGCCCAGGCAGTTTGTCACAGCAAAACAAAGAGCAGCGTCAGGCACTGATGCAGCAGTTGGCCTCGGTCAATGGCGGTGCTGAATTGGCGGCAGTGCAGCGCTACCTTTCGGATCAGGCCAAGGTCGAGCTTTTCGATAGCGGTGAGTAACCGGGTTGTAATAGGCAGTAAAAAACCCGGCATTTTGTCGGGTTTTTTGTTATCAGGAGCCGCCTAAACCATTCAAGCGGTTGGCTCAGAAAGGTTTTCAGCGCGTTTGACCGGCGCTATCCACAAACAGGGTCAATCGCTGGCCGGGTTGCAAATATTTTGATTTGGTCAGCTTGTTCCAGCGCAAAATATCATCGATTCGCAGGCTGAATTTGCTGGCTATCCGATAGAGGGAGTCACCGCTTCTCACTTTATAGGAGACCTTGCGGGTGGTGCGGTTGTTCTTGTCCGGAGTGCTGTCATAAGAAACCAGTACGCGCCCGGGACGCAGGGTATCGCTGGGGGCCATGTTGTTCCAACTGGCCAGTGTTTTTACGCTTACCTTCAACCTGCGGGCAATGGCCCAGAGACTGTCGCCGGGTTTAACAGTATAGTGGGTCTTTTGTCCGTGCCCCTGGGACTGGCGGTGCCTCACACGCTGGTCAAGGGCATAGGCATAGTGCCCGGCAGGGCCGGATGCGCTGGGGATCAGCAGGGTTTTGCCAGCACGGATCTTGTTGTTGCGAAGCTTGTTGGCCTCGCGAATCGCCGATACGGTCGTCTGGTAATCCCGTGCAATGGTGGAGAGCGTATCGCCCCGAACGATGGTGTACTGTTGCCAGGTTACCCGTTGATCCTCCGGCAGCAGCTTCAGGGCGCTTTCAAACTGCTCCTGTTTGTCGATGGGAATCAGTAACTGGTGATTGCCGTTGGGGTCTGTTGCCCAGCGATTGTAGCCGGGATTGAGCAGGTACAACTCCTCGATTTCGATCTCGGCCAGATCCGCAGCCTGGGCCAGGTCGATCTGGCTGCCGACATCTACACGGGCATAGTAGGGTTGGTCTGCTACGTCGTGCAATGGCACCTTATAATGCTCCGGGCGCGATACAACCTCTGCCAGGGCCAGAAGCTGGGGGATATAGTGCCTGGTTTCCCGCGGCAGTTTGAGTTCCCAGAAGCTGGTACCCAGCCCCTTGCGCCGGTTGCGTTCAATGGCCCTGCGCACAGTGCCCTCGCCGGAATTGTAGGCCGCCAAAACCAACTCCCAATCGCCGTCGAAACGCTCGGACAGGTAATTAAAGTATTTGACCGCAGCGTGGGTGGATTCGTGGATATCGCGGCGCCCGTCGTACCACCAGTTCTGTTGCAGGCCCAACGAACGGCCGGTAGAGGGAATAAACTGCCACATACCGGAGGCTCGGGCGTGGGAATAGGCAAAGGGATCGTAGGCGCTCTCAACGATTGGCAACAGAGCCAGTTCCAGCGGCATATTTGCCTGATCCAATGCCTCGGTAACATGGAAAATATAACGGCGGGCGCGTTGGGTAACACGCGCCATATAGCCTTCGTTGCGGGAAAAATAAGCGATGTAGTCCTGTACCTTGGGGTCGCCAGTATGGTGGTTGAGCTGAAATCCCCTACGCAGGCGATCCCACATATCCTCCAGTGGCAGTGGCTCTTCAGTGGCTACCAAGGTGGGCGTATCCGTGTTCAGTGCATTAGAGGTTTCTTGTGCCGGAATGCTTTCGCGTTCGGGAGGGGTATCTTTATTTGGTATTTGCGAACAGGCCCCGACCGTGGCTGCCAGCAATGCCATGGCAAAATTCTTGTGAACCATGTTTGGTATATCCGTGCGTACTGCTTTTAATTCCCCGCCAAGATTGCGCCGGGGCACTTATTTTTTGGTGATACTGAGCATTTGATCATATCCATGTGATTCTAAATAGCCTAAATAGTTTCGGTCAATGAGGGTGACCATAAAATATACAGGTGCTTTGTGGTACTTTCTAACTGACAAGTAAGCGGGTATTGAAATGGCCATTTGATGGTCGTCCTTGAAGTATCAGTGTCCGTGTGCGGAGCTGTATTGCTGGGGTTTATACCCGATTACGCCGATGATGAGCCTTTCTGAGCCGTGTTCCCCCGGCAATTGAAAGCTTCGCCTAGAAGTAGAATGAGCGATAAAAGTCTAGCCGATGACTATTTCTCTAGAAGTGGTCTTTCCATTCGCGCAAGAGTGCAAATAGGGCGACTTGATCCAGAGTTGAGGGATTAGGGTGCCCCGCGTGGCGCGCTGCGCTTTTCATTACCTCGGGCACTTTACAGCGCAGAAAGGGGTTGGTCGCCAGTTCCAGGGCGATGGTGGAGGGGAGTGTGGGCTCGTTCGCATCCCTGAGCGCCTGGCAGCTGGCGAGCCGCTGAGCTATGGCTGTGTTTCCCGGCTCGACGGTATTGGCGAAATGCAGATTGTCCAGTGTGTATTCATGAGCGCAGTAGACCCGGGTAGTGGCGTCCAGCGCACTCAGTTTCGCCAGGGAATGGAACATCTGTTCCGGGGTGCCTTCAAACAGGCGGCCACAACCAGCGGCAAACAGTGTATCACCGCAAAACAGATGGGTCTGCACAGAGCTGCCGGATACAGGTTCCCGCAGGATCAGTGCCAGGTGGTCCAAAGTGTGGCCCGGTATATCGCAGACTCCAAGGGGCATGCCCAGCACGGTTACTACACCGCCTCCTGTCAGTGGGGTTGTCACTCCCGCAATGGATGCGGGGCCAAGGACCGGGCATTGATACTTTTTAACCAGTGGGGCAATACCGCCGGTATGATCCGGGTGATGATGGGTAATGAGAATACCGTTTAGCGAAGCGCCCTGGAGGGCTTTAATAACCGGATCGGCCTCTCCGGGGTCCACAACCCAGTGTTCATCGCCTTGTTGGAGATGCCATATATAGTTGTCGCTGAATGCGGGTATAGGGGATATTGAGAGCATTTCGGCCCTGCCTGCCAAGTGGATAGTGAAACGATACCATGTAGGATAGGGATTGGCGCACAATTAAGACACCGGTAGGGGATGAAAATGAATATGTTGTTACCAGATGATCGAGAATAGTCTAAGGGTTACACTCAATGGTGCCCGATTGGGTAGTGGGATCGGCAGCGGGAGTGGCACAAGCGCAGGTCCTGTCGAGGTTCAAAAGGAGGCTCAATGACAGAGGAATCGAGGCCGCGCAGCCAGTCGGAGTTGGCGTCACTGGCCAATAGCTGCCCAGCGCTGTCCCACTGGTTTTCCAGTGCGCTGGGGCAGGAAATCCTGTCCCAGCAGCTGGCTCTGACGCAGCCACTGGTGGAGGGGCTGTTCGGCTACCATCTGATGCAGGCGGGTGTCACTGATGCAGTGGATTTTGCTGCATGCAGCCGCATCAATCACCGCTTTCGTCTGGCTACTTGCCCGGAGCAGTCCGGCGCCGCCCTGGTGGAGTTTGAGCAGTTGCCCCTTCCCTCAGAATCCATTGATATAGTTCTACTGCACCACCTGCTGGACTTCTCTCATCATCCCCACCAGGTACTGCGCGAAGCCGCTCGGGTATTGATACCCGGTGGACGCATGCTGCTAATGGGTTTTAACCCTTTCTCTCTGTTGGGTCTGTCCCGCCTGTTGTTCTCCCGCGGGGCTTATCAGCAGGGTAATCGGTTGCGTGCGGCGCGGGTGGCCGACTGGATGAATTTGCTCGATCTGCAGGCAGAGCGGGTCGAAAGGGGCTTTTTTCGGCTCCCCCTTCAGCAGCGTGACCTCCTTGACAAAACGGCCTGGATGGAACATCTGGGCTCCCGTTGGCGCTTGCCTTGGGGCGGCTTTTACATCATAGTCGCGCGCAGAGAAGTGGCCCGTGTGCGCACTATAAAGATGAACTGGCATACAAAACGAAAGCCCACACTGGCGGCGACACCGACAAGCCCCCGCGTCGCGGCGCGAGGAAAACATCAAAAGCACTGAGCTTGCGGGATTGCCCTGCAACTCGGTCGCATTCCTGTTTTGGCATTGATTTTGAAACAAATTACGATCTATACCGATGGTGCCTGTCGCGGTAATCCGGGGCCTGGTGGCTGGGGTGCGCTGCTGGTTTATGGGGAGCGGGAAAAAGAGCTGTTTGGCGGAGATGCCCATACGACCAATAATCGAATGGAGTTACTGGCTGCAATCAAGGCTCTAGAGGCGTTGAAACAACCCTGTAAGGTCGATCTTCATACCGACTCCCAATATTTGCGCCAGGGCATTACCGACTGGATCAACAACTGGAAGAAAAACGGCTGGAAAACCGCCAGTAAGAAGCCTGTCAAGAATGCCGATCTCTGGCAGCAGTTGGATGCACGGGTGTCCCGGCACCAAGTGCGGTGGCACTGGGTGAAAGGCCATGCAGGTCATCCCGGTAATGAGCGGGCGGACCAGTTGGCCAATCGCGGTGCCGATAAACTGAAATCCTGATAAGGAATAGGAAATGCGTCAGGTTGTCCTGGATACCGAAACTACTGGTCTTGATCCCAAAAGCGGTCATCGAATCATTGAGATTGGCTGCGTGGAGTTGGTTAACCGCAAACTTACAGGGCGTCACTACCATCAATATATCAACCCGCAGCGGCGGGTGGATGATGGGGCTGTTGAAGTCCACGGGATCACCAATGAGTTTCTCGTGGACAAACCAGTCTTTGCACAGGTTGCCGATGAGTTTATGGGTTTTTGTGAAGGCGCCCAACTGGTTATTCATAACGCACCCTTTGATGTAGGGTTTATTGACGCCGAACTGGCTCTGCTGGGCAACCCGCGCTGGCAGAATGTGAGTGCTCACTGCAGTGTACTGGATACTCTGGCGTTGGCCCGGGAAAAGCATCCTGGCCAGAAAAATAATCTGGATGCATTGTGCAAACGCTATTTTGTCGATAACTCCCAACGGGATCTGCACGGTGCTCTGCTGGATGCAGAGATTCTCGCCGATGTTTACCTACTGATGACCGGCGGCCAGACGGACCTGGTTCTGGCCCAGGGGGGCGATGCCCGCAACCCCGATGCCGAAGAAAGGAAGCGGGGGCAGAGCGATGCGCCTTCCCCTGCCATCCGCAGGTTACCGCGGGATCGGGTGTCACTTTCCGTGGTCCAGGCTACGGCTCAGGAGGTTGAGGCCCACCAAGCCATGCTGGCGTTGTTGCAAAAGGCTGCCGGCAAACACTTCTGGTAAATGGGAGGCTGATGAAAGGGCCTCCCTGTGATCGCCGATGTTCTTTTATCCCCCTCACTACGGGCAGCAAGCCCACTGCCCGTACTTAATCCGATTCTCCTCCACTCAAGCCTTCTCTTAGCAGGTTGTTGAAAAAGGCATCCTGCCTTTTTCAAAACACGAAAAGCGAAAAATGTGATTTTCACTTTTCTTCCAAAATCAACGACTTAGGCTTCGCCGATTTTGCCGAAATATCCATATCTCGGTACCAGGCGTCGAAATTCTTCGAATTTCAACAGCCTGTTAGAGAACGTATATCACAGCAAGCAGTGCCACAGTGCTGAGTACAATGGTGTAGGGCAGCGCCATCAATACCATGCGGCCATAGGAAAGCCGGATTAGTGGCGCCAGAGCGGATGTCAGAAGGAACAGGAATGCCGCCTGGCCGTTGGGGGTCGCGACACTGGGTAGGTTGGTGCCTGTGTTGATGGCGATAGTCAGTTTGTCAAAGTGCTCTCGGGTGATATCGCCTGCCGTAAGGGCCGCTTTCACTTCGTTGATGTATACCGTTGCCACGAAAACATTGTCACTGATCATTGACAGCAGGCCGTTGGCAAGAAACAGCAATGCAGGCTGTTGTTCGGGTTTCTGCGATAGGACAAAATGCGTTACGGGCTCGAACAGGTGTTGCTGGTGAATAACTGCCACGATGGCAAAAAAGACCACCAAGAGGGCGGTAAAAGGCAGTGCTTCCTCAAACGCGTGGCCGATACGCGCCTCTTGCACAATGCCGTTAAACGAGGTTAGGAGCACGATAATCATCAGGCCGATAATGCCGACCTCGGCTACGTGAAACGCCAGTGCCAGCACCAGCAATACCGCCACGCTACCTTGTGCCCAGAGTTCAGCCACCTGAAAAGAGGTGCGTTTTTTTTCCTCTTCCTGGGAGAATTGCACTATCACCTCCCGCACGGCCTGAGGCAACTGGGCACCGTATCCAAACCGCTTGGTTTTTTCCAGAAGAACACAGGTCATTAATCCGGCAAAAAAAGTGGGAATAGTGATCGGTGCCATTTTCAGGAAAAACTGCACAAACTCCCAGCCAGCTTTCTCTGCGATCAGCAGATTCTGGGGCTCGCCCACCAGGGTGCATACTCCCCCCAGGGCCGTACCCACGGCACCGTGCATAATCAGGCTGCGCAGGTATGCGCGGAACTGGTCGAGATCCTCCCGGTGATACTCGACTACGTGTTCGTCATTGGAGTGGTCGTGGTCGTGGTGATGGTGTGGCTGTTGGGATGCGACCCTGTGATAGACTGCGTAGAATCCGACTGCTACCGCGATTAAAACCGCAGTGACCGTCAGGGCATCGAGAAACGCAGACAGCACCGCAGACACTGCACAAAATAGCAACGACAGGATTGTCTTTGATTTCACATGGATTAAGATCTTGGTGAAAACAAACAGCAGCAGGCTTTTCATAAAATAAATGCCGGCCACCATAAACATCAGCAGGAGAATCACCTCGATGTTTTCTATCACCTCGTTATAAACCGCATCGGTGGTGGTCATCCCCATCAGGACTGCCTCGATGGCGAGCAGCCCCCCCGGCTGCAATGGATAGCATTTCAGGGCCATGGCCAGGGTAAAAATAAATTCGCCAATCAGTACCCAACCGGTGATAAAGGGGCCGCTGACATAGAGCACCAGGGGGTTTAAAAGAAGAAAGAGGGCGATGGTCAGCTTGTACCAGTCCGGCGCTTCACCGAGAAAGTTACTGGCAAAAGCCCGGCCAAACCCGTTGCCGGAGGCGGTGAGTGTATTGTTGTATGTGTTCATCAATGGCTTCCCTGGTAAACCCATGGGTATGAGAAAAATTGGAGTGCTGGGTATTTTGCCCGCGTAGCAAGGGGCGAGACCTCAGCCACGTCGTTCACACGCCCTGCATTCAAACCGCACGAATTGGTCACTTTTTGCACATAAACGCAAGGATAGACGTACCGCGGCAAACTGGAAAGTAGCAAACGCTAACGGGTTTGCGGGAAAATTCAAGTTATTTAGACGGGACGCGGTCGTGTCGGAGGATTTGTCGAGCATTCGATGGAAATTGTCTGTGGAAAGGTGGACTCTTTCTGCTATTGGTATAAATTGCTTTTTACCAAGCCAAATCCTGTGTGGTTTGGTGGTTTTTTATTCGGTTACAGGAAAAATTCAGCGGTGTGGCAATGACTGAATTGCATACGATCAATATCACTTCTGTCAATGTGGTCAAAGAGGAACTGGCTGTTGCGCTTGATAACGCCGCTTCCCACCTGGACAAATTTGTAGCAGATACCACCCGGAAGTTGCCACTGGAGCAGTGTCTTGCCGACCTTAAACAGGTGAGCGGTGTGCTGCAGATGGTACAGCTGCGCGCCGGGGAGCTGCTGGCTCAGGAGCAAATTACCGCCCTGTCGGAGGTTCTCGAAGGGCGCCGACAGGCCAACGAGGAGTTGATGGAAGCCCTGGGTACCGGTTTCTATGTTCTGAATCGGTATCTCGACTTTGTACAGAATCGTGCTATAGCCCGGCAGGAGCTACTGATTCCTTATATTAATCAATTGCGTGCGGCGCGCTCGCAGCCTCCTGTGCCCGAAAGTCATTTCTTTCGCTGCAAGGTGAATGCGCCAGTACCGGGTATGGATACCTCGGCGGTAATGTCGGAGGACTTACGCAGCTTTGTACGCCGGTTTCGCCATATGTACCAGGTTGGTTTACTGGCGCTGTTGCGCGGCAAGCCCCGCGGCCCGGCTTATACTATGATGGCCCGCGCACTGGAACGCATTGCGAGTATTACCATGGGGCGCCCCAACGGGCGCTTGTGGCTGGTGGCAGGGGCGGCTCTCACCGGTATGGCGGCCCGCGAAATGCGTTTTAGCCGTTCCCGGGTGATGGTGTTCAGTTTGTTCGACCGCTGGTTGCGCGCCCTGCAAAAAGAGTCCGACACCGCCCTGGACCAACCCGCGCCCCCGATTCTGTTGAAAGAATGTATTTACTGGCTCGCACTCTCGAAGCCTGAGGGTAGCGGTGCAAAGCTTCTTAAAGCCTTTGCAACAGAACCGCTTGAATACACAGAAGAGGAGCTTGAGCGGGAGCGTGTGAGCCTGGGCGGCCCGGCCGCCACCGCGATTTCAGCGGTGGCCAGTGCCCTGGATGAAGAACTTTCCGGTGTGCGCAGGATGCTGGATGATATTGAAGTGATTGGTGATTCCACAGTCGACGAGAATAATGGCCTGGCCGTCACCTTGCAAAGAGTCGCGGGAACCCTGCAACTGCTCAACTTCAAGCGCGTGGGTGAAAGCTTGCGCACCGCCTTAGCTGAATACCAGAGTGCCGCGGGTGCCGGCGGTTCGGTTGCGTATTCTGCCCTGCAAAAGTTGACCGGCCAGGTACTAATGGTAGATAACACGGTGCGTGCCCTGAAGCAGAGTGGCTCTATTGATCTGGATGAATACGGCCACGCGGATATTGCCTTCGAGCACAGTCAGCTGGCCGAGGCCGAGGTTGCCGTGCTGAAAGAGGCTGAGGCGGGGCTCGCGCTGATCAAGCGGGCGCTCGCCGCTTATGCCGGTTCGGACTTCGATCACGGCCATATCCGCAATGTGTCCACCACACTCAACGCTGTGCGCGGCGGGCTGATAGTGCTCAACCTCAGACGCGCGGCTGGGGTTGTGGAGGGCCTGCTCAACTTTGTTGAAACCGTGGTCGACCGGCACAGTGCCCCCCCGGATGTTGAGCAACTGCTGGATACTTTTGCGGATGCCATTATCAGTCTCGAGTATTATCTCAACGAGGTAAAACTGCACCGCCAAGCTGATGCCCAGTCATTGAATCTCGCAGTTGAGAGTCTGGCAGCACTTGGCTATCCCGTTGAGGCGGCATAAACAGGAGATTTTTTTGGTTGAAACCTTTGCGCCCGCGGCCAATGTGTGGGCAGTGCCGGAATTTTCCCGGTGTATTGTCGTTGCGGAGGGATTGATACTGTGTTGTGGCAACCGTTTTGTTCACACAACCGATCTGTGCCTGGCCGGGGCGGTCATTTCGAGTCACTATCTGGGTGAGTTGGGGGGGCGCAGCTGTGGTGTGCATGTGTTGCCCAGTCAGCTGAAGATTAGCGGGTACGACTGGCGCAATCTGCGCAGTTTGCTGACATCTGCGGAAGAACCGCTTTTTGCGCTGGCCGGACGCGCCCTGCAAGTCGCGCACTGGGATCGAGACCATCGCTATTGTGGCCGCTGTGGCAAGGCTACCCAGTATCATCCAAGTGAGCGTGCGCGGACTTGCCCAAACTGTCAGCTGACAATGTATCCGCGCATTAGTCCCTGTGTCATTATGCTCGTTACCCGCGGTGATCAATGTTTGCTCGCTCGCCATGCCAATCGGCACAATAGTACTTACACGGCACTGGCGGGATTTATCGAGCCGGGGGAAAGTGCCGAGCAGGCGCTGGTGCGTGGAGTCCGCGAGGAAGTGGGACTCGAGGTGGGCAATATGCACTATGCCGGCAGCCAGCCCTGGCCATTTCCCGGGCAGTTGATGCTGGGCTATCTGGCCGAGTGGGCGGGGGGGAAAGTCTGCCCCGACCCCAGGGAGATAGAGGAGGCACAGTGGTTTCACTATCGATCACTGCCGGGCATACCACCGGAACAAACCCTGTCTGGGCAGCTGATCCGCACTTTTACAAAGCAGGTAGCTGTCGGGGAGCACCCCTAGATTCCCGAAGCGGTGCTGGATGGAATACAAGGAGTTGACAAATATGTCTATTGCACTGGCCCTCTTTACCATCATATTGGCATTGCTGCTGGTATTTTGGGGTGGGCGGGTATTGCTCAGTGGTCGTTGGCTGCCGGGGTTTATCCGGGGTTTGGTTGGATTGTCCTTTTTGGGGTTGGCCCTGGGGACTATGTTGGTGGCAGCCGATGTGTTCAGTTACCGCAATCTTGCGCGGGAACACAGCGTCGGCACGGTATCGTTTCGGAAAATTGCGGAGCAGCAGTTTGAAGTCAAATTTTCCGATGCGGATGGTATTGCGCAAACGTTTGAACTCCATGGAGACCAGTGGCAACTGGATGCGCGTGTGCTGAAATGGCAGGACTCCCTGGCCCGCTGGGGTGTACAGCCGGCCTACCGGCTGGACCGCCTCAGTGGCCGCTATCTGACCCTGCGGGATGAGCGGACCCAGGCGCGTTCGGTACACCAGATCAGCGGCAGTCATTATGGGATCGATGTGTGGCACTTTGTACGTGGCCTGAACAACCGCCTTCCATTTGTCGATGCGGTCTATGGAAGCGCAACCTTTCTACCCATGGAGGATGGCGCGGTGTTTGATGTTCGCATCAGTCATAGCGGACTGCTTGCGCGGCCGCTGAACCAGCGGGCAGTTTCTGCGCTGGATCATTGGCAGTAGAATGAAGCGCTGCTGACCCGGTAATGTTGATTGCCGGCCCATACACCTCTCAATCGCAAAGCAGCAACCTGGAGCTTAAGTGGAATTTCTAATTGAATACGGCCTGTTTCTGGCAAAAATCATCACTGTTATTGTGGCCCTCATGGTGTTAATTGGCTTTGTCTTTGCCAACCGGGAGCAGCTTAGGGAGCGCCTTCAAGGACATATCAGTGTTACTCATTTGAATGACCGCTATGAGCAGTTTAAAGAAACGCTGCTCGAAGCGGTCATGGAAAAGCACGAGTTTTCCCGGCGTAAAAAACAAATTATCAAAGAGAAAAAAGCCCAGGAAAAAGCCCTGGCCAAAAAGCACAAGGCTGAATCCAAAAAGAAGGCTGCGGATAAGGCGGATACTGACAAAGTGGTGTCTGAGAAATCTGAAATGGATTCACTGGGCGGACAGAAAGCCTCTTCCGAATTAGCCTGTGAGCGCAGACGCATATTTGTCACGCACTTTAGTGGAGATATCAAAGCGAGTGCGCTCTCCCGGTTACGCGAAGAGGTCACGGCGATTTTGCAGGTGGCAGAATCCGGTGATGAAGTCCTGCTCTGTCTGGAGAGCCCCGGCGGAATGGTGGCCAATTACGGTCTCGCGGCAAGCCAGCTGGCACGGGTGCGCAGTGCGGGGATACAGCTCACTGTCGCAGTGGACAAGGTGGCCGCCAGCGGTGGTTATATGATGGCTTGTGTGGCCGACCGTATCCTTGCGGCGCCATTTGCAATGCTGGGTTCTATTGGTGTGCTGGCTCAGCTTCCCAACTTTAACCGGCTGCTCAAGCGCCACGATGTGGATTTCGAGCTGTTTACTGCGGGTGAATACAAGCGCACGGTAACCATGTTTGGGGAGAATACCCCGGAAGGACGGGAGAAATTTCAGAGCGATCTGGAGGATATTCATGTGCTGTTTCAGCATTTCGTGAGCGAATATCGCCCGAAACTGGATATTACCAAGGTGGCTACCGGTGAAGTCTGGTTTGGTCAGAATGCCCTCTCCCTGGGGCTTGTGGATGCGTTGAAAACCTCTGACGAATACCTGACCCACTGTGCCGAGAGTGCCGACCTCTATCAAGTGGAGTACAAGGAGAAGAAAAACTTTGCCAAGAAAATGGGATTGGCAGCGGAGGCAGGAATGGAGTCTGCACTGACCCGCCTTTTTTCCAAATTGGCCGCATGGCGTCATCAAGCGCAGTAGAACGTGCATGGCGCCGGAGGGGATGGCACACGGATTGTTCAATCTTCATTCCGGTCACCAGGCAAGTTGCCTGATACGTGTGATCGGAGGATGCTGCCGGGTGTGAATCCTTGAACCACTAGTGACGCTACAAGTGTGCGGCAGTATTTCAAAGACGGGAGTCCTGGAAGACATGTCTGATTGCTGGCTGCGCATGGGGTGACAGAAAAGAAGACGCCCGTCTTACAGACCGATAAGGCACAGATGCCGTTTTCGAGCCTCCCGGGATTTTTGCTCAGCCTGTCCCGGAAGGGTGCTTTTTGGGCATAAAATAGAGAAGGTATGGAGACCGGTACATGGAAAATAGCGCAGATGCGGTGTTCAGGGCCATTCAGATCGAGGAAGTTGCGGCTGGTAAATTTGACCAGTTGCTGGTCCAGCGGCATCTTTCTGACCTACCGGACAACCCTCTGATTTTGGCGGTTTCCCACTCTTCGCTGAACTACAAAGATGCGCTTTGTGCATTTGGCAACAGTAGCTTTGGCTGCGAATATCCCCATACGCCTGGAATAGATGCTATCGGCAAAGTGGTTGTAGACCACAGTGGTACCTTTACCCCTGGGGATGAGCTATTGGTAACCGGCTACGGCCTGGGGATGCATACACCCGGAGGCCTAGCTGAACGGATCGCGATCCCCCTGGGCTGGGCCTTGGCTTTGCCACAGGGGCTGAATACCAGAGAGGCTATGGCTCTGGGCACAGCGGGTTTAACTGCTGCACTGTGTGTGGAGAAGCTTCTCGACTCCGGTGCCACTCCGCCGGATGGTGAAGTGTTGGTGACTGGGGCCACAGGCGGGGTAGGGTCAATTGCTGTTGCGCTTCTGGCCAAGCTCGGTTTTCGGGTCGCCGCCGTGACCGGTAAGCTGGAGTCGGCTGACTTTCTTGCCACACTGGGTGCCTGGAAGGTCATTGATCGAGAGGCTTTGGCCCCATTTGCCAGCAAAGCCATGACAAAGCCAGCTTGGGCTTGGGCGGTGGATACAGTGGGCGGGGAGACCCTCTTTAATGTTATCAAGTCCCTGGCTTATGGCGGCGGCGTCGCCGCCTGCGGTATGGTCTCCGGTGCCCAGTTTCATGCCAGCGTTTTTCCATTTATCCGGCGCGGTATCAGCCTTCTCGGTGTGGACAGTGTAGCGTTGCCTATTGAGAAGAAGGCCGATGTCTGGCACTTGTTCGCGGACCAATGGTATATCGGTGACCAGTTGAATCGTATTGCCGAAGATATTTCTTTGGCGCAGGTGCCGGAATATCTGGCGCGTCTTCACAGGGGACATGGCATTGGTCGCTATGTTGTGGATATGGCTCTCTAACGAGGCGACGGAATGTTTTGGAATATACTATACGCTCTCTGAGTCTCGTATTGATTATTTCCCGGTGGCAGAATGCCTCTATCACGAGCTGATCTACCGGCGCCGCTGAAACAACGCAGAGCTGTTTGTATTTCAAGGCGCTGTACCGGCTGGCTGGAGTTCTTGGCTGCACCGTACTGCCCCAGGGATCTGTTTGGCGCAAGAGGTACAACAACCAAAGTTAAAGACGGTGTTTGTCTGTGCGTTTTTTTTTCAATAGCCCTGTAGCAGGTATTGCTGCTTGCAGCCTGTTTTTCCCGGAAGAGTCCATTGTCTAAAGGTAACAGCGAATCAATATCTCCCGGTCAGAACAGTGCACTGGTACTTTCCGGTGGGGGCGCCCGCGCAGCTTACCAGGCCGGGGTGCTCAAAGCTCTGGCAGAACTCGTGCCCGAGGATAACCCAAGGCCATTTAAAATCATTTGTGGAACCTCTGCTGGCGCCATGAATGCGATGATGCTCGCTTCCCACCAAGGGTCATTCAAAGAGGCGGTTGACTCAATGTGTGCGCTTTGGATGGATTTATGTGTGGAGCGGGTTTACCGAACCAGTTGGCACAGTCTACTGGGTAATTTGATTTCGATCAGCCGCTCGCTGTTTAACCAAGGCGTGGGGCGGCAGAAGCCTCTGGCACTCCTCGACAACACGCCATTGCGCAAATTGCTTGAGGAGGAGATTGCCCTTGGGAATATCCAAAAAAATATTGATGCTGGTCACTTGCACGCGGCTTGTGTGAATGCCCTCTCCTACAGCGAAGGCGAATCTGTCAGCTTTTTTCAAGCCGCAGAAGGGGTAGAGGGCTGGCAGCGTTTTCGACGCTTTGGGATCCCAACCCGGCTGACAACAGACCACCTGTTGGCATCGGCTGCTATTCCCGCAATCTTCCCCGCAGTGAAAATTGACGATGTTTATTTTTGCGATGGTGCTATCCGTCAGATGGCGCCGATCAGCTCCGCGTTACACCTTGGCGCTGGGCGCGTATTCATCGTCGGCGTATCAGACAATCGCTCACCAGTACACTGGGGCAGTCGCCGCAGCAGTGTCCAGCAGCACTCCCCCTCGATGGCGCAAATAGTCGCTCAATTGTTCAATGCCGCATTTATTGATAGCCTGGAGGGGGACTTGGAACACCTGGACCGGGTAAACACACTGCTGGGTTCTGTTGATAAGGAGCACTATACCCAGTTGGCGCCCCTGCGTCCGGTTGAGTCAGTGGTGATAGAACCCTCGCAAAGTCTCGGTCGACTGAGTGGCCGAAAGCTTCGATACTTGCCTTCCGCGCTGCGTTGGTTATTCCGCTCCACCGGCGCAACAAATGCTGGCGGGGGCGTTTCTGCGGCCAGTTATCTGCTTTTTGAAAAACCCTACATCGAAGAGTTGATTGAACTTGGATATCAGGATGCCATGTGGGAGAAGGATAAGCTGCGCCATTTCCTGCAACCTTTGCCTGAGGCGCCAGAGGAGCGAAAAGGGTTGTTTGGGGTCCGTGGGAGGACCTCTGAAGAGGCCTCTGATAGCGGCTCCGGGCCTGTTGACCCGTGACGGTGGCATGCCCCGGCAGTGCTTCTGAGGGACGCCGGCGACGACCGGGGTGGGCCCTCTGTCCACAGGCAGCACGATGGGGTTGTATCAACCTACCAGACAGGAAATCCATCGGGCTTGGGGAAGCTTGTGGCTGCCCTGTCGCAAAATTGTTCTGCCCACCGCACAACGGGTGTACCTGAGCGTGGTTCCCTGCGCTTGAATATGTTAAAAAAGCGTCATCTAGGCCGGTTGTGCTAGAGAGCTGCCATACTGGCTGGAACTGAATGCCGACCTGTGAGTCGAAGCCCATTGAGAATGTAAGGAGCAATCGGTAATGATGCTTATCAAGAAGCCACTGGCCCTCGCTGGTGCGCTGCTCAGCCTGCTGGGGTCCGCAGCCCTGGCAGAGGTAGATGCGGAGGTTGCAAAAACCATCAAGGCTCGTCTCCAGGCTGGCAATCCCATGTCCTCTTACGGTGAAGTGCGCGAGAGCCCAATCAAAGGCCTTTATGAAGTTGTTGATGGTAACAACAACAGCCTGTTTGTCACCGCAGATGGCAGTCATTTCATTTTTGGTGGGGACTTGATTCAGGTGAAAAGTGACGGAGAGTTCACCAATCTATCCGAGGCGCGCAGAGCTTCCCACCGGGTAGAAGCCCTGGGTGCCCAAAACGTCGAGGATATGATCGTCTTTTCGCCGAAAGGGAAGACAAAGGCGCGTATCTATGTCTTTACCGATGTGGATTGTGGTTACTGCCGCAAGCTGCACCAGGATATGCCCGAGCTGAACAGGCGCGGCATTGAAGTGCGATACCTGGCCTTTCCCCGCGCGGGCCTGCAATCTCTGGGTTACCGCAAGCTGGCCACAGCCTGGTGTGCGGATGATAGTAACAAAACCCTGACGGCGTTGAAAAATCGCGAAAATGTGCCCCTGAATGTGTGCAAAGACAATCCGGTTGCGGCGCAATTCAAACTGGGTAACGAGACCTTTGGTGTGCGCGGTACACCCACTATCGTGTTGGAAGATGGCAGAGTGGCGCCCGGTTACCTGCCCCCGGCAACTTTGGTGAAAGAGATGGGTATCTAGATTGTCTAAAGCGCCGACAGCCTTGGGGCTGTCGGCAGTCTCACTCAGGCCTGGCTTGTAGAGGATACCTTTCTCGGCTGGGTCATTTTCTCCGGTGCGAGGATATCACTGAGTTCCTCTTCACTGAGCAACCCTTCTTCAAGAATCAGCTGCTTGACGCTCGCGCCGGTCATCAGTGCCTGCCTGGCGATACGAGTGGCATTTTCATAACCGATAAACGGATTGACGGCCGTGATCAGGCCGATACTGTTTTCCACCATCTGCCGGCAGTGCTCCTCATTTGCGCTAATGTCGCTGACACAGCGCTGGGCGAGGGTATGCATGGCCTGTGTCATCAGGCGTATCGACTGGAGCAGATTGAAGGCGATCACAGGTTCCATCACATTCAGTTGTAGCTGGCCGGATTCCGCTGCCATGGTGATGGTCAGGTCGTTGCCGATGACCTGATAGGCCACCTGGTTGACCACTTCGGGGATCACCGGGTTCACTTTGCCGGGCATAATCGACGAGCCGGGCTGCATGGGTGGCAGGTTTATTTCGTTCAGGCCGGCGCGGGGACCGCTGGACAGTAGGCGCAGGTCGTTACAGATTTTTGAAATTTTTACCGCGATACGTTTCATCACGCCAGAAAATATGACAAAGGCACCGGTGTCGGAAGTGGCTTCAACCAGGTTCTCCGCACAAACAAAGTCGATCGAGGATATGTCCGATAGCGCCTTGACGACAAGCTGGCGATAGCGCGGATCGGTATTGATACCCGTGCCTATTGCGGTGCCGCCCATATTGATTTCCTTAAAGAGTGTTACCAGTTCTTTGACTCTGGCAACATCTTCGCGAATGGTGGCGGCAAAGGCGGCGAACTCTTGTCCCAGTGTCATGGGAACGGCATCCTGCAGTTGGGTACGCCCCATCTTTATGATTCGGGTGAAAGCCTCGGCCTTCTTATCGAACTCAATACAGAGCGCTTCCATGGACTGCACCAGACCGTTGTAGCTGAGCAATATGGCCAAATTGATAGAGGTGGGATAGACATCGTTGGTAGACTGCGACAGGTTGACGTGGTTGTTGGGGTGGACCACTTTGTATGTGCCCTTTTGATGGCCGAGCAATTCCAGGGCGCGATTGGCGACGACTTCATTGGCATTCATATTGGTGGAGGTGCCCGCGCCGCCCTGAATCATGTCCACCAGAAACTGGTCATGCAGCTTGCCTTCGATAATCTCATCGCAGGCTCCGGCAATGGCATCTTGCACAGCGGGCTCCAGGTAGCCCAATGTACCATTGGCCAGAGCGGCCGCTTTTTTGACCATCGCCAGAGCTTTGACCAGGCAGGGGAAGTGGTTGAGGGTGATCCCGGTGATCTGGAAGTTTTCCAGTGCGCGCAGGGTCTGAATGCCGAAGTACACATCGGCAGGTACATTGCGCTCCCCCAGTAAATCCCGCTCCCGGCGCATCTCGCTGTCAGTGCTAAATATGGGTGTGGATTTTAGGGTGTGGAAATTATTTTTCATGCGGCTTCCTGTCTTTTCTGCGATTGCACACGGACATGTTCATAGATGTATAAAAGATGCATAAATAGGAGGGTTATTTTAAAACCTGACAACCAAACAGGCCGGAGGATTGTGTGGTATGGGATACAATTGTCGCCCACCAGAAAAGTCCGCTGCCGATTTAGCGGTGCAGGGGAGTGCACTCCCCACACAGTGAGGTTCCCACTAGCACCTTGATTTCAGCTGCGCTGTAGTGCATGGCCAACAGGTGATTGAGTTTCGCATAGCAGGCGATGCTGGTCATATCCAGACCACTGACAACACCGCTGCGCAGCAGGGCGGAGCCCGTCGCATACTTGCCCAGATCCACCTGGTTTTCCAGGCATTGGGAAACAGCCACACAAATAATGCCGGCTTCTGCCGCCTTTTCCAGTTGCGCGGTAAAGGCGGCGTTATTAGTCGGGGCATTGCCAGTCCCGTAGGTTTCGATCACCAGCCCGCGGGGGTGATACTCGAGAATTTTACTGAGGAAAAAGGGAGAGATACCCGGAAACAATTTCACAAGAGCCACGCCGCCATCGGCAAACTCGGGCATTTGAAATTGCGGGCTGTCGCCGGGGTTCAATAGCACATTGGGGTCAACGTTGACCTGAATACCCACCTCTCCCAAGCTGGGATAGTTGGGGCTGGCGAAAGCATCCAGTGAGCCGGCACTCACTTTTACAGCGCGGTTGCCACGCAGTAATTTGCCGCTGAAGTAGAGGCAGACTTCCTTGATATCTTCCGAACCGCTCAGCAACAGGGCCGCGATCAGATTGTTGTAGGCATCGCTGCGCATCTCCCTCAGGGGAATTTGTGAGCCGGTTACCAATACCGGCTTGTCCAGCCCCTGCAGGGCAAAAGACAATGCGGAAGCGGTGTAGGCCATGGTATCCGTGCCGTGCAGCACGACAAAACCGGTATACTGGCTATAGTTGTCGCATATTTGGGTAGCGATGCGGTACCAGTCCTGCGGTTGCATATCGGCGCTGTCCAGCAGCGGTTCGAGGGTTTGAAAATGATAGCGCGGGAGCCTGTCAACGGCGTCCTCCAGGAGGCGTTGCAATGCGCTCCCCAAGTCGGCATCGGGCACATAACCGGAGGCGCTGCGGCGCATTCCCAGGGTTCCGCCAGTATACAGGATAAGGGTTTTCTTCATCACTCGGCCGCTATCAGGGTTTCATGCCAGGTGCGCCCATTTTCAGAAACAGGCGCGGTGGATGCAATTTCGCTGGTTGTTGGTATCTGGTGCCAGGAGATGCTTTTATAGCATCTGCAGAGGATGGTACCTGTTTCAAGAGGGGTTTTAAAATGATAAAAATCTCGGCAGGCCCTCCCCCTGTCCGGCTGTATGGACACGCAATTTTATTGACTTTTTCTCTTTTCGCTCGGTAAGGTGGACGATATTCTGTAGGTTTTAGTGGCATTTATTGCACCGACCGCTGACAGGGTATTTGGGGTGTGATTGCAGTGTGTCGGGATCGTGAGCACGGGAGGAAATTTGTGAGCGCAACAGTTGAAAAAGCTGCACAGGCGGGAGGCCAAGAGATTGCGGGGAAGCCCCTGCGCGCGGTGCGTATCGGCGTGTGCGGTCTGGGCACTGTGGGGGGGGCTACCATCAATGTCCTGGCGCGCAATGGGGAAGAGATCGCCGCACGCTGTGGACGTGCGGTGATCGTTGAACAGGTCGGTGCGCGCCGCAATAACCCCGATTGTGATACCAGCCGGCTGAAAATCACCCCGGATATCTTTGCCGTTGCCAACAATCCCGACGTGGATATTCTGGTGGAGCTGATTGGCGGCACAGGCGTGGCGCGGGAACTGGTATTGACTGCGATTGATAATGGCAAGCATGTCGTCACCGCCAACAAGGCACTGATTGCTGAGCACGGCGATGCGCTGTTTGCGCTTGCTGCCCGAAAAGGGGTGACGATCGCCTATGAGGCCGCTGTGGCGGGGGGGGTACCCATTATCAAGTCCCTGCGCGAGGGCCTTGTGGGCAACCGGGTTCAGTGGATCGCTGGAATTATCAATGGTACCGGCAACTATATCCTCACCGAAATGCGCGAAAAAGGGCGCAGTTTTACCGAGGCCTTGGGCCAGGCACAGGCCCTGGGCTACGCGGAAGCAGACCCCACCTTTGATGTTGAGGGTATAGACGCTGCGCATAAACTGGTCATTATGGCCTCCCTGGCATTTGCCATGCCGCTGACTTTTGACAAGGTCTATACCGAGGGCATCAGCCGGATTTCCAGGGAAGATATTCGCTACGCGGATGAATTGGGTTATCGCATCAAGCATCTGGGGATCGCCCGGCGCAGGGGTCAGGGGGTGGAGCTGCGGGTGCACCCGACCCTGATTCCGCAGCGCCGGCTCATCGCCAATGTGAACGGTGTTATGAATGCCGTCCTGGTGAGTGGCGATGCGGTTGGGCCCACCCTCTATTACGGTGCCGGTGCGGGTGGCGAAGCGACGGCCTCTGCAGTGATTGCCGATATTGTGGATGTGGCGCGCGCGCTTGAAGTCAGGCCGGACCAGCGGGTGCCGGCGGCCGGTGTTGCGCTCACAGCACAGGCAGGTACCCGGGTATTGCCACCCGAAGAGGTGGTCACCAGCTACTACCTGCGGATTTCCGCGTACGACAAGCCCGGTGTCATGTCGGAACTCGCTACCATCTGCAGTGACTGGGGCATCAGTATCGAAGCCTTGATCCAGCATGAACCGGAAGAGGGAGAACGGCTTGTGCCCGTGGTCATTCTTACCAGTCGCGCCAGGGAGGCCAGCCTGTGTGGGGCGGTCGCACAGATTCAGGCCCTGGATACCGTCCATGGAGAGGTGGTGCGAATCCGTGTGGAAAGTCTCGGCTGATCCCGGCTAGTATGGCCAAGTCACGCCAGCCCTTGAGGATGGCATGTGTTGTGTAATTCCCGCTAGCTTCTGGGGCTAAATACGATTGTGAAATATGTCAGCACCCGCGGCCGCGCGCCGTCGCTTTCTTTTGTTGATACCGTGCTCACGGGCCTCGCCACTGACGGCGGTCTCTATATGCCCGAAGCGTTGCCGCAGTTTTCCCGCGCAGATATTGCCGCTATGGCGATGTTGGACTATCAACAGTTGGCATTTCGTATTGTCCAGCCTTTTGTGAGCGGGGATCTCAGTGACCGAGTGCTGCGGGAGATCATCGGGCGCGCTTACCGGCCGTTTCGTCACCGAGCGGTAGCGCCGCTGGTGCAGACGGATACCAATGAGTGGATACTGGAGCTTTTCCACGGTCCGACACTGGCCTTCAAGGATTTTGCCCTGCAGTTCCTCGGTCAGCTGTTCGACTATCTGCTAAAGAAGCGCGGTGAGCGCGTGGTGGTGATGGGGGCCACCTCGGGGGATACCGGCTCGGCGGCGATTGAGGGCTGCCGTCACTGCGACAATATCGATATTTTTATCCTGCACCCCCACAACCGGGTTTCCGAAGTGCAGCGCCGACAGATGACCACGGTACTGTCGGACAATGTGTTCAATATTGCCCTGGAGGGCAATTTCGACGATTGCCAGAACATGGTGAAGTCCAGCTTTGCCAGCCAGTCCTTCCTGCCCGACGGACGCCGCCTGGTCGCGGTGAACTCCATCAACTGGGCGCGCATTATGGCGCAGATCGTTTACTACTTTTATGCGGCACTGCGCCTGGGCGCGCCGCACACAACGGTGAATTTTTCCGTGCCCACCGGGAATTTCGGCGATATTTTTGCGGGCTACCTGGCGCGACAGATGGGACTGCCTATTGATCAACTGGTGATCGCCACAAATGCCAACGATATTCTGCACCGCTGCCTCAGTGGTAATGACCACACACTCAAGCCGCTGGTACACAGTTTGTCACCCAGTATGGATATCATGGTGTCGAGCAATTTTGAGCGTTTGCTGTTCGATCTGTACGCGCACGATGGCGCCACTGTGGCGGCGCTGCTGGCGGATCGCAGTGCCCCTCTGCATTTGAGTGAGCAGGCCCTGGCACGAGCGCGGCAGGTGTTTTCCAGCCATCGGGTCGACGATGCGCGCACAATGGCGGTGATCCGCGAGCAGTTTGCGGCCAGTGGGTACCTGCTCGATCCCCACACTGCAATCGGTGTCGAGGCTGCGCGGCGGGTGCGTCACTCCGCCGAACAGCCCATGGTTTGCTTATCCACCGCGCACCCGGCAAAATTCCCCGATGCGGTGGCGCAGGCGCTGCCACAAACCGCAATTCCCCTGCCGGCCCATATGCAGGACCTGTGGCAGCGCGAGGAGCGACTCGAGGTGCTGCCCAACAACCTGTCCCAGGTGCAGGGCTATATGGCGGCCATGCTGTCCGGCGGGAATTAGTCACCGGACTCCGGCCCTGTTTGCTGGATTTGAATGTAGCTGAGAAACAATGAGTACAAAAATTCAGCGCCGGCCAGTGGATTTTTCCACTGGCCGTTTTGCTTCTGGTACACCGAAAATCCTGCAGAGAGTACTGCTCGGTCGCGGCATCGCCAGCGAAGAGGCCCTGGATCACAGCCTCTCCAGATTACAGAAACCCGAGACAATGCGCGGCCTGAATGTCGCCGTGACACTGCTGATGGAGGCCGTCCGGGCCCAGCAGAAGATTGTGATTGTGGGGGACTTCGATGCCGATGGGGCCACCAGTTGCACGGTCGCGATGCTCGCGCTCGGTGCCATGGGCGCGCAGGGTGTGGAGTTTCTGGTGCCCAACCGCTTCGATTTTGGTTACGGTCTGACCCCGGAAATTGTCGAGGTGGCCAAAGACTATGCCCCGGATATGCTGATTACCGTGGACAACGGTATCAGCAGTATCGACGGGGTGGCGGCGGCCAAGGCGGCGGGTATAACGGTCATAGTGACCGATCACCATCTGCCGGGTAGCGAGCTGCCGGAAGCCGATGCCATCGTCAATCCGAACCAGCCGGGTTGCGATTTTCCCAGTAAAAACCTGGCCGGCGTCGGAGTGATTTTCTATCTGCTCAGTCGCCTGCGCAGCGCCCTGCAGGCGTGTGGCTGGTTCGAGCAGAGCGGTATCGCCCCGCCGAATATGGCCGAATACCTCGACCTGGTGGCGCTCGGTACTGTGGCGGACCTGGTGCCGCTGGATCACAACAACCGTATCCTGGTGCACCAGGGTATCGCGCGAATCCGCTCCGGTCGCTGTCGCCCCGGCATTGTCGCGCTGCTGGAAGTAGCTGGGCGCGATCAGCGCCGGCTTTCCACTACTGACATCGGGTTTATCCTGGGGCCGCGTATCAATGCGGCCGGGCGTCTGGATGATATCGGCACCGGTATTCGCTGTCTCCTGACCCGGGACCCGGGCGAGGCCCGCGAGTTGGCGGGAGAGCTGGATAGACTCAACCGGGATCGCAAGGCGATTGAGCAGGGCATGCAGCGGGAGGCCCTGGCGGCACTGGAGGCGCTGCGTCTGGAAGGGGATATCCCCTGGAGTCTGTGCCTGTACGATGCCAGCTGGCACCAGGGTGTGGTGGGTATTCTTGCCAGCCGAGTCAAGGAAAAGTTTCACCGCCCGGTGATCGCCTTTGCCGAAGGCGACAATGGCCTGGTGAAGGGCTCCGCGCGCTCTATTCCCGGTCTGCATATCCGCGATGCCCTGAGCGATGTGGCTGCAGTCAATCCCGCACTGATCAGCAAATTCGGTGGTCATGCCATGGCTGCGGGGTTGAGTCTGCCGGCAGAAAATCTCGATGCCTTTCGCACCGCATTTGAGCGGGTGGTGCGCAACAGGCTCAATGAAAACCACCTGCAGGCTGTGATTGATTCCGATGGCGAGCTGACTATTCAGGATTATAACTTGCAGACTGCATCACTGTTGCGTGCCTGCGCACCCTGGGGACAGGCTTTCCCCGAGCCGGTTTTCGATGGCGAGTTCCTGTTATTGCAGCAGCGCATTGTCGGTGAGCGTCACCTGAAGATGGTGGTGGCTCCACCACAGGCGCCACAACTGGCGCTCGATGCCATCGCTTTTAATGTGGATACCAGCCAGTGGCCCCAGGCCACGCGGAGAGTGCGCATGGCGTTTAAATTGGACGTCAACGAATTTCGCGGGCGGGAGTCTCTGCAGTTGATGGTGAACCTATTGGAGGTGGTATAGGGTCACCTTTTTCGAGAGTTACGAGATGTATGGAGTCTGTTCGTAGCTGTTATTCATAAACGTGAATGGAAGTAGAAACCGTGAAGCGCAAACAAGTCCAGGCTGAAATCCTGCTGCTGTTGGCGGCCCTGTTTTGGGGTGTTGCTTTTGTGCCACAAAAAATCGCCATGGCGGATATAGAACCGCTGGCGTTCAATGCCTGGCGCTTTATCCTCGGCGGCCTGATTTTGATTCCGATTGTCTACTGGTTGTCCTCCCGCAGAGAGGTCCAGCCCGGTGAAGTGGGCGGCAAGCACGTCAATCACCGCTGGGCAGCCTGTCTGCCCGGCGGCGCTGTACTCGGTTTCTGGTTGTTTCTCGGTGCGGCATTACAGCAGGTGAGTCTACTGTATACCACTGCCGGTCGCGCCGGATTTATTACCGGTTTCTACCTGTTGCTGGTGCCGGTGATCGGCCTGTCTCTCGGGCACAAGACCAATCGATGGACCTGGATGGGGATCGGCCTGGCCCTGTTTGGCCTCTACAGGTTGGCGGATTTCAGTGAGGCGTCGCAGTTGGTTGGCGACCTGATGGTATTCGCCAGCGCCTTTGTGTTCGCCATCCAGGTGCTGTCTGCCGATCACCTGGTGAAGCGCTACGATGCACTGCGTCTGGCCTGTATCCAGTTTCTGGTGTGTGGTCTGCTGTCGGCGCTGGCATCGCTTCTCAGCGAGGAGGCAACAATACAGTCGGCTGTGGATGCGGCCTGGCCGATTGCCTATATGATGATTTTTTCCACTGCATTGGCATTCACCTTCCAACTTCTGGCCCAGCGCTATGCGACACCTTCCCACGCCACGGTGATCATGAGCCTGGAGGCGGTATTCGCTCTGGGGGCGGGTTGGCTGTTTTTGAATGAAGTGCTCAACACTTCCGAGCTGATCGGTTGTGGCTTGATGTTAGCGGGCATGCTGGTCAGTCATTACGGGAATCACAGCGGTACCCATCACTAGGCAATGCCATGGATCTGTCTGTACTCGCACTCTTCGCCCCCGCCAGTTTCTTTGTCTCGCTAACCCCGGGATTGTGCATGATGTTAGCACTCAGTCTGGGCATTACTGTGGGGGTGCGTCAAACCCTTTGGATGATGGCGGGCGAGTTGGCGGGGGTGGCCCTGGTGGCCCTGGCCGCGGTGCTTGGAGCTGCAGTGCTGATAGTGCAGTACCCGGCTGTATTTCAGGTGTTTAAATATTGCGGTGGGGCCTATCTCGCCTGGATGGGCGTGCAAATGTGGCACTCCCGGGGGCAACTGGCCATTCTCGATGAAGTAGGGCACAGTGCCGCGCGTGCGCGGCCTTCGGCGAAAGCGCTGATGACGCAGGGGTTTGTCACCGCCGTAGCCAACCCCAAAGGTTGGGCTTTCTTCATAGCCCTGTTGCCGCCCTTTATTAACCAGAACCAACCACTGGCGCCGCAACTCTCGGTGTTGGTTGCCACCATACTGCTGCTGGAAACCCTGTGTTTACTGATTTACGCTGGGGGTGGTCAGGCGCTCAGTCGACTGTTGGAGCGCACTGAAAATGTGCGCCTGATTAACCGCGTTTCTGGTACCCTGATGCTGCTGGTGGGCGCCTGGTTGGCGTTATCCTGAGCCAGGCTGCCACCGATTGATGCATTTTGGAGGAATTTTGATGATCAAAGACACCGTGTCTGCGCTCCTTGCCCTGTTATTGGTGTTGGTAGTGAGTGCTTGCGGGCAGCCCAAAGAGGAAAAAAGCGTGGAGAAGGAGCCCCAGACTGCCGAACGCCCTGCGGTGGAGGTGGCTTCAAAGCCTCCTGTACCGGAACCCGGAGCGCTGGTGTGGGTGTACCGCACAAGTGGCCGCAAGCAATGTGAGGGTGGTGGTATGACATTGCAGCAGAGCCTGGCCAGGTTGCGGGAAAATAATGTTGTGGTGCAGGCATCCCGTTGCGGTGTGCGCACCGATAGAATGTATCCCTCGATGTGTGGTGCGCCTACAGGAGATATACTGTTGCACCAAGTCAGCATGGATGCCCTGGATGCCGCCCTGGAACTGGGCTACAACACAGCCGAGCAGGTCCAGTACCAGATGTCCGAGTGCCGGGACAATAGCGCTTAGGCTTTATCCATTGCCCCCTACTTGCTACCACAGACAAGTGAGGACTTTCCAGACTGGACAATAAACTCCCAACCGTACAGCCTGTAAACCGGCATCTGGTGAGAGCCAGGCGCCCCAGGTCCAAAGCGTTTTCGCGGAAACAGCACGATTTTGCCCGATTGTAGGCAGTTGTACCGGTAGCGAGCCCGGCAGTGTGCAATTCCGGAGACAGTGCTGGGCTCAAGGATATGCCAAGAGGGCTCTTTCGGGCTGCCGGCTGACTGGCAGAGCTCCCATGTGCTGGGGTAGAATGCGCGCCGCTTTACGTTGCCGGGACACCGAGAATTCATGGAAATCAATCCCTTTCTCAATCAATTAAAAGACCTCGAAGAGCGCACCGATGTTCTTAGGGGGTATCTTTGACTATGCCAGTAAGAAAGAACGCCTGACCGAGGTCGAACTGGAACTGGCAGAGCCGAGTGTCTGGGATGACCCGGACCGCGCACAGGCACTGGGGCGCGAGCGCTCCTCCCTGGAAGCGGTGGTGGCCACCATTGAGAATCTCGATGCCGGCATCTCCGATTGCCGCGAGCTGCTGGAGCTGGCGGTAGAAGAGAATGATGAGAACTCTGTGAATGAGGTCTCGGCGGAGATCGAAGGGTTGCAGCAACAGCTTGGACTCCTGGAGTTCCGTCGTATGTTCTCCGGCGAGAACGACGAGAACAATGCCTATCTGGATATCCAGGCGGGTTCCGGCGGTACCGAGGCCCAGGACTGGGCGGAAATGCTGTTGCGGATGTATTTACGCTGGGGAGAATCCCACGGTTTCAAGGCCACTCTGGAGGAGGTGTCCGCCGGTGAAGTGGCAGGTATCAAGAGTGCCACCGTACATTTTTCCGGGGATCATGCCTTTGGCTGGTTGCGCACCGAAACCGGTGTGCATCGTTTAGTGCGTAAATCCCCTTTTGACTCCGGTAACCGCCGCCACACTTCCTTTTCTTCCGTGTTTGTATCCCCGGAAATTGAAGACAATATCGAGATTGAAATTGATAAATCCCAGGTGCGTGAAGATACCTACCGTGCCTCTGGTGCCGGCGGCCAGCACGTCAATAAAACCGACTCCGCTGTGCGCTTGACGCATACGGAATCCGGTATCGTGGTGCAGTGCCAGAGCGAGCGCTCCCAGCACCAGAATCGCGACAAGGCCTGGAAGATGTTGCGCGCAAAAATGTACGAGCAGGCAATGCTCAAGCGCAATGCGGAAAAACAGGCCATGGAAGACAGCAAGGCCGATATCGGCTGGGGCAGCCAGATCCGCTCCTACGTTCTGGATGACCAACGTATCAAAGACCTGCGCACCAGTGTCCAGACCAGCAACTGTCAAGCAGTACTGGATGGAAATCTGGACCAGTTCATCCAAGCCAGTCTGAAAGCCGGCCTCTGATTCAAGGTCTCCACCCTCACCGCGCCCCTCGTCGATAGGGGGCAATATCACTCACATAACTGATAGATCACCATGACTGATATCCAGCAAGACGAAAACAAACTGATCGCCGAGCGCCGCACCAAGCTTTCCGCTCTGCGCGAGAAGGGCAATGCTTTCCCCAACAGTTTTCGCCGTGAGAACCTCGCTGCCGACCTGCAAGCTGAGTTCGGCGATAAACAGAAAGAGGAACTGGAAGAGCTGGGTAAAAGCGCGTGCGTAGCTGGGCGTATCCTGGCGAAACGCGGGCCCTTTATGGTGATCCAGGATGTGTCCGGCCGCATCCAGCTGTATGCAGACAAGGCGGCACAGAGAGACATTAAGGCGCGTTTCGGTGCCTGGGATATCGGCGATATCGTCGGTGTAAAAGGCACATTGCACAAATCTGGTAAGGGCGATCTCTACGTTAACTGCGAAGAGTACACTCTGCTCACCAAAGCGCTGCGCCCGCTGCCGGAAAAATTCCACGGCATTGCCGACCAGGAACTGCGCTACCGCCAGCGCTATGTGGACCTGATTGCCACGCCTGAAGCCCGTGAAGTGTTCCGTGTACGCTCTAAAATTATCGAGTACATTCGCCAGTTTCTCAATGGCCAACAGTTTATGGAGGTGGAAACCCCCATGCTGCAGGTGATTCCCGGCGGTGCCAGTGCGCGTCCGTTTGTGACGCATCACAATGCGCTGGATATCGATATGTACCTGCGCATCGCACCGGAGCTGTACCTGAAACGCTTGGTGGTGGGGGGATTCGAGCGGGTTTACGAGATCAACCGCAATTTCCGCAACGAAGGTTTGTCCACCCGCCACAACCCCGAGTTCACCATGCTTGAGTTCTACCAGGCCTACGCGGACTACAGCGACCTGATGGATCTCACAGAAAAGATGTTGCGCGGTATTTGCGAGGATGTGCTGAATGCCACTACGGTGGAATACCAGGGCCGCCGTTACGACTTTTCCAAGCCGTTTTCACGCCTGTCTGTATTCGATTCCATCCTGCATTTCAATCCGGAGCTGACCGCGGCGGATATTGACAATATCGAATCCGCCCGGACTCTGGCGGAGAAACTCGATATTCCGCTCAAAGACAGCTGGGGCTTGGGCAAGGTGCAGATCGAAATTTTCGAGAAAACCGTGGAGCACCGCCTTGACCAGCCCACCTTTATCACCGAATACCCCACCGAGGTATCTCCGCTGGCGCGTCGCAACGATGACAACCCCTTTGTGACTGACCGCTTCGAATTCTTTGTGGGTGGCCGCGAAATCGCCAACGGCTTCTCCGAGTTGAACGATGCGGAAGACCAGGCGGAGCGCTTCAAGGCTCAGGTGGCAGAGAAGGAAGCGGGTGATGACGAGGCCATGCACTATGACGCCGACTACATCCGCGCCCTGGAGTACGGCCTGCCGCCCACCGCCGGTGAGGGTATCGGCATCGATCGCCTGGTGATGCTGTTGACCAACGCCCCGTCTATTCGCGATGTGCTGCTGTTCCCGCATATGCGCCCGGAAGCGAATGGTTGATTGACCTCTACGCACTGCCCAGTGCACATAGCCATCGCACCAGAGATACGGTGCGGCGGCTGTTTCTACTACCCCGTCGAAATCAGCAAGCTTCCTGTGTTTGCCGTTATTATTTTTCTTTCACCGGCTGGTGTACCTGCCGGTGTGCTGGTTGATACCAGAGGGATCACAGCGGGATCACAGCGGGCGTTCTGGGTGGTAGAGGCAGGTATGGTGAAAATACTCTCGACCCTATGCTGGTGCTGTTTTGCCAAGGAGCAACGGCCCAAACCGGGCGGCAAGGTCTACCCTCCTCGTCAGGGAGCCACGCCATCGCGTACAGCGCCACCGTCAATGGCTACCGAGGTTTTGCAATCGACTGGCGCTTTGCCGTCACCCCCTATTTATTTTTACCCCTGCGCACCCAGGGGGAGTCCGCTGTGGTGGAGGCCACTGTAAATGCGGATCTCAATTTAAGGAAAATCCTTGGGTTTTTGAATATGGCGTTTCCTACAGGCCATTAAGTCTTTCTACACTCCATCTCTTTGAGTGGTATCCAAGCTTCAGGAAAGGTTTCCTTCAAAGACAAAATTGTTTTATTGAACCAGGTTAGCTGCTTTGGGTTTTCCCTGTCGATTTGATCCATATGCATCAGGATTAAATGATCAAAGTCCCATGCTTCCTTCAGAGCATGAACATATTCAGGGTTTCTCACGGACCAATAAGGAACCAGCAAATAATCCGTTTTAGCCTTTGTCACTCCTGCCATTGACAATAATTCAGTTGTTGTCTTTGCATCACCAAGATGGGTAAAACTAATCCCATCTATCTCCACCTTATAAGCAGAATGATTCGTTTCTGTTTGCTTTGCGCCTTCGGCGGGTTCCCGAGCACCATGATTGATGCTGTAAATCGTTATATCAACCCCATTTACCTGTCGTTCAATGGCTTTGCTATTATGAATAGGGACATCTGTTAGCAAGCGGTCTGCTAAATCATGATCTGGTGCGATCGTATCAATTTCTGCTTTGGCCTGCGGTGGCAAAACATAAACTGTTTGGCTGTTTTTAGCATGCTCCAGCAACACCTCTGCCTGAAAGTGATCCCGATGTTTATGTGTGGTTAAAGCAACATCGAGGCTGTCAAAAGGGGCCTTTCCATGTATGAATAAAGCGTAAGTTTCACTGCTTAATGCCGGGTATCCATACATCGGTTTTTCTATCATGGCATCCAGAACTACCGACTTATTCTTACCTTTAATCAGAAAGCCATTATTCGCCAACAAGCAAACCTCTGCGGCCGAAACGGCAGAGGATAAAAAAACAGCACTTGCTGCTAATACTTGTTTTGTATTCATGATCTCCCCCCAAGATTTAAAAAGAAATATTATGTATTGCTTGTTATGTATTTTTGCATTGCGTGCTATATATTTGCGATAAGTTGCTACTTGTCATCGATAAACTGCAAAACCTTCCGAAAAAAGGAAGGGTGGAGTCACAAATCGCAGCGGGCAATATAAGTGAGTGACCTTACAGGTTGTTAACCCGACTATTTCAGAAACTACTTGGCTTATTTTTGAACGCATTTATGTTTGCCAAGTATAGATCTACCTTACCCTACTATTTACTCTGTGCCAAGCCAGCACCTTTTATCTGATATCGGTACCTGTTGTTCAGTACTGTGTCCAGTGCAAGTCTTCCAGCACAGGTCATTGAGGAATTTTGCCACCAAATGGGAAAATCCCAGCAGGCACTTGTTGCTCCCGAACAGGAGCAACAAGTCGGCGCTGAAGGTCGAATTTCCATCAATAAAGTTTGTGGCGATTTAGAGTCGAAAAAGGGGTAGAAAGCGGCGTTGGGAATGGTAGTATACTGTCATGGCGGAATTTTTTAACCTGTCTGTGATATCGCCAGCAATGAGAGGGCTTTCCGCTGTTCTTGTGTCTGAAACTATTCAAAATCCGGGTTGGCCTGATTAAACCGGTAGCTGCGATCCCGAATATATAGGTTACAATTCCGTCTCGAGAGCGTCAGAATTCTTGCCGGCAACAAGTGTCGTACAACTGAGACATGTAACACGGCGCTACCAGCGATAAGTCAGTGCCAGCGATCCGTATTGATTAGTGCCTTGTTGCACATCAAAAGCTTCCGAAACCGCACTTAGGGTAAAATTAACGGTAAAACGGTAAAGCTGAATAGCTCCGCCCGCTGTTGCAATATGCAGCTTTCGCTGTAACTTAACTGAGTGGCTATTGCTGAAGGTATTGCCATTGAGGGTGATATCGTTAATGACATAATTACCCATACAGGTGACAAATAAATGCCAATCACCGTGTTTTGGTAGCATGGCCGGATTCATATTTGTGGCTGGATTCACCGAAGTGTTAAGGAAACTGTTGGCCAGTCCCGAACCTATGCGCCATCCAAAGCCCAGACCAAAATCAGTTTTTCGGTTGCCAACTCCCCCTTGGACGAGGGTGATAAAATCCATTTCGTGATCACCGCCGAGGGTGATACTGCCGAGGCGCCAGACCCGTTCGGCCTCCAGCCGGAAAATCGGTTCGGTATTGATTTGGTTTTTCCAGCCTTTGGGGGGATTGGCTCCGATCAAACTGTGAGCGGCCTTTTGCGACTGCTTGGCAAGGGAGGGTGGGCCGACAAAACCCAGCAACAGGCTCAGGCGGTCATTGATATAGTGACTTCCAGCAAACATATTGCCCTGCCAGTAGAGCAGGCCCGCATAGGGCCTGTCCTCGGTATTAACTTCCTTTCTAGAGGTGTGATCAGGTGTATACATTTCCTGCATTATCTTAAAAGACATTGCCCGCTGTTTATTTTTCACAGTGGCGATTGGTGTATCGCGGGTTATACGATGAATCCAACTGGGAATGTTCTCGTCGCTAAAGCCTTCCTTGCCTATACTGTAACCCCAAGTATAGGAAAAGCCGTTAGTATAGCCACCATCGTCGTTGACCCAAAAATCGTTTTCCCAGTTATAGGACCACAGGTTTGCACTCTGTTCGTCATTGGCGTGATTGTATAATGAATAAAACAAAAGACAGGTCGATAAAACCGACAATAAAAATCGTATCATAGGGCGCTCTTACCTATCGCCTAAGTTATGATTAATGAGAGCGGATTAAAAACGCAGGAGCGGTTCTTCTGTGAAGTATAGATAAACCATGAAAAATTACATCGACGATTATTGGTCAGCGAATGATATATCCCGGTTTGTGGATATATATGAATGAGTTTTCAATGGTTCTGATGTAGGGTTGTATTACAGAAATGCATATGGTTTGTCATTTTAGTGGGAATTGGCTTTCGGTTTTTCTCAGCTCAGCAGGATAAGGTGATTGGGTAGTTCGTCTTTTACTTTACTGGTAGGGGCGGCGTCTTGAAGCAATTCTCCACACAGTACGATACACTGTAGTAGAGCTTCTCCAGTTTTTCCCCGCTTGATTTCACGGATAAAGCTTTCGACGATGATCTGCCATTTTTCATTGGTAATATGTTGTGCGAGACCACGATCCGCCAGTATTTCTACGTAGCGCTCTGTCTCGCACACGAATATTAAAAGTCCGAGTTGGTCCTGGGTGCAATGTAATCCCTGCTCGAGAAACTGTCGCCGGGCAAGATTTGAAGCGCGCCAGTACTTTATTTTCTTGGGAACCAGTTTCATGGTAATGCGTCTCCAGCGCAAGAGAATGGCCAGGGTAATAAAAAACATCCACTGGAGCATAAAGGCCTGTTGGAAGTTGATCCACCAGGGAAGAAATTGAAGGATAGGGGAGAGTAATAGTGCCAGGAAAGCGGCCCAAAGCGTGGAGATGTACAGGTAGTTATCCGCCTTCTTGGCCACAACTGCCACTACCACGGCATCGGTGTGTGACTCAACTTCCTTGATCGCTTCGGTAACCTGGCGCTGATAGCTGCTGCTAAGTATTACCATCCTCCCGATGCGCCCCCACCACCGAAACCGCCGCCGCCGCCGCTAAAGTTGTCCCCGGCGCGCGCGCCAGGATAACCATCCCCAAAACCGCCGCTGCCGTAGTTGCCGCCAAAGCGCCCCCGCTTGTAGCTGCGTCCGTGTACCGGCGCGCTGAGCACCGAAGTGACGAACAGGTGCAGTATGACCAAAATCAGGAATAGTCCGAGTAAAACTGTCATGCGCCGGTCTTTCTTGCTCTCCAGTGGCTCGGCCACATATTCATTTCTGGTGGCTGAGATAATGGACTGCACTCCGGCGTTAATGCCTTCGCCAAAGTCGCCACTTTGAAACTCCGGCACCACTTTGGTGTGGATAATGTTGGCAGCCAAGGCATCGGTAAGGGTGCCCTCCAGCCCATCACCAACTTCAATACGGATTTTCCGTTCCCTAGGAGCCACTAAAAACAGCACCCCGTTGTTTTTATCTTTGTGCCCCAGTTTCCAGTGGCGTGCCAGCTGGTAGGCGTATTCCTCTATGGTGATTCCCTGCAACTCTGGCAGGATGGCAATCACCAGTTGGTTGCTGCTATCGGATTCGTACTGTTGGACCAGTTCGGTCAGGTGGTATCGCTCATCCGCAGCCAGCAATTTGGCCCTGTCCACTACATGACCGGATAGCGGGGGAAATTGTACATCCGCCTGCGCAACCAGTGAGAAGAGCAGTGCAATCAGGGCGAAGGTGATGGGGCCGGAGCAATTCATTGTATGATCGGAGGCGCCTCGGCTTTCTCGCTGGTTGCCTGGATGCTCTTCCTTGTTGGCTTATCGCTATAGAGTAAGGCGTGCCAGGTATGTTTGGGAAAGAGGCACATCTTCCGGTTGTAGCGCTCGACAGCCCGGATATAATCCCGCCTCGTCATGCTGATCCAGTGCCCCGTTCTCTCCAGTTGGGATTGCAGGCTGAGGAAATGCCAGTTTGCCCTGGGGGCGGAGTAGTGTCCTATCACTAAAATCAAGCGGGTCAGGGTATATGATAAGCGGGCCTGAGCAGCGCCACATTGCTGCTGTTTGCCGAGGTCATTGAGCGGGTTGTTATCCATCTGCAGGGCGCTGATGGCTTTTGTGCGAGTTTCGGTAACGGCTTGCAGGATCTTACGTCTGCCTCCTGCATAAGCCTGTACGGTTTCTACTGGGTTGGGTATCTGGTTTGCACAACGCTGGTATAGGTTTTCCACCTGGGCCCAGAACGCTTTTACCCACGCGTCACGCTTGGGGCTATTGTTGATGCCACAGTCGCTGGGTACCTCTTTTAGCAGGCAGAGCGGGGCGCAGTGTCTGATTGTCGAGCTGCTGACGGTAGCAGAGGTCATGTGAAATAGCCTTATGCTTCCATGAACCAAGAATAGTCCGCCTTCCCCCCCATGCTGGTGGCTCTAGAGAGTTGAAGTTGAAATGGCGTTAAAAGCAACAATTTTTAAAGCCAAAGTGCAAATTGCCGATATGGATCGGGATTACTATGGGGAGCACCAATTGACTTTGGCACGACATCCATCAGAAACCGATGAGCGTATGATGGTGCGTTTACTGGCCTTCGTGCACAATGCGACGTCGTCACTGGCATTCACCCGGGGTTTGTCCTCAGCCGAGGATGCGGATCTTTGGCAGAAAAGCCCCAGTGGCGAGATTGACCTTTGGATAGAGGTGGGCCTGCCTACTGCTGAGCGTTTGCGCAAGGCCAGCAACCGGTGCGGGCGGGTTTTGGTTTACAGCTTCGGTGGGCGCACTGCGTTGGTGTGGTGGCAGAAACTGCAAAGCCAGCTCACACGCTTGGGCAACCTTGAGGTTTATTACCTCCCTGCCCATAGCACAGCGCAGCTTGCGGCGATGGTCGAGCGCAATATGGATTTCAGCGTCACCATTCAGGACGGGTATTTTTGGTTCGCTACCCGCAATCACAATGTGGAGTTATCCCCGGAAATCTGGCAACAGGAGTAGAGAAGTTAATGCCTTCATTCGACATAGTATCTGAAGTGGACAAACATCAATTGACCAATGCCGTGGATCAGGTAAACCGCACGGTAAGCAACCGCTTTGACTTCAAAGGGGTGGATGCAGAAGTGGAAATGCATGATTTCTCCCTGGTGGTGTGTGCCGAGGCGGATATTCAACTTGACCAAATGGTGGATATGCTGCGCGGTGCACTGGTGAAGTGCGATATAGATCCCCTGGCCATGGATATTGGCGAGAGAGAGCAATCCGGCAAACAGGTCAAGGTGGGCATAACCTTGAAAAACGGCCTGGATAAAGCGCTGTCAAAGAAAATTGTCAAGTTGATCAAAGATGAAAAGCTCAAGGTACAGGCGGCCATCCAGGGTGAACAAGTGCGGGTTACCGGCAAGAAGCGCGATGACCTTCAACAGGTCATCGCACTGCTCAAGGGCAGGGAGCTTGAACAACCATTACAATTCAATAATTTCCGTGATTGATAGGATATAGCGTGATTAAGCGTTTTTTCTTTGGTATAGCGTTTGCCCTGCTGTCGCCCTTGGCGATAGCCGCTGACATCAGTACCGCCAGGTTATTGGCGAGTTATTGGGTAGATGGCAGCGCGGGCTTGGACCTTTCCGGTTTGAGCTTTTGTGCCGGCAAACTGCTCACGGTTTCCGATAGGGCGTCTAGGGAGGTTTATGCGATTAAGCTTATGGACGGGCGCGCCGAACTGGTGTCCCACTTGAAGCTCACTGGACTTCGAGTGCCGAAGAGAAACAAAGCGACAAGCCTTTGGTCCTTCATCCCGGAGCTATTTCGGCCGGCCAGAGATCTGGATTTTGAAGGGGTCAGCTGTGATGAGAATCGTATCTATCTTCTGAGCGAGCGCTACAATCGCATTGCGGTGGTAGAGGAGCAGGGCGAAGCTCGCTGGCTGGAAAATCTATGGTCTCCTGAAGTAAAGGCGCGGGGATATTTGCAAACATCCAATGTTTCCAGTGAGGGGCTGGTAAAAGCCGGTGACCAGTTTTGGCTGGCCATTGAGCGCGAGCCTCGCGGTTTGCTCAGACTCAGCCCGGGTGGCGATGCGCAGGTATTTTCACTGCCCCCCGTAGCCGGTCTGGATTTTCACGGTAATCCCGAAGATCTTACCGGTCTCGCGTATTACGATGGCGCGCTTTTTACCCTGGAAGGCAATGCCCATGCGGTATGTCGAAGGGCCTTGCCGAGCCTGAAAGCTGAGTGGTGCCTGGATTACCGTGCACTGGAGAAATCGCCGGAACGGGTTTACGAAGTAGCCCTCCGCGGTAAGGGCGGCGGGCTGGCCGTGAGCGAGCAGGGTATTTTTGTGGTGTTCGACAACGATAATAGCGCCCGCGCCCAGGACCCGGGGGACCGGCGCGCGCTGTTGTTGCACCTGGCTTTTCCCGACAGTGCCTAGGCGGTAACGATGGAGCGACTGTCGGCGCTGTTGGCCGAGATCCGCGCCTGCCATCTGTGCGAGGCACAGCTGCCCCTGGGGCCCAATCCCGTGTTACAGGCAGCGGCGTCGGCTCGCCTGTTGATTGTCGGGCAGGCACCGGGTACCCGAGTGCATGCCAGCGGTATACCGTGGAATGACCCTTCCGGCAACCGGCTGCGCAACTGGCTGTCGATCGACAGGGAAACTTTCTACGATGTGTCCCGCATTGCCATTATCCCCATGGGCTTTTGCTACCCGGGCCGCGGCAAGGGTGGGGATTTGCCGCCGCGCCCCGAATGCGCCGCTACCTGGCACCAGCGCCTGCTGGCGCAGTTGCCCAATGTGCAACTGACCCTGTTGGTGGGACAATACGCCCAGCGCCACTACCTGCCGCACTGGTATGGCAGTATTAGTGAAAATGTGTACCACTTTCGCGACGCGCTGCCGGCCGGTTATTTTCCCTTGCCGCACCCCAGTCCGCGCAATACCTTGTGGTTACGCCGGCGGCCCTGGTTTGAACAGGCGGTGGTGCCGGAATTGCGACAACACATACACAAGATACTCAGGATGTAAATATGCCGCTTACTAATAATATCAAGATTCATCCTTCCTGGTACGCGGTGCTGAGTGAAGAGTTTGAGCAGCCCTATATGGCCCAGTTGCGCCAGTTTTTGAGAGGGGAAAAGGCAGCCGGCAAGCGGATCTATCCGCCGGGCGGGCAGATCTTCAACGCGTTTAATTCCACCCCGTTTGACCAGGTGAAGGTGGTCATACTGGGGCAGGACCCCTACCATGGCAGCGGTCAGGCCCACGGCCTGTGCTTCTCGGTGTTACCCGGCGTGCGCATTCCGCCGTCCCTGCAAAATATCTACCAGGAATTGCACAAGGATATGGGCATAGCGCCCGCACACCATGGCTGCCTGCAGCCGTGGGCCGAGCAGGGGGTATTGCTGCTAAATGCCACTTTGACGGTGGAAGACAGCAGGGCGGGCGCCCACCAGGGGCGTGGCTGGGAGCAGTTTACCGATGTGGCGATCCACAAACTGGCGGAACAGCGCGAGGGGCTGGTATTTATCCTATGGGGCAGCTACGCACAGAAAAAGGGCGGCTTTATCGATCGCAACAAACATCTAGTGCTGCGTGCACCGCACCCCTCACCACTCTCGGCCCACCGCGGCTTTTTTGGTACCCGGCCTTTCTCCCAGGCCAACCACTGGCTGCAGCAACGGAGTCAGACGCCCATTGACTGGCAGTTACCGGAGGCGCGGGCACTGGAAAGGACTGCGATAGAGCTTGAATAATCGGTTTTCACTACTATTCGCTTTCTCATATTTTCCAAATTTGTCCCAGTTTTTTGAGAACGACCCCTACCAGCAATACTGGGCACCTCATTAGGTGGGTAAGCGAAACCACAGAGGTGATTCTTGTCCTGCAAGCAGAAGCGCAAGCAACACAGGCGTGAATTCAAAGCTGAAGCCTTGAAGCTGGCCGGGAAAAACCCGTATTCCACAGGCAGCCCAGGAGGCTGGGCTTCACGTGTCTCAGGTCTACAGTTGGCGATCGACTGACCAGAGATAAGTGAGTCAAAGCAAGTGAGAATCTGTTCTGGCGATCCTAAAAAAGCAACCACCTATTTCGCGTAGAACCAAAAGTGAATCGCTACCGATTTATGCATGAACACCGCTGGCATTTCCTTTTGGCACGGATGGCCGCAGTGCTCAAGGGCTCGTGAAGTGGGTATTACCGTTGGCTCACCGCTCTTGGCTATCTCAGTCCGGAAAACTTTGAGGTGAAGAAACTCCCTTAAGCCTGTGTCCGGTATTACTGGCGAGGATTACTCTTGCTAACGGTAAAGAAATGACACAGTATTCTGAACACCAATTGATCGCTTGCCATTTAAAAGGGCGGCTAGTTTGGCCGCCCTTTTTGTCATCGCCCTATTGCCATTCAAGCCAGCGGATCGGCATCCGCGTCGTAGGGCAGCGCCTGGATTTCCAGAGTGCGGCCGTCTTTGAATCGCAGGGTTTCACCGGCGGCGACTTTGGCGATGGTGAGCACAGCGAGCAGCTGTATTCCATCCTGACTGTGGCAGGCTTGCACCAGGTTACCGATGCTCTGCTTGCCTTCGCCGTAGATTTCCAACCCGCTGGACGGAAGGTTGCCGCCAGCGCATTTTGCCCGGTAGAGGCGGCGCTTTGTTGCGCCGCGGTATTGCATACGGGCCACCACCTCCTGGCCTGTATAACAGCCTTTTTTGAAGCTCACACCACCGAGCAGATGCAGGTTGGTCATTTGCGGGATAAACATTTCCGAAGTGGCGGCATCAACCTGGGGGATGCCGGCATCAATCTGCCCTTTTTGCCAGAGGTCGTAGCCGGTTGCTTCGCACTGTGGGGCGAGCGTTTGCCAGAGCTGCTGTACCTTGGTGACTGGCACCAGCAGGGCCAGCTGGTACTCATTGACCGACTGGGCGATACAGGGCTCGCCTGCAACATCAAAAGACGCAACCGCACCAATGGCGGGTGCGCTGCAGCCAAGCTGTTGCGCGGCGCGCTCCGCTACGTTCTGGCCCTGTAGGCCAAGCCAGAGGGATTTTGCGCTGATATCCTGCAATTGCGTGTTAAAGAATACGGCGTATTTGGCCAGTGCCTGTTGCGCAGTGAGGGCCAGGTCCCGCGGGAGCCGGAAAACAAACTGACTCGGGGACACTTTCAGGGCGCTAAAGGTGCTGATTATGCGGCCCTTGGGACTGCAATGGGCGCCCAGGGTGCTGTGTCCATCCGGCAGGTTCACCAGGTCGCAGGTGATCTGGCCCTGCAGGAATTTCTGGCTGTCAGGGCCGTGGATGGAGATAGCGCCGATGGGGCTCAGGTCAATCAGGTGCAGACCCCGTGGGTCGTCGCTACTGGTAAGGGGGAAATGGGCCTTGTCGCCCTCCCAAATGGCGCCTTCGCCGCTGAGGAAATCCTGCCACTGTTGTCGGTCCATAGTGTTCCCACCTGCGGTTGTCTGGTGGCAGTATTTGGGGGGCTTTGCGCATTTTTCAAGTTTACCGGGCTGCGGGTATACTGGGTTCTTTCTCTGGATTGGAAAGCGTCGTATGGATCGCAACCGCCTGTTTTGGGCCAGTCGCCGCGGCATGTTGGAACTGGATTTGGTACTGCTGCCATTTTTAGACAATGTCTATGATACCTTGGCACCAGCAGACCAGCAGCGCTACATCCGATTACTCGATGAGCAAGATCAGGATCTGTTCGCCTGGTTTCTGCGTCGCGAGGACCCCGCTGACCCGGAGCTGCTCCGCATTGTGCAGATTATCCGTGACCACACCGGTCTGCAGGAATAGGTCCTCTCCCGGTCACTTTGAGCGCAGCGCCCGTTTGAGCTGCGTTGCTGCGTCATCCCCTCTGCTGTTGATTCTTTTGCTTCTGGTTGCCCTGCTGGCGGTACTGCTGCTGTGGCTTTGCGAGCTGCCCCTCAGGCTGTTCTGGGGTGCGCTGCCGCTGGTGTTTGTTTACGTCGCTTGGGAAAAGTGCCGCCTGGGGCGTATGGCAGGGAGGCTGTCGACCCGCGAACGTCGCTGGTACTGGCGGGAAAGAGGGGGGGAGGAGCGGGAGTTTCGTTTTTGTGGCGAACTGGTGCTGTGGCGCTGGTTGCTGGTGATCAATGGCCGGGATCGGCAGGGCAGGCGTTTGCGCCTGGTGTTGGCGCGGGATGCGCTGCACGCCGACGACTGGCGCAGATTGCAGGTAGCACTGCGCTATTCCCGCTAGGGCTGGCGCCTCCTTGCCTTTTGGATTAGATGAACTGCCGTTGGTTGGCAAAATTCTCCGGAACCAGAATGGTATCCATGGCGAGTTCCCGCAGCTGCGGGTAATCCAGCGAGTAGTGCAGGCCCCGGCTCTCCCTGCGCTCCAGTGCCGAGCGGATAATCAGTTCGGAAACCAAAGCGAGGTTGCGCAATTCCACCAGGTCATTGGTGATCCGGTAGTTGGCATAGAACTCACGAATTTCCCGCTGCAACAGCTTTACCCTGTGCTGGGCACGCAGCAGGCGTTTGCGCGTGCGCACGATCCCCACGTAGTCCCACATAAAGCGGCGCAATTCGTCCCAGTTGTGGGAAATCACTACGTCCTCATCCGAGTCTGTGACTCGCGAAGCATCCCAGGGCGGGGCGGGGCGGGGTGATTGCACTGCCCCCAGGTGCTTGTCGATATGCATGGCGGTGGAGCGGGCATACACCAGGCACTCCAGCAGGGAGTTGCTGGCCAGGCGATTGGCGCCGTGCAGGCCGGTAAAGGTGGTTTCCCCAATGGCGTACAGTTGGTCGAGATCAGTGCGTCCGTACCGGTCCACCATGATGCCGCCGCAAGTGTAGTGCGCTGCAGGCACCACCGGTATGGGTTTGCGGGTGATGTCGATACCGTATTGCAGACAGTTGTTGTAGACCGTGGGGAAGTGCTCGCGGACAAAATCGGGTTCTCTGTGGGAGATATCCAGAAAGAGACAGTCCGCACCGAGGCGCTTCATTTCGTGATCGATGGCTCGGGCGACAATATCCCGCGGCGCCAGCTCGCCGCGTCTGTCAAAGCGATCCATAAAACGGCTGCCGTCTGGCAGTTTCAGATAGGCACCCTCACCGCGCAGTGCCTCTGTCACCAATAGTGCCTTGGCCCTGGGGTGGTAGAGGCAGGTTGGGTGGAACTGATTGAATTCCATATTGGCCACCCGGCAACCGGCGCGCCAGGCCATGGCGATACCATCGCCGCTGGCGCCATCGGGATTACTGGTATACAGGTAGGCCTTACTGGCGCCGCCCGTGGCGAGCACCACAGTTTTGGCCTGGAACAGTGCCACCTCCCCTGAACTGCGGTCGAGTAAATAGGCTCCGCCACAGCGAAAGCGGCCCTCTCGCGGGTCGGGCTGGCGGATCAGGTCGACCGCCAGGTGCTGCTCGAAGCAATCGATATTGTCGCTGCTGCGCACCCGGTCAATCAGGGTGCTGTGCACCGCTCGACCCGTGGCATCGGTGCTGTGAATAATGCGGCGATAGCTGTGCCCTCCCTCCTTGGTCAGGTGATAGTCACTGCCCTCTCGGGTAAAATCCACCCCCTGATGGATCAGCCAGCGGATAGCGGCAGCACCTGCCTCGACAGTGAAGCGTACGGATGATGGGTGGCAGAGTCCGGCACCCGCGTCTAATGTGTCTGCAATATGCGATTCCACCGAATCGGTTTCATCCAGCACTGCGGCTATGCCCCCCTGGGCAAACCAGGTGGAACCATCTTGCAAGCGCTGCTTGGAAATCAGGGCAACGCGGTACCGGGCTGCGAGATGCAGCGCCAGGGTGAGGCCGGCAGCGCCACTGCCGATAACGAGAATGTCGTAGTTTTCCTGGGCATTCATAGATTTTATTTATGATCTGGGGTCGCGTAGTATAGCGCTTCCTTACTATTCGTCGATTCGATCTGGAACTTATGCCCAATTGTCAGTGTCATCAGCACAGTAGAAAAAATGCCTGCGCCGGTAGCCCCTCAATAAATGGAAGAGGCCTCCGCAATGGGACTGTGTATGGGAGTTGGGGATGACAGCGCATCAGGCGGCCGCGAGTGACCGTGAGCTGGTGGAACGGGTTCAAAAGGGGGATAAGCGCGCTTTTGATCTTTTAGTTCTCAAATACCAACATAAAATTGTTGCGGTAGTCAGCCGGTTTATCAAGGATCACAGTGAGGTACAGGATGTCACGCAAGAGGCCTTTATCAAAGCCTATCGGGCGCTGGCCAATTTCCGCGGGGAGAGTGCCTTCTACACATGGATGTATCGGATTGCGATTAACACTGCCAAGAACCACTTGGTGTCCCGCAGCCGCCGGCCACCGTCCTTTGATGTGGATTTGGAGGACGCAGAATTTTACTCGGGTGCCGATTTGCTCCGCGACAACGAGACGCCGGAAAACCAGATGTTTCGCGACCAGTTGGAAACTGCAGTACATGGCGCCATTCGCGCACTGCCGGAGGATCTGCGCTCAGCGGTTACCCTGAGGGAATTGGAGGGGCTGAGTTACGAGGAAATTGCCGAGGTGATGGGATGTCCGGTGGGCACGGTGCGTTCGCGCATATTCCGTGCTCGGGAGGCAATAGACCGGACAGTCCAGGCCGTTATGGCCGGGGAGCCGGAAACACTGGGTGACAGAGGCTAATTTTGCGGGAAATTTTCCCAACAGGGGAAACCAACCGCCGGAAGCCCGGTCATAAATGATACAAATGATGGTGCGTGCGGGCACCGGATAAATGATTGCACAAGAGGGTAAGCCCCTATGTCCCACGGGAATCATCAGGAACGTCTCAACGAGTCGCTATCGGCGTTGATGGATGGCGAAGTCGATGAGTTGGAGCTGCAGCGAATTTTGAAGGCCACAGCGGTCTCCGGAGACCTGGGTGAACGCTGGTCGCGTTATCAGCTGGCGGCGAGCGTTATGCGGCGCGAGGAGGTTGCCCCTGTCGACAGTGACCTGGCGGCCAGTATTTCGGCGGCGCTTGATCGGGAAGCGCCGCTCTCGCAAACCGCGGGTGGTCGTGTTGTCGCGGCCAGTGGGCTTGCCAACAGCCGTTGGTGGCTTTCGCGTGGTGCGGTGGCGGCTACTGTGGCGTTCGCCGTAATCCTAGGGGTACAGCAGATTACCGATACCCAGCAGAATACTGTGCAGGGTGTTCAGCAGTTGGCGGAGGCCGAGCGCCCCGCCCAGCCAATCGTTCAATCGGCGCCGCAGCCATCTGGTTTTTACGTGCCCGCACCTTCCACGCGTTCGGTCAGCACAGCGGTTCCGCGCTTCGTACCCGAGCAGCGCCCGGGTGCGGTGGGGCAGGCGGTCATTCAAAAAGCACCAACGCCAGAGCTGATGCGCCACCTGAATCGTGTGATGATTCAGCACTCCGAACAGGCCGCGCATATCGGCAGCCAGGGTATGGTGCCCTTTGCTCGCGCGACCTACGGCGAACAGGTTGGAATGTAGTGTGGCGAACCTCGTAATGCGGGAAAGCCTGATCCGCAGCGGAGTTCGCATCGGTGGTAGTCTGTTGCTGGCTTTCTCTTTGCTGTCACCGCTGTTATTGGCGCAGACGCTCGACGGTATTGATGCCAACGCCGCCACTACAATCAAACTCGACAGAGCCAGCATACCAGTCGCCAGTCCTGTACCGGTCGATACCAATGCGCCCGGCGCTATCGCAGTCGAAACCACCACAGCGGCATCCAATCCCCAAGCCAGCCCCGATCCGACCAATACACGCGTGCTGAACAATGAGGTTGAGCAATGGCTCGGGAAACTCGCCCAGGCAGTCAATGAACTGGAATACAGTGGGCTGGTGACTTTCGAGCACGCCGGCCTCCTGGAAACCTTGCAGGTGGTGCGCGCGGTGCGTAGCGGTGAGCAGGTGGAGCGGGTGCGATACCTGAGCGGTACACCGAGGGAACTGATCAGCTACGGCAGTGGTGGCCACTGCACATACAATGCCTCTCCCAGCATTAGAACCAGCCTCTTGAGTGCGGCTGGCCAGCAGCAGGTACAGCGTGCCTATCAGTTTATTCTGCGCGGCGGCGAGCGCATCGCGGATCGCGAGACGGTGGTGATCGAAGCCAGGCCTAGAGACCGTTATCGCCTCGGTCTTGTGGTCAGTTTGGACCGCGAAACCGGCCTGCCCCTGAAGAGTATGCTGGTGAGCACACAGGGGCGTGTGCTGGAGCGTTACCAGTTTGTTCAACTGGACTTGTCCCCGGTGAAAGACTTCGCTCTTCAGGCGGTATCCAGTAATGCGCGGCGCATTGATAATCGCAACGGTTGTGATGCCTCTCAAAGCCGTTGGCAGGTGCGCTGGCTTCCGGAGGGCTTCAAGGTGGTTTCAGTGAAGCCACTGTCCGATGGGGATATGTTGGTATTCAGTGACGGGCTCGGTGTCTTTACCGTGTTTGTCCAGCGCCTCGGCCCAGAGTTGGAAGATTTCGAGGGACGTGCTATTCGCGGTGCCACTGTGGCTTACATGGATCGTATGGAAGTCAATGGTGTCGCTTATACGGTGACGGTCGTGGGTGAGATACCCGATGCCACTGCGCGCAGAGTAGCCAGCTCGATTGTTGAGAAAGGCTGAAGGAGTGCTTGAGGAGCGCGGTCGTATCGTAGCCATAGAGACCGATGCTATCTGGGTGGATACCTTTAAGCGCAGTGCCTGCAATGGCTGTGCGGCTAAACCCGGTTGCGGCACGGGCCTACTCGGCGATTTCTTTTCTTCCTCTGCACGGGTGCGGGTGGCCTTGAGCGGCTTTCGCGCCGATAAGGTTACCCTGAACGATACGGCGGTAATTGGCATCGCCGGAAATGCACTCACCAGCAGTGCCCTGCTGGTTTACCTGGTGCCCCTGGTCTGCCTGATACTGTTGGCGCTAGTGGGGGATGCCTTGTTTGCAGAGGCCGGCGCGGTGTTTGGCGCGCTGGCTGGCTTGATTGGCGGTGCGCTCAGTGTTCGTTGGTACAGCCGTCGCCAACGCTCTAATCCTGTCTTTACCCCGGTGCTCCTGCGTATCGAGCCCGGCGGCGATCATTCCTAACCTAAACTGATAGCTCCAAACACTGATTGGAGGCATTTCATGCAGGCCCGCTGCTTTGCCGAGCACTGGCCTCTGCGCACGGCTTTTGTGATTTCCCGCGGTGCCCGTACCGAGGTCCAGTTGGTGGTGGTGGAGGTCCGTGAGGATGGAGTGGTGGGTATTGGCGAGTGCACACCCTATGCGCGTTATGGCGAGAGCGTTGCCTCAGTCATGCAACAGCTTCGGCCAGTTTTCGCGGAGATGGCCGCGGGGCTGGATCGCACGCTTTTGCAATCGCGCCTGCCCGCCGGCGCCGCCCGCAATGCCCTGGATTGTGCGCTGGCAGACTGGGAGGCCAAGTGTCGCGGAGCAGTTTTTACCGGGCCGGATTCCCTACCCACTGTGCAGACTCTGGTGATCGATGATCCCGCAGCGATGGCTGTGGCTGCGCGTAATGCCATCGCACAAGGCGCCGATACCCTGAAGCTGAAACTGGATGGTCAGCAGGTTTACCAACGGGTGGCGGCGGTACGGGCCGCTGCGCCTGCAGCGCAGCTGGTGATTGATGCCAATGAGGCCTGGCGGGTGGATACCCTGGTGGAGCGCTGTAGTCAGCTGGAGGAATTGGGAGTGGCCATGCTGGAGCAACCGCTGCCTGCCGGTGACGATGAATTTCTGGGGACTTTCCCCCACCCACTGCCGATCTGCGCCGATGAAAGTTGCCATAGCCGCGAGGATCTGCCGCGTCTGCTGGGGCGTTATGAGATGGTTAACATCAAGCTGGACAAGACCGGTGGTATCACCGAAGCCGAGGCCCTGGCAGAGGCGGCTGAGGCACAGGGGTTCCAGTTGATGCTGGGGTGTATGCTGTGTACCTCGCGAGCCATCCGTGCGGCCTGGCCTCTGGGAAAGCGGGCATGCTTTTTGGATCTGGATGGCCCAACCTGGCTGGCAAAGGATGTAGAGTCCCCTTTACGTTTTGGTGCTGGTCGGGTCTACTGGTCGTAAGTGAGTAGGCCGACCAAGGAGTGCAGATATGCTTCGCTGGCGGCATCCGGCGAAATGGGCGGGAACTCCACGGTGATACAGGCTAGCGCCTGTTCGGCGCACCAGGTTCCAAATGAACCAGGAGTTTGGTAGCCGAGGTCTTTTACCAATGGCAACTGTAACCGGCTCGCCAGCCAATTACCCAAGTCGCTGGTGCCGGGATCTTCCACACAGGCCAGCGGCTCGTGTATGGATACTGCCCAGGCCGGCTGCAGTTTGGCGATCAGCCGGCAAAGTGCCCAGGTCTCGCGCTCAGAGGCCGGGCTCAGACCGGTACTGAGTTTGACATCCCGGGCGTCGGCGGCGCTGTTCCAGCGGTAGACACTATCACCGCCATCCCAGTTTTTTGTGGCGAAGTTGCGGTTGAGGTCGACACCGCACGCATTGCAACGGGTACCGAGTTGACAGCCGTCGGGATTGACCGCCAGTATCACATGGTGGCGGAGCTGGTCTGGGGGCAAAGAGCGTAGGGCGCAGGACAGGGAGATGACTGCGGCGACTTCATCACCGTGGGTGCCGGCCAAAACCAGGCCGTGTTTATTGCCTAATTGTGCGGGAAAATACAGTAGTGGGGCACCCAGCGTGCTGTGACCGTACTGCACCCTGGCAAGGTGCAGTTGGCCGCGTTCGGGGCGCGGGCGCAGTTTGGACATCGTTGACCCTTTACACAGATTTACACCCCACAGCAGAACTTTCGTGGCCACTTCGCCACTAAATCGTTACTGAATGTCCTGTAAGGGGGCCTGGATAAGCGATGGCGAGCCCCGGAGGGAACTCAAATTCCACAGGTTTCATATTAGAAGGGATCAATAAGGGTAACAAACCTATGATTAAATGCTGTACGCAATATCTACTGTTGTTCTGTCTGGTGGTATCGGGCACGGCCATTGCCCGAGGGCTGCCTGAACTGACTGAACTGATCGAGGAAAATTCGCCCGCAGTGGTGAAGATCAACACACTGGATCGCAGTCGTGTGGCACGTGGCAATAATGCGCCGCAATTCCAACAGGATATTCCCGATATCTTTCGTCACCTGTTCGAGCCGCGTCGGCGCCAGCAGCGCCCGGTGGCCAGTATGGGTTCCGGCTTTATCATCTCCGATGATGGGTACATCGTGACCAACAACCACGTGGTGAATGGTGCCAGCCAGGTCACCGTCACCCTGACCGATCGCCGCGAGTATAAGGCTGAAGTAATTGGCACCGATGTGCGTTCGGATCTGGCGCTGCTCAAAATCGATGCCGATGACCTCACTGCCGTGCGCTGGGGAGATTCAGAAGAGCTGCAGGTGGGGGAATGGGTTGTCGCCATCGGCTCGCCATTTGGCCTGGACTACTCCGCCAGTGCTGGCATTGTCAGCGCCATGGGACGCAGTATTCCCAATGAGAGCCGTGAGAACTATGTACCGTTTATCCAGACAGATGTGGCGATCAACCCCGGCAACTCCGGTGGCCCGCTGTTTAACCTGGAAGGGCGGGTTGTTGGCATCAACTCCCAGATCTATACCCGCAGTGGCGGCTCAATCGGTCTCTCCTTTGCCATCCCGGCGAGTCTTGCCCAGGATGTGGTGGCACAGCTGAAAGAGAAGGGCCGTGTGGACCGTGGCTGGCTGGGGGTGGGCATTCGCAACGTGGACCGGGATATGGCTGAAGCTATGGGGCTGGACAAGCCGGTAGGGGCGCTGGTAGAGCAGGTCAGCCCCGGTGCGCCCGCTGCCGAAGCCGGGGTTATGCCCGGAGATGTCATCACCCGCTTTAATGGCCAGAGAATCGGTGTACACGGTGATCTGCCCCATTTGGTAGGCCAGCTCCGTCCCGGAACTGAGGTTTCGATGGAACTGATGCGTAACCGCAAGTCTGAGAAGCTCAAAGTTATCGTCGGTACCCTGCCGGGCTCCGATGATGAGGGAGTACAAGCCACAGTAAAACCAAGCTCCATTGTCGGCGGACGCCTGGGCCTGGTGGTTGAGCAGATTCCCGAGGGTCTGAAGCAGCGCTGGAATGTGGATACCGGAGTACTGATCAAGCAGGTTGTCCCGGGCAAGCCCGGCGCCAAAGCAGGTCTGCGCAGTGGCGACATTATCGCCCAGTTGGGATTTGAAGAAGTGGGGGATATGGAGGATTACAAAGCCGTGGTTGAGGAACTCCCCAAAAATGAGCTGTTGCCGATCCGCTTCTTCCGCTCGGGCCAGTCAACTTTCCGCACGATTAAGATCGAAAGCTGAGTTTCGGGTCGAATGGTGGCCGAATAGGCCACCTGTCTCTCACCTCTGTCCATAAGTTCTGTTAGACTTGCGCCACACAGTTGGCTTATCTGCCAGCTAATTGTCTGTTTTTTAAGGGTTTTTATTCCGCAGTGGCCACAGATCTCTCCCATATCCGCAATTTCTCCATCATTGCCCATATCGACCACGGAAAATCTACCCTGGCTGACCGTTTCATCCAGGACTGTGGCGGTCTCTCCAATCGCGAAATGGCCGAGCAGGTATTGGACAGCATGGAGCTGGAACGGGAGCGCGGGATTACCATCAAGGCCCAGAGTGTCACGCTCGACTACAGGGCGCGGGATGGCAAGACGTACCAGTTGAATTTTATTGATACCCCGGGGCATGTGGACTTCTCCTATGAGGTTTCCCGGTCCCTGGCGGCCTGTGAAGGTGCGCTTCTGGTGGTGGATGCGGCTCAGGGTGTAGAAGCGCAGTCGGTTGCCAATTGCTACACCGCGATTGAGCAGGGCCTGGACGTGATTCCGGTTCTCAATAAGATGGACCTGCCCCAGGCGGACCCAGACAAGGTCGCCGAAGAAATAGAAGACATTATCGGTATTGATGCCAGTGAGGCAACGCGCTGCAGCGCCAAATCCGGTATGGGCGTGCAAGAGGTGCTGGAAGACCTGGTGCGCCTGGTACCGCCACCGGAGGGGGATGTCGAGGCACCGCTGCAGGCACTGATCATCGACTCCTGGTTTGACAGCTACCTCGGGGTGGTGTCTCTGGTGCGCGTGATGCAAGGTACCCTGAAAGCCAAAGACAAAATTGTCACCAAGTCTATCGGTCGTACCCATGTGGTGGACAGTGCCGGCATTTTTACCCCGAAACGCCGCGAGACCGGTGTGTTGTGTGCCGGAGAGGTGGGCTTTGTGGTGGCCGGCATTAAAGATATTCACGGTGCGCCTGTGGGGGACACGCTGACCCATGCCAAGGGTGCGCAGGACATAGCGATGTTGCCGGGGTTCCAGAAGGTCAAACCGCAAGTCTATGCGGGCCTGTTCCCGGTCAGTTCCGATGACTATGAGACTTTCCGTGATGCCCTGGAGAAGCTGTCCCTCAACGATGCCTCCCTGTTTTACGAACCGGAAACCTCCGATGCCCTGGGCTTTGGTTTTCGCTGCGGTTTCCTCGGTATGCTGCATATGGAGATTGTTCAGGAGCGCTTGGAGCGGGAATATGATCTGGACCTCATTACCACTGCACCCACGGTGGTGTACGCCGTAGAGCAGAATGACGGCGAAGTGGTGATGGTGGATAACCCGTCTCGGCTGCCGGATGTGGGCAGCATTCTGGAAATGCGCGAGCCGATTGCGGAAGTGAATATCCTGGTGCCCCAGGAGTACCTGGGTAACGTGATCACCCTCTGTGTGGAGAAACGTGGTATGCAGAGGGATATGCAATACGTGGGTACACAGGTATCCCTGCGCTATGAACTGCCGTTGGGTGAAGTGGTGATGGACTTCTTTGATCGCCTTAAGTCGGTGAGCCGCGGGTTTGCTTCGCTGGATTACAGTTTTGTGCGCTTTGAAGCAGCAAAACTGGTGCGCTTGGATATCCTCATTAACGGGGACCGTGTAGATGCCCTGGCGCTGATCGTACACCGTGAAAACGCCCAGCAGAAAGGGCGCGCCATGGCGGAAAAAATGAAGGAACTGATACCGCGGCAGATGTTTGATGTGGCTATTCAGGCGGCGATCGGTGGTCAGGTAGTGGCGAGAACCACCGTAAAAGCCCTGCGCAAGAATGTGACCGCGAAATGTTATGGCGGTGATGTTACGCGCAAGAAGAAATTGCTGGAGAAACAGAAAGCGGGTAAACGCCGTATGAAGCAGCTCGGCCGTGTCGAAGTGCCCCAGGAGGCCTTCCTGGCAGTACTGAAAGTGGATCAATAGGGCACAGCCGGTGCTTGATTCCGAGATTTGGGGACAATAGAGAATAGTGATGGATATTAATTTGCCTTTGATTCTGCTCTGGCTGGTTGTCGTCAGCGGTGGAATCTGGCTGCTTGACAGCCTGTTTTTCGCCCGCCGCCGCAGGAAGAAGGCAGGGAGGAAGCGTGAGGACCCGGTTGTGGTCGAGTATGCCAAGTCGTTTTTCCCGATTTTGGCCATTGTCTTCGTGCTGCGTTCTTTTATCCTGGAGCCCTTCCAGATACCGTCTGCCTCTATGGTGCCCACCCTGCAGATTGGCGACTTTATTCTGGTCAACAAATATGCCTACGGCCTGCGCTTGCCGGTTTCCCGCACCAAGGTTGTGGATATTGGCGAGCCGCAGCGCGGGGATGTGATGGTGTTTTTCCCGCCACATATGAACGATACCTATTTTATCAAGCGGGTGATCGGCTTGCCCGGCGACAGGATCGAGTTGAAGAATAATGTGCTCTATGTGAACGGAGAACTGGCGCCACAGGAGCTGATCCAGGCGTTACCCCCGGCTAATCCACAGGTGGAGTTTCTGTGGGAAAACCTCTACGGTCGGCGCCACCTAATGGCGAAAAATGTGCGCCCCGGCAGGTACAGTACTTTCAGTGGCACTGTACCGGAAGGCCACTATTTTATGATGGGCGATAACCGGGACAACAGCCTTGACAGCCGTGACTGGGGCTTTGTGCCCGAGCGGGATATCGTGGGCAAGGCCTTTGCCATCTGGATGCACTGGGACAAACTGTTCAGCTTGCCCAGCTTCGAGCGTGTGGGTTCCATCCAATAATAAAAACCGGCCGGGTTTATACCGGATACCGGTGAGGAGGCTTGAGGACATCATGGGTAGTGTGTTGCAATTTTCATTTCGGCGCCAGCGCGGTATGAGCTACTGGGGCTGGCTGTTGCTTGTGGCAGTGCTGGGTTTTGCCCTGACATGTGCATCCAGGATGGCGCCCGCCTATCTGGATGCACGCTACGTGACCGAAGCGCTGAAGGTGTTGGCTGAAAACCCGGACCTGGAAACTATGTCGGCGGGCCAGATCAAAAAAGAGCTGGGCCGCTTCTTTCAGATCAACAATGTGCGCGGCGAGCCCACCAAGGCGCTGCAGGTGATTCGCGGTGCAAAAAGTACGCTAGTCAGTATTGATTACGAGTTGCGCCAACCGTTGATTTACAATGTGGATGTGGTGATGAAATTTAACAAACAGCTCAATACGGCCAGACCGGAGCTGTGCTGCGATGCGCTGGTGGATCTGGAGCAATTCCGCAAACGTGACTGATCTTTTACTGGAGCGTCTGGGCAAGCGTCTCGGTCATAAGTTCAGACAGGGCGCCTTGCTGGAGCTGGCGTTGACACACCGCTCCCACGGTAGCCGCAATAACGAGCGTCTGGAATTTCTCGGGGACTCTATTCTCGGTTTTACCATCGGCGCGGTGCTTTACGAACGGTTTCCCAAAGGGAGGGAGGGGCAGTTAAGCCATTTGCGCGCGCAGTTGGTCAGTGGTGAGACCCTGGCAAAGCTGGCACTGGAGCTGGAAATTGGCGACTGCCTGCGTCTTGGCGAAGGAGAGATGAAAAGCGGCGGTTTCCGCAGAGCCTCGATTCTCGCCGATGCGGTGGAGGCCCTGATCGGCGCCATCTATCTGGATGCCGGTTTGGAAGCGGCGCGTGCCAGGGTGCTGGACTGGTTTGCATCGCGGCTTCACTGCCTGTCCCTGGAGACGGTAAAAGATCCCAAAACCCGCCTGCAGGAATGGCTGCAGGCACGCAGGAAGCCACTGCCACAGTATACGGTAGTGGACGTCTCCGGTGTGGAGCACGCCCGGCAGTTTGTTGTCGAGTGCTGTGTGAGTGGGCTGGCTCAGCCTGTGCGCGGTGAGGCCAGCAGCCGCCGTGCAGCGGAAAAAGCGGCTGCAATTGAGGCCTATAAGCGACTCACCGGGCTGAATTGATTTTAAATTGTGGGCAATCCGGCCACTGCCTGTCTCCAGGTGGCGGACTCCAATGCACGGGAGTTCGGTTTCGGGCATCGCGGTTCCCTTCAACTCTTTCGGAGCGTTTTTTTGAGCGAACAACCCTCTCGCTGTGGCTATGTTGCGATTGTCGGCCGTCCCAATGTGGGAAAATCCACACTACTGAACCACTTGCTGGGGCAGAAGCTGGCGATTACCTCGCGCAAGCCCCAGACCACCCGCCACAATATGCTCGGGATCAAAACAGAGGGGCCCGATCAGATTATTTTTGTCGACACGCCCGGTTTGCACCCGGATCAAGAAAAAGCCATCAACCGCTATATGAACCGGGCTGCTACCAGTGCGACACGGGGTGTGGACCTGGTGGTATTTGTGGTGGAGCGCACCCGCTGGAGCGAGGGGGATCAGTTGGTCGCTGACCAACTGCGTGGTATCAAGTGCCCGCTGGTTATCGTGGTCAATAAGGTGGACCAGCTGGAGGACAGGGCCAAGCTGTTGCCGCAGTTGCAGGCCCTGGCCCAACAGTATCCCAAGGCAGAGATTGTGCCTGTTTCCGCCCTGCGCAACCAGAATCTGGATGTACTGGAACAGGTGATTCTCAAACATTTGCCCGAGGGGCAGCACTGTTTCCCGGACGATCAGGTTACCGACCGCAGCTCGCGTTTCCTCGCTGCGGAAATCGTACGGGAAAAAATCATGCGCCAGTTGGGTGCAGAGGTGCCTTATCAGGTCACGGTCGAGGTGGAGGAATTTGCCCAGGAAGGCAAGATCCTGCATATCCGCGCGGCGATTCTGGTGGAAAGGGCCGGGCAGAAGCGCATTCTTATCGGCAACAAAGGCGAGCGCATCAAACAGATTGGCAGCCAGGCCCGTGAGGATATGGAGCGGCTTTTCGACAGTAAGGTAATGCTGAATCTATGGGTCAAGGTCAAGTCCGGCTGGTCCGATAATGAGCGCGCTTTGCGCAGTCTCGGTTACCGGGACGAGTAGAACTCTGCTTCGGTGCATGCCCGTTGACATCATGAAAAAGTCACCACCAGTACAGCCAGCCTATATCCTGCATGCACGGCCCTATCGCGACTCCAGCTTGATTCTGGAGCTGCTGACTTCGGATTTTGGGCGTATTGGCTGTGTTGCCCGCGGTGCCCGCCGCGACAAGCAGCGGCGCCAGCAGGCATTGCAACCTTTCTCCCCGCTTCTGGTCTCTTTGCTGGGAAATAGGACGTTAAAAACCTTGGGTTCTGTGGAGAATGCCGCCGCGCGACTCTGGCTGAAAGGCCGGGCCGTCTATGCGGGGCTCTATGCGAATGAGTTGCTGGTGCGCTTGTTACCGGAGGGGGAAGCGCACTATACGCTGTTCGCCATGTATCAGATGTTGCTGGAAGCCCTCGCACAGTTAAAAGGCGATGATAGCAACCCGTTGGAAGGGCCCCTGCGCCGCTTTGAATTGCAACTGCTGGCAGAACTGGGCAGCTGCCCACCGTTGGATTATTGTGCCGGCAGCCGGGGCACTGTCAGCGAGGGCGCTTGCTATCGACTGGAGCTTGAGCAGGGATTTGTGCCTGTGCACCGCCGGGGAGGTAATGCTCTGCGCGATGGTGAGTTCAGCGGCGCGGAACTGCTGGGTATCGTGCAGGCGCTGGAGAGTGGGCAATGGCCCGTCGGACTACTGCCTCCGGCAAAGCGTTTGACTCAGATTTTGCTCCGGGCCATGCTCGGGGACAAGCCATTGCGAAGTCGTACATTGTTCAGGCAAGTATACGGAAAATGATCGTCAGTATCGGTACAGATATTTGCAGCTATCATCGCATAGCGATGGCTTTGCGGCGCCACGGCAATCGGTTTGTGCGTCGAATATTGAGTGACCGAGAGCGCTGTGACTTCGCCGATCTGGGCGAGGCCAGCCGCACAGCTTACCTGTGCAAACGTTTTGCCGCCAAAGAGGCGGTAGCCAAGGCCCTGGGCACCGGCATCGGCGACGGCATTTCCTGGCAGAATATCGAGGTGCGGCGTCGCAAGAGTGCTGCAGCACAGGTTCTGTTAAGTGGTGCGGCACAGGAGCGGGCCTGTGCTCTGGGCGCTGAGGTCATTCACCTCTCCCTGTCGGATGAAAAAGACTTCGCCCTGGCATTCGTTATTTTTGAAGCTCGCTAGCTCACCGTTGCAGTCTGGCTCAGGCAACTTCCAGCCCGAACAGCGCATCCAGATTCTGCTCGGAGGCCCATTCGCGCAGTGCGCGCATCTCGCGAAATACTGCGTCCAGTTTGCGCCGGTCAAATTCCGTCGGTTCCCTCTCTTGCAGGGTACGCAGTTCCTCCTGAAGTACGCAGGTGGCTTCGCGCAATCGGGCCACGCCGCAATAACAGCAGCCGCCGTGCATACGGTGGGTTAGCTCGAACATGCCTTTGAGGTCGCCGGTACTCAACAGCCGCTGTAACTCCCGTTCGTCGCACACAAGCCCGTCCAGAAGCATTTGCAGCATGTCCCTAGCCAGTTTCATATCGCCGTTGGCAAGGGTCAGGCTCTCGCCAATATCCACCAGGCGCATCTGCTCCAGGCTGAGTTTCTCTACCACCTGTGGCGTGATGATCTTGATCCAGCGCTTGATCATGTGGGTGAGTTGGGCCTCACTGACAGGCTTGCTCAAGTAATCATCCAGGCCGGCGGAGAGTAGTCGCGCTTTCTCCTCGGCGCCCGCATGTGCGGTGAGTGCAATAATCGGTGTGCGCCGACCGGCTTCTTGCTCACGAATGCGGCGGGTGGCCTCAATACCGTCCATGCCAGGCATCTGTATATCCATAAAGATGAGATCAAAGGTGCTCTGCTGCCAGTGTTGCAAGGCATCTTCGCCGCTGGCGGCAATGACCACCTCGATATCCTGGGTGCGCAGTAACTCACCGACCAGGCGCCGGTTGGCTGCGTGATCATCTACCGCCAGAATTCGGGGTGTTGCCGGCCAGGGCAGAGCGGGTATGGCCCCGCTACTGGGGCGCGGCTGATTCCTTCGTGGCGCGGCCCTCTTTAAGGCGCGCAGCAGGTTCTCGCGGGTGACCGGTTTGCCGAGAAAAGTTAGGGTACGGGTACGCAACTGCTCATAGCAACGGCGCAGCTCCGCCGGGGCACCCAATACGATAACCTGGCATTGGTAGGCATCCACGAGGGACTGCACCTGCACGCTGAAACTGTCGAAGTCGCCTTTGGCGATGGCGGTATCGATAATCACGGCATCGGGCAGCGCGTCGTGCCGCCACATTTGTTCGATCACCGGTTGCAGAGTCTCTGTATCGCTGAGTTCTACGGGCTCCGCCTGCCAGTGGCTAAGCAACTGCGCCACTTGGGTGCGGGTCAAGTGGTTGGGGTCGGCAATCAATATGCGGCAGCCGGGGCACTGAAACCGCGGCGGTACGCCGCGATTGCGCTCCGGTTGCAGAGATAGCTCTACCCAGCAGTGACTGCCACCGCTGTCGGATTCTTCTATACCGGTGCTGCCGCGCATACGCTCAACCAGACTGCGGGCGATGGACATACCGAGGCCATTGGCACTGATTTGCTGGCTGTGCTGTGGCGTTTTGGTATTGAGTATCTGCTGCAGTTCACTGCGGCCCGCTTCATCGATGCGGTTGCCCAGGTCGGTGACGCTGATACGCAAGATCAGCTCCGAATCCTTGCTGCTCACTACGCTCAGCTGTACTGGTATATTGCCGTTTTCCGAACTGCGAATCGCATTGCCCAGCAGGTTGGTGAGGATTTGCTTGGTGCGCAGCGGATCGCCTACCTGGGTGGCGGGCAATTGGGAGTCAATCAGGGGTACCAGTTCCAGATGGTGTTCATAGGCGTAGGGCGCCAGGATTTGCAGGGTTTCCTCGAGCAATTGTCCCAGATCCATGGGGATATGGTCGAGCACCAAATTGCCAGACTCAATGCGGGAAAAATCCAGAATATCGTTGATGGTGGTAAGCAGGTTTTCCGATGAACGCAAAATGGTCTGCAGGTAATCCTGCTGCAGCTCGTCGACCTCGGTTTTGAGCAACAGGTTGGTAAAGCCGATGATGCCGTTGAGCGGTGTGCGGATTTCATGGCTGGTATTGGCCAGAAAAGTAGACTTGATGCGGCTGGCCTCCTGGGCCCTTTTACGGGCGAGGTCGAGTTCGATATTTTGTTCTTCCATACTGTCGAGGGACTGCCGCAGGTCGTCCATAGATTGCAGCAAGTTTGCCTTGTAATCGCGCTGGTAATTGGCGAGGTTCTTGGCCATTTCATTGATCTGATTGGCCATCTGTGCCACCTCGCGGTTGCCAGTTTCGCGGGCGCGACGATCAAACTCCCCGCGCCCAACCGCCTGCAATACCTGTCCCATACGCGACAGGCTGAGCGCGAATCGCTCGGATAGGATGACAGACCAGGCCACGGCTGCCAGGGTGCAGATGATCAGCCCCACGAGGCCGATCAGCAATACCTGATAAGTGCCCACCAGGAAGTAAGGGCGGTGCAGCTCAATGCTGATCCAACAGGTGAGGATGTCGCCTTTCAAGGGCTGCAAAATCTGCAGGCTCTCTTCATCTTCGAAGATAAATGGCTCGCGCTTTTGCAGGTGTTCGCGGGTAATGGGTGTGGCTGGCCGCGGTCCGACACTGGCGAGTAGTCCCAGGCCGGTATTCGGATTCAGAGGCTGCTTCTCGCTCGCCTCGGTAGAATAGATATGTACCGAGCGCACCATATCTTTTTCCAGCATCAGGGCTAAAAGGCTCTTGCGCAGCCATTCCATACGCAGTTCGATGGGTTGGCCGCCGCTCATCGCGATCAGTTCGGCAAGCTGCTCCGCACTGGCGTGTCCGTGGCTGAGTAATAACTGGCGGCGGTCGTGCATCTGCTGCAATGTAAAGACCAGGGCCAGTGTGATGGCCAGTGCCAGTGCCGGGGCGACGGTAAACCTAAATAGGGTTGCGCGCAGGGAACGCAGTGTTGAGGAGTCTGGCGTGGATGACTTGGCATTGTTTTGGGCCATGGTAGAAGGGGGGCCTTGTGCGATTGTTTTTTCAGATTTTACCGGCATGCATGACGCTATGCACTCCCGGATCGATAGGGAGAGAAATTATTATGTCCTTTATAGTTTAGCTATGCGCCCAGCATATTACCGAGGGTCTTTCCTGTTTACCGATGGTATTAGGGGGTTTAGTAGAAGGTTTGTTTTTTAAATTTTGTAACCAGTTCCCAAACGACCCAGGGCGTAGTCGGGTACGGATTGGTTTAAATTTATCGGTCACTGTATTGCGGGTATTTTCTAACTGCAGAAGCAGGCTTAATAACCCGACTATATAGTCCCCCTACAGAGTCGATATTTAACGCTGGAAAGATCTTCGGGTACACTGTCTGGCCGCAATAGTATTCTGGAACTGACTGCACCATGGATTACCCCACAATTGCCGACTGTGTAGGCAATACCCCCCTGATTCAGTTGCAGCGATTGCCTGGTGAAACCAGCAATACGATTCTGCTCAAGTTGGAAGGGAATAATCCCGCCGGCTCTGTAAAAGACCGCCCGGCGTTATCCATGATTAACCACGCCGAGGCCAGGGGGCGTATTACTCCGGGCGATACACTGATCGAGGCGACCAGTGGCAATACCGGCATTGCCCTGGCGATGGCGGCCGCGGTCAAAGGTTACCGCATGATCCTGATTATGCCCGACAGCGCTACGGCCGAGCGCAAGGCGGCCATGGCAGCCTATGGCGCCGAGCTGATCCTGGTCAGTGCGCAAGCGGGTATGGAAGGTGCCCGCGACCTGGCCCTTGAGATGCAGGCTGAGGGCAGGGGGCTGGTACTCAATCAATTTGCCAACGATGACAATCCACTTGCCCATTTTGAGGGCACGGGCCCCGAGATCTGGCAACAGACTCAGGGGCAGATCACGCACTTTGTCTCCTCAATGGGCACCACAGGGACCATAATGGGTTGCGGCCGTTATTTGAAGCGGAAAAACCCCAATATCCAGATTATCGGCCTCCAACCTACCGATGGTTCCAGTATCCCCGGCATTCGTCGCTGGCCCCAGGCATATCTGCCAAGCATTTTCGTCCCTGAGGCAGTGGATCTGGTGATTGATATGGACCAGCTTGAGGCGGAGGAGATGACCCGAAGGCTGGCCAGAACCGAGGGAATTTTTTGTGGAGTATCCTCCGGCGGAGCCGTGGCCGGTGCTTTGCAAATCTCCGCCCAGGTGGAAAAGGCCACCATTGTCGCTATCGCTTGTGATCGGGGAGATCGTTATCTGTCCTCGGGCGTGTTTACTCAGGCCTGATTAAACCCGGTAATCAATCAGCGATGCTAATTAGTGAGGTGAAAATTTTTGAATAAAAAACGCCTCAAAACGGATAAATTCCCAGGAATGAGAAACTTTAGGGAAATGCGGATTTTTAGTAGCCTGCTAGACTAAATAAATTATATGAGAAGTGGTAAAAGGTCCACTTTTTACACGGACTTTTTACCACCAGATTTTTTTCGGGGGCGGTCTATTTTATTTTTTCACCCACTATTTGGAAAGTTAAACTGTGCCCCTTCTCTAAGGCTACTGGATGGCCAGCGCTGGGTAATGGTTTTGCGCTTGGTGTAAAAGCGTACCGAATCCGGTCCGTAAGCGTGCAGGTCGCCAAAGAGGGAGCGCTTCCAGCCACCGAAGCTGTGGTGGGCAACAGGGACGGGAAGGGGAACGTTGATGCCAACCATACCCACTTTGATATTATCACTAAAGTAACGGGCCGCTTCGCCATCGCGAGTGAACAGGCAGGTGCCGTTACCGTATTCGTGGGTATCGATAATATCCATTGCTTCTTGCAGGGTGCCTGTGCGCATGACACAGAGTACAGGGCCGAATATTTCCCGGCTGTGTATGGTCATTTCCGGCGTGACGCGATCAAACAGACAGGCCCCGAGGTAATTGCCACGCTCGAACCCGGGTATTTTCAGGCCGCGACCATCCACGGCCAGTTCCGCACCTTCTTCAATACCAGTGGCGATAAAGCCCTCGACTCTTTTCAGATGGGCCGGAGTTACCAGGGGGCCCATATCACTCTGGTCATCCATACCGTCGCCCACTTTGAGTGTGGCGATCTGTTTTGTGAGTTTTGCGACTAGGGCATCCGCGCACTCATCACCGACGGCAACCGCCACGGAAATAGCCATGCAGCGTTCGCCACAGGAGCCAAAGGCGGCCCCCATCAGTGCGGTCGCGGTGTTATCCAGGTCCGAATCCGGCATGACAATGGCATGGTTCTTGGCCCCGCCAAAAGCCTGTACTCGCTTGCCGTGGGCCGTGGCGGTGGTGTAGACATATTCCGCAATCGGGGTGGATCCGACAAAGCTAATGGCTTGAACGCGTTTATCGGTCAGCAGGGTATCCACCGCTTCCTTGTCGCCATTCACCACGTTGAGTACGCCCGCCGGGATGCCGGCTTCGATACCGAGTTCGGCGATAAATAATGCGGAGGAAGGGGTGCTTTCTGAAGGCTTGAGCACGAAAGTATTGCCGCAGGCGATGGCCATTGGCCACATCCACAAGGGCACCATGGCGGGAAAGTTAAACGGAGTAATCCCGGCGCAGACACCCAGGGGCTGGAATTCGCTCCAGGTATCAACGGCGGGACCCACATTCTTGCTGTGTTCCCCTTTGAGCTTTTCTGGAGCAGAGCAAACATACTCGATATTTTCGATACCGCGCTGCAGTTCACCCATGGCGTCGTTGAAGACCTTGCCGTGTTCCCGGGTGATGTGCTCACAGATGGTATCGGCGTGCTGTTCCAGCAGGGTTTTCAAGCGGTACATGATGCGCACGCGTTTGGCGGTGGGCAGGTTGCGCCAGGCGGGGTAGGCGGCCTGGGCCGCGGCGATGGCCTCTTCGACGGTGGCTTTGCTGGCCAGCGCGACTTTTCCGGTGACCGTGTTGGTTGAGGGGTTGGTGACATCCTGCAGGCGTGAACCTGCGGTGCTCTCGCCGCCGGTATCCAGGGCGCCGTTTATCAGATGGCCAATGACTTTCATGGTTTTTTCTCGTTGGAATGGACGGGTTATTTTTAGCTATTTTCACCTTTTTAACACAGGTGTGCCCGAAGGGGAAAAGCGTTCCGGGCTATCCTGCGCCTAACGCTTGGGGAAGTCTCTAAGTACGGCGAGGAAGGTGTCGCCAAAACGCGCCAGCCTGCTGGCGCCGACCCCGGAAACCGCCAGTAACTCACTGCGGGTTTGCGGGTGCGCTTTTACCATGCCGCGCAGGGTGGCATCGTGAAAGACCACATAGGGCGGTACACCGCGCTCTTCCGCCAACGCCTTGCGGCAGCTGCGCAGGGCCTGCCAGAGCGGTTGGTCCTCACAGGCCAGGTCTTCGGAGGCTGAAGCGTCGCGGGAGACGAATCGGGGGCCTTTGGCCGGCAGCTTGCGCAACTGCAGGGATGTCTCCCTGCGCAACAGCGGGCGGCACAGCTCTGTGAGCCTGAGCCCCTGAAACTCGCCTGTCACCTCCAGGTAGCCGCGCACGATTAATTGTCGCATCACAGCCCGCCACTCGCTGGTGGCGAGGTCTTTGCCAATGCCGTGGGTGGAGAGTTGGTCGTGCCCGAATTTGCGTACTTTCTCGTTCCTGGAGCCCCGCAGCACATCGATGACATGGCTGGCACCGAAGCGCTGGCCGGTACGGTAGACGCACGACAGCAGTTTGATGGCGGCCTCGCTGGCATCCCAGGTTGCAGGGGGCTCCAGGCAGGTATCGCAGTTGCCACAGGGGTGGTCCAGGGTTTCGGCGAAGTAGTGCAACAGGGCCTGGCGGCGACAGCTGGTGATTTCACACAGGCCCAGCATGGCATTTAAGCGCCCGCGTTCGTGGCGCTTGTGCTCCTCACTGCCCTCGGAGGCTTCAACCATCTGTGCCAGCTTCACCACATCTTCCAGGCCGTAGAGCAGCAGTGTCACCGAGGGCTCGCTATCGCGACCGGCGCGACCGGTCTCCTGATAGTAGGCTTCGATACTTTTGGGTAGATCCAGGTGCACTACAAAGCGCACATCGGGTTTGTCGATACCCATGCCGAAGGCGATGGTGGCCACAATAATGACACCCTCCTCGCGCAGGAAGCGGCGCTGGTGTTCGGCGCGGGTAGCGGCGGGCAGACCGGCGTGGTAGGGCAGGGCGGTATACCCCTGTTGGCTCAGCCATTCGGCGGTATTTTCCACTTTGGCGCGGGACAGGCAATAAATAATGCCTGCACTTCCTTTCTGAGTGCCGCACAGAAACTGCAGTAGTTGGCGGCGCGGGTTGTCCTTGGGTTCGATGCGGTAGCGGATATTGGGACGGTCAAAGCTGCTGACAAAGTGCCGGGCGGTCTCCAGGTTGAGTCTCCGGGCGATTTCCGCGCGGGTGCGCTGGTCCGCGGTAGCGGTCAATGCAATACGCGGTACGCAGGGAAACTGTTCGTGGAGGCAGTTCAGCTGCAGGTAGTTGGCGCGAAAGTCATGCCCCCACTGGGACACGCAGTGGGCCTCATCGATGGCGAACAACGACAGTTCGACTCGTTGCAGGAGTGAAAGTGTGTGGGGCTGTAGCAGCCGTTCCGGTGCCAGGTACAGCAGATCCAGTGTGCCGTGAAGCAGTTGGTCCTCAATTGCCAGGGTTTCGTCATACGGTACGGAAGAGTTCAGGAAGGCGGCGCGGATACTGGCTTCCTGCAGCGCTTCTACCTGGTCCTGCATCAAGGCGATCAGGGGAGAGACCACCACGCCGCAACCGGATCTGGCCAGCGCGGGTATCTGGTAGCACAGGGACTTGCCCCCACCGGTGGGCATAAGTACCAGAGCGTCGTTGCCAGCCATCAGGGTGTCGATCACCGCGGCCTGGGGGTCGCGGAAGTGGGGGTAGCCGAAGATGTGCTCAAGAATCTGCTGTGGGGATTGCATGGCGGCGGAGTATACCCTGCACCGCGTTTTTGTGCGGTGGGTTTATCGGCCGATTTTCCCTTGAAAGAGGATGCAATGGACAGGTTTTGTTTTGTGACAGGGGTCACGGGTTATAATCGCAGACCATCACGGCAATTGGCTAAGGATAGGGCTATGCGCACTTTGCTTTTGGTATTGATGTTGTGGTTAGCTGCTCTGGCCGGGCCACTGGGCTGTGCGTCCGGTGCCCCGCGCCATTTTGCGCAATCCCTTGTGGCGGATACCCATCTGGGCTGGCGCACCGCGCCGGAAAACCAACTGGCACTGTCCCTGGTCACCGCCTCGGGTGTGGCCCAGATTGAACTGCAGCCGCTGCCCGAGCAATTTACCCTTGTCACGCTTGAGCTTCCGGGGATGCGCAGAGTGGAGGCGGTTCAGTGGCAAAATGACTTGGGCCAGTCCACCACGCTATACGATGGTGAGGACGGGCGGGAGGGGGTCAGCCTGCAAGACCGCGGTCACGGTTTTCGCCTGCAGCTACAGCTCTCCACAATGCACTATCTCTGTGATGGCGGCGTGCTGACGGTTATTGGCCAGAGGCGCTGATAGCCGGTTCGGGGTTTGTCGTCTTGTCGAAACCAAGCCCCTGGGGGCGAATCAGAAACAGTTGCCGCCAGTATTTTCCGGTTACCCAGAGCCCGTTGCGAGCTTTGTCCCAGGCGATACCGTTGGCCACCGCATCCGGGTGATCGCGTGCCTCCGGTGCCAGGCTGTGCAAATCCACAGCGCCGCGTACCTCGCCGCTGTTGGGGTCGATGGCAATTATCCGGCTGTCCTGCCAGATATTGGCCCAGATCAGGCCCTCGGCAAATTCCAGTTCGTTGAGGTTGGACCACTCCTCACCCGCGCCCTTTACCTTCAGGTGGCGCAATACCGTGAAGGTGTTCGGATCGCGGAAGGTCAGCGCACCGCTGCCATTGCTCATAATCAGGTGCGCACCGTCGTGGGTAAGGCCCCAGCCTTCACCGCTGTAGCGTTTGACCTCCAAGGGCTGAAGATCCCGGGCCCGATAGATATGCACCTCGCCGGCCCTGTAGGTCAACAGATAGAGCTTGCTCCCGAGCACCGTGAGGCCCTCGGCGAAAAGCTCCCCCGCCAGCCATTTGCGCCTTACCGGGTTGGCGCCGGGATCGGTATACTCTGCCAGCCAGGAACGGCGATAGAGTCCGCTGCTCTCCCACCAGCGCTGGCCGTCGAAGTAGAGCCCCTGGGTGAAATGGTCTCCGCTGCGCTGGCGTTGTTCCAAGATGGTATAGGGGATGACCGGAAGTTGTGCCTGCGCTGTGGCTACAAACAGCAACAGGGCCGGCGCTAGGGGCAGTTTCCAACTGAGATTGAGAAATCGGTACATCAATAACCTATGACCAGAGTAAAAACCTTTGTCTCCTTGACCCTGCTGGGCGGTCTGGCGGTCGTGCTGCCCATTGCCATCTTTGTGCTGCTGTTTCAGTGGCTGTTTGGTCAAATCAGTGAAATTGTGGCACCGGCCGTTGTCTGGCTGGAGGCCCACACCGAATTTAAGGATACCCTCGCGCGGCTTGTGGTAATAGCGCTAATTTTGGGTGGTTGTTTCCTGATCGGCCTGCTGGTGAAAACCAGTATTGGCCACTGGCTGCACCGGCATGTGGACCACTGGCTGGGGCGTCTGGCACCGGGCTATAGCACCATCAGGGAGTTGGTGACGCAGTTTATCGGTGGTGGCGGCGAAGGTGTGTTGTCCGGGCCGGTTGCACGGGTGCGTATTCACGGGGTCCACAACCCCCTGTCGGTCACCGCCATAGTGACATCCCAGCACGCCGGTGGAGAGATGACCGTCTATGTACCCACAGCGCCTGTTCCCACCTCGGGCTTTGTCTTCCACGTGCCTGCTGAATGTGTGGAAATACTGCCGGGTGTGACTGTGGAAGGGGCGATGAAAACGATTGTGGCCTGCGGAGCCGGCAGTGCCAGCCTGCTGGCTCCACCCCCTTCGGCTAATTCCTGATCACACTTTGCCGGCAGTGCGGTTTTTACCCAGGTCGCGAATTGCAAAGCGCGCCGGGTGCAGTGCCCTGGCCAGCCCGGCGGTGACTGGCAGAGTCTCACCCAGTATCCAGGCAGTGAGCACTTCCGCGGCGAGTGGCGCGTAGGTAAAGCCGCGGGAGCCCAGCCCGCCCATCACATACAGGCCCCGCTGGTATTGCGCGGTTTGCTGGATCAGCTGTTTGCGATTTTTGCGCAGGCCCGCATAGGTGGTGTCGAGGGATGTCCAATTGGGCACCGGGCCGGCCACAGGCAGGTAATCCGGTGTTGCGGCACGCAGGGCTGCGCGGCCACTGAGTGCCTGAGAGGAGAAATCCCTCGACAGCTGCGGCAGCAGGGCAGCCAGAGTCTCCAGGTTTGCCCGGTGCTCGCTATCGCGTATTTTTAGGGCGGTTTCCTTGAGTCTGAAGGTGGCGCCGAAGCTTTGGCTGCCCCGATGTTCCGGGGTGATATAGCCCTCGCCGCAGAGCGCTACCTTCAACTGGCGCGAGGCCGCCGTGGTTTTGGCCACCGATACCTGGCCGCGTATGGGGTTCAGGGGCAGAGGGGCGGTCTGTGGGAAACTGCAAATATCCCTGGCGCCGCAGAGGATCACCGCGTTGGCTTCGAATGTCTTTTCCCCAGTGTGCAGCCACCAGCCGGCATTGCACTGTTCGAGTTGTTCTATAGCGGTGTCACAACACAGCTCGATATTGTTGTGTTCAAGTAGGGCTGCGCATACTTTTTGTGGTTCCAGCCAGCCCGCCTGAGGGAAATAAAGCCCGCAGAAAGCCAGGTCCACCCCTGCCAGCGCACTCGCTTCAGTGGATGTTACGGTGCGGGCCAGGGTCTGGCTGTTGTGTTCCGCCAGGGCCTCGGCCACTTGCTGCTGCAGGCATCGCTCCCGGTCCGTTTGAGCCAGTTGCAACAGGCCATTGAAGTGCGCTACTTGCGCGCAGTGCTGGCGATAGTAGCGTTGGGCAAACAGCAGGGCGTGCAGGTTGAAGTCGCCGTTGGGGCCGGGTTTGGGGGACAGCTTTGCATAGAGGATGCCCTGGTCGTTGCCGGAGCCACCGCTTCCAGGGGTTGCCCCCCGCTCAAAAATCCGAACCCGCACTCCGCGTTCCGCCAGTGCCCTGGCGACGGTGGCACCTGAGATTCCAGCGCCGATGACAGCCGCGCTCTGCGGCCGTTTCGGCGGCTCTGGGGGCAAATACCAGCGGGTAGCGGCAGTCTGGCTTGTCAAAACGCTGTGCAGTGCGCCGCACAGCATCTCCCGCTTGCGCGCGAAGCCGGGCACTTTGCGCCAGGTAAAACCCGCATCGCGCAGGCCGTGCCTGACCGGCCCGGCGCAGGTGAAGGTGGCGAAGGTGGCGCCGGGCCTGCTCAGGCCAGCGATGCTTGCAAACAGCGGCGGAGTCCACATATCCGGGTTTTTCGCTGGGGCAAATCCGTCCAGAAACCAGGCATCTGCCTGCCGGTCGCGCTGCTCCTGTTGTAGGCGCAGGCTCTGCAGGGCTTCGCTGGCTTCGCCGATCATCAGGGTCAGGGTTACCTGGCCGAATTGCAGCCGGTGCACGCCCTGGGCAGGGAGTGAGGGATAGTTGTCGAGCAGAAGCCGGGAAAAAGGCTGCAACTGGGGCCACAGGGCCAGGGCGCGGTGCAGATCCTGTGGGCGCAGGGGGCATTTCTCAACGGAGAAAAAATGCAGGCGTGCGCTTTTTGGTGCGGTTTTTTGCCAGAGTGCCCAGGCGGCGAGAAAATTTAAGCCGGTGCCAAAGCCGGTCTCGCCGATGGTGAAACGCTCGCCATCGCCGAGACCCGCCCAGCGCTCTGCCAGGGCATTGTGCTGCAGGAATACGTAGCGACTCTCCTCCAGTCCTGAGGCGGTGGAGAAATAGACATCGCCATAGGCACGGGACAGGGGCTGGCCGTTGTCACGCCACTCGAGTTCCGCGTATGTAAGGCCGGGTTCGCGCACAACAGGACTCCTGTCAAGCCTCTTGCCGCAAGCCAAACTCGCGCATTATCTGGGCACACCAACACTGTATACGCGCTTCGCTGAGGTCAAACTCGTTCTCCTCGTCAAGGGCGAGGCCCACGAACCGGCTGCCATCCGGTGTCAGCCCCTTGGATTGCTCGAACGTATAGCCTTCTGCGGGCCAGCAGCCCAAGGCGCGGGCGCCGCAGGCCACCAACTGGGCATGCAGGTAACCAAGCGCATCCTGGAACCACTGGGGGTAGCCTTCCTGGTCGCCGAGGCCGAACAGGGCTACGGCCTTGCCATGCAGATCCAGGGCCGCCAGTTTGTCCCAGATATTCTCCCAGTCTTCCTGCAGCTCGCCATAGTCCCAGGTGGGAATACCAAACAGCAGAAAATCGTAATTTTCTGCAAGAGAGATATCTGCCTCGGCCACATTGTGCAGGTCTACCCAGCTGGGCCCGATACACTGGCGGATTTTTTCTGCAGCCATCTCGGTGTAGCAGGTACTGGAGCCGTAAAACAGTCCTATTGGAGCTTGGGCGCTTTGCATAACAACTGGATTCTTACTGCTTGGCGAGGGCGCCGTTGAAGTCCTGCTGTCGCCAGGCCTCGTAAATAATAATGGCGGCGGCGTTGGACAGATTGATGCTGCGGCTTTCCGCGCGCATGGGGATACGCAGGGTGTTTTGCGCACCGACAGCTTGCAGGAATGCCGCGGGCAGACCGCGGGTCTCAGGGCCGAAGACGATGGCGTCGCCACCTTGGTATTCCACGGCGGAGTGACAGCGGCTGCCCTTGGTGGAGAGCGCCAGTACTCGTGTTGGCTTTTCGCTATCGATGAAGGCCTGCCAGTCCCGGTGACGCACCACATGGCTGTACTCGCTGTAATCCAGCCCGGCACGGCGCAGGCGCTTGTCGTCCATATGGAAGCCGAGGGGCTCGATCAGGTGCAGTTCGGCACCGGTATTGGCGCAGAGCCGGATAATATTGCCGGTGTTGGGGGCTATTTCCGGTTGGTACAAAACGATCTTGAACATTGGCTGGCGGCCGCCCTCACTGGCTCGGGGCGGGAGTACCCGGCCTTGTACGGGTGCGGATTATTCCATAATTAGGGGGCAGTGGCGATCTCCTCGCAGTCGATCTCCACCCCCAGTTCATTGGCAATCTGATCGAGTTCATCGCGGAGTCCGTCGAAATCCGGCTCTTCGGCCACACTGATCCTGCACTCGGCGCGAAACAGCGGCTCGCCACTCCAGGGGGTGCTGCCGTAGGTGGTTTCCAATTGTTCCATATTGATGTGGCGGGTGGTGAGGGCGCGGGAGATCTCGCGCACTATGCCCGGACGGTCATTGCCTACCAGTTTGAGGGTTAATGTCTGCCGGAGGGGAGCGGCGACAGCGACAGCATCCTCGACCACCAGGTTGTATCCTTCCTGGACCAAAATGTCGAGGGCACTTTTCAGGAGCCCGCTTTTCACTGCGGGGACGGCAACGCGCAGGATGCCGGCAAATTTTCCAGAAAAGTGTGCCATATGGCTGTCTTCCCAGTTGCCACCGTTATCCGCGATGACCGCGGAGAGTGTTTCCACAACGCCGGGTCTGTCGTCGCAGATCATGGAGATAACCAGATGGTGTTGCATGCCGGGTTTCCTTGCTTTACTCGATACGTGTAGACTGGATTGTAATAGGATTTCGTCGGATAACCCTATCGTTCAATCTCAAAGTCATTATCCACACCCGCGAAAACGGGTAGTTTAGCGAGGGCTGCCGATGAAAGTTATTGCCGATTTGTGTGTTATTCCCCTGGGTGTGGGGCTGTCTGTCAGCGCATATGTGGCAGAGTGTGAAAGAGTGCTGGTCGAAGCTGGGCTCACGCATAAACTGCACGCGTATGGTACCAATATTGAGGGGGAGTGGGATGTGGTAATGGCTGCGGTAAAGGCGTGTCACGAACGGGTACATACAATGGGCGCCGAACGCATCAGTACCAGCCTGAAGTTGGGAACCCGTTTGGACCGCGACCAGTCTTTACAGGATAAAATCGATAGCGTGCGATCGAAGCTGAATTAACGAAAACAAAACAGGAACGATTATGACGATCAATATCAAGAAATCCCTGCTGGCCCTGGCCGGCGCACTGGTCCTGTCTTCAGGCGCCCAGGCTGCAGATCTGGATTCTGTGATTAAGGGAGATCACCGCAACGAGGAAACCACCGCGCGGGATCAGTACCGCCACCCGGCAGAAACCCTGAAATTTATAGGGATTAAACCGGAAATGACGGTGGTTGAAATCACCCCTGGAGGCGGCTGGTACACGGAAATCCTTGGCCCCTATCTCAGCGAGAAGGGCACGCTCTACGCGGCGCATTTTCCAGAAGACAGTGAGTCTGCCTACTACCAGCGCACTCTGAAGCGTTTCAAGGAGAAGTTGGCTTCCAATGAAAAGGCCTATAAAAGCATCGTAGTGACGGAATTCTCTCCACAGACTGGCCGCCAGATTGCGCCCGCCGGCAGTGTCGATGCGGTGGTGACTTTCCGCAATGTGCACAACTGGATGTACCGCAATTACGAAGACAAGGCATTTGCCAGCTTCTTTGCCGCCCTGAAACCCGGTGGTGTGCTGGGTGTGGTGGAGCATCGCGCTAAACCCGGTACCAGCATGGAAGATATGATCAAGAGCGGTTATGTCACCCAGGACTATGTGATCGCAGTGGCCAAAAAGGCGGGTTTTGAGTTGGAAGAGACCAGCGAGGTCAATGCCAACCCGAAGGATACCGCCCAGCATCCAAAGGGGGTCTGGACCCTGCCACCGTCCCTGCGTCTGGGGGATGAGGATAAGGAAAAGTATCTGGCCATCGGTGAAAGTGACCGCATGACCCTGCGTTTCCGCAAGCCGAAACCCTGAGTGCCCATTTCTTTTTGAAGCTGGATTCTAGCTGCGGGCGCGACACCGGTTGTGCCCGCCTCCCCCGTCCCGTCCGATTCGTTGTTGTATGGTTATCCCTTTTGAACAGCTAAATCCCGCCACCCTGCAGAGTCTCCTGGAGGAGTATGCTACCCGTGAGGGCACGGAATACGGTGAGCGCGAGGTGGCCCTGTCGGCAAAGGTGTTGAATCTGCGTCGCCAGTTACAGTCCGGCGAGGTGGTAATCTGGTTTGAACCGGGTGAGGACTCCGTTAACCTGGTGCTGGCGCGGGACCTGCCCGAAGATGCCTGAGTACTTGATTAATCGCCCCGAGGCGCCCGGCGCGCGCTTTCTGTTTGCCCACGGTGCCGGCACCCCCATGGACAGTCGGTTTATGCAGGTGCTGGCCCAGGGGTTGTGTGCTCTGGGGATTGAAGTGATTCGTTTCGAGTTCCCTTATATGGCCCAGCGCCGTACCGGTGGGAGCAGGCGTCCGCCCAATACCATGCCCCAACTCCGGGACTGTTTTCGCGCGCAGATAGCACGGCAACCGGGCGATTTGCCCCTGTATATTGGTGGGAAGTCCATGGGGGGCAGGGTCGCGAGCCTGCTCGCCGATGAGAGCTTTGAGCAGGGCTTAATCGCAGGGTTGGTATGCCTGGGCTATCCGTTCCATCCCCGAGGCAAACCGGGCAAGTTGCGCACAGAGCACCTGGTTGGCATTGCCTGTCCAATGCTTATTGTACAAGGAGGCCGAGACCCCCTGGGCAGCCGTGCCGAAGTGGCATGCTATGGATTGGCACAGGCTATTGAGATAGCGTGGTTGAAAGACGGAGATCACGACTTTAAGCCCCGTCGCGCCAGTGGATTGACTCAGGCTCGGCATTGGCAGTCGGCGCTGGAGGTGGTGGCGCAGTTTATGCTTCGGCTCAGAGGAACGTGAGATACCCCTCCTGCACTTGGCGGGTTTGAACCGGCAGGTGACGGCGTCGGTTAAATTGCACACAATGCGCACTATGAAGTCAGATCACATCCTTGATACCCGCGGCTTGCTGTGTCCAGAGCCTCTGATGCTGCTGCACTCGGCAGTGCGTAAAGTCGCTGATGGGGAGGTATTGAAAATGCTTGCCACCGACCCCTCCACCCTGCGGGATGTTCCTAAATTCTGTCAGTTTCTCGGTTACGAGCTGCTTCAACAGGCCGAGGAAAATACGGAATTCGTGTTTTGGATCAAAAGAGTGGGATAGTTGGTCAGAAATATCTGTTATGAAACCAGCAAAGAGCATCGCCGGGTCAATGGCACAGCGCCCAGAGAGTGAGGCCGGCTTTAAACCGACCACACATGGATGGACGCATATGGTACCGACCGTTTGGTCGATTGGATGGGTCTTATGGCGCTGTAACCAGCGCAGCTATAGCCGCCAGTGCCTCCGGGTCCTCGGATTTGATCTTGTTGGCGATATGGTGTTGGAAGAAGTAGCGGAAGCCCTCACTCTGTTGTGCCGGGTAAAGGCAGTGGTCACCCGGTAGTACCGGGGTGGTTTCAACGATATCGTGATCTATCAACATGCCGAGAATGCCGCCATCGGCGTGCAGGCGCCAACTGATGACTTCTATCAGTGTCAGGTTCTCTCTGTCCTCGTCCATAAACACCGCATGGGTGCCAATACTATCGGGGATTTCCTGAAGTACCTCTTCAGCCTTGTTACTCTCGTATTCGAAATATTCCGCCGCAGTCTCCAACTCAACGATTTTGTGGATCGGGGGCTGGTGGAAGATCTCTTCAATACCGGGGTCATAATAGCCCTTAAAGCACCCGTCCAGCGGGTCCTGGATATCGGGGCAGGCCACAATGGAGTTTAACCAGGGAACGAGGCCCACGACCTCGCCATTGGCTTTGAGTCCCCAGCACAGAATCTTCAAGCTGTAGAAATCTGTTCCGCTGGCGTTGTTGGAGTAGAGCATTTCCAAGCCGTCGAGTTCCGGAGAAAGACGAATAAAGCGCTTTTCCGCCGAAGTGCCGATCGGCTCGCCGGTGAAGAGGTCAACCACATTGTTGCAGCAGTGATCTGTCATGGAACACCTCCTGGCAGGGCCGGTTGGATACCGTCTCCACCCAGATGCAGCTGCGACTGCGAAAGCACTGTCACTGAGGGGAGACCGGAGAAGGGGGTGTTGGAATACATTAATTCCCCCTCTGAAGGGATTCGCAACAAGCTTTACCTTTGGCGACATCCCTGCCAATAAAGGTATATGTTGATCTGCGGAAATACAACCAGGGCGGCGAACCTGCTCTGTGCCAGCACCGCTTTGATTGCAGCGCCGGCGTTGATATAGTCCACACCTTTGTGGTGCCCTGGAGAACACCTTGCCCGTTCGGAACCCGGAAATAGCTTCAGTTTCTACTACTCAACCAATGGCTGATCGCATCGCCTTAGTATTTGATCGCTGTTTTGCCGACCCAAAAGGGTTCAATACCCGACTTTGCGGCGGCTACTTTGAGCCCTACTACCGACCCGCCGGGGGAAGTCAGAGACACCACCAAGTGGAGTTTACCCGGGGTTATGCCGCAAGCGCTCTGCATGAGGCAGCGCATTGGTGCCTGGCCGGAGAGGCTCGCCGCCGGCTGCCGGATTATGGGTACTGGTATTTGCCAGATGGGCGCAGTGCCGAGCAGCAGGGGGCGTTCGAGGAGGTGGAGGTGAGACCCCAGGCATTGGAGTGGATTTTTGCACGGGCCTGCGGCCTCAGATTCCGGGCGAGTAGCGACAATCTATACAGTGGCCTGGGTCCCAGCGACAGTTTCAAGATGGCGATCTGGGCGCGGGTGCGGGAATACTGCGACAAGGGGGCCAACGCCCGTGCGCGGGCCTTTGCCCGGGCCCTGGCCTGTGAATTTGGGCGGCCCGACCCGTTCAGCGCCGGGATTTACCAATTGGCGGATTTATCGTGAGCAGTTATCTGATCGACGCGCCAATTTATATTTTCCGCTATTACTTTGCCCTGCCGCCCCACTGGCACAGCCGTAGCGGCTATGCCACCGAGGCGGTCTACGGTTTTACCAATCTGCTGTTGGATCTGCTGGCGCGTCGCCCGCACCATATCGCCTGTGCATTCGATGAATCCCTGGGAAACTGCTTTCGCAATGCACTCTACCCCGACTACAAGTGCAGTCGCGCCATGCCCGATGTTGCGCTGGCCTTCCAGTTGACGGCCTGCCGGGAGATGGCGGAGACGCTGGGTATCACCAGCTTCTCCAGTGAACGCTACGAGGCGGATGATATCCTCGCCACCCTGACCCGCAAGCTGCGCAGGTATGCGCCGATCATCGTGAGTCGTGACAAGGACCTGGGGCAGTTGCTGGCCCGTGGTGCCTCGTCCCTGTGGGATCTTGCTGCGGACCGACATATGGACAGCGATGCCCTGGAGCAGAGGTTTGGTGTACGCCCGGGGCAGATTGCCGATTACCTGGCCCTTGTGGGGGATCGGAGTGACGATATTCCCGGTATTCCCGGGCTTGGCCCCAAAACCGCGGCCTATTTGTTGGGCGAGTGCGAAGATATTGAATCCCTGCTGGCACAGCTTGGCAGGGTGGCCGCCCTGCCGTTTCGTGGTGCCAAGCGGACCGCTGCACGTCTTGAGCGGTATGCGGACCAGTTGCGCCTGGCCAAACGCTTGACCTGCCTGGAGGAAAATATGGCGCTGGATATCAATCCTGGAGAATTGCGTCCCCAACCTGTCGACCTGTATTTGGCACATGCCCTGGCAGAGGAATTCGGTATTTCCGGCCTCGCCGGCAAAATGGCGCGTATCCTGGGTCGTGCGCATGGAGAGCTTGAATGAATGACACAGCCACAGAAAATGTCGGGCTCAGGATCGTTGCCGATGAAAATATTCCAGCACTGCAGTCGTACTTTGGTGATCTCGGCACTCTGCAGCGTTGCCCAGGCCGCACCCTGAGCCGCGAGCAGTTGGCCGAAGCGGATATCCTGCTGGTGCGCTCCGTGACCAAAGTGAATCAGAGCCTCTTGCAGGGCACGCCGGTGCGCTTTGTTGGCAGCTGCACCATCGGTACAGATCATTTGGATATCCCGTGGCTGGAGCGCAATAGCATTCACTGGTGTGCTGCACCCGGCTGCAACGCCAATTCCGTGGTGGAATATGTGTTCTGTGCCTTGGCCGCTTTGGAGGTCGATTGGCGTGGGCGCAGTTTTGGTATTGTGGGTTGTGGCAATGTGGGCGGTTTATTGCAAAAACGCCTGCACGCCCTGGGTGCCTCCTGTGCAGTATATGACCCCTGGCTGCCGGATAACCCGGATTCTGCCACACTGGCGCAGGCGCTGGGGCGGGATATTGTGTGTTTGCACGCACCACTGGTCAAAGGCGGGCGCTTCCCCAGCCTACATATGATCGGTTCAGAGCAGCTGGCGCATATCCGCGATGGTGCTGTGCTGATTAGTGCCGGGCGCGGTGCGGTGGTGGACAACCGCGCACTGCTTCAACAGCTCAAACGGGAACGGCGTTTCAGTACGGTGTTGGATGTCTGGGAGAACGAGCCGGAGATCAATACCGAACTGTTGCAACGGGTGGAATTAGCCACCCCGCATATTGCCGGTTACAGTGACGACGGCAAGTTGGCGGGAACCAGTCAGATTCGCGAAAGGTTGTCCGCTGTGATGGATCTTGCGCTTCCGGCGGTGTCTCCAGAGGCCTCAGGCGATACCGCCACCCTCCGGATTGTGCCGGGAAGTCTGAGGAATAGTTGCGAGGCTGACCCAGGGACAGGACAGGGGGGAGCAATGGCGGATCTGCTGCTGCAGATATATGATCCGCGCGTGGATGATCGCCGCCTGCGCGAAGCCGCGTTCGGCACTGAGCCCATGGCGCAGGCATTTGACCGACTGCGCCGGGAATACCCCAAGCGCCTGGAGTTTTGCCACTACACAGGCCCGGCGGAGGCGCTGAGTGAAGAGGAATTGCAACAACTGGCAGTGTTGGGTCTGATGTGCAAATAGACAAGCAGGTTAACAAACTCGGGTTGATCATTAATCCCTGGGCAGGCATCGGTGGCCCGGCGGGGCTGAAGGGCAGTGATGGTGCCGAGACGGTTGCACGGGCCCTGGCTTTGGGTATCAAACCCCAAACCTACAAGCGCGCGGCCATTGCCCTGGAGGCTTTGAGGCTCCATCGCGGGCAGTTGGAACTACTGTGTTTTGCCGGCGAAATGGGAGAGGAAACCGCCCGTACGCTGGGTTTTTCTGTGCGCACCCTGGGGGCTGCGAAGTCCTCCCCCTCCACTTCTGCGGATACTGAACAGGCCGCCGTTGCTATCCGTGATGCCGGTGCCGACCTGATTGTGTTTATCGGCGGTGACGGCACCGCACGCAATATCGTCAACGCCCTTGGTGAACATTTCCCGGTATTGGGGATTCCCGCCGGCGTCAAGATGCATTCGGCTTGTTTTGCCATCTCGCCCAAGGCTGGGGGTGAGGTATTGCGGCGGTTGATGGCGGGGCAGCTGGTGGACCTGTGTGCGTGCGAGGTGCGGGATATCGACGAACAGTCTTTTCGTCAGGGGCGCGTGCGTACCCGCTACTATGGAGAACTGCTGGTACCTCGGGAAGGCCACTTTTTGCAGGCAGTAAAAAATGCCGGGCGTGAAGTCGAGGCATTGGCGGTGGAGGATATCGCTGCTGACATACTTGAGGCACTGGACCCGCAAACACTCTATATCGTCGGTCCGGGTTCCACCACTTTGGCGATATTGAATGCACTGGGCTGCCAGGGCACTTTGCTGGGAGTGGATCTGCTGCAGCGCGGCACTTTAAAACAGATAGATGTAAGCACCCCTCAAATTGAGGCGGCCATTGCGCAGCACCAAGGCCCGGTAAACATTATTCTCACCGCCATTGGAGGACAGGGCCATTTGCTTGGCCGTGGCAACCAGCAGTTTTCCCCGAGTGTCCTGCGGGCCGTGGGGCGCGATCACTTAATGGTGGTGGCCACCAAAACCAAAATTACCGAACTGGGCGGCCGCCCTCTGCTGGTGGATAGTGGCGATCCCGAACTGGATCGGCAGTGGTCGGGTTTTATCCGGGTTGTAACTGGCTACCGGGATGCGATCCTCTATCCTCTGAGCAACGGGACACTCTAGAGAATGCTGTCCGCCCCTTGGGAGCCATTACTAAGACAGGTTGCGTGCAAGTTAGCCGAGGGCCGCGGGGATAGCCGGCGGTTATTCCATGGCCGTGGGCGCAACTATGGGGGGTTGGAGCAGGTTTGTGTAGACAGTTTTTTTCCGGCAATGCTGGTGACTTTTTTTGAGGCGCACGCAGGGGAGGTGGCGCTATGTGAACGATTGTGGCAGCTGGCGCAGCCCTGCGGTTATCGGGGTGTCGCTGTGCAGCGGCGCTATCTGGCCGGGGTGCCGGTGAGCTGGCCGTGTGGCACCGCAGTAGCGGCACCGGTGGCGCGGCGTGGCGGGTTGCAATTTCCCCTCACTTTCGAGCGGCAGAATGTGGGTTTCTTTCTCGATATCGAACCGGGTCGGGTCTGGCTGGAGGAACAGATCCGCATTCGCACGGGACAAGAATCGGTGAAAATGCTCAATTTGTTCGCCTTTACCTGCGCCTTTTCCGCGGTGGCCCGCGCTGCAGGGGATATTGACATTGTGAATGTGGATGTGAACCGCGGTGTGTTGAACCGCGGGCGCGAGAACCACGCGATCAATGGCCTGTCCCTGAAGGGTATCCAGTTTCTGCCGTTGGATGCGCTGCGCCAGTTCAAGCGCTTTGACCGGCGCGGTCCCTTCCAACTGGGGGTGGTGGACCCGCCCACACGCCAGAAAGGCCGCTTTGATGTGGGCCATAACTACACAAAACTGCTGCAGCAATTGCCCGTCTGCCTCGCGCAGGAGGCGGATCTGCTGATGGTAATCAACTCCCCGCGCTACAGTGAGGCCCGCTTTCGCGAATTGATTCTCGAAGCCGATACGGGGTATGCAGTGGCTGCGCGCCTGCCGCAGAATCCGGATTTTCCGGATCAGGACCCGGATGCGGCACTGAAAATGCTGCACGTAAAATACCGCCGACAGCATTAGTGGTTACACAGACTGCATCCGGATGCGGCGAACTCCCGCATCAGGCGCTCCATCAGCGCCTGCAGTTTCGCGGATGAACCATTGGACACGGCGCTGCTGAGCAACTGTGCGTTGCTCTGCTCCGACTCGGCCTGGGTGTTGGTTAACAGCACAAAGCCCCTGTGGCTCAACACGGCTTTTTCTATCGCTTCCTGGCGCAGCAGCTGGGAAAAACCGATATAGCCACTCTGCTGCAGCCACGTCATTGCCCCCAGGCAGGCAAGATGGCGCGGCGAGTGCAGCCCAAATGCGTCCGGGGTATCGGGTCCGGCGATATCCTCTACATAAAGGGTGGCTGGTACAGGGAACTGGCCGAACAACGTCAGCAGGATTCTGCCGGCGTGGCGGTAAAAATCGTGGATATGTAAATCGTCCAACATCAGCGGGAATATCGCTCCAGAAAATAACCCAGGCGCTCGATGGCGTGGCAGAGATCGTTAGCCTGGGGCAGGAAGACGATACGCAAGTGATCCGGTGCATCCCAGTGGAAGGCGGTACCCTGAACCAGCAGAATTTTTTCCTGGCGCAAAAATTCCAATACCAGGTGCTCGTCACAGTCAATCTTGTGGTGATCCAGGTGGAGTTTGGGGAACAGGTAAATCGCACCACTGGGTTTGACGCAGCTGACGCCGGGGATTTCATTGAGCATGCGGTAGGCTAGGTCGCGTTGCTGGCCCAAGCGTCCGCCGGGCAGCACCAGATCGTTAATACTCTGATAGCCACCGAGTGCCGTTTGCACCGCGAACATGGCCGGAACGTTGCCGCACAGGCGCATGGAAGTCAGCATATCCACACCACCGATAAATCCCTCGGCCCGATGTTTAGCGCCACTGATCACCATCCAGCCGGAGCGAAATCCGGCCAGGCGATAGGATTTGGACAGGCCGTTGAAACTCAGGCAGAGCACGTCCTGGGCCAGTCTGGCCATGGGAGTAAACTCCGCACCGTCGTAGAGAATTTTGCTGTAGATCTCATCGGCGAAGATCACCAAGTTGTGGCTGCGTGCGATTTCGACCATATCTTCCAGCAGTGCCCGCGGGTAGATGGCGCCGGTGGGGTTGTTGGGATTGATGACCACGATGCCGCGGGTGCGCGGTGTGATCTTGGACTTGATGTCTTCGATATCCGGCAGCCAACCGGCAGCTTCATCGCAGCGGTACAATACTGGATTGGCACCGGTTAAATTGGTTGCCGCCATCCACAGAGGATAGTTGGGCATGGGCAGTAGCAGTTCATCGCCGGTATTGAGCAGCGCCTGGATGGCGATGGAGATCAGCTCGGAGACGCCATTACCCAGATAAATGTCGTTTATATCAACTCCCTGGATACCCAGGGTCTGACACTCCTGCATAATGGCTTTGCGTGCAGCGAACAGCCCCTTGGATTCCACATAGCCCTGGGCGCGGGTGAGATTGAGGATAACATCCTGGATGATCTCATCCGGGGCGTCGAAGCCGAAAGGGGCGGGGTTGCCGATATTCAGTTTGAGTATGCGGTGGCCTTCCTCCTCCATGCGATGGGCCTGTTCCATCACCGGGCCGCGGATTTCATAGCAGACGCCATGCAGTTTGTCAGATTTATGGATGTCCTTCATGGTGGTTCGGCAACCCTGTGGCCTGGCAGGAGCCGCCCTGGGCCGCGAGCGAGCTGCGCAAAAGCCGGGAAGTCCACTAGCGGTCGGCACCGCTCCTGCGGGAACTGGTAATTACGGGTAACAGAGTATGTCAAAACAAAAAGACGATAACTACTGGCGCGATAAGCTGACAGACGAAGAGTTTGAAGTCTGCCGCAAAGGTGGGACAGAGGCGCCCTTTAGCGGGGAGTATTGGGATGTTTTTGACAGGGGTGTCTATCGCTGCCGCTGTTGTGGCGAAGTGCTGTTTGACTCTGCAGCGAAGTTTGAGAGCCAATGCGGCTGGCCCAGTTTCGATGCAGAGGCGAGCCGGGGCATCACTAGAGACTTGCCCGATAGCAGTTTAGGCATGCACAGGGTGGAGGTTCGTTGCCGCAACTGCGACAGCCATTTGGGGCATGTATTTAACGATGGCCCCACCGACACAGGCTTGCGCTATTGCGTGAATTCCCTGTCGGTAAAGCTCGAAAAAGACGATGGCGAGAAAGGGGGTGAGGGGTGACACACAGGCACTGGAGTCGCGCTCTGTTGTGGGCGCAATGGGTTTTACTCACTGCCATTGTTTTCGCTGGGTTGGCGCTGAGGTTCGGGCTGCTGCACTTTGGGATGGCCTTCAAGGTATTCACTTACGCTGGGTTGGCGGCGCTGGCGATTGCGCTGGCCGGTCTGTTTGTCTTTGTCTGGGGTGTGCGCAGTCACAATGTCGATGCCCGCAGCAATGCCCTGTGGGCAGTTTTATTGGGGTTGTTGCCGGTGGCAGTGCCCTTGATGACGGTGGGCAAGGACAACTTCAGCGTACCGCGAATTCACGATATCAGCACAGATACCCGCAATCCGCCCCAATACCGCGCAATTCTGGCTCTGCGCAAGGCAGGGGATAACAGTGCCGAATATGGGGGAGAACCCGTGGCCCGCCTGCAGCGCGGCGTTGATGTCTATGCGGATATAATGCCCCTGCAGGTCCAGTTACCCGTGGTTCGCACGACAGAGTTGGCGGCAGAGGTGGCAGAGGAGCTAGGCTGGAAACTTGTATCCTACCAGCCCGAGCGCGGTTATCTGGAAGCAGTGGACAGGACACGGTTGCTGGGGTTAAGCGATGACATTGTGGTGCGGGTGCAGGCGGAGGACAATGGGGGCTCCCGGGTGGATGTGCGTTCCAGCTCCCGTGTGGGCGTCAGTGATCTGGGTGCCAATGCGAAGCGTATCCGCGTATTTCTCGAAGCACTACACCTTCGGGCTAAAAGTGTGCATAACAGTGCCTCGGTCCGGCTTTGGGGCCTGTCTACCGGAATCCGTTGGGTTGGGTAAGTGTCTGACAATAAAAGAAAAAAAATTTAACGGGAATGTTGACAGCACCCCGGGTGGTGCATAGAATGCGCCCCACTTCTGACGCGGAGCTACACTGTAGAGCGCTGCGACAACGCAAGTAAATCTGGGTCCCCATCGTCTAGAGGCCTAGGACACCGCCCTTTCACGGCGGTAACAGGGGTTCGACTCCCCTTGGGGATGCCATGCGGGAATAGCTCAGTTGGTAGAGCGCAACCTTGCCAAGGTTGAGGTCGCCGGTTCGAATCCGGTTTCCCGCTCCAATTCTATAAGTTACTCTGCCAGGCAGAGTATGGCCACCGATTGTTTGCTGGCAGTGCCAAAGACAGTGTGGCAGCACGAGACCCGCAGGTTGTAGTGCAGGTTTTTGTCCCCATCGTCTAGAGGCCTAGGACACCGCCCTTTCACGGCGGTAACAGGGGTTCGACTCCCCTTGGGGATGCCAATAGGGCCCGGCAGCCGAGCTGCCGGGCCAATCCAAAATGCGGGAATAGCTCAGTTGGTAGAGCGCAACCTTGCCAAGGTTGAGGTCGCCGGTTCGAACCCGGTTTCCCGCTCCAACTAAAAAGCCGCTCGAACGAGCGACTTTTTAATTTTCCAGTCTATTGCCTGTTAGTCTATCTATTTCACTAGTGCGCCCCGGCTTGTAACTGCTCGGCGGCGTTTAGAGTCAAATCCCTGCCCTGTGCTTGAAATCTTCCAGGCAAGCCCGTTGAATGGCGCTTTCAGCGATAGGAGTGAAAGATGACTGCGGCGCTATCCATCCAAAACTTGCAAAAAACCTATGAAAATGGCTTTCAGGCTCTGAAAGGCATCAGCTTTGCGGTACAGCCGGGGGACTTTTTTGCCCTGTTAGGTCCCAATGGTGCGGGTAAGTCCACCACTATTGGCATTATTTGCTCGCTGGTGCGTAAGACGGCGGGGAGTGTTTCAATTTTCGGGGTTGATACCGACAGGAATTTCTCCGCCGCCAAGCGTTTGCTGGGTGTGGTACCCCAGGAATTCAATTTCAGCCAGTTTGAAAAGGTCTCCGACATCTTAATGACCCAGGGGGGCTTTTACGGGATGCCGCGCAAACTGGCTGGGGAGCGCACAGAAAAGTACTTAAAGCAGTTGGGTCTTTGGGACAAGCGCGCGACCCAGGCGCGTATGCTGTCAGGAGGAATGAAGCGCCGGTTGATGATAGCGCGGGCACTGATTCACGAACCGAAGCTGCTGATCCTCGATGAACCGACCGCCGGGGTGGATATTGAGTTGCGCCGCTCCATGTGGCGTTTCCTGGAGAAGATCAACGCGCAGGGCACCACGATAATCCTCACAACCCACTACCTGGAGGAGGCAGAAAGCCTGTGCCGCAATATTGCCATTATCGACAAGGGAATTATTGTTGAGAACACCTCGATCAAGTCCCTGCTGAAAACACTCAATCGCGAGACGTTTATCCTCGATTGCAACGCGTATCTGACCAAGGCGCCGGTTTTGATGGAATTTGAATGCCGCCTCTTGGACAGCCATTCCCTGGAAGTCACTGTTGAGAAGGGCCAGTCGTTGACCGAGCTTTTCATTGCGCTCAAGGCACAGGGCGTCACTGTGACCAGTATGCGCAACCGCGCCAACCGTCTGGAGGAATTATTTCTCTCCATGCTGTCTGAGGAAAAAATGGAAGGGCTAGAGCAGTGAGCGGCAAGTTGATCTGGATATCATTCAGCACTATTTTCCGTCGCGAACTGCGGCGTTTTACCCGCATATGGCCGCAGACGCTGGTACCGCCAGTGATCACCATGTCCCTGTATTTTGTTATTTTTGGCTCGCTCATTGGCAGACGGATCGGTGACATGGGTGGCTATCCCTATATGGAGTTCGTGGTGCCGGGGTTGATTATGATGTCGGTGATCACCAATTCCTACGCGAATGTGGCTTCCTCTTTTTACAGTGCCAAGTTCCAACGCAGTGTTGAGGAGCTTCTGGTGTCCCCCACGCCCAACTGGACGGTGATGGCTGGCTATGTGTTTGGGGGCGTCGCGCGGGGTTTAATGGTCGGTTTGATTGTAACCCTGGTGGCAGTGTTTTTTACTTCATTGAGTGTGAAGTATCTGGTTGTCACCACGGCCATCGTGTTATTGGCCGCAGTATTGTTTTCCCTGGCTGGATTTATCAATGCGATCTATGCCAACAGTTTTGATGCTATTTCCATTATCCCCACTTTTGTACTGACACCACTCACTTATTTGGGGGGTGTCTTCTACTCCATTGATTTGCTCTCCCCATTTTGGCAGGGGCTGTCGAAACTGAATCCGATTTTGTATATGGTGAATTCCTTTCGGTACGGGATTCTGGGCGTCTCCGATATCAATGTGGTTTGGGCTTTTGTCGGGGTTCTGATATTTATTGCATTGCTTGTGGGCTGGGGTCTCTACCTGATGAGCCACGGCAAGCGTTTGCGGCACTGAGGCTGAGTATGAGCAGAAAAGACTGGCACAATCTCCCTCTGGGCCGGGAGACCACTTACGAATCCACCTACAACCCGCAGTTGCTGCATCCAATCCAGCGCTCTGTTTCCCGCGCTCAGTTGGGGCTGCCCCCCGGTGCGCTGCCGTTTTTTGGGGTGGACGAGTGGTGGGCGTTTGAACTCTCCTGGCTGAACCCCAGGGGCAAGCCCCAGGTGGCAGTGGCGCGCTTCAGCTTTCCGGCAGAGAGTCCCCACATGGTGGAGTCCAAATCCCTCAAATTGTATCTGAATGCGTTTAATCAGAGCAGGTTTGAGTCCTGGCGCTTGGTACAGGATACTCTGACACGGGACCTGAGCGCCGCCGCTCTAATCAATGTGGGCGTCACCCTGATGGATGTGGAGGATGCGGCCCTGACGGTGGAAAAGCCCCAGGGCTATTGCCTGGATCCTCTGGATATCGAAGTGGCGCAATACCAGCCGGATTCGGCACTGCTCGCCCTGGACAAACGCGAGGAGGACGTGAACGAAACACTCTATAGCCATCTGCTGCGCACCAACTGTCCGGTTACCGGTCAACCGGACTGGGCCACAGTCGTGGTGGAGTACAAGGGACCAGCGCTCGAGCGTGAGGCGCTATTGGCCTATATTATTTCCTTTCGCGAACATCAGGATTTTCACGAGCACTGTGTAGAGCGCATGTTTTGTGATCTCCGGCAGCTGGCGGATTTTTCCGAGCTGACGATTTGCGCCCGCTATACTCGCCGCGGGGGCCTGGATATTAACCCCCTGCGTACTACGTGTATTGAGAAACATTTGCCACCGCGCTTTCCCCGCCAGTAGTCTTCCGGTTTTTTCAGGATTGGCCCGGAAGCACTCTGGTGGGGAATGGGTTTTCCAATTGTAAACACGCAAAGCAACATCCATTGCCCCCCGAGCTGGCGTTCGGCTGGCGGACAAGCGTGCCCCGATCAGCTATTCTGGTCTGGTGAGACGGTTTGCCGAACAATCGCCCTTGAAGTAGCGGTACAACCGCGCAGAGTTGCTTGCATTCAAGGGGCACACAGAGCGGTGGTGACTTTTTTTATGCCATACGGACCTGGCAATCTGCCTGATTGACGGGGAAATAATATCTTCGGCGGACTTTACCATGGACTGGAAAGTTGGATCGCCTGTGGGGTTTCTGCAACTGAGCCACCCGGCGCTGGAGTGGAGATTTTTCCATTTGCCCAGGCTCACGCTTGTATTCTTGTTTTTTCTACCTTTCTTATTGAGTCCCGGCCAAGTCTCTGCTGCCGAGTCTTTCCTGGTGCCTCTGGGGCCCATCGCCCAGGAGCAGAAAACGCATTTCCTGTGGGTGATAGCCCTGACCATGGTGGCGATCTTTCCGGTGTTTATCCTGGTGCCGGTGATACTGATCAAGTACCGCCGCAAGAAAGGACACGGTATTTATGCACCCAAGTGGGAATCTTACGGTCCGCTGGAGCTGATGATGTGGGGTGTCCCTTTTATGGTGATACTGGTCCTGTCTTCCATGCTCTGGCGTGCCACCAGCCGGTTGGACCCCTACCAGGCGGTTGAAGGGGTTCTACCGCCTATACAGATGCAGGTGGTGGGACTGGACTGGAAATGGCTTTTCATTTACCCCGACCTGGGTATCGCCACGGTTGGAGAACTGGTGATTCCTGTACACACACCAGTATCCATGACTTTGACCAGCGATACGGTAATGCAATCATTCCTGATCTCCGCTCTCGCTGGGCAAATCTACGTGATGCCGGGTATGACCACCAAGCTTAATTTTATTGCTTCGAAAACTGGGGAAACCGAGGGGGAAAACACTCAGTTCACGGGAAGGGGATTTGCCGATCAAAAATTTACAGTATCGGTGAGGAGCGAAGAGGAATTTCATACCTGGTCGGAACAGGTGCGTGCTGTGGGAATTGAACTGGATACGGCCACCTATCATCGTTTGGCTGAGCGTTCAACTCGGCGCAAGGCGCATAGTGAATTGGCCACGGCGCAAATGCCTGCCAAAGCCATTTATTTCACGCTGCCCAATTTACAGCTTTTCCGGGACATTGTGATGCGCTATCACTCCGGCAAACCGCTCAGTATTGAGGAGCAACCCGGTACGGAAAAATTTGGCCGGAGTAGGGATGCTGTGAAGGATGCGCAACCATGAGTAGTGCCGATCACTTCTGGCTGGGAAAATTGAACTGGGATTCAATCGTTTTCAGCAGCTTCCTGCATAATCCCTCGGTGAGTGAGGCTGTTGCCAGTGCCGCCGGTAGCATTGTCATTTTTGCCACACTTGCCACACTCGGATTGATGACCTGGTATCGGGTCTGGGGCATGCTCTGGTCCGAGTGGTTGACCAGTACGGATCATAAAAAAATCGGCATCATGTATATTGTGTTTGCATTGGTGATGCTGACTCGCGGTCTGCTGGAAGGGATGGTGATGCGGGCGCAACAGGCCGCCGCACCAGAGGGATTTCTCTATGCAGACCACTTTGCCCAGTTGTTTAGTACCCACGGCACTATTATGGTGTTTTTCGTGGCCGTTCCATTCCTGGTGGGTATTATCAACTACGTGATGCCACTTCAGATTGGTGCCCGCGATGTGGCTTTTCCGGTATTAAACCAGATCAGCCTGGCGGTCACAGTGTCATCCGGCCTGTTAATGATGATATCCCTGGTGGTGGGTGAGTTTTCCACCGGTGGCTGGTCCGCTTATCCACCCTACACGGGGGCGGATTTCAGCCCCGGTGTCGGCCCTGACTATTGGATCTGGGCCATCGTATTTTCCGGCGTGGGCACCACCCTTACGGGGATTAATTTCACCGTGACCATCTTGAAATGTCGTTGCCCCGGGATGCGGCCCTTTCGTATGCCGATGTTCTGCTGGACGGCGCTGTGCTCTTCTATTTTGATGATTTTTGCCCTGCCACCGCTCAGTGTAGCAGCGCTGATGTTGGGCTTGGATCGGTACTTGGATTTTCATTTTTTCACCAATGATCTCGGTGGGAACATGATGAATTATGCCAACCTGTTTTGGCTATTCGGACATCCAGAGGTTTACCTGCTGGTCTTACCCGCTTACGGTGTTTTTTCCGAAGTTTTTTCCACTTTTTCCGCAAAGAGACTCTACGGGTATAAATCTCTGGTTTTTGCTACTGCAAGTATTGCGGTATTGAGTTTTACCGTGTGGTTGCACCACTTTTTTACCATGGGGCAAAGCCCCACGATCAATATCGTTTTCGGTATTGCGACCATGCTGATTGCGGTACCCACCGGTGTTAAAGTCTATGACTGGATGGCGACCATGTACCGGGGACGGATTCGCTTTACCGCACCGATGATTTACGCCATTGGGTTTCTGATTTTGTTTGTGGTCGGCGGTTTGACCGGCGTGATCCTGGCCAATCCGACCGTGGATTTCCAGGTGCATAATACCTTGTTTCTGGTAGCGCATTTCCATAATGTACTGATTCCCGGTGTGCTGTTTGGTCTTCTCGCTGGATACAATTACTGGTTTCCGAAAGCGTTCGGTTTCCGTCTTAATGACAAGTTGGGCCGGCTGTCAGCGTTTCTGTGGATTGCCGGTTTTATGATGACATTTCTCCCTCTGTATGGAGCGGGGCTGCTCGGTATGCCACGGCGCTCCTTCAGTTATATGGATCTGACCTTCAAGCCTTTTATGGTGGTGGCTTTTATTGGTGCGATGGTGATACTCGCCGCGCTGATTACCATTGTGGTGCAATTGATCGTGAGCGTGCGCAACAGAAATCAAAACCGGGTGCCCGTGGGTGACCCCTGGGATGGCCGCTCTCTGGAGTGGTCGATACCGGCACCGGTGCCATCCTATAATTTTGCCCAATTGCCCCGGGTAACGGAACGGGATGCATTTACCGAGGCCAAGGAACAGGGGTACGCCTATCAGCCGCCAAAGGTATACCGGGATATTGAGCTTCCGAAAAACAACTCCCTGGGCTTTATTCTGTGTGTGACCAGTGGAGTCCTGATGTTTGCTCTGGTCTGGTATATGTGGTGGCTGGCCCTGGCCTCTGCGCTGCTGATACTCGGCGCAGTGATAGCTTCCTCTTTTCGCTGGGAATCCGAGCAGGTTATTTCGGCAAGTGAGGTCCAGTCGGATACGGAGCGATGGTTGGGATTGGTGAAAAAGAGTCAAGCGGTGGACAGGGACTTTGAAAATACCCCGCAAAACACAGGCTATGCCAAATTGGAGCATTAGACCAACAGATGGAAGGAAACACTGCAATCAATAATCCGAGCACGAACCCAGGAGATACTCCAGGGGCCTTGCACAAAGACCCGGATGTGGCCATCTTCGGGTTTTGGGTTTTTATGATGAGCGATCTGATTTTCTTTGGGGTCGTCTTCGCCATTTATATCACTATGATCGGCGCCACGGCCGGGGGGCCCGGTCCGAGGGAGTTGTTCGATTTTGGCAGCCTGTTTGCTCAGACTATGTTGCTGCTTACCAGTAGCCTCACCGTGGGTATTGCCACGGTTACCATGAAACACCAGCGTAGCCAAGCCAGTTTTTTATTCTGGGTGGTGCTGACCCTGGTTCTGGGGCTCGGCTTTCTGGTTTTGGAGCTTTACGATTTCTCAGCAATGGCCGCAAAAGGGGGGGTACCACAGCGTAGTGGTTATTTGTCCGCCTTTTTTGGCCTTGTGCCCCTGCACGGGCTACATGTCACATTTGGTTGTCTGTGGATGCTGGTGCTGATTGCACAGATATGGTGCGTGGGGATGGTGGATATCATAAAGCTGCGTTTTTTGCGCCTGGCTCTGTTTTGGCACTTTCTGGACTTGATCTGGATCGGGATCTTTTCGGTAGTCTACTTTGGCGGGTGGATATATGGCTGACAAATCCGGATTTACAACCCATTTGCGTGCTTATCTCACCGGCTATGTACTGTCTGTAGTGTTGACGCTCGCCGCCTTCGCAGCGGTGCTCTCTGCAGGTCCGGATAATAAGCGTGTTCTGTTGCTGGTAGGACTGCTGGGAGTGGCCCAGCTGGTTGTGCAGCTCAAGTACTTCCTAAATGCGACTACGCAAAAAGAGCAGCGTGAAAATCTGGCACTGGTACTGTTCTCAACCCTGATTCTGTTGATTATCGTTCTGGGTACCGTGTGGATTATGGGTAACCTGGCTGTGCGTATGCACACAGCCCTTTAACAAACCAAATTGTGATGGCTCTGCAGACTAATAATCACAAGACTCAAATAATCACCTTGGTCTTCAGGCTGGAAGTTGCTTTTTGTAAGGACTGCAACACTTTTTCTTTGTCATAATTGCGAATTTTGTCCAGGTCCAGGTGCATGGAAAAGCCGGGTGCGTGTTCTTCCAGATAGCTCTGCTGGCCACCAAGGTTTTTGCGCAGATCGGTTACCTGGTAGACCTTTACCGGGGTGCTGATCCCTTTTACGCTGATATGCCCTTTGTCGCGGCACATGACCGTGTGCTTAATCATGGCCCAGGTCTCGTGGCTGATCAGGATTTCCCCGGGCTGGGCTGCACCTTCAAGGCGCGAAGCCAGGTTTACATGAGTGCCCATCACTGTGTAGGACTGGTAGTTGGCCGTACCAAAAATGCCCACGGTGCAGTAGCCAGTATTGATGCCCATTCTCACCTGCAAGGGGCGTGAGATCCCTTTACTGTACCATTCCTGTTTCATTTCTCGCACGCGCTTGCGCATTGCCAGGGCCATGGCCACGCAGCGCAGGGCATCGGATTTTGGCCCATTACTTTCGTCGTCTCCAAATACCACCATCACCGCATCGCCAATAAATTTATCGATGGTACCGCCGTACTGCCCGGCGATGCGGGCCATCTCGGAGAGATAGTTGTTGAGCAGAAGCGTGAAGGTTTCCGCTTCCAGTTCCTCAGTAAGCTGGCTGAAATCCTTGATATCAGAGAAGAAAACACTCAGCAGCTTCCTCTGGGTGGTCAGGGCTTGCTCGTCACCGGTGGTTACAGAACGCCACAGTCGTTTGGGCAGGTATTTGGACAATTTGTAGGAGCGCACTTTGCTTACCCGCTGCTCGGTTATCAGAGCGCAGTTAGCGCTTTCAAGCAGCCTGATCTGTCGCTGGGTGAAAAAAGCGTAGGCGCACAGATAAGCCAAAATCCCAATGAGGCTCACGGTACTGATGGTGAGGTCGGCACTGATTAACAGTGTTGGCCTGTGCATTAGGTAACCAGCGGCAACGCCCACCAGTAGGCCGGCATTATGCTCAAACCAGTTGCGTCCGCCGCCTGAGGTGAGGGCATTCAGCTGTACAACAGTAACAAATAGCAGGGATGGGAGCATGCTAAAGTTGGCCAGCGCGATGGTAATGCCAATCAATACTGTATCGATGAAGGTCAGGAGGCGGCGGGTCTTTTGCGCTTTTATAGCCTGGACCCGGCAAAGAATATACTGGGCGACGGCGCAGTAAGTTACTAGTAACACCGCCATACTGATACTGAGCAGCTTGTCTAACTGCCAGGGGGGGGACCAGCCGTCTGCACTGACATTGGCCAGGGTGCCTGCTGCCGCGAAACAGACCAGGATGCGAAAATAGGTGGTGTAATGGGGGTTGATGCTCCGCCCTGTGTCTCCTTCGTGCTGGTTCTGCATTTGTGGTTATCTTTTTCCATTGGAGCAGAAATTGAACATGTTGCGAGCAGGTGGAAGATGGGCTCCAGTATCCCCTGTGTCGGGCAATGGCTGCGCAGCGTTTTATTAGGTGAAGTGTACTCTTCCAAAACCCAGATTGCGAAAAAATCCGTTGCCGGGCCTTTTGCGCACTTTGGGCCAGTGCAGGCATTGCTAAGGTTCATTGCGGTAGACTTCGGACTCAGAATGTAACTGGAGAGCACCATGGATGCCTTGATAGCCCTGCATAATAGAGTTTCAACAGGCAAGCTTATAGGCCCCGCGCCAACCGAACAGCAGCGACAAAACCTCTTTCGTGCTGCCTTACGTGCGGCGGACCATGCCTGTTTGCGCCCCTGGAGATTCCTGCTGGTGGAAGGAGAGGCGCGTAAGCGCCTGGGGCGGATTTTCCTGCATGCGAGCGAGCAGGCAGAGGGGGTGGCCCTGACGGAGGCACAGCGCCAGCGGACCCTGGGCATGCCCTTGCGTGCGCCTTTAATCATCATTGCCATTACCCGCCTGCAGGAGCACCCAAAGGTGCCCTATCTCGAACAGCATATGTCCACGGCCGCAGCAGTACAGGCCATGCTCACTGCCGCCTACGCTGAGGGTGTGGGTGCTTATTGGCGTACCGGCCCATTGGCAGGCAATCCGCTGGTGGCCAAGGAGCTTGGGCTGGCTGAGAACGACCGAATAGACGGCTTTATCTATTGCGGGACCCCCGAAAGTGCTCCTCGCCAGGCACCTGATCTACAGGTGGATGCGTTTTTTTCATATTGGAATACACATTAGTGCTTGCATATGGAGAGGCATTTGGGTAAAGTGCGCGGTCTCTCGACCAGGATGGTAGATATCTTATTGATTTCATTGGATATTTAGAAATCGAGAACACCCCTTCTAAAGGCGAGTTGTCCTCAGGGGGTAACAATTTGGTGAGGTGTCCGAGTGGCCGAAGGAGCACGCCTGGAAAGTGTGTATGTCGAAAGGCATCGAGGGTTCGAATCCCTCCCTCACCGCCATTTTTGAAAATAAGTCCCTGATTTTTCAGGGATTTTTTATTTCTTAGCTCTACAATCCCCCACTTAGCCCCCCACTTAATACTGCGCTACTCTTCAAGCATCCCAACAAGCCTATAGGCATTTAAACTATGTGGATCTGGGGTGTGCTTCCAGGCCATTTTGGAAAAACATCTAGTAGGCTCGTCGTAAAGCATCGCCAAATCAGGTGAATGTTTTTATGCGACACCATCAAGTTTTTTCTCTACCCAAGTCTCCACCTCTCGACTGTCCCAGCCAACGGCGCCTGGCCCTATCCGCTTTTGCTGAGGAAACTGTCCTTCCTTGGCCATCCGGTAAATACTGCTACGTTTATAGCCGGTGAGTCGCTCAACTTCAGGTAATCGCAAAATGCGGCGAGGTGTTTTCATATTCTTACCTTTTGAGTCACAGTGCTTCATTTCCTTATTCTGTAAATTGCGACGCGGCCAAAGCCGCGCCACCTTCATCAGATCTGCTTTTCCTTTCGTCTTTACTCAATTTCATTTTGTTATCACTGCGGAAAGCATTAGATTTGTCGATTAAATTAATTAGCTTTTTTCCAGGGCGGAGCATAAAAAAACAACACCGGCTGTTAGTAAGGAGGTAGGATTATCTGATATTCATTTCTTCTCCCCTTGCCGTTCCTTGAGAGGTTCTGTTTGTATTCGGTGAATAGTTCATGCGCTGTCCTCCAGTAGAAGCCCTCTCCCAGTTGCGGCCTTTAGCTGTTGCAGGTCTTGTGTCAGGCACTCTGCCAAACCCGCGGTTTTATGGCTTAACTTGATCATTGCGTCGCAGCGGGTGGCAAGGCGGATCAGGTCCAGATAAGGCACTACGACTGGGTTACCTGGCAGGCGCATCTGAGCCACCATTGCGTTTAGCAGGGCGTATTTGTCGGCGTCTGTGGTTTGGGTGGTGTGGTAGCCGCCGGTTTTGCGGATGGAGGGTAGAACTTCCGAAGTAACCCAACGACGAAACTCTTTGGCGGCAAACTTTCGACTTTTGAGGATTAAATGATAAAGGCCAGACTCATTAACGGTGATTACTTTTTGATTTCCGCCCGGGGTGCGCACAGTATGCGCCCCCTTTTCATCTGCATCGAGAACGCGAGCAGCATCCCGGCTGCGGGTAAATCCAAGAGCATTAGTGACATCCGATAGGATGAACTGGACTTCGCCATCAACGTCTATGACGCGCACAGTATGGGAATGAAATTCAAACGGAATGATGGTGGGGGTAGGCATGGCAGCTTCCTTTGGTTGCGGGTTAGCCGCCACGCAGAAGGTGCTAATCTCGGAAGGGTGGCGGACTGAACGGGTTAGCACTACCGCCCAAAGGAAACGGCCCTCCCGAAGGAGGCCCGTACAGCCCGCCATAACTGCCAGGGGCTTACTGCAGCCACAAAAAAAGACGCATACAACTAGAGGCGTCTTCCTGGCGCCTTTGGTAAACGGGGTGCTAATCCCGGCTCTCGATTTTGCGAGAGCGGGATAAGCATGGCACTGTTCCCCGATTTTTGTCAACAGGGGAAGTGTGTTCTTCCGTATTGGCGCCTTTTGCATGTTCATGCCTATTTAATCCATCAGAAAATGAGTGCGGCGATGCCGGTGAGGGATTGCCAGAGTTTCACGCCGCACTCCTTCCTTACTTGGATGGTTCGCTAAACGCCGGCATGACTTGCTGTAAAACCCAGGCTTGGGATTTGGAAGCGTTAGCAGTGACTGCTTTATGCTCACAATCCGCTGGACAGTGGAGGGCGACAACTAGCTTTGGCATCAAGCATTTAAATAGGGGATTGCTGAATTTTACCTTTAGGTCTTCAACAAGAACGTGCCAGCGATCAATCTCCTCCTCCAAATGCCCAGAGAAATATTCGATAACAGCTTGGGCTCTGATAAACTCTCGTGCCTCTTCGGCAGACAGTAGCCGGTAGGCCACAATATCTTTTTCGTGGTCGTCGTGATCCCAATCCCCAAGGGGCAGATCAAACGAGTCACCGGCAAATACAACCATCTCTGTGCCCTGACGCAGACGGATGGCGATTGGGGCATCTGGCTCAATTCCTGCTGGAAGATCAGCAGTCTCATTTCCCGAGAAATTTATCCATTCAGAGGTTTCAACCTTTGGTGCCTCGACAGTTTCGTAGGGCTGGGCGCTTTCGATTTTGACATCCATAATTAGATCCTTTTAAAAAATGGGCCCAGTACCAAAGGCCCTAAGCTTGGGGGTACAGCTGATTGAATGCGCCAGAGGCGCGGGTTAAAAATTACTCGCCAGAGCTTTGCTTGCGCTCTGAAGATCCATGTCCATAAGCCATTCCATAACCGTGGATTCGTTCACCCGAAATTGAGTGGCGATGGTGCCAATGATTACTGCATCGCAGGGGCGCCTCCTTCGGGTGGAGGGAGAGGAGACTTGACTGATGGACGGGTTTGCTGGCTGAATGTGAGACTTTTGAGCGCGTTCACGGTCCCGATCTACTTGCTCACCAAAGCGCTGGGCTTCCTCTTGAAGCTGTTCCTCTTCTTGTTTGCGCTTTTCTTCAGCTTCTCTGTGTTCGGCGATGCGTGCAGTGATAGCTGCTCGAAGGTCATCACCATCTTTCAGTACCAGAGCATGGATATCGGAAAATAGCGTTTCATAGCCAGCAGTAGCTGTGCGAAGCGTTTCCAGATTGATACGGATCTTGTCGGCAATCTGATTGGCTTCTATTTTGGCGCGGGCCAACTCAGTGCTGACAGCATCGCGTAGACTGGCAAAGGTTCTTTTGCCTTTCATCACTCCGGAAAAATTGGCAGGGATTGCTGGCATGCGGACCCTGCCGTCGAATGTCTGATTAATCTGCTCAATATGATCTGTCATGCCCTTAGCGGCGGACATGGCGATTTCTTCTCTTATCTCGCTCTTGCGTGCCTTTACCAGTTTTTCCAGTTGCAGGCGCTTGGTGCGCGCTTCTCCGCTGATGTCATCAATGGCTTTAAAGAGTTCATCAATGGACTGGGTTTGGCTGAGGGCGTGGTCCTTGGCAGCGCTAAGGCGCTTTTCAACCTCTTTGCACCACTTCACAGTTTTTTCTGCATCAGCGAAATCTTGGTCGGTATCCAGCTCTGTACTGATGCCCTTGAATACGTTCAGAGAGTGGTCGCAGAATTGCTGCAGGTTGCTGGCAGTGACCTTGCCGGTAACTTCAATGTGTAGTGCTGGCAAGGCGCCTGGGGATCTTCCTACCACTTCCACTACCTTTGGCGCTGGCTCGTAGTTATTTAGGTCTTCCTCGAATTGTTGCCAGCCTGCCAGGATAAACTGTTGATCCTTTTCATTTGGTAGTAACCAGAGATGGACGCACCGGTTTTCGGTGCCGTCAGACATCATGTATAGACACTTTTCAGCACCGCTTACTAACAGCTGTTGCTGGACCTGGAAAGCATCTTCTACAGGGCACTGTCCAGACTGGACAGTGGAAGCCTTTTCCTCATTCCACTGTTTGTGCTCCCAGATAATGCGATCATCCATGGTGATACCGTCGAAACTGGCCAGCAGATAGTCTTCATCACAAACAGCGGTTGCCGGGTACAGCTCTTCTCCAATGATTGACTCAGCAATTGGGCGAGCACTTGCCTCTAACGCGTGGCCTTTATCGAAAAGGTTTTTCTGGACCCAGTCGCTATACTCCTTTTCAGTACCGGTAGCTTTCATGTGCAAAAGCTCGGTGCGCTTAATTCTCTTGGAGTCCCCCATCATTATGGGTGCCTCACTAGCAGTGAAGTATTTAGCGCGGGCGGCGCGCCATTCAGGAGTGCCTTGGGTAAGGTTTAGAATTCTCATGCTGCTGCTTCCTCATTGCCGATAGCTAGAATTTTCTGGCGCTGTACTTCGCTGAGGACTGCACGGCTCTCAAGTGTGGCCAGGATTTGTTCGGAAGATTTCTTGCCTGTCACAATCAAGCCCTTCCAGGTTTCAAAATTCGTGTTGAATTTCTCGTCTGGATACTGTTCGGGCAGGCATTGCTTAGCAGGCTCTCTGCGTGGAGTAATGTCACGCTCTCCGGGGATGTCCTGGGCCTCTTCCACTGTGATTAATCCACCGAGGGCGTCAGAAAACTTATCGCGCAGGGCATAACCTCGCGCCCGCCACATCAACATGCGCTTGGGGTATTGAGTCCAGGGACCAGACTTGCCCCAAAGACCTGCTTTTTGGGCGTCAGCCTGGCTAAACGTCTGTGTGTGAACCTTATCTTCTCCACGGCGCCAGACTGTGCAGGTTGCGGTCATGGTCTGCTCGTCAAAGCTTTCTTCATGGCCACCGAAGCAGGGATGGTTTTGTACCAAGGCCAGGAGCGCATCGCCGTATATGGACGGCTTTCCATTGATGGTTGCAATGTTCTGCAGGGACTGAATTGGGTTAAGGCCAAGCTCGCCACCCATCATCATGGCCACCAGTGCGTCCTGGGGCTTGTTCTGGTATTGCTTTGGCACCATTTGGCTGGTGGCCAGCATGTTGGCTATTTCCATGGCTTCGCTCATGTTTTGAGGCTGCAATGCGAAGCCACCGGCTTTTGTAATTTCCCTAGACATAAATATCCTCACACTCCCAGTTCACTTTTTGTTTCGCCGCTTCCTTCTGTGGCTCCTTGTCCGGCTGCGGGAAAGGGATAATTTCACCGCGTTTTGCTGCACCTAATTCGTAGATGATCTCTTCTGCCCAACCAACGTCGTTCAGGGTTGACTGCAAACGCTCATGAATGATTGCGTGGGATTCCTGTATCCACTCCCAGCGCCGTAAATCGCCTGCTGGGTAGGGATTTTCCAGGCATCCCCGGCGCTCGTAGGCATTGCGGCAGCGCTCCCGAACAGCTATACATACCTCGTTCCACCAGTCTTTTTCGCGGTCACGAACTATGGTTATTTTCAGGGTCGGAAATAGATAACTGGCGATGCGAGTTGCCCGGACCGTGGCTTTGTTTATGCTGGTTTTCATTTTGGAAATACCCCCATTAATTCAGCGGGATGATTTCGTCGATGTGCCAGTCCGGGTAAAGCCCACTTTCCAACTTTTCCTCTAGCCAGTCACCAGCCGCATCGCTGTCATCACAGGGACACTCGAAGGTGAAGCGCATATTCATGCTTTTGCGCTGACGGTTGGCCAGCTCAATGGCTTCTACTTCGCTGTATTCAGGGGAGTGCAGAAAGGCAGGCGGATACACCAAAAAGCTATCGAGGTAGTCTACGACGGTATTGCTAAATTCCCGGCGCCCCCAGAACTCAGTCGGCTCAGACTCAATTTCAGAATGCACCTCTGTATGAATGTACTGGGCAGGTACATCGGCCAGGACTTGATAGCGCCTTACCAGAGTCAGCCGTTTCTGTGTATTGCTGGGCTGAGGTTGCTGATGGCGCTCAAATTCTCTCAGAGAGTCCTCTGCTGGTCTGGGTGAGTTGGTGGTGAATGCTTGTGTATCCAGCTTCATGACGTCTCCTTATATAAAAATACAAGTGAACTTGCATCCACAAATAAAACATTTCTTTTCTGTTTATGCAAGCAGACTTGTATTTTATTTGCGACCAGATCGCTTGAGTTGGTCACATAAGCAGGTGATCAATAAAGCAGCCCTGATAGGGCTTTATTGTGAAGCAGCGAGAAGGGGGGGTAATCCTGATGGGGATAATTGGTGTTCAGCCAGATATGTTTGTATTGAGGGCTTACCGGAAGTTCTCGAGACGACTGATTACTACTCCGCAGACCTCCCACTTCGCATCAATAGGAATGATAGGTTCAGGCCACTGTGGGTTCAGAGCTTTCAAGAAAAACTCGCCACTATCCGAAATAAACTGTTTAAAGGTTACTTTTTGGTTGTCTAGCCTTCTAGCAATAATGTAATCGCCATTCTTTGGATCTTCCTCTGGGTCAACAATTATTATCTCTCCATGGGTAAACTTGGGCTCCATGCTAGAACCCTCTACCCGAACAGCAAATGTGTACTTTGAGTGTGGGACAGTACACAGAACTGTGGTTTCACCGTCCCCTGGCTGATAGTTATCTATAGCTTCCTCCCAGTGGCCAGCTTGCACGGAAGAAATGAGTGGTACCGCGCCATAGATGTCTGGCCCAATGCTGAGATTATCAGAATTAACGCCTATTTCATCGCGAATATTAGAAAATTGTTCCCTTTTCCCTTTTCCAGTTGTTAACCACCGAATGTCAACCCCCCATTTGTCGGCAAAGCGAATGATTCTATCCATCTCTATTTTCTGAGTATCGCGCGTATCCCATTGGCGCACAGCCTCATAGCTTACGCCACAGTCTTCCGCCAACTGCCGCCTAATCCGGCGCGTCGGGATGCCCTCATCCACCAAAACTTTTTTCATTCTGTCTATCACATTCATTTGCTCAACATACAAGTTTTCTTGACAAATGGGCTTGCACTTTAAATGCAAGCGTGCTTTTATATTGTTCAATTGGAGGACTTCTCAATGACTGTTGATCAAGTTTTTGACTATTTCGGATCTCGTGGAGCAGTCGCTCGTGCCTTGGGCATCACTTATGAAGCAGTGCGCCAATGGGAATACACGGGGAGTGTACCAATCAGAAGGCAATACGAAATAGAGCGGCTCTCTGGTGGAAAACTTACCCCTGATGTAGCCAAAACTCCCGCGATCAGCTTTACGGCAACGCAAGCCAGCGCCTGACAACAATCAGCATAGCTGGATAGAGCGACACACAAGGCCATCACATAGATTTGTTGAGCAAGGCGACACATGTGGGTTAAAGGCACAGTACAGAAATTAATCAACATAAGGATAAGGGCATCAAGTATGTATGCAGACCCCAAGCACATTAAGGATCGTGAGATCAAGCTACGCGTCGATGACGCGACCTATGAACTTATTGAGGCGCTAGCAAAGTTCAACAGAACGCAAAAAGCAGTCTTGGTGCGTGAGTTTGTTGAAGCACAGCTAGCGCTGTTCTCTGATGAGGATAGCAACGAAGGTCAAGCGGCCTGAAGGCCCCGGAGAGGGCCTATGAAGGAAATGTTCACACCGTTCACGCATGGGCAGGCCGAAAAGTTAGATCAACTGGCCAAAAAACATGGCAAAACTACGGAAGAATTCTTCGCCGAAATTGTGGTGCGAGAGTTAAAGAAACGAAATAAGCCCGGAATTCCGAAAGGTAATATTCGGGCGTTCAGGAGGCCCTGAATAGTCCCTGAAAGGTGGCTGAATATAGATTTTCCCTGACAGCCCAAGCGCTGCCAGAGTTTTTTAACAGATCGGCATAGTAGAGAGGGGGGCTGGGTAGTGCCCAGGGCCGGCTGCCACCGGCTCTGGGGCTTTTACCTCTAAATGAGTCCAAGCTCATGCGCTGTAAACAGCAGAGCTGCAATTGCATACAGCACTTCATGCACGTTGATGGACATACTGATGGTGAGTTTGCCTTTCATGGTTTGTTTCCAATCAAGCTAGCTCAACCGGTTGAGCCGTGAATTTGGCTCATTTATATCCCGCCATGCCTGGCGGTTGCTACTGGCCCGCCTAGGACAGTCCAGTAGCGAGAGCCCAAGCTCACAATGGACTCCCGGAGTGTTGAGCCACACTAGCCTGCGGCTTTATCGCTGCCAACGTAGCCACCAAAATGGCGGCTGCAAACTTGGTGTGCACCCCTCCCGTGGTTTCAGGGTATTGGGCTTAACCCAAGCCATCCCCCACAGGTAGGGCCATTATCCAGCCCCCTCTCTACTGTGTCGATCTGGTTTTTTGTCCACTTATGTCCAAGAAAGCACATAAGTCAAAAACAACACCCGCAGAGGCAGCCGGGGCTGTCCGGCACCTTTCCAAGCAACAGTACCAAAAGTATTTAAGAGCCGCAGGAGCGGACGGAGGTGCATTGTGAGCATGGAGCTAATGGTCAAGGCAATGAAGGTCAAAGTGGGGAACCCGCTACGCAAGCTGGTGCTCCTTAAATTGGCTGACAACGCTAGTGACCAAGGCGAATGCTGGCCAAGCTATCAGCATATTGCCAACCAGTGTGAAATCAGTCGGCGCTCAGTTATTGCCCACATCAAGGCTTTGGAGAGTAGTGGATTTTTATCAAAAATTAATCGTAAATCAACGAATTCCATCAAGCCAAATGCTAGTAATTTATATGTGCTGACCCTGGAAAAGGGTAGTGAATCCCCTGCACCAGGGGGGGGTGAATCTCCTGCACCGGGGGGTGAATCTCCTGCACCGGGGGGTGAATCTCCTGCACCGGGGGGTGGTGAATCTCCTGCACCCAGAACCAGTCATTCTTCTGAACCAGTCAATGAACCTAATACCTCCTTGCCAAACGCTGCCAAAGAAAATCGGGTGAACGCTACCGATGAAGATTACGCTTTGGCAAATTTTATTCTCAAAGGTGTCCGCAGGCTCCAGCCCAAATTTAAACCTCCCAACCTGGACAGGTGGGCTGACGACTGCCGAAAACTGCGTGAACTGGATAACCGTTCACTGCGAGAGATAGCCCGCGTGTTCACTTGGGCCAACAACGATGATTTTTGGCAATCCAATATCCTCAGCCCAGCCAAGTTGCGTAAGCAGTTTGACCGGTTACAAATCAAGTCGAGTCAAAGCAAGGGAAGTGCAAATGAAAACCATAACTCAGGCCCTGGCAACCGCCTCCAGCAGGAGCACGCACAAATCAACGCCGCGTTCGCTAGAGCCTCGGCACGAGAAGCTGCTGCTGGCTCTGTGGAAACGCATGACCCAACTGTACGGCCACAAGTGGTCGTCCCAACATGCCCTGTATGACTTTGAGGCGGATAAGACTGCCGGTCGCTACAGCGAGGATTTCATGCTGTGGGCGAAGAAGACACAGGGGCTGAGTGAAATCGCATGGTATCGAGGGATGAAGTACGTCGAGCAAAGAAATCAGGAGGCAGCGCGACAGGGTGAGATTGATAGCTGGCCACCCAACTACGCGGAGTTTGTTGGCATGTGTCAGCCGATTACTGGATCACAAATGTATCGAAAGTTTGAGCCCCCGAAACTGTCCAACAAGGTCGCCCAGGAACGCTCGAAGGTCGTCGGGCGCCAAACTCTGGATAGCCTGAAATCTCTGTTTACGGAGACGGCAGAGTAAATCAAAGCCATTTGGAGAGAGTGAAATATGCCAACCCTGGACATGTTCTCAGCTGCGGGTACCAAGCCCAAACGGCCACCACGGGTGATGATGCACATATCGGATGCTGGTCATGATGGTGCTGGCCGACGGGCCATTGAATTCAAATGCCGCAAATGTGGCTACGAGACCGGGTGGCTCAGGAGCGATAAATCCGTTACCGAGAATAAGCGGGGCAGACCCTGCCCGGAGTGTAACAAATCGCGTGTCGAAAAAGAGAGGGCGAAAGCATGAATCCCTTGCTTTGGTTTGCGCTAATTGTTTGGCTTTGGATTGCAATTGTGCTTTGGCTGCTTGCACAGGGTTCCAACTTGGTTGGTGTGTATTCCAGGCCGTATGAGTTTACCGACGAGCAAGCGGGAGGTGTGTGAGTGATGGAGGGTGAATTCTGGGTGGTGCGAACTCCAACACAGAAAGCCTGCGTTCTCGACAGCCTAAACCGTCTGAAACCAAGCGCTGACAAGCCGATGGCGGTGAAGGTAGGTCCATTTAAGGCAACACGCAGTACCTTACAGAATCGCTTTTTATGGGGTTGGGTTTATTCAGAAATCTCCCGTCAGTTGGATGAGGCTGGCATTGTCATTCCGTGTGACGATGGCACTGAACACCCATATACCAAGGATGTGTTACACGAAGTTTTTAAACAGAAGTTCCTTGCCATCGGCAGCATTGAGGCAAAGGGCAAGAGCATCATTCTGTATGGCTCCACGGCCAAGCTGACGAAAAAGAAGTTCTCGGAGTATTTAGAGAACGTACGTCGCTTTGCCTTCGACTTCTGGGGCATCACTGTAGTAGATCCCTATGTGGGGCAATACAAGGCAATTTGGGGAGAGTTGAGCCGTGGCCGTAAAGATAACAAGCGCGGATAAGTGGTTCTCCAAGTGTATTCGGGAGAGGGCCGGATGGCAGTGCGAGCACTGTGAAACCCAATACCCGGAAAATAGTGCCGGGCTGCAATGTTCTCATTTTCATGGGCGTGGTAACTACGCTGTGAGATTTGACCCGGACAACGCCTTTGCACACTGCACAAGCTGCCACTACTTCTTGGAGGGCAACCCGCACGAGTTTACCAGATGGGTGAGAATACAGCTCGGGGATGGTGCTTACGACATCCTATTGGAGAAGAAAGGCCACATGGATAATGCTCGATTTGCAAGGCGGGATGTCAAGCAGAAGCATAAGAGCGAAATATCTAGGCATTACCGCGAGCAATATAGGGACATGCAGGCACAACGCGCTGACGGCAATAGTGGGCGTTTGGTCTTCGTTGGATACTTTTGATCAATCCAGTATAACACTGGATAGGAGGTGGAACTTGAGATTCAAAAGTGCAAGGCAGGCTTGGCACGATGCCTTTGATAGCCCAACCACGGCATTCGACTATGAGGCCATCGCCGGGAAAAGTACAGTAATGGCCCGCTCCAAGCGAAGGCTTAAACCTGTTCTTCGGGACGATGAGGGAAAGGTAATTTGTCGATTGCCAGTCCCCAGAACAGAAGCATCAGAGACACTGGTAGGCAAAGGTAGTGCTGGACGAATAATGGACGCCTGTGAAAAGGGCATGGTTCAGAGCGTGATTGCCCAAGTGCGTCGAGCTGACCCTCTGGCCTATTGCTGGGGAATGGCCGCTTATGCACCACCGGCATCTCGTTTTAGAGAACGTGCCGCACTGCTCCACTACTTGATGAGTGAGTTTGACCAATGGGATGAGTCGCACGACAGAACCGGCGTTAGTAAGTTGGCATTGTTCTGTATCACAGCATGCGCATTGCGCGATGTGAATGGCAGGCATATAGATCTAAAGCAGGCTCGTACACTTTTGAGGTGTGACAAAATCATCTGGGATAAGCATTGGAAAAGATTATGGCAAAGGTTACAGAGGCGTCTGGACCCACTTCCCATGAGGGCTTTGGGACCAATTTCTGAGGTGGTGGAAGATTACAAAAAAAGGTTGTGTCCAGATGGTTGACAGGTTTGTGCCAGGATGATACCTTTTTTCTAGCATGCCTTTTTTGCGCATTGCAGACTAAGAACCCGCTACTGGCGGGTTTTTTTGTGTTCGTAATTCGTCTGTCTGCTCCGAAGTCACTACCCCCTATGGAAGAAATCCTCAGATGCTTTGCAATAGCCAAGCGTTGGAACAGGTGGATTCTCTATAACGATTTCCAGTTGAAGCACGTAGTTGTACACCCTAATGATTTTGAGCTCATGGGATTCCCTCAAGACTGGTTAGGGATTCCAGTTAAGCCGCTGGGCCGAGAGTGATTTAACGCCAATAGCCACCACAGTCAATATTCTAAGCCCGCCCAATGCGGGCTTCTTCGTTTCTGGTAATCCAATGTTCGATAACGACTACTTCACGGAAGAGGAGTTGTCCTGCCGTTGCTGTGGTAAGAACCACTTCTCGGATGACACGCTGCACCGGTTAATTCGAGTGAGGAAGCGCTTCAACAAGCCGATGGTGATCACCTCCGGTTATCGCTGCCCGGCCCACTGCGCCCGTATCGGCTCCACCATGACACACACTACCGGGCAGGCTGTGGATGTATCAGTTTCTGGTGGGCGTGCCTATGAGCTTCTGGGGATCGCGATAGAGGAAGGCTTTACCGGCATTGGCGTAAAGCAGAAGGGCGCCCACAAGGGCAGATTCCTGCATCTGGATGATCTTGAGCCTATACCGGGTGAGCGTACCCGGCCTACTGTGTGGAGCTACTGAGGGGAGTGTGTCGAAAAAGCGAGCCAGTACAGAGAATTACGAACAATGGTATATTCTGGGATAGTGGTCGTGATGACCCTTTCTCTATTTTATGCGATTGTATCGAATTTTTTGTAATTATCTAATTTTAAAGGAAATTTTGGATAATTGACACAGAATTGCTTCCGAGGTAGTAATCACTATCACCTATTTGAATCTTATCCAGAGCATAGAGGTTACAGTTATGAAGGCCCCATCGATACTTTTGTGAAATGCGTTGCTTATGAAATGCCAAGAGGGATTCGTGTGAATGCCGTTAACCCGACTGCTTTGGAAGAAGCATGGGATGTTTAATTTATATATGTGTTACCGTGGTTACCCCCGAGCGTATGTTCTTCAGTCACGGTGCACAAAGTGAACAACGGATACGAATTATTAGATTGTAAAGATAAGGATAAAGGTCAAGGTATTTTCGCTACTAAGCGATTTCATTCTGGCGATATAGTGATGGTGGGTGTCATCGAAGAAGACAATATTGATGAAAACCACTCTCATGCCTCCCAGATGGGCGAGTTTCGCTATGCATTACATGGTGGAGAGATTGCTAAGGTTAACCACTCCTGCAATCCCAACTGTGGGATAAATCTAAATGAGGTAGAAGCACATGATTTTATTGCAATGCACACCATCGAGATTGGTGATGAAATAACATTTGATTATGCTATGAGAAATTACATCATTGACCACTTTCCATACAAATGCTGCTGTGGAGCGGGAAATTGTCGAGGCAGAATTACGGGCTGGAAAGATCTCCCTGAAAGTTTTAAGTCAACATATAAAGGGTATGTGGCACCATATCTCATTGAAATTGATTTTAGATTAAAAGAATTAGCACATCATTGACTTAACAATTTTGCCAAAAGGCCGCGCTAAAGCACGCCTTTTACAAAAGCGTGTGTGCCAGGCATAGCGCTTAACAAGCGAGGTGTAAATCCTTGTGCCAGGTACCCAACCACTTAAACCGGCCACAGAGCCGGTTTTTTTACGCCTGGAGAAAGTGATTTCCCTAGGTTTTACAATCTGGAGCTACTAATGGACTGGAAAGCGATAGTTAAAAGCGTTGCCCCGACCCTGGGCGCTGCTCTTGGTGGCCCTGTCGCGGGAACGGCAGTCAAGTTCCTGGTTGGTGCCCTACTGGGTGATGAAAAGGCTACTGAACAGGATATTGCCGATCTGGTACTGAATGCGAGCCCCGAACAGCTTCTGGAACTGCGCAGCCTAGACAACCAGTTCAAGCTCAAGATGCATGAGTTGAACATTGATGTATATCGGCTCGAAGTGGAGGACCGCAAGAGTGCACGGGAACTAGGCATCAAAGGGGGCCTGTGGGTTCAGGCGGTGCTGTCGTTTGTGTTCATCAGCGGCTATTTCTTCCTGACCTACCTGCTGTTCTCCGGCAGCGTAGAGGTAACCCCGGCATTTGAACAGACCGGAACCCTGATGCTCGGTGTGATCACCGGCGCAATACCAATGATCCTGCAATTCTGGTACGGCTCCAGCCAGGGGAGTAAGGAAAAGACACAGGCAATGAAGCCATGAACACACACGACCTTGTACGAGAGTTAGCAGAAAAGGTTGGCCATGCCACTACGGTAACGGTAGGTGCTATCGGCAGTGTTTACAGCCTGTTTATCCAAAACCCCATTGGCTTTATCTGTGCCTTGGTGGCCATCGCCTCCTTTGTGGTGAACTGGTACTACAGCCACCAACGCCACAAGATGGCGAAAGCACAGCAAGAGCGGAGAGAGTAATGGCCAGGCGCAACCATAACGGCCTGACTGATAAGTGGCAGGTCTTTGCAGACACCTATCTGGCTGATCCTGAGCTGAATGCGACGAGGGCTTACAAGGCTGCATACCCAAAGGCTTCGCAGCAGTCCTGTGAAGCTAGGGGTTCAGAATTATTAAGAAATATTAAGGTGGCTGAATACATCCAAAAAGCCCAGAAAGCCCGCTCAGAACGCACTCAGATAGACGCCGACTATGTATTGAAGCGCCTGTTTGAGATCGACCAGATGGATGTGCTGGATATTCTCAAGGATGACGGTTCGCTCAAGCCCATTCGGGAATGGCCAAAGATTTGGCGCCAATTTCTTTCCGGTATGGACCTGTCAGAGCTGTGGGAAGGTAGTGGTGATGAGCGCCAGATTGTCGGTGTGCTGAAGAAAATCAAGTGGCCGGACAAGGTTAAGAACCTGGAACTGCTGGGCAAGCATGTGAATGTTCAGGCATTCCGTGAGCAGAAAGAAGTCAAGGTTACTCTACAGTCGTTGATTGATGAGCTGATTGGGTGATGGGTGGCCACTAGAGCTACATTTACTAAAGACATGTAAATCATGCATAATGGTGCTCGCGGTTACCAATATATAAATGTTAAAGCCCTGGGGTCTTAATGAAAGAATTCATAGCTGCTGTCAATTCAAGGATAAAATCGCCTTTTTACGGATACTTTATTTTGTCCTTTTTTGTATTTAATTGGAGAGCAATATTTCTGTTGCTCGTGACAGGTGGAACTGGGTTGGTTAGATTGGAAACATTTGATAATCAAACAAATATCTGGACAATGCTTTGGTATCCATTAATTTCCTCCTTGATATTAGCCATAGCATCACCATGGGTACGATATTGCTTTGGGTTAGTAGAGCGTATGCCTCTGCAGAAGATAGATTTTTTACTCCTTGATGCTGAGCATCTGAAGAATATTAGACAGGAGGAGCTAGAAAAATCCAGGAATAAACTACTTGCTGTTAAAGAATCTGAGCTAATAGATAGAGCATTACGGGATGAAAAACTTGAGAAGGTCAAAGATGAAGAAGCTAAGCAAAATGTAAAAGAAGAAATTGATAATCTCAGGGATAAACGAGATAATTTATCAAATAAATTAGAGGCGCCTAGCCCAAAATTGTCTGCAGCTAGCGAAGAGTTATTACTTGGAGCTGCATCTGAAGAGCGTGGCATCATTGTAAAAAGTAGATCAATTGGGAATCACTCAATTGCAACAAATAATATATCTTTCGGGAGGAATTCTCCGAGAGAATTTGCGAAGTATGAAAAGGCTTTGGATGACTTAGTAGAATGCGGTTATGTGAAGGAGCGTGGTATTAAAGGAGAGTTGTTTGAGTTGTCCCATTCTGGGTGGGAGTACGCTGAAGCTGTTCAAAGTTCTATGCCAACCGAGTAGATCAATAGACTGATAATTTACTGACAGATCAGAGCGCTTAGCTTTAAGATTCAGGTCACCGAAAGCCCGCCCAGTGCGGGCTTTTTCGTTTCTGGTGGCCCCGTGTTATAGAAAGCGGTTGAATAAGTATTGATTGACGAGAGAAACGCGTAATGGCTTTAGAAGCGGAGATTTCCCCGGATGAAGTGGAGTCGGTTCGGGATCTGATCAAGCGCTGTGTTCACGATTTCCCTTTTTTTGCCCTGAAGCAATTGAAGATCGCTACAAAGCGCGGTGCTCTGAAGCCATTCAAGATCAATCAGGCGCAACGCTATGTACATGAGCGTCTGGAAGACCAACTGTTTGAACTGGGTATGGTGCGGGCCCTGATTCTGAAAGGGCGTCAGCAGGGTATCAGCACTTATGTTGAAGGCCGCTACTACTGGAAGACACGATTCCGTAAAGCAGTGAAGGCTTTCATTCTCACGCACCTACAGCAGGCCACTGACAACCTGTTCGATATGGTGTTTCGTTACCACAACAATTTGCATCCATTGCTGAAACCGGCAACGGCCAATGCCAGCTCCAAAGAGCTGCACTTTGCGCAGAACGATAGCGGCTACAAAGTGGCGACAGCAGGCAGCAAAGGCGCTGGCCGCTCCAGTACGATTCATTACTTCCACGGTTCTGAAGTGGCCTTCTGGCCTCATGCGGAAACCCATGCAGCTGGTGTGTTGCAGGCAGTGCCGGAAGGTGAGAACAGCGAGATTATCTTCGAGAGCACTGCCAATGGCATCGGTGGTTACTTCCATGACCTCTGGCAGAAAGCCGAAGCTGGTGAGTCGGAGTTTATCGCAATTTTTCTGCCCTGGTACTGGCAGCCGGAGTATCGCAAAAAAGCGCCAAGTGATTGGAAGCCCAGTGATACGGAACTGGATACTGCCAAGACCTACAACCTGGATAGGGACCAACTGTACTGGGCGCACCAGAAAAACATTCAGCTCCGCGGTGATGTCGGCGAATGGGGCTGGCTCTTCCTGCAGGAGTATCCATTCTGTGCCGCTGACGCCTTCCAGCAATCGGGACAGGACACCTTATGCAATACAGCGTATGTCGCTGCAGCTCGAAAGAGAGGCGAAGACGCTGTCAGTCATTACGGAGCGCATATCGTTGGAGTAGATCCAGCGCGTTATGGCGGTGATAGGGCCAGTTGGATACATCGCAAGGGTAACAAGGCCTGGGGCTTGAAGAGCCTGCTTAAAACCAGTACCACCCAGCTTGCGGCCAAGGTTGCCAAAGAGTGCGATGCCTATGCAGAAGAAGGTAATCCGGTCGATGCCATCTTCGTCGACGAAGTAGGCCTGGGTGCGGGGACTGTCGATGCGCTGGAAGATATGGGTTATCCGGTGATTGGTGTCAACGCGGGTTCTGCGGCCAGTGAACCCGAAAAGTATTTCAATCTGCGCGCGGAGATGTGGAACAACATGGCTAATTGGCTCGAAGGGTCTGTATCCATTCCTGATGTAAACAGCCTGCATGCGGACCTGATCGCACCACAGTACACCTATAACGTGAAACAACAGTTGGTTCTGGAAACCAAAGAGCAGATGAAAAAACGTGAAATTCGCTCTCCTGACGAAGCTGAGGCGCTGGCGCTGACCTTGGCAATTCCCGTGGTAGCGCCTGAAAAGCGCAAAGGACGCCATGGACAGCGCCGGCCACCGCGGGACTGGAGAGCAATGTAATGTCCTTCGGCATTGATTACGCAGAGAAACACGATGGCCTGGCACTTAAACAGCTGGAGCGCTTTCTCGACGATATCCGTGTGCAGCCGGAGTGGCGCAGTGAGGCGGACCGGGCCTGTGCCTATTACGATAGCAACCAGATTACCCCCGAGATGCGCCGGGTACTGGAATCCCGTGGCCAACCGATCCTGATTCACAACCTGATGGCGCCAGCGATCGACGGCGTATTGGGCCTGGAGGCGCGCACCCGGGCAGATTGGGTGGTGCGCCCGGACGATGACGACAGTGTGGAAGTGGCGGAGGGCATTAACGAAAAGCTCAATGAAGCGGCGCGTATGACGCGGTCTGATAAAGCCTGTGCCGATGCCTTTGCCGGCCAGGTCAAGTGCGGGCTCGATTGGGTGGAGGTTTCCCGCAGCAGTGACCCTTTCGCTTATCCCTACCGCTGTAAGCGTGTGCACCGCAATGAGATTTTTTGGGATTGGCATGCGGAGTCGGACCTTTCCAACGCACGTTGGTTGGTACGGCGGCGCTGGGTGGATCGGGACCAGGCAGAACTGGCATTCCCCGGCCACAAGGATTTGATCAGGTTCGCCTGCCAGGGTTGGGACGGGTTCGACACCGAATACCAACTGATGCAGCGGGAAGATTTGCTGGGCGCTTATTCAGATTACACCGCCACCGATATGTTCCTGCAGGATTGGTGGGACAGTGACCGGGAGCGTGCCCTGATCTATGAGGTGTATTACCGCCACTATGTACAGCGCCCGGTGATGTTCTCCGGCGATGGCCATGTGCTGGAAGTGGATCCGCAGAATAGGATGCACCAAGCCATACTCGCCAGCGGCAAGGTGCAGGTGCGCAATATGGCGTTTCCCAAGATGCGCCTGGCGTATTTTATCGGGCCGCACCGCTTGGTGGATGTGCCCAGCCCGCACCCACACAGCAACTTTCCCTATGTGCCCTTCTGGGGCTTTCGCGAGGACAGCACCAGTGTTCCCTATGGCTTGGGGCGGCGCATGATGCCGGCGCAGGATGAGGTGAATGTGCGCCGGCAAAAGCTCACCTTCCTGCTGAACAAGGTGATGGTGATCAAGGACGAGGATGCACTGGCGGGGAATTTATCCGATGAAGAGATGCTGGATGAATTCTACCGCGCTGATGGTGTGGTGAACCTGAATCCAAATCGCAGTAATAACGACAAAAACGCCTTTCGCATCGAGCAGGAAACCCATGTGGCGGCACAGCAGTTCTCCATTATGCAGGAAGCGCAGCAGATTATTCAGGAGACGGCTGGGGTGTATTCCGCATTCCTCGGCCAGGAGAGTGGTGCCAAGTCCGGTGTGGCGATTGACTCATTGGTAGAGCAAGGCAGCACTACGCTTGCGGAACTCACCGATAACTACCGCTTCGCCCGTCAGCAGGTGGGCGAGATGCTGATGGCCCATGTGATTCATGACCTCAGCCAGCGCCAGGATTATCCGGTGGCGCGCAATGTGGGCACACCGGACAAGACCAAAATTATTGTGCTGAACGGCAGCGAAGGCACAGGCCAGCCCAGAACCAACTTGGTCACCAAAGCCAAGCTGCAGGTGGTGTTGGGGGATATTACCAGCACACCCAGTTACCGCGCCCAGGTTTCCCAGCGCATGATGGAGCTGGCCAGCAGCCTGCCGCCGGATATGCAGATGGTAATGCTCGATTTGATTGTGGAGAGCACGGATCTGCCCAAGCGTGATGAGATCGTTAAACGTATCCGCGAGGTAACCGGTCGCGGCCTGGACCCTGAGGAAATGACGCCGGAGCAGCGCGAGGCTTTAGAAGCACAGCAGCAGCTTCAACAGCTTCAACAAGATCTGGGTATGGAAGAGGCTAAACAGAAAGTAAACAAACTGGCCGGTGAAGCACGCAAGTTACACGCACAGGCCAGTGCCGAAGAAGGCAAGCTGAAATTGGGACCGGCGGAGCTTCGACAGCTGGATGCCAGCACCGAAAAACTGATTGCTGAGATGAAGAGTGTTATCGCCGATGTCGCTCTGAAGCGCTCGCAATTCAAATTCCAGCAACTTGGGGACACCCAAAAGACTGGATAAAGCATTGGCTGGCAACGGCCAACCCCGGATGTGAAGAACCCACCTTGTGTGGGTTTTTTTATGCCCGGAACTTCGCACGCCTAAGCGACAGAGGGCAACTTCGCAACCATGCGATAAATGGTATGGATGTAACCCTTCGCAACCATGCGACAACTGGTAAAAGGTGGAAACACGATGAGTAAGTTTGAGATGGACGATGTGGATCTCGATGATCTGGGCAAGTCGGAAGAGGAGATCAACGAGCTTCTGGAAAGTGGTGATGAAGAAGCCATTGGGAAGCTGCTTGGTTTTGATGACGAACCCAGCGAGGAAGCACGCAAGGCCCCGGAAGCCAGCGATGGTAAGGAAACCAGCGAGGCTGAAAAAGGCAAAGACGATACCGCGTCTGGCGAGGACAAAGCTGGAACACAGGGCGATACCGACGGCACCCCGCCCGATGCCGGCCAGCAAGAGGTCAAGCCAGACGATTCGGGTGGTGATGGTGAGCGGTATGTAGAGAGCCGTGACGGTAACCACAAGATCCCCTATGCGGTACTGCAGAATGCACGGGATCAGGCCAATTCACTGCACAACCGCGCTACGGAACTGGAACAGGATTTAACCGGGACCAGGGCGGAGCTGGACCAGCTGAAAGGATTGAATGATCAGCTGAAACAGCAACTGCAGGATAATAACCTCACCCCGGCCGATGTGCTCAAAAAAGCCGATATTGACGATACGATGCTCGAAACACTGAGCGAGTACGGCAGTATCGGCGAAGTGGTGCGCGCATTGGCAATGCAGAATAAGCAGTTGCAGGAGGCCATGAGCAGTGGTCAGGATAAGGTGGATCCACCGGCACAGGATGACGATCCCAGTGCCGTTCAAAAGCAAGTGGAAACCGCCATTGCCAGCAACCCGAGCCTGTCCAATTGGAGGGAGAATGATCCCGACAAGTGGGATATGGCCACCATCGTCGATAACCAGCTCAGACAAGACCCCGTTTTTAAAAATGCGTCCTTTGAGGATCGCTTCCAAGAAGTAGTGAAGCGCACCCAGGCCGCCTTTGGCATTCCTGACAAACCTCCGACCGACACGCCCCAGGACACGAAAGTGCTTGCGGAAAAGGCCAAGGAGACTGTCGAGAAGGCCGCCAAACAACAACACCCTCCATCGCTCTCCGATTTAGGCCAGGCTCCCACCGCTCAAAAGTCCCGCGCCGATACGTTTGCCGAAATGTCCGAAGCCCAACTGGAATCGGCCATGGCGGATATGACGCAGGACCAGATCGAGGATCTGATGGCCGAACTCGGGGAATAACAGGTAATCAGGTAAATCACCATGTCTACTTCCATTTCTGCGGGCAGCGCAGCGCGCAACCGCATTTTTAACGCGGCACTCTTTATGGAGGCCACACGCCGCAATTCCTTCACCAATGTGCTGACCGGCCCAGCGCCGAAAAAAGCCGACAAGAAAAAGATCGACGGTAAGAAGCAAACCAATCCCGGTGCGCCCATTGTGCGTATTACGGATTTGTCCAAGGAGGCTGGTGATGAAGTCACCGTGGATCTGTTTCACCAGCTGCGTCAAAAGCCCGTGATGGGCGATAAGAAGCTGGCCGGTAAAGGTGCAAGCCTGACCTCCAGCCAGTTCAAGCTGCTGATTGACCAGGGTCGCACCATGGTGGACTCCGGCGGCAAGATGAGCCAGCAGCGCACTGCCCATGACCTCAAACAGCTGGCGAAAACCCTGCTGGGGCCTTACTACAACACCATGGAGGATCAGCTTGTTTTAATTCACTTGGCCGGTGCTCGCGGTGTGCATAACGACTCCGACTGGATTGTACCGCTGGAGGATGATGAGGAGTTTGCCGAGATTTGTGTCAATTCCCTGACGCCGCCCACTTATGATCGCCACACCTATGGCGGTGATGCAACGGCGCTGGAGGAAATAGACAGCGCCGATACCTTCACCCTGGCGAGCGTGGACAATATGCGGCTGATCCTGGATGAGATGCCGTTCCCGTTGCAGCCGGTGAAGTATGAAGACGATCCTCAGGCAGAAGATGCACCATTCCATGTACTGTTTGTTTCACCGCGGCAGTGGCATGACTTCTGGACTTCCACCAGCGGCAACGACTGGCGCGCACTGCTGGCCAATGCCCACAACCGTGCGGCGGGTTACAAACATCCCGTTTTCTTAGGCGAGTGCGCCATGTGGAATGGGATTCTTATTCGCAAGATGAAGCGCCCGGTGCGTTTTATTGCCGGCACCAATGTGCGTGTATGCACCAACAGCGCTGCCGCGACGACCACTATTCAGACTGCGGATACCACTATCGATCGCGCAATCCTCCTGGGTGGCCAGGCCCTGGCCAATGCCTATGGTCGCAGCGGCAAAAAGGCCAAGGGCGGTATGCACTTTTCCATGCACGAAGAGAAGACCGACCATGAAAACGTGGTGGAGCACTCGATTTCCTGGATGAACGGCAAAGCCAAAATCCGCTTTAAGGGCACCAACGGTCGTATTAACGACCACGGTGTGATGGTACATGACACGGCGGTGAGTGGTAGCTGATTGGCGGGGGCTTCGGCCCTCGCGTGTTCACCCTCTTTTTTAATTACTGGAGCACTCCAATATGAAAACCCCAAACCTGAACACCATTCAGCAGAATGGTGAATACGGCAATCTGTGCATTGCCACCGGCAAGGCCATTTTTGAAGGCGATGGCGGAGGTACAGCGGGTGCTGTGCTGAAGTTACCGGCGATGACCAGAATCACCGGCTTCCGCATGGTCAATGATGCCCTTGGTGCATCCACCACGGTTACCGTCAATGCGGTTGGTGATACCGGTTCCACCCCAATTCTGGCTGCAACTGCGACCGATTCTGCAGGCAACGCTTTGTATACCGGCAAATCACTGTTGCTTCCCGAGCCTACTGAACTGCAATTAACCCTGGCTGGTGGTAGTGCTACCGGGGAAGTGGAGTGCATTGTCGAGTATGTGTACGTTGGGGCCTGAGTGCTGGTTACATTTTATACAACCACTCATGCCTAAAGTGGCGCATTGACGGTTATGTGTTGAATAAGGCGACTTGAGCCAGTGGTTCACTATCTTCAGTTGCTATTTGATCGAAAATCTATATGTTGCTGTAAATAATGGCTTTATTATGGAGTTTGAGCGGTCGACTCCAGAAATAGTAACCAAATGAATAATGAGCCACTGGTTCTTTAATAAACTGTTATGCGCGAATTACTTGTTCATTTTCAGTTGTGAGTTTGAATAATTGCTAAGTAAATTCGTACTTCCCCCTGATAGAGGCCAACGAAATGGAAAACGACTTCTTAGTCGTACCGCTGGAGAGCAGCTTATTTTCTTCACTCGATGATGCTGCACTCAGCGAATTTAACGCTCAGTGGATTAATGTTGACTCAAAGCCGGGATATCCATGCAGAGTATCTCTAGAGGATGCAGAAATTGGAGAAAGAGTGCTTGCTATTAATTATTGTCATCACTCAGTAGATACAGCTTATAAAGCATCCGGCCCGATATTTATCAGAGAAAATGCGGTAACAGCATGTCTATCAAAAAACGAAATTCCCAAAATGCTTCGTCATCGGTTACTCTCTTTACGCGCATACAATAGTGAAGGGAATATGGTAAATGCAATTGTCACAGAAGGCAGAGATTTAGACGTAGTAATCAATAAACTTCTGATGGATCAGTGTGTTGAGTATATACAGATCCATAATGCCAGGCCCGGCTGCTTCAATTGCACAGTAGTCAGGGCATAACAAACCTAGTCGCAGAGACAAGTTTTCCGCTACGCTCCAGTTTTTTTTGCGGAGTGCGACGTCAGGTCAATAAGGAATGCATATGATTAATAAAGCCTCATGGAGCATAATGACTTTATCAGCAATAGGAGTTGCGATTTATGCATTGGCCCTTTTGATTGAGCCGAATATTAGGCCGCTATTTGTCCAGAACCTATTTTTACACTTTCCAAATTTTACTAAGATTCATTTTTTGGGTGGTGCTATTGCTATATTAATAGGTGCTTTTCAGCTAAGCTCCTCAATAAGGAGAAAATATCTATATTTGCATCGTATACTTGGCCGTATTTATGTTATCTCTGTTGCTTTTGGCGGTCTTTCTGGGTTTATTTTAGCTGTGAATTCTGTAGGGGGGGCTTGGGTACAGACTGGATTTGCGCTAATGGCAATATTTTGGTTGGGAACAACACTAAATGCATATCGCGTTATTCTTCAGCGGGATGTTAAGTCTCATGAGCGCTGGATGGTGCGGAGTTATGCAGTAACATTGGCAGGCGTTACCCTAAGAATTTATCTTGGCCTTAGCGTAGTTTTAGGCATTAAGTTTATTGATGCTTACCCTATATTGGCTTGGTTGTGTTGGGTTCCAAACTTGTTAATAGCTGAATTATACCTTTGGTTAAAATTGAATAAAGTGCAAAGATTCAATAAAAGTAGCCTATCGGATTCTTACTAACTTTCGTTACCTGATTAACCCTTTTTCCTTCCTGTACTGAGCTGGTTGGCAGTAGTCAACCGATAGTTTTTTCAGAGTAAGACCATAAGCCCGCTTAATGCGGGCTTTTTCTATTTAGGAGATTTTTAATGACTGAACCCACTGTGTTGATCCAGTACATCGGCAACAAGCCGGTAAAAAAAGATACCGTTTGCTGTACCGGAACACTTTGGACCGGTAATGGCGATGTGCAACCTTTCCCGCGCAACAAGGCTGTGTTGTTGCTGCGGCATAAACAGGTATGGCGTATCGCTGGTGAACAAGAAGCGGCTGCCTGTGGTTATGGCCCGGCAACCGGTATTGCCTCAGCCGCAAAGCCGCCGCTGCAGGCCGAAGCCTCTGTACATGATGAAGAGAGTGATCCCCCGCCCCATGAGCGCCGTGAAGTGGGGCAGCCAACCCTGACGAGTGTACCAGTTAAGACGGAGAGTGGTGACCAAGACGATAATGGTCCCGAGCCAGTAAAGGCTGCTGCACCCAACGGGGCAGTGGATCTGGTTGCCGTGATTCGCACCATGCCGAAGGACGAGGTGCATTTCTCCCAGCACACGAATAAGCCATTGGTTGCCAAGGTGCGGGAATTGTCTGGCGATATGTCCATTACGGCTAAGGATGTGGCGGAAGCGTGGAAACAGATCGATGGCGAGCGTTAGCGATCTGATTGGCAAGGTGCGCGGTATGCTCCGCGATGCCGGCGCCATCGCGTACAGCGATGCCACCATTGGTCATGCGCTCTATGATGCGGAGCTGGGAATTGTCGCCTACAAGCCGGAGGCCACCGCGCAGGATGTGGAAGTACCCACGGTGGACGGTGCCCGCCAGGAAATTCCGCTGGACTATTTGCGGGTACTGGATATTAAGCACAACGGTTCCATGACGATACCGGGGCGCAGTATCCGCCTGGTGGCGCGGGAGCATCTGGACCTGATGACGCCGGATTGGCGCAGTGCCGATACGGTGGCGGAGGCCCGCCAGTACACCTATGACGAGCGCAACCCCAGGGTTTTTGAGTTATCCCCGCCGGTTATCGCCGGCACGGTGGTGGCGACTTTGGCAAAGCGCCCCCTTGCCTACGACGACCTGGCCGATGCCAGCCTGACGGTCGGCGATGAATACTGTCCGGCATTGACTGAGTACGCGCTGTACCGGTTGTTCAGTGAGGACACCGAGGGCAGCGTGAACGAGTCCCGCAGCCGCAAGCATTACGCCAACTTCTTTAATTTCCTCGGGGTAAAAGTGCAGAACGAGGCGCGGGTTTCGCCCCGGCAACCGGAGCATAAAAGCTGATGCTGGAACACGAGCTGGTCAGTATCGATACCTTCCTGCCGGGTATCGTGATCAATGTACCGGACGCACCGGAGCCGTTGATACAACACCAGTTGCTGCTGACCCTGCAGGATTTTTGCGAGCATTCCTGCTATTGGCGCGAGCGGCTGGCCGATGTATTTACCATTGACGGGATCAGCAGTTATTCCCTCGAAGGCCCCGGTGATACCAATATTGTCAAAGTGCTGACGGTAAAGGATGCGCAAGGGTCACCGCTGACTTTACGCTCTGCGCCACGCTCCGGTGAACAGTGGTGGTGGCAATCCCAGCCGGGTGTGCTTGAGGTATACGCGGAGGTTGGCGAACAGTTTTTGCAGGTGACGGCCGCAGTCAAGCCGGGAGCCAATGCTACACAGGTTTCCCGCACGCTGTTATCAGATTACCGCGAAGCCATTGAGCAGGGCACGTTGGCCAAACTCTACGCCATGCCCAACAAACCCTGGTCCGCGCCACACGCGGTACCCATGGCCCAGGGGCTCTACAGGCAGGATCGGGATCAGGCGGCCCGCAAGGCCGGGCGTGGATTTTCTACCACCCCAAGACGTTACCAGCCCAAGCCCCGCAATTTCTTCTGATTTTTCTGAGGCGCCTATGGCCAGTAAAAAGAACCTCACCGATGCAATGATCGGGGACAGCCTGAGCCTGCCGCTGGTGTTTAAGGATGAGAATGGCAGCCGTATTGATATTTCCGGTCGCACCTTCTGGTTCACTGTCAAATTGAATCCGCAGGTACCGGATGACCGGGCAGATGCCCAAGTCATTTTGACAGCGCCCGCCGATGCCAACAGCCAAAACGGGGAAGTGGCCGTTGGTTTGTCTGCGGCGCAGACGGAAAACCTCAAGGCCACCAGTTACAACTACGACGTGCAGATGGCCACACCGATTCTCGGCGATGAGCCGGAAGTGCGGACCATCGTGTACGGCCGCATCCGTTTCCTGCAGCAGATTACCCGAAGCCGCTGAACCATGGCCAATACCATTACCTTTATTGAAGAGAGTGCCACCAACACCATTTCCGTGCTCGCGTCCGAGTCGGTTCAGGTGCAGTCGGTTACTGAAACTGTCGAAGCTCAACAGGTGGCGAGCCAGGCCCTGGAGGTGACGCTCGATGCTATAGGGCAGCCGATCACGGTTGAAGTCACCGGCGATGTGGGTGTGGTGGCGAGACTGGCGGCGCAGGTGGTGGAAGCGGAGCGCAGCGCCTCTGCCAGTGCTTTGGCGGCGGCACTGAGTGAAGCCGGTGCAGCCAACAGTGAAGAATATGCCGGCGTTAGCGAGGAGAACGCGGCCTCCAGCGCTACCGGTGCGACCAGGAGTGCGGTACAGGCCAATGACCACCGTATCGCCGCCGAAAGCAGTGCGGTGAGTGCCGGCGATAGCGCGAGCTTTGCCGAGTCCAGCAAACAGGCCGCTGCCGATAGTGCCGCGTCCGCGCAAAGTTGGGCCGGCTCTGCACAGATTTCCGCTGATATGGCGGCGGAGCAGGCGCTGAATGCTGAAGATAGCGCCACGCTGGCGGGTAACTCTTCAACAGCAGCTGTAGATAGTGAAAATAACGCCGACATTAGTGCTAGTCAGGCGGCAAGCAGTGCTGCCAATGCCGGTAACAGTGCCGAGACTGCCACGACCCAAGCCGGTTTGGCCACCAGTGCAAAAACCGATGCGGCAATAGCGCGGGATGCGGCCATAAACGCGCGCACCGGTGCCGAGACAGCCCAGGGCAATGCCGCCGATAGTGCTACCGCTGCGGCCAGCAGTGCAACAACCGCACAGACAGCAAAGGCGGGTGCGACTGCGGCGCAGCAAAAAGCGTTTCAGTGGGCCAACCATCCTGAAGACCAGTTGCTGCCCGGAGAAACCCAATACTCCAGCGCCCACTGGGCAGCCAAGGCCGCCGAGTCCGCTGCCACGGCTTCGGGGCAGGTGGAGTTCCTGGGCTCCTGGGATGCCGCTGCCAAGGGTACACCACCGACGCCGGCCAACTCCGCGCGCTATGTGATTGTCAGTGACGGCGTTGTGGACGGCAAAAACGTCTACGTCAACGACTTTATCACCTACTCGGTACCGGATGCGCAGTGGTTTGTCACGCCGGGCTCGGGCAATGTGGCCAGCGTCAACGGCCATATCGGTGCGGTGGTGTTGGATTATGGCGATTTTGCCGGGGCACAAAGTATTGCCCTGGATAATGGTTTGGGAATCCTAGGGAAAGATGCCGGCGGCAGTCATCGCTATCTGATTCGCGCACGATCGGAGGGGTATGTCCAAGTTGGAGAAAGTGCGTTTCCCGTCCGCCTTTTTGGGAACAGCGTACCGCAATGGTACAACGGTAGTGAAACCCGCGCTTTGCTGACGACCGGCGGCGGGCAGGAAGTGGCCAGCCACCTTGGATTTTCTTCCCACCATGGCAGTGTCGGTATTGGCGGTCAGGGTAGCGGTTACCACACCGCTGATTTCCGTGTGCAGGATGACGGTTCCGGCAAACTGGCCGCGACAATTTATGTCGATGTGGATCAGGCCATGAATGGCTTTCAGGTACGCCAGCACAATTCCGGCAGTGGTGGTTGGTCAAACCTGTTTCGGGTTCTTCCTGATCGCAGGGGTTTTCTGGGCACCAATGAAATTCTGCATACCGGTGGTGGGCAGGCAGTCTCCGGCACAACCACCTTGGATAAAATCAGTTTTCCGCGTACCAACGTTGAGCATATCGAATTCCACCACCCTGTCAGTGGGTCATTCAGTGTCGGTTTCAAGGATGACTATCTGCGCTTTCGCGGCAGTGGCAATGATAATCCGTCCGGTATCCGCCTGGACGACTATGACGAAACGGTTGTCCAGCTCAGCCGTCATGGTGTCTCTCAATTTAATCGCGGCCTGAGTGCCAGTACGATCAGTGAGGGTAATACCGTACTGTCAGATAAGTATCTGGGTATCTCTGCTACCGCGGCGAATGCTGCCAAATTGAATCATCGTCCTGCGTCGCACTATCTGTACGGCAAGAATGGTCAGGGCACTTTGGGGGTTGCCGAACTCGGTGAAAACGGCTGGAACGATGTGATAAAAAGTGGTTTCTATAACGGCGATGCACAGCCCAATGACCCCGGTGGCAATGCTACCGGCTGGTACTGGGGCATTCACGCCAGCCATGAAAATAGCAACCACTACGGCTGGACCCTGGTGTCCAACAACAGCCGGGAACCGACTTGGTATCTGCGCGGTGTCCAGAGCGGCACCTGGGGCAACTGGCATCAGATTATTACCAGCAAGGGTGGGCAGAAGATTAACGGTAGCCTGGAAGCCGGGAATCTTACTGCTTCCGGTGTATCACCTGCCCTGGAGCTGGTCGAAACAGATCAAACCGATCCCGGTAACAATCACAGATTGGTTGTTTCCGGTGGCGATATGTATTTGCAGTCAGAAGGCAGCATCTACTTCACTGGTTACAATGGAGCAAACCTTACGAACCTGAGAGCCAAGTATGGTGGCGCCTACCACGATCTTCTACACAGCGGTGGCGGTCAGTCGATTGGAGGACTGACCACTTTTAATTCCGATACTTACGACCGGCATATCAGGATAGTGCGAGGCAGTCAGAACTGGAGCCTCAGCCCCGCCACAGACGGTTCGCTAAGATTCAGGCGCAACTCGGGGTCCGGCACCGCCAAAGTCGATGTGCCAGCATTGAATAGCGGTGGCCCCTTGACGCAGGGCGGTCATCAGGTTTGGCATGATGGCAATACATCGGGTGTTACCCCGGCCTCCGCGCCAGAGCTGGGCGTGGTGGACCTGAACAGTTACCAGACGCCCGGCTTCTATTTTCAGGCAGCCAATGCTGATGCGACCAACGGTACCAACTACCCAGCCGCGCGAGCAGGTTCCCTGGTGGTTCAGGCTTCTGCCGGTGTCACCCAGCAGTATTACACCTACAATTTTTTGAACTCCGGTGCGCCGGACTTCTATTTTCGGGGTTATTACAGTGGCAACTGGTCACCGTGGAGAAAAGTGCTGCACTCCGGCAGTCAAAACGCCTCTGTTGCAGGTTCACTGGGCATTGGTGTCGCTCCGGGGGGCAACCTGGCCAATGGCAAGGGCATTGCGCTTGGGGATAACGACACCGGCATTCGCCAAAACGGCAGTGGAATAGTCGAGCTGTGGGCGAACAATACAATGGCCATGCAGGTCACCGGTTCTTATGCCCTGTTGCCAGATAATAAATCACTTAATCTGGGCAGCCAGAGTGATGCACGCTTGTATCACAGTGGCTCCAATACCCACTTTAATAACTATACCGGCGATCTGTATGTTAGAAACCTGAAGCACGGTGGCCGTATTTATTTTCAGGCTGAGGATAGCAGCGGCAATAACGAGGCGTGTATCTATGTAGATGGTACCGGCTCCGCTCACTATGTGCGCCTCTTTTATGGCGGCAGTGAAAAGCTGACTACCCAGAGTTATGGTGCCAAAACCAATGGCACCCACAAATTTACCACGGACTGGGAAATTACCTCCGACGAAACCGTGAAAATCAACTGGCGGAAATTGAAGCCAAAAGACGCTGCCAGGGCGCTGCAAAAACTGGGCGCTGCACACTTCTACGACCGCACCGATATTCAACAACGCAACCAACTGGGCGTGGGGGCACAGTCAGCCAGGCGTGCAGGCCTGCGCAGTATCGCCAGCAAGCACGACGGCCTGTACAGCCTGCGCTACCGCGCCCTGCAAATGTATCAGCTGAGTGCGCGCCTAAATGATGTGGCGCGTATACAGCAGCTGGAGCGCGCGGTTGCCGAACTGCAACAAAAACTGGAGACCACCTGATGGCAATTTCCACTACACCGACCGGCAGTGAAGTCTGTGCCGAATATAACATCCCCAAGGCCGGGGCCAAGGGTTCGGATTTTCTGGGGAAAAACGGCTTACCCAGTTCACTGCCACTCAAAGGCAGCGATTTTATCGGCAAGTCCAATATTCTTTACGGCCTGACGGATAGTTTTGCCACTGATGCTACACACCGGAAAGGGGCCACGGCGGGTGTCTACTTCTACCAAAATGGTCGTATTGCCAGATACGGGGCACATGTGATCCCCAAATATACGGATATTGGCGCTTGGGTAATACCGTCATCAAGCAGCGTGGGCAACAACTACCAGATCCGTTTTACCCTTTTGACCGGCAGCGGGGTTTCCGGCAGTGGCACAAACACCTGGTTGCGCCTGAGCCAGAGCCGATCTATCACCCTGTCGGTTGGATTGGGCTACCGCAGGGCCACTGTTCGAGCCGAGTTACGCCCCTACGGCGGTGGAGCGATATTGGACAGTGCGGTGTATACCCTGCTGGTGGAAGCAGGCGAAGAAATTTAGTGCTGGGGCCAAGGTATTTCTGCAATCGAGTCTCGATAACCCCCTTTTTTAATATCGTTTTTTCAACCCCTTGGAGTTTGCATTATGGCAAAAAACAAAAGATCCGCCCATCAATCCGTGACCAAAGTGGAGCAGTCACAGGTAGTGGAAAGTCCTCAACCATCATCGCAACCGTTATCGCAAGCCGATCCCTCTGCTGGCTATGTGATTACCGGTGAGCAGCTGCAGCAGCTGCGCCAGCTGCTGGGAGCCATTGTGCAGACGGGTTCCGGGTTTAATCCCGACCCGGTGAAAATGTATGCGGGTATGATCCAGGCCAATCAGAACCTGGCGACACAGGCGGCGGATGTATTGCAGAAGCTGGAGCCGGTGACGTAGATGCGCGATGCTTTTTTATACCGTTACGATGCCCAGAACGGCCTGCAAGTGCAGGCCGTTGTTGTTTCTGATCTGCGCGATTTGAACCGCGTGCTCGACGTGGCGCGGAGTAGAGCACTGGATGAGCACAGTCCATTGGTGCAGGAGGTGATTGCCAACTATGTGCAGTATCCGCCCCATATGGACATTGTGCATCAGTGGGCACAGGCGGCGGATAAAACGGTTTTGGAGGCGGAGCACCCTTGGCTGGCATTTTACCGCGGTGAGGTTGTGGCGTTGCCGGAAGATGATCCAGCAGTGCGTCAAACACAGGCGGAGCAGGTGATTGCGAATTTTCATCGCCGGATTTTCAAAGCCGAACGGGCGCAGAAACTCCGCACTGTGCAGGCGGAGGTCAACGGCAAACGGCTGGATGGTGATGAGACTTCCCAGACCCGCATGGCGCGGGTGGTGGCCGTGGCTCAGCAGCAGTTGATGAATGGCCTGGTCGACTACCTGGAAGCGCAGCAGGGCAATGCAGACCTGACCGTGCCGCAACTGGTTAATGGCCTGCTGGGGACATTCCAGCAGACTCGCAGCACTCAGTCGATACAGTGGATGCTGGCTGACAATACTGCCAGTGCTATGACCCCGGAAGAGCTGGGCGAGGGATTGCAGCAGGCTTTACGCGAGCAGGAAGCGTTATGGGGCTTCGATTGAAAAGGGCAGGGAAATAATGGCCAAGATCAGCAGTTATAACTTTGCTGGGGAGATGCCCCGGATTGATCCCAAGTTGTTGGGGGATCGCTTTGCTACCCGCGCATTGAATGTGGAGCTGCGTCGGGGGCAGATAGCGCCAGCCACTGCACCGGCGGAAACGGGGCAGACTCTGGGTGCGGCCACGCAGACCCTGTCCCTGTTCAATCGCGAGGGCAACGAGGGCCAGGGATTCTGGTTGGAATTTGTCGGCGATATGGATGTGGTGCGCGGGCAGATTGCCGGGGATACTTCGCTGCGCACCTATTACACCGGCGATGGGGTGCCAAAAATTACCGATGCCACCCTGGCGACCGGTGGCGATGGCCCTTATCCGTCTGCAGCCCACGACCTGGGCCTGCCGGCACCCTCCGGCCCTCCCGATGTCAGTGGCCCCGATGGCGAACCGCCGGAGGGCGGGCAAGTGATCGACACCGCCTATATTGTCACCTTTGTGTCCAGTCGCGGTGAGGAAGGACCGCCCACTGCGCCCTCGCGCATTGTGCAACGCTGGGATGGCGCTGCGGTGGAAGTCACGGCAATCCCGGTCGCCAGCGGCAATTTTATCGTGCACAGCAAGCGTATTTACCGTGCTCAATCGACCGGGGGCTACCAGTTTGTGGCCGAGATTCCCGCAGGCCAGACCGATTTCAGTGACAGTGTGGAATCGGAACAACTGGGGGGAAACCTGCCCCAGTGGGGATTGGATTGCACCGGACCCGACGATGCGCGGACTTACGGCGCTGCCCAACGGAGTTATGCTGGGGGCCTTCGGCAATACCCTGGCGTTTTGCGAACCCTACCAGCCCCACGCCTGGCCGATCCGCTACCAACTGGCCATGGCCTACGACTTCGTTGCAGCCGCAGTGACTTCTGCCGGTGCGGTGATCGGTACCACGGGCAAACCCTATCTGGTGGCGGGCTCGGAGCCGGCAGCCATGAGCCTGGTGCCCCTGGACGAGATACACGCCTGCGCCAGTAAACGCTCCATGGTGGATATGGGGGAGTATGTGCTCTATGCGTCGCCGGACGGGCTGGTTGCCGTTGGCGGCACCGATGCGCGCCTGGTCACTGAACCCCTGATATTGCCGGCGCAGTTCAGAGCGCGATTCGATCCCGCCAGTATTCACGCCTACCGCTTTGAGGACCGCTACCTGGCGTTTTACAACAACGGCAGCGAGCGGGGCAGCTTCAGCTTTTCTGTAGAGGAGGGTTTTCGCTTTTATGAGGTGTACGCCGATGCGGCCTATTTGGATGAGGTGAGTGGCGAGTTGTATTTGTGCCGGGCGGGTGTGGTGAGCCGCTGGGGTGCCGGGGCCGAGTCCTCCTATACCTGGCGCAGCAAGGTCTGGCCGAGCCCCCTTGGGGTTATCTTCACCGCGGCCAAAATTGATGCGGACAGTTATCCCCTGACATTCGACTTTTACGCCGACGGTCAGCTACTGCACAGTTGCTCGGTGGCGGACGGCCGCGCTTTTAGACTGCCCTGTGCGCGTCGTTACCGCCATGTACAGTTCGAGCTGCGCAGCAATGCGCCGGTATCGAATATCCAGTTGGCCAGCAGCATGAGCGAGATCCGCTGATGGCCAGGCGCACTTCCGGGTTACCGAATGTTTCTCCCAAGGTAGACCGTGCCCTCCGCCCGCTTCTGGAAAAAATGGTTGAGGTGATTGAGGTAGGGGAGGGGGTGCGGGGCGATCCGCTCGACGCTTATCTAACAATACGCAGCCTGGTTGATACCGGGCTGGCGAAGCTGATCAACAACACGCGTTTTCCGGTACCGGGCAGAGACCTGGTTGCCACCAACCCGGCGCCCAATCCGATTGTGCCACCAAAGCCCACCGGCTTTACGATGGATAATGGCTTCAGTCATGTGTTTTTGCAGTGGGACAATCCCAACAGTCAGTATCAGGGCCATGCCTACACCACCATTTACCGGGCGACGGAAGATAATCTCGCCAACGCGGTGGCCATCGGCCAGTCCACCAGTTTTCTCTATGCGGATGTGGGTGTACAGCGCGAGGTCACCTATTACTACTGGATTGCCTATACCTCTGTCACCCATAGTGAGGGACCACACAATGGCGCTGCGGGTACCGCCGGGCGCACGGCACCGGACCCGGCGCTGGTGTTGGAGAGCCTGTCGGGGCAGATCCGGGAGACGCAGCTGTACCAAGTGCTGCAGGATCGCATTGATTTAATCGACAATCCCGCCACCGGGCTGGTGGACAGTCTCGGCAATGAAATCAGCCGCCGCCAGCAGGCGGTGAACAGTCTGCAGCAGCAGATCGACGGGCTGGTGGTGGCCACCGATGTGGAGATTTTTTATCAGCCGATCGAACCCACCCATGAAGATGCCAGCGGCGGGGTACTGGTGGAGGGCTCCCGCTGGTTCGACACCGACGACAACAATCACCCCTATGTGTTTACGGAGGACGACGGCCTTTGGCACGATGCCCGCGATCAACTGGTACTGAACGTGGAGGCCAATTTAACCGCCGAGCAGTTGGCTCGGATCGGTGCGGACAACGCGCAGCTGGTGCGGCTCGATGCCCTGGAGCTGACGGTCAATGATCCTATCCATGGCGTGGCGGCCAATGCCGATGCGGTGAGTGCCCATAACCTGCGTATCACCAGCAATGAAGAGGGGCTGGTGGCCCAGGCCGGGCGTCTCGACAGTTTGGAACTGACCGTATTCGATGCCAATACCGGGGTGGGTGCCAATGCCTCCGCACTGGCAAGCCAGGCACTGGATATTACCCGCATTGGCGAGGATATTGCGGCCCAGGGTCAGGATATCGCCGCCTTGCAGGCCACGGTGGAAAACCCCAATGACGGCGTGGCAGCCAGTGCGGCAGCTATTGATCAGTTGCAGATCGACGTGCGCTTTATCGATGGTGAACTGCAGAGCCAGGCCACGGCACTGACCCAGGTGCAAACCGAATCCGGTGATAACGCCACTGCGGTGCAGGTGTTGCAGCAGAGCGTGGATGGTATTGAGGGACAGTACACGGTCAAGATCGACAGCAACGGCTATGTGGCTGGTTATGGCCTGTCGGTGACACCAAACGAATACGACGGTAGCCAGCACAGTGAAATGATTTTCTCTGTAGACCGTTTTTCCGTCGGCGCCCCGGGGGCGACCGAGCTGGCCTTTATCATCGATGACAACCAGGTGGTGATGGATGGGGCCTTGATTAAAAACGCCACCATTACTGATGCGCAGATCGGCAATGTTGCGGTGGATAAGATCACCGGTATCAACGCCGCCTTTCTGCTGGCAAGAATCGGTACCGGTAGTATCACCAATGCCTATATTGGCGACGTGATCCAGTCGGACAGTTTTGATAATTCCGGCGGTACACAGGGCTGGCGTATTCATAAAAACGGATCAGCTATTTTTAACAATATCTATGCCCGGGGAAATATTGAGGCGGACCGGTTAAAGGCCAATGCCGTCAATATTATCGACACACTGCATATAAAAAATAATGCGGTCACGATAGCGGAATCAGTCAAGATACCGAATCAAACTCTAATCTATCCAGGCGCAAGGGCTGTATTGGCAAGCGCCAGCTTCAACCCCGAAGGCGGCGGTTACCATGTCATTGTCACCGGAGAGTTTTACCAGTGGGATGATGGGGCGGTGGAAGTGGAGCTGTTTATCAATGGTGTGCACCGGCAGAGCAATGTGATCTGGCAGGATGTGGGGGGGAGCTCGGATATGAACTGGTCGGTGCCGGTGTCCATGAGTTATGGCGGCAGCAGTGCGTCGATTGTGACGGTAAGGGTGACCGCCAAGCACCTGAAACATAAAGGGGGGTATATGCGCAATGGCAATTTATTGATTATGGGAGCCAAAAAATGACGCTTTATGCGGTTATCTTCGATCCAGCCAATGGGCAGATTCACTGGACCGTGACAGGTACAACCCGGGAAGAACTGGAGATGTCGGTTCCGGAGTATCTGGACTGGATGATTATCCCCGATGATGTGTATGTGGATGTCAATGCTGACTATGTAAAGGACGGAAGCATCGTCAAACGACCGTTGATGGAGGTTACCTGGCGCTACGATGCTGTAGCCAGGGATATTGTTGTGGAAAAGATCCCGGTTGGTGCCATGGTAACGGTGCGCAACTGGCAGGGGGTAGTCAACGACGGATTCATAGTTTGGCGGGTTGCCGAGCCGGGCTTCTACAGAATTTACATTGAACTATTTCCCTATCAACCGGAGTGGGTTCATGCCGAGATTACCTGAATACGACCCGCTGGATGTGCCGGCCTCGCGGGAGCAGATCAATACATGGCGTCGCACACAAGAGGAGGCACCTCTATTGGTTGGTGGCTTTCAGTTGGATGTGGATCAGGACAGTTTGCACCGCTTACAGTTGCGCATACATAACTGGGAGCAGATTGGTGCGGCGAATGTTGCCTGGATGACGGCCGACAATCATCAGGTATGGCTCACGAAGGACGACCTGGGCAAACTTTACGAAAATGCTATGACGGAAAAAGCCCGACGCAGTGCGGTACTCCACGATACCGTGCAGCAGTTCAAGCATGATGGTGTCACATTGCGACAGCTTAGCCAATTTGCCACTTTCGTATGCGTCGCTTTAACCTTTTTCTTGACTGTAGTTTGATAGATAAGATGCAAAAGTGCTTCCCTGGTATTTCGAGATAAAAAGCAGGGCTCTTGTTTGGGATAAACTTCATCGATCTTACTTTCGCACCAATGTCTGGCTGGTTTATGTACTTTCGGTGTACAGCTTCAATTGCTAAGACAACTTGTTATCGGCATCTATACTTATGCAGGCATAAACAGTTGGAAATCACATCCATCGGAACTCTTGTGTTTTGGCGTGTATAACGGTGTTGCTTTGTACATGAGCTCAAATATTGCGTATCGACACAATTTGGTCAGTGTTGTTTTCGAAGCCGTGCATGCTTGGGTTCTGGTTCGTAAGGACTTACTGATGAGTATGATGGGTAAAATGAGACGGTACAGGCTACTCCCTGCACAATAGATTCAATAGGGTATTGAATGAAATTTAAAGATAAGCGCATTTTAGTCACCGGAGGTTCAAGCGGTATTGGCTTCGCGACTGGGCGAAGGCTGCTAGAAAGACAGGCACGATTGGTCATTAGTGGCCGTCGTCAAGGAGTACTGAATGAAGCAGTTACGGGGCTGAGCGAGTTCGGTGAAGTGGCGGGCGTTTGTGCCGATATCGCTACGAGTGAAGGAAGGGCTGAGACGCTTAAACAAACTATCTCGATTCTTGGTGGTCTGGATGTGCTTGTGAACAACGCAGGTGGCATTCGGGCAGGGTCAATTCAGGATTTAGAGGAATCTGAAATAATCAAGATGCTGGATGTTAATTTATTGGCTCCCATTTTGTTGACAAAAGTCGCTCTGCCCGCATTGAGAGCAGGTGGTGACTCGATGGTTGTCAATATATCTTCTGCACTAGCTTTAGTGGGCATACCTTTCTACACAGTCTATGCTGCAGCGAAGGCAGGTTTGGCTCAATTTGGAGAATGTTTGCGTCGTGAACTCAAAGGGGAAGGGGTCCATGTGATGACGGTTTACCCAGGGGGTACGGATACCCCCCTGATGAAGACCAGCAACGCGGGTCCTGCCCTTGGGTTTACCTTGGAGAAAACCGATACGGTCGCTGAGGCTATTATAACCGGAATGAAGGATGATGCCTTCACAGTTATTCGGGCTGGCGAACAGCGCCGGGAAATGATTGCCCTTAATCGGACAGATCCAGCCCAGCTGGGTGCGCATTTTGCCAAATTGAAAGATGCCCTAGCGGTTGCAGTAAAAGATCACGCCGCTTTATAAGTGAAAACAATCGGGACAGAGTGCTGACAGATATTGTCGATAAAAAGACGCAGGCTGAAAGGCATATTGTTTGTGGTAGGCTATTGCGGCCGTTTTATGATCAGGGAATGGACTTCTTAATTTCCTCGAAGCCAACATAATAAAACCCATGTTGCACCTGCAACCTTTCCGGCGCTTAATCCATTTTAAAAAACCCATTGAGGCCATTGGCGAGCGCTGTGGTGTGCCGCAGTTGTTTTCACAAATTGCGCTCGCGCTCGCGAATGAGAGGGCCTTCCTGTTTGCCGATGGCGACAGCTTCTGTGTGCTGCGTCCGAAAGTCGAAAACGATGAGCGCATTGTGGAAGCCTGGGTAGCCTACAGTCAGCACGGCAGTGCAATCCGTACTCATTTGCCACAGGCGAAGCAAATGGCGCGGGAGATTGGTGCATCTTGTATCCAGTTCTGGACGGTACTGCCGGTCCTCAACCAGTTTGCCCGGCGTCTGGGTTTTGAGCGTCATCGAACTGAACGTGCTTTTACTATTTGGAGGATTCCACTGTGATTGATATTAGCGATAGCGCGCTGATACCGGCATTGCCCGGTACCGGCGAGTTTGAAACTTTCCAGCCTTTCCGATTCCGCCGGGTATTTCACAAAGGGGGGGATGGCAAGGTAAAGGAAACTGCCGATGAAAAAGCCTTTGCCGATGTGGTGGCGCAGAAGTGGAATCACTATCAGCAGAAATACTCTGGTCTTGAGCAGGGTTATATGGACCGGGTGGATGCACAGGACAGTGAAGCCGCCATGGATTTTGCCGAGGGCTCGGCGAACCAGCACAGCAGGGCCAAATTCAGTGAAGCGAAAGAGGATCTTCAGGGCAATCTGGCTTCTGCAGGCATCAACCCCAATAGCGGGAAATTCAAAGCTGCCACGAACTCTATGGCGGTTGCCGAAGGGCAATCCACCGGGGAGACGGTGACCAGGGCTGGCAACAGCCAAAAAGATGAATATGTCACCGGGGTGCAGAATATTGTCAATATGGGGCAGGGAAAATCTGCCGCGGCGACAGCGGGCCTTGGCGGTTTGGCAGATGCTGCAGCAGATAAAGCGGGCAGTGACGCTGCTGAGGCATTTAACGAGTCTGCCATGACACAACAAATGGTGGGCAATGTTGCCGGTGTAGCCACCAGCTACGGACTTGATAACGCCCAGAAAAAGCCCGCAGGCTATGGATTGACCACAGAGCTTCCAGAAAACCAGACCGCGAGTATCGGTCTTAATTACGACCAGGCAGTGGGGTAATTCAGCATGGGTGCATTAGACAGTGCAATCAATGGGGCCCGTGGTCAGCGGCAAGGTGCCAACTATGGTCGCGGCGGGGTGTATTTCGACGGTAGCGCCGAGAACACCCTGGCGAGAATTTACCGCGCCGAGTGGCAGGACTATTTGAACCGCTTTGCCCCTTACGAGGACAAGGCCATCGACTTTGCCACCAATCCCGAGGCAGTCACTGAGGCCGTGGACCGGGCAGGTGCGGCGATGGACCAGAGCTTCGCCACTTCAAAGGACAGTTTGCAGCGGGATCGCAGCCGCTATGGGTTGTCGATGAGTCCGCGCGAGCAGGCCAGTGAAAGCCGTTCCAATGCCGCCAGTGGAACCGCCGCGAAGCTGGCTGCAAGAAATAATACCCGACTGCATGTACAGGATCGCCAGCAACAGGTGATGTCTGGAGCCGGTGCCGTCGGACTGAGAGAAGCGATTAGCGAGGGGCGTTAATGATGAGTGGAAGCTACGGATTAATCAGCGTTGGCCGTGGTGTCAAGCGGGACGCCATGCAGGGCATGGAAAAAGTGGCGCAACAGGAGCAAGAGCGAGAACTGCGCAACGATCAGTTGAAGCAGGCGGAGAAACAGCAGAAGAGTACGAACGTGGGAGCTGGGGCAAGTATCGGGATGATGGCAGCCAAGGGCACTGCGGTCGGCGGGCCTTGGGGTGCGGTGATTGGTGCCCTGGCTGGTCTAGCTGCAAGTGAGCTTTTTTAAAGAGGAAATCACTATGGCAGGATTAAGTACGGCCAACGCGGCCAATGGTTTTATGCAGGGCTTTAGTTTTATGGAAGGCGTGAAAGATCGCCGGATACAGCGGGAGCGTCAGGCGAAAGCCGATGCAGTGGCAGAAGAAGAACTTGCCTATACCAGAAGTCAGCGCGGTCTGGCGGATGTCAGGAGAGATACGCAGTGGAAGCAGCAGCAGAGCGAATACCGAGCCAAGCTGGAGGAGCGTTTTAATCAAAGGGCGGACGAGTTGGCGTTGACTCTGAAGAAAAATCCGAATTACGACTGGCAAAACGATCCGCGCTTTACTGTTTTCACCAAAGCTGGCCCTATTTTGGAAGGGCTGATGGGTGGTCAAATACCACTGGAATCGTCAGAGGTGGGAAAGCAAGCTGCTGAAATTGTGCCTGAACTTACCGAACAGAGCCAGATAGCCGGCGAACTTACCGGCGAGGTCCGACTTACCCGTGGCAAGAAGCCTGGGACACTGTTAGCAGCGGTGGGTCACAAGGATGGCACATTGCGTCCGGTAACGGAGAGCCGTTCCACTGCAGAGGATGATCCCATTCGCCAATTTCCGGTGGATGGCTTTCTACAGAGGAACATGGCCTACGCAAAGATCGGTGAGTATTTCAAAGATCCGAAAGCAGTGGACGCCTGGCTATACTCCCGCGGAAAACTAAAAGACCCGAAACCAACTAAAAACACTACCGAGCTGGAGAGGCTGCTGGTAGCACGTGCAAGGGTCAAGCCGGATAGCGACGAATATCAATCACTCTCTGCGCGCATTAAATACCTGGAAGATCCCAGAAAGCCGAGCGGACCTGAAAAGCCGATTATCAAGACCGTGAAGGGTGAGGACGGGTCTAGCGAAACGCTGGTGCGTGTTGACCCTAAAAACAATCAATTGATTCCCCTTCAAGCGCCGCCCAGCAGAGCGGAATTGATGTCCAAGGCCGAAGCCTATGCCGACAAACTGGTCGATGATGTTGCAGGGTGGTTCTCCAGTGATACCTCTGACTTCAAGCCGTGGGGCGGAAGCAGGGAGCGTGCGCGGCAATATTTTGTTCAGGAGTATCTGAATAATTTTACTTCGCCGGAGGGGGATGTTGTAAAGCAAGTAGCGGATCAGGGCGGCACAAGCTCGAATGCCGGTGGGGCCAGGGGTAAAGTTCCATCGGCAGCTTTGGAAGCTTTGTCAGCTAATCCAAATCTGGCGGCCCAGTTTTACAAAAAATACGGCTTTGTGCCAGAGGGCTACGAGCAATACATAAACCAAACTGCCAGTCTCCCCGAAGTTCCCCGTTCCGGCGGCTAAACACCGCCATCCCTTCTGCTTAATGTAATCGCCTCTGTCCCAAGACAGGGGGCGTCTTTCGTATGCCTACTGGAATGTAATGCAATGGCCAATTTCTTCGACCAGTTCGATCCTGCACCTGCCGATCAACCTTCGCAACAGCAGTCCACCGAAGGTAATTTCTTTGACCAGTTTGATCAACAGCAGGACAATTCTATTGCAATTCGAGATCCTTCAGGTGTTGCTCCGGGGCGGGTCCAGCCTGGGGCGGCTGTGACAGGCCCGAAAGTGGATCGCGGCTGGTTAAACAATGCATCGCGCAATTTCGGTGAACGGGCCGGAGAGGTTAGCGGCAATCTGTTGCAGTTTATTGGTAATGTAGCCGTTATCGGTGAGAAATATCTTACTGAGGATCTGAATCTCCCGAATGCTGGTGTCTCCTGGGGTGATGAAGGAGTGCAACTGTGGCGGGGCAAAAAGCCCTACGAGAAAGACCTTAACTCTGTGCTGAACAAGGGTGGCCAATTACTCAATAACATAGATCTGGACTATCGACCCACTTTTACATGGGAAAGGCTGAAAGGCGATGTCAGTGCTGAAAACCTGGCGGGCTATATCGTCGAGCAGTCCGGTAGTTCCATTGCCGACATGGCTGCGGCCCTCACGACGCTGCCTGCCTATGTTGCATCGCGAACAGAGGAGATCGCTGAAACCCGCGTAGAAAATACCAGGGACAAGAACCAGGTTGATGGTACGGAGTTAGGGAAAGCTCTGGTCCCTGCGGTCGCCTCTGCAGTTCTGGAGCGGATCGGTGCCAAAGGTGCTGTTAATGTCGGTGGGGCTGGTAGTTTGAAAGAGTCTGCCAAGCGTGTAGTCGGGGCTGCAAAAAGAGAAGCCGGCACTGAATTTGTGCAGGAGCAATCCGATTACGCTGGTGAAACGCTGGGTACTGATAAAGATTGGTCGGCTGTCGAGAGTGTTGATCGTGGCCTGGCTGGCGCTGTAGCAGGTGGAGGTACTGGTGCGGTAGTGAATGTTGGCGCTCAGACAGCCATGGCGACGGGCTTATTGCCTCGCACACCAGAGAAAATCGAGGAGGAGGTAAAAGCCAGAAAGCACCGCAAGGCACAGAATACGGAAGATCTGAAATCCGAGATTGAAGCGGAAATCCTCAAGATGAACCAGGAAGCGTCGTATGAGCAAAGCCTGGAAGCTGCGCGACAACGGATCAATCCCAATTTTGATGTGGCACTGCCCCTTGATAGTACCAGCATGCCAGAGGCGGGTGCTCCACCGGAGGGCACGGTTGATTACACACCCTATGCGCAGGAACTGCAGTCGCTGGAAGTCTCGCGAGAAAAACCGGCAGAACAGGGCATTGATTTTGTACCACCAGAAACGATAGATAAGTCGGACCTTGAGTTGGTACCCAAAGAGCAGCAAAGCGAAGGTATCCCTTACGAGTCACCATCGCTGATCAATGAAAAGTCCCAGGCTTTGCAGGAGCGTATTCAGAGCAACCCCTCAAAAGAAATCCCAAAAGAGCCTTCCGTTGAAGAGAGCCCAGCAAAGGTTGAAGTACCAAATTTCCAGTTGGAAGAGATGGTCCTCCCTGAGTCTGCACCAATAGATGCAGATAAACCTCAGACCAATCAAGACTTAAAGGCGCAGATTGATACCGCTGCCAGGGAAGCCGCTACCAGCCCGCATAACAATTTGCCGGAACCAACAGATGCCCAGAAAGCAGCGGGCAACTACAAGGTGGGCAAGGTTAAGCTACACGGTCTGGACCTTTCTATTGAAAACCCCCGCGGTTCCGTGCGCTCTGGTACCAGCTCGGATGGCAAGCGCTGGGAAAACACGCTGCCCCATCATTACGGCTATATCCGCAAAACCGAGGGTGCCGATGGCGACCATGTGGATGTTTTCGTGGGGCCGGATGTGGATTCACAGCGGGTGTTTGTGGTGGATCAGGTGAACAAGGACGGCAGCTTTGACGAGCACAAAGTGCTGCTGGGGTTCAGCGATAAAGCCAAGGCCATTGCCGGCTACAAGGGGGCCTATGACAAGGGGTGGAAAGTGGGGCCGGTGACGGCCATGGACCTGGCGACGTTCAAGACTTGGTTAAAAGAGGGAAACACCACCAAGCCATTTGATGAGGCAGCTCCTAAAGCACTCACCACAGCAAAAGCACCTATGGCCGTTAAAATTCAGAACACAGGGAAAAAGGCAGTTCTTAATTCTCTGGGTACCGGCAAGGGCATTAAACCGGAACTGGCCAAGGCCGCACTCAGCCGGATCAAGCAATCGGTAGGCGTTGATGCAAAAGTGGTGGCGGATGAATCCGGGCTGCCTGCGGCACTGCGCCAGCAGATTGAGGCGGATGGCGTGAGCGGGCAGGTACGCGGCCTCTACCATGCGGAGAGTGGCAGCGCCTATATCGTGGCCGGGAATCTTAACCATCCCGCCGATGCCGCCCGTGTTTACTTGCATGAGGTGGTAGGGCACAAGGGCATTCGTGCGACCCTGAAGAAGCGTCTGGATCCGGTGTTGACGGAAATCTATCGGGACATGCCGGTGGAAGTGCGCGATACGTTGGAAAGCAAATACCACAGCCAACTCAAGGGGCTGAGCGGCCCCGAGGCCAGGCGCAGGGTGGCGGATGAATATGTGGCGCACCTGGCAGAGAACGATCCGCACAACACCTTGCTCAAGAACATCATTGCCATAGTGCGCCGCTGGTTGCGCCAGATGGGTTTTAACTCCAGGTGGACCGAAGCGGATATTGTGGAACTCCTGGCCAGAAGCAAGCGGGCTTTGCGCCGCGGTGCCGATGGTAAAGGAAAGGAGCATGGCGTTCGTTATGCCACAAAGCGCCGCGCCAACGACTATGTGGTAGCGCTATGGAAATTACTGGCCGGCCACGATGACCTGTTCCGGGTACCGCCTTCGGATGCCAAAGACCTTGCTGACATACTGCGTGAAACGGATACCGGTATTCAGTTGGATCAGGTCCATGAAGATGACAATGCACGGGGCAAGGATGTAACGCGGCACTGGTTGTTGAAGGTGCCCCAGCAAAAGCAAGGTAAGGACGGAAAGACCCTGTACAAGCCGGTGGAGGTATTGGAGAACGGCGACGGGGAAGTGTGGATCAATGTCTCTCGTCTCGATGCGGGCCTGAGCGGTGGCTGGAGAATTTATGCTGTTGTAGCCAACTACGCCCATAACAATGGCAAGGTGTTTATCGGCGATCCCGAGGGCCTGAGTGATGCAGCCATGCTGCGGCGTACCGAGCATATGCTGTCCAGCGCCTTGAAATTCGGTTCCACCAAGCACGTTCACCCGCATCCAAGGCAGGAACATCCTGACGACGGGATGGAATGGGTGCAGCCGCTGCGCTTTGGAGATTCCGATACGGAGAATTTGCGCCGACTTCTGGAAGCGTCCTATCATAATGTTTCCAGCCTGCTGCCGGAGATTAAGCATGTCCGCTTCGATTTTAAGAAAGGTGAATTCACGTTCGCTCGAAGCTTTATTGGCAAAGTTGGAAAAACAGAGTACCGAGGAAGGGCAGGGGACACCGTTCCTAGAGATTTCTTTAACGACCTGGCTGAGGAGTCTGTCGGACGGTACCGACGAAGGGTTATGGCGCCTTCTTCACTCAGGAGGCGGGAACCCGAGAATCTGGGTCGGCAAATATTTGGAAGCACGTCGCTTAAAAGGGCGGTGCTCACATCTGCCTTTATGGCAGAACAAAATAAAGAGACGTGGGGACTGGCTCTGGCTCAGCTTGGCGGAAAGTTACCAAGGCCACTGGTAGAACTCCAATACTCCCTTTCCGATCCTGCCACCGACGAAGCCCTGGCCCGCCTGGGTCTGGGCAAATCCGAAGCCCGCGGTATCCGCCACCTGATCAACCGTTTTCAAACCGCCAATTTCCGCCAGACATGGAGCAATGCAAAGGCGCGTACCTACGAGGGCACTTTCGATGGTCTGGTGGGTATTCAGCGTGCAGAGGAGGCGGCGGGCAAGGGCACAGCCGCCGGGGATTTTGCCGGTTCCGGTTATGTGGGTGCCCGCCTGGCTTCCGGTATCGCTGATGCGATGTTCCATATCCTGCACAAGGGCGGCCTGGAATGGAAAGAGGGCGTCACGCAGTACCGGCAGGGCACACAGGGCCTGCTGGATATTTTCAAGGCGCTGGGTCCGGACCTGAACGATTGGCTGGGCTGGATGGGTGGCAACCGCGCCAGGGAATTGATGCTGCAGGGCCGCGAGAAGAACCTGTCCAAGCGCGATATTGCCGAGCTGCTGGTATTGAACCGGGGACGGGAAGCCAGGTTTTTGGAGGCAAAACGGGCTTACAGTGCTTTGAACCGGGCCATGCTGGACCTGGCCCAGGAGGCGGGGCTGATTGATCCCAAGTCCCGCAGAAAGTGGGCTTCCGAATGGTATATCCCTTTCTACCGCCAGGAACTGGACGGTAATGGTTTGCTGGCACCGCGTACCAAGCGTGGGCTCAGTCACCAGAGCGCCGGCATCAAAGCACTGAAAGGCGGTGAAACCTCCACCAACAACCTGCTGCAGAACATCCTCACCAACTGGATGAAGCTGGCCGATGCCGCCATGAAAAATCAGGCGCTGTTAAAAACGGTGGATAACCTCAAGGACACCGATTACCTCAGCGACGAAAGTTTGAAATACACCGCCGCGATTGTGCCCAGGTCCGAAGTGGTAAAACGTATCAAGGCCGATCGCGCCTATCTGGAAATGATGGCGGACCAACTGGGACTGCCGGAGGCCGGTGAACTGGAAGTGCTGCATGAACTGAACCAACTGGACAGCAGTGGCTTCGAGAAACTATGGGCCATTACCGCACCCACAGACCCGGAGGTGATTCGGGTGCAAAGCAATGGCAGAAACACCTATTACCGGGTTAATGATCCAGCACTGTTGCGGGGTTTGGTGCATCTCTCCGATAACGGGATCAACTGGATGCCGATTCGTGCCGCCCGCTGGTTCAAGCGTCTATTGACCACCGGTGTGACTGCCAGCCCGGATTTTATGCTGCGGAACCTGGTGCGCGATGCCGCCCATGCCTGGGCCATCAACAAGGATGGGTTTGTATTCGGCAAAGACACAGTGGCCGGTATTACGGCTGCTGTTAAGGAAGATGAAGAGTTTTGGGCGATGTCAGCCACCAACGCCTCCTTCCAGGGCGGTTATGTACACGGTGGTGATCCGGAGGAAGGGGCGCAGATGATCCGCCGTGCCCTGAAGAAAAAGGGGCTCTCCCGCACTGAGATCGACAATCACATGGATAGCGTGATTGATGTGGGAGAAGCGGGTTGGTCCAAGGTACAGCAGGCGTGGCAATGGTATCGGGAAAAGGGAGATAAGCTTGAGAATACCAACCGTCTGGCCACTTACAAGGCTGCGTTGAAGTCGGGCAAGTCCAAGGCGCAGGCTGCCTTCGAGGCCAAGGATCTAATGGACTACTCGCTGCGTGGCAATTGGCTGGCAATGAATCTTTTGACCGATGTGGTACCTTTCCTCAATGCCCGCCTGCAGGGCCTGTCAAAACTGATACGTGCTGGCGAACTCAAAGGGGAGCTGCACAAACCCTGGACCTGGCGTATGGACCCGCTGGTGGGCATGGCAGTGGCCAAGATCGCCTTGGTATCGTCCGCCCTGGCGCTGTGGAATGATGACGATGAGCGCTACCAGTCGTTGCCGGACTGGGAGAAAGATGCCTACTGGCATATCTTTATCGGATCTCACCATCTCCGTGTGCCGAAACCCTTTGAAATCGGCATTCTTGCCGGCACCATCCCTGAGCGCATGATGCACACCTGGATACTGGACAATCAGCCAGACAAGAAACTGCTGTGGAGTATGAAGCATGGGCTGCTGGAAACCCTGGGCTTCAATATCACTCCGCAGATACTATTGCCCGCGGTGGAGCTGTACGCTAACCGCTCGTTCCACTTCGACAAGCCTATCGAATCCCTGGGAGATCAGCGCAAGCTCCCCAAAGACCGCTACAACAGCTTTACCAGCGATACCATGGTGTCCCTGGCCCAGGTGGTAGGCTGGTCTCCAAAGCAGATGGAGCACTTCTGGGTGGGCTATACGGGCACCATGGGAGCCTATGCGTTGTCTGTCTCTGATATGCTGGTGTCCCTGGCACAGGGCAAGCCCAATCAGGGGGAGTTCCTGGCCACGGACATTCCGGTCTTGAAGAGCTTCTATCGCGGCGCTAAGCCACCTTACAGCACCCAATATGCCAACGATCTCTATGAACGCTTGAAAGAAGTGAATCAACTGGCGGCCAGCCTGAAGGAACTGCGAGGCCGGGAAAGAGCAGAGTTCGTTGCTGAGCACAGTGACAAGCTGGCCCAGCGTCGCTCACTGAACCAAGCTAGCCGACACCTGAGCGAATTACGCAAGCGGCGCGAGCGTATTTTGGCTGAGGATATTCCGCGCAAGGCAAAGCAGCTAAAACTGGATGTGATTCAGAAGAAAATCAATGCGGTGGCTGCCAAAGCTTTGCATAGGTCTGAGACGGTTTTTTAGTGGACCGACGGTGTTGGCTTGACAATACCAGCGACAAAGTTAAAACCGAGCAAGTTGATGAGTGAGTAATGCTCGGTTAAAAATTGTTCATTTTTGCAAGGGTGCGCAATTGATTCGATATGTGCCTGTGTGATACTATTAAAAATTAATTCAATAGTAATTCCTTAGAAAAATGTGATTTTCTGTTTATTTTTTGTGCGCATCTATTAATTCTAAAAATCCCCAGGCATATTGCTCTACTCTCACTGAGTGTCTTTATTGATGTTGATCAGAATATTTTCTCTTGCTGTATTTTTGGTTATTTCCCAAACCGCAACTTCGGAAGTTGATGGCCCTGATTCTAGTAATAGCGGAAGCTATTCTATTGATTTTTCCCACAATAAAACTTCACGGCTTCG
>NZ_CANLDD010000001.1 GCF_947489355.1 uncultured Microbulbifer sp. | reverse complement strand
CGTCCACCGTTGGTCGTGATGAGAATGTGATCAGGGAGTATATTCGTCATCAGGAGAAGGAAGATCGGCGAGTAGAGTAACTGAACTTGGTATGAAGATATAGGCAGCCCCCTTTGGGGGCTCAAGGAACGTTAGTTCCGTACAGACCGCTTTGAGCGGTTCACGATTAAAGCCACCGGCTTTGCCGGTGGATATTTACTCAATGCTGCGACAAGTAGGGTTGAACGCATGTGTGAATTTACATACCACGGAGAGAGCCTAGAAGCATCGTATAAAGCTATTGTACTGACCAGAAAACTTTCAATACTGGGTACTAACTACTTTGAATTCGAAGTAAGTGAAGATTCGACAGAATCCAAGATAGAAGAAAGCCGTTATCTAGTACTTGGAATAATGTCTGACCCTGGGTTTCCTATACGGACTGGATATTCATTTTCTAACGAACCAGGCTTCTCTGTGATCGATCCACAGCAACTAAGCGTGAGGACAAACAGGCTGATAGGTGTGGAGCTTGTTCATTTTGATCGAATTGGCAGACGGGTTAAAGTTAAATTTAGTTCGGGTTATGGTCAAAAATTCAGCACATTGTTTGAAGCCATAATGAATAGTGCGATTGTCAGCAACTGTGATATCCCTATTTTCTTGATGGAAGGAGAGCCCTACGATGACTCGAAGACCACAAATGAAATTTTGCGGGAGGTAGGGCATCCTTCTACGGCAAAAGCCGATTCGAGCGCAGTAACAGCTTTAGGAAGAAAGTCTGCTAAGAAAAAGTCTGGTACAGACCCCGTTACTCCAGTATCAAAATTCCTGTGGGAGGCAAAGTCCCTAGCTAAAAATAATGTTAGAGATAGCAGTGAATTAAAGGATCTTCTCAATAAAGCCAAAACAGTCAATCAGTTTCCTATTAACGAGAGCCAACAGAAAGCTGTAAAAGGTTGTGCCAAGCAACAACTAGGTATCATGTGGGGGCCTCCTGGCACAGGAAAGACTGATACCCTTTCGGCTCTTATCCACTCTACTATAGATGAGGCTATTCGAACGGAGAAAGGTAAAAAAATACTGATAACTGGACCGAACTATAGAGCGGTGGAGGAATTAACAGGCCGACTGGTCAAATCAATCAATAGTGACTCCACTGTTCCCTGCCAAATTTATATGGGATATTCTCGTTCGCGTGATCCACAGTCTTTTCCAGCGGTCAGTAGTCATGTAAGAGGCGGCAGCCTCCGGTTTACGAGAAAAGATCCACTTTTTTATGATTTACAGAACAGCATAAAGGATCCAACAGCAATTACTGTTGTTGCGACCTCAGCGCATGCTATTCCCGGTTTTGTTGCTGAGTTGGGGTACGATAAACGGATTGTTCCGCTTTTCGATTTCGCAGTGATCGACGAAAGCTCACAGGTTTCTCTGTCATTGGGGCTGAGACCTCTATCTGTACTGAAGGAAGAGGGACAGCTTACAGTCGCAGGTGATCACAAGCAGATGCCACCAATCTTCAGTTTAGATGCGCCGGCGGGTGCAGAGTATTTGGTTGGAAGTATTCAGAGCTATTTTTTGGAACGCTTTAAAATTTCAACGTTTCCATTGCTGATCAACTACCGGTCATGTAAAGCGATTGTTGACTATGCAAAGTTACTTGATTACCCACAGGAGCTTCGCGCAGAGAATCCTGATCTTAAGCTTCATCGCATTTCTAATTCGCAACATTTGCCTGTGAGCTTACCTAGTTCAACGCTTTTTGAATCAGTTATAGATCCTGATAAGTCCGCTATTACTTTAGTGCATGAAGATATTGCTTCTTCCCAAGCTAACCCAGATGAAGTGGATTTAGTCGTTTCAATCGTGTGGTCATTATATACAGGTATTAGTGCATCGCTCGATGGTACACAAAAGTCAGTTAAACATGAAAAAAATGATTTGGGCAGCTTCTTTGATAAAGCCGTAGGCATTGTGACACCGCATAAAGCTCAAAAAGCGCTTGTTATTTCTAAGTTGCGGGAGCTTTTTCCTGCTGCCGACCCTGATAAATTGTATGCATCGGTTGATACTGTAGAGCGATTTCAGGGTGGACAGAGACAGACAATTATTGTGTCTTTTGGTGTCGGTGATACAGAAATCATCGAGGGAGAAGAAGAATTTCTACTTCAGCTCGAAAGAACTAATGTAGCGGTATCACGAGCAATGGCGAAATGTATTATGATCATGCCAAAATCTTTGGCCTATCATTTACCAGGTGACAAAAATGTGGCTGAGTCGGCTATTGCAATTAAATCCTACATTGACGAATTCTGTGGCGAACGTGAATCTCATGGTGTGAATTTTCAATCCGGAGCGCGTGAAGTAGAACTCAGGTGGCACACAACTAAATAAGTTAATCGCTGGGCTGCTAATTACTGTCGGAGAACATGAAAATCGAACTCGACAGCGGCTTGTGATTTTGAATTCATTTGACGCGCTTGGCGCTTTCCTTCCTGTGCTGTTTTTGCACTGCGGGTTGAAATTAGCCTCCATCGTTCGCCGGAGGACTCCAAAGAGCTTAGGAAGATGGATTTTGTATCAACCTTAGCAGATGGGATTATGCCAAAGCGAACAAACATTCTCAGTTCATTGGCGTTCGAGGACGCCATATTCGTCCAAACATCGCCGAGGGATTCAGCAAAGTTTTCTTGTCCGTTGTGATCTAACTGGTTCCTTACTATGTAATCAACATCATCAGGCCCCCCTAAAAACCAATTTCGGAGCCAATGATCCTGTACATAAGTTCGCATACCGTAGTAAGGAGGAGATGTAATAACCATTGAAAAATTATCAGAGACTCTAGTCATTGTTATAGGTTTTCTAGAGTCACCAAAGATAATCTGGTTATGATTTCCTACATACTCATTTGACAATCCCTGTAAACGACGGACTTTTTTTTCTAGGACATCAACTATATTTGCCGGCTTTGGTTTCAGTTTTCTTTCTTTCCAATATCTAACAGAATAGTTTGGCTTAGAGGAAAATGTGCGAGGCATCTGATTTGAAAAATATGAAGGTATACCTTCTCTTTTGTTCAAGGGACCATGTAGACATCCTAGTGCTGCCGCACGAAGAACAGCTGAAGCGTTACTATCTCTATTTCGATTTAATAGGCCCTTGCGTAGAGCGCAAAGCTGCTTCAAAGTATCTTCATGGTATGCCCATTTAAAAAATTCAGAGCTTGGTATGTTAGAGGGTGTAGTTTCGATGATTATTTTTTGAGCGAGCTTTATGACTTCATCGGGGTTACAACTAGCAAGTTTTGCTTTTGCAATTGCGACAGCTACGGGTGATGAATCTAATCCCCAAGCATCCAGCCCCAATTTTCGAGCTGCATAGAGTGTTGTGCCACGACCACAAAATGGATCGACAACAATTGGATTTGAAGATTTGTATTTCTTTAATACCCTTGTAGGGTACTCTAGAGGAAACATAGTGAAGTACGGGCAGATGGCATTCAGCGCATTTTCAGACTTATTACTCATCTGGCTCATTCACAAAGCTCCTTTACGTGTTCATTTTAAAATCTGGCATTTTATACATTCCAAATCTCTTAGTCGATCTGAAGCATATGTCAGTATACTCAAGCCTTGGTTCAACTCCGAAGTGCATCACAGCCCTATGATTGCTCATTAACTGACTTGGTGTTTTATATCCCAGCCCTTTTCTTGGGCGAGAATTTAGTCTTTTCACCGCTCTTCTCACCTCCACCTGTGTCACTTTCTTCAAGTCTGTATCTTTCGGGAAATATTGCCTCAGCAAGCCGTTAGTATTTTCATTCAGCCCTCGCTCCCAAGAGCTATAAGGGTGGGCAAAGAAGACATCTGCAGAGAGCGCTGAACTGATTTTTTCATGATACGCAAACTCTTTCCCATTGTCAGCCGTAATGGTGTGAACAACCTCTTTAAACGGGCGCAGCAGTGCGATAGTGGCCTGGGTAACGTCTGCAGCACTCTTGCTGTTAACCTGTCCGGATACTGTGAAGTTAGTCACCCGCTCTACGATGGTAATCAGGGCGCCGCTGTGACCTTTACCTATCATTGTATCTATCTCCCAATCACCTATGCGTAATTTGTCGTCAACAACCGTAGGGCGGTCATCTATGCTCACTCGATTCCTTATCTGACCCCGTGTCGATTTACCATTACGGCGCTTGTCGTATTTCTTGCCCTTCCGGCGAAGGTGTAGGTAAAGGTCTCCTCCAGCCTGCTTATCCGCCCAAATATGGAGATAAATGCTCTCGTGGCTAATCAGCTGCTCTTGATCCTCCAGTAACCAACCCGAGATCTGCCCTGGGCTCCACTCTAAACGTAGTTTGGACTCAATGAGAGCTATCATTGCGGGGATCATCTTAGTGGGTTTGACAGCATCTTTGCGCCGCTGCTCTGCCTTTTGTTGCGCCTGCTTGTGACGATACCCCCTACCGCCAGTATTCCTGGCCAGCTCCCTGCTGATCGTTGATTGACTTACGTCAATGGTTCTAGCTACCACCCTTTGGCTCAAACCACTTTTGATTAACACTGAAATCTGGCATCTTTGCTCATAAGTCAGCTGATTGTAATCCTTGGTCATCACTTCATCTCTTTGGTCGGAGAAAAAGCGGCTAAGCCTACCTTCAGCTGGCTTCTTTTCCTACCTCGTCAAGTGATGCACTTCAGAGTTGAATCCAAGGGATACAAAAGACGCTCTATGATAAAATATAGATTTTAAGAAGAAAAATATCTCATTCTTCATTATGCAAACGTCTTTGGCTTAAATGTTTAGGCAACTATGAATATCACATTAAAATCAATCGGGTTGTTTGGAATTCTACTTTTTGGGGCTCTATTTTCTATTACATTCGTGTCACCCGAGGTTATAGAAGAATCGACAAAAGGTTTCGTGAAATACCAGATTGAGAAGGAAGTTCGGCAAAAGCAACAACATTTAAGCGGGTCTACCGTTGCAAGCAAAGCGTTGGATATTGCTGAAAAGCTGGGAGTAGAATCAGAACAAATCCAACTGAATCTTGATAATAACCTGCCAGAAAAAATTGCAAGTGTAATCGCTTCTATGTGTGGTTATGACTGTGAGCGAAAAAAAGCTGTGGCCCAGTCAATAACACTTGGTTATCTTGATCGGCTAAAAAGCATTAAAATAGCACAAGATACGCTCGGTGATCTCATAAAGGGAAAGTATATAGAAATAGTTAGCAATCTAAAACTTGATCTTCGTGTATTTCTCGGAACAAATTTCTTGATGTTTTTCATTCTGCTGGTCGTATCTCTTGCTAAGCCGAAAGCAGTAACTCACTTGTTCTTGCCTGGGATGCTCTTGGTCTTGGCTACAATCTTTTCGTCAGCCATCTATATATACGGTCAAGATTGGTTCTATACGATCCTATACAATGACTATATGGGCTTTGGTTACTTGGCGTATATTGCGGTCATATTTGGCATTTTGGTTGATATCGCGCTTAATCAAGCACGAGTGACCACTGAGATAATAAACAGCATAGCTAATATGGTTGGTTCGGCATTTTCGACGCTTCCGTGCTAGGGGCTGTTCCCGTTTCACATAGGTAGCCACAGGAGGACACAGGCCATAGCTACTATGCTTTGATAGCACCTTTTGGGCTTGTCGAAACGTGAGGCAATCGCGCGGTAGTGTTCGCCGGTCAACACCATGCGAACTGCGCGTTCCCGTACTTCGGGAGACTATCCAGGTCGTTTGCTCATTGGCTGATTTTCTCAAGAAAGTTAGCCTCCGAGAGGCCCAGGGTGATTCACTTTATTACTTCGACTGCAACAGAAGATGGAAAAATAAGGTTTATTGATGCTGAGTAGTGAGTAAATCGCCGAAGGGTAACCTTCTTGCATCCTTGGGCCTGCAGGATGGATGAAGTTTAAAGCAATTTACTGAACTGAACTTGTATACGAAGTCCCGCAGCAGGTCACTTACGCATCAATCGTAACCCATTAAATACCACCAGCAGACTGGTACCCATATCCGCAAACACCGCCATCCACATAGAGGCCTCTCCGGCAAAGGCGAGCACAAGGAATATCGCTTTGATGCCGAGGGCAAGAATGATATTTTGCCAAAGTATATGGGCCGTGGTGCGTGATAAGTGGATAAACCCGGCAATTTTTCCGAGTTTGTCATCCATCAGGGCAACATCGGCAGTTTCTATGGCGGTGTCTGTACCTGTAGCTCCCATGGCAAAGCCGATGTCGGCGCGCGCCAGTGCCGGAGCATCATTAATGCCATCCCCGACCATGCCAACTCTTCCATGACCGGCAAGGGACTCCACTTGCTGTAGCTTATCTTCTGGAAGGAGGTTACCTTCGGCACGATCAATGCCCACTTCGCGGGCGATAGCATCGGCGGTATGCTGGTTATCACCGGTTAACATCAAGGTTTTTACCCCCAGCTCGTGGAGTTCCTCGATGGCTTGGCGGCTGGATTCTTTGACGGTGTCGGCTACCGCGAATAAGGCGATCACGCCGGATTCTCCCACCAGCATAACGACAGTTTTTCCCTGGGATTCCAAATTACTCAATTGAAGCGCCAAGTCTGGACTGCAGACCCTCAGCTCCTCTACCAAACGATGATTGCCCAGATAGTAACCTTTACCGGCAATTTCACCGCGGACCCCACGGCCGGTCAGGGCTTCGAAAGCCTCGACTTCTTCCAGGATCGATTTTTCCAAGTGGAGATATTCTGCAATGGCTTGAGAAACCGGGTGATCGGAACGGGAGGCCAGGCTGGCAGCAATTACCTGGATTTTATCGACCTGTGTCCCGGATCTGGGCTCGAAGTCGGTCACTTCGGGTTTGCCGTGGGTAATGGTGCCGGTCTTGTCCAGTGCAATCCAGCGCAGGCGACGTCCTTGCTCAAGATAAGCGCCGCCCTTGATCAGGGTGCCGTGACGGGTTGCGGCTGCAAGGCCGCTGACAATCGTAACGGGGGTAGCGATTACCAGGGCGCAGGGGCAGGCGATAACCAGTAATACCAGTGCCCTGTATATCCACTCCATCCAGGCGCCGCCAAAAAAGAGCGGGGGAAGTAGTGCAGTAGCCAGTGCTACGGCGAAAACCAGGGGCGTATACCAGTGGGCAAACTGGTCGACAAACCGCTGTGTCGGTGCGCGGCTCCCCTGGGCCTCCTCTACCGCATGAATTATCCGGGCCAGTACGGCATCATTGGCAGCGGCGGTTACTTTATATTCAAGCGCGCCAGACTCATTAATAGTGCCGGCAAAAAGTTCATCGCCAGCTGTCTTGTCTACAGGCAGGCTCTCCCCAGTAATGGGGGCCTGATTAACTGCAGAGTTGCCTTTTATCACCTCCCCATCAAGGGCGATACGTTCGCCAGGCCTGACTCTGACAATGGCTCCCAAAGGGACTTTCTTTGCGTTGGTTTCATGCCAATGCCCATCTTCCTGACGCATAGTGGCGGTTTCCGGGGTTAGATTCAGTAGCGCCCGGATGGCATTTCTAGCGCGGTCCAATGATTTGGCTTCAATCAGCTCCGCCAGGGTAAATAGCACCATTACCATGGCGGCTTCCGGCCAGTGGCCAATCAGTATGGCGCCAGTAACCGCAATCGACATAAGGGCATTCATGTTCAGATTGAGGTTCTTAAGCGCTATCCATCCCTTTTTGTAGGTGGAGAGGCCGCCGCTTGCGATGGCAGCCAAAGCCAACACAAATACAAGCCAGGTATTGCCCCCTTGCAGCCAATACACCAGTTCTGATGCCAGAGCGGCTATGGCTGCAGCCCCAAGCAACCACCAATTGGCTTTGGCTGTTGGAGGGGCGCCCTCGGTATCTTCCCGGGTGGCCAGCCTGGCATCCAGGTCGAGTGGTGCAAGTACATCCAGGATCAACTGATCCATGCCGGGTTTGTGGCCGACAGTCAGGATTCGCTGTACCAGATTGAAGTCGAGGCTGTAGACCCCCTGAATGCTGGATAACTTGGCGCGTATCAGGCTTTCTTCGGTTGGGCAGTCCATCTTGCCAATGGAGAACAGGGAGGTCTCTCCGTCTTTATTGACGGTATTATTACTCGGCTGTTGAAGTGGTTCTTTGGGCTTTTCACAACCACAGCCAGTATCGCGTTTTTCCATGGTCCACTCTCGGATAGCTCATAGGATGAGCCAGTATTACAATCCCTCTAGTAACTATAGAGTCAAGGGGGTGCCTACATGCCCTACAGGATTGGCGAAGCCGCCAAGCGGGCCGGCTGTAAAGTGGAAACTGTGCGTTATTACGAACAGGCGGGTTTACTGCCCGAACCCGCGCGAACCGAGGGGAATTTCCGGCTTTATTCTGAGGCTCATCTGGAGCAATTATGCTTTATTCGCCACTGCCGTTCATTGAATATGTCGCTGGAAGATATCCGAAGCCTACTCGAACTCAAGACGCGGCCAATTGAGAACTGCGCGGAAATCAATGCGCTGGTTGATGAGCATATCCGCCGAGTTGAGGAGCAGATGGATCTGCTGGTACAACTTCGACAAAGCCTGCAGGAACTGCGAGGTCAATGTATCGGCCCGGAAGCTACCGGTACCTGTGAGATTATCAGAGGGCTTAGCGAATGCGAATGCCATGGTGGAGCAGATTCCAAAGTTTGAAGGATTGGATTTATGGTATTCAAGATTTTCCGACTTTGCTCTGGAGGCAGCCCACGATGCTATGGCACTCCTCCTTGAAGGGCCGGTCATTTCTAAAATGAATTATCACATCGGTGAGAGCATTCAATTTGTAATTCCTGATCCCTGTGACTTGGGACCAGAAGCTAAATATCCAGATTTCTGTTTCAGCTATGGGTAACCACTCTTTTAGTTTTCAACTGGAGGCATTGTGAGGGGATGGGGTGCTGGCTTTTGCCGCGCACGTATCCGGGTCGTTTGCTCATTGGCTGATTCTCTCAAGGAAGTTAGCCTCTGAGACGCCCAGGGTGATTCACCCTTGCCATTCGCCAGTAGTGAACATCTCATTGCGACATGAATCGTTAAGGATGGTAACCTTCCTACAAAGGGCTTTCACCTTATTAGTTCATGCCCATGCTACAAGTGTTAAGATCACGAGGATTTTTTTGTTATGAAAGCAATAGAATTACCCTTTTTTGGTGTAGTTAATTTAGACGTAGACGAGGAAAGCGATCACGACATAGAAATCGAAATTAATGGGCATAAGGTATCTGTAGACCTTAACATGGAGCCTTTAAAGGAAGGTGAAAACCCTGAAAATATAGCATCGAATTTAAAAACGACATTAGAACAACTTGCTGAATTAGAGTGCACTGCACACGATGCTATCCATAGTAATTATCAACATAAAGAAGGGGCAGTAGATAATCATCTTGAAGATTGGTTATACAATTTGGAAGAGGGTATGGAATTTGTTGAACCCAAGGTTCAATCGGCGATTGCGAATGGAACAAGAAAAGAGAAAAAGGATAATTTATTTAAGCTGTTAAGAATTAACAGAATCGGATTGTATCCATCAGAAGCCAATTTTATAGTATGTGATTATAATTTTGGACCAGATCCAGATTTTAAGTATGGGTACTGTGATGAGTATGTTGTAGTTTCTTTTAATAAAAACAGAGCAATAAATGAGGTGTCTACCGAGGGTTAAGCAATTGTGTTGTGTGCGAACTAATTGTCAAAAGAACAAATCAATACAGCCAATCACGAGTATTGTGGTGGCATACTTGAGGCAGTTTGCGGTTTTATATCGCAATAAGGAACCAACTTCTAGCTGCGAATCCATGTGATCGGTACACAGGTAAATTTGAACGCTTGGCTGGTGTCGTCATCACCAGCTTCCCCGGCAGCAAAGGCAGAAGTTCCGGTGATATTGCCCGTGGCTGCGGTCGCGGCCTTATCATCGAATGCGCTAGAGGAGACTATCCAGGAAAGAGTTTCGCCTTGATTGACACTGCCCTGGATACCCTGGACATGGTAAACACGCCCTCGGTGGCGATAATCCCGCTCTCGCCATTTGGAATATTATCATCACTTGGCTAGAGGTAATATCTGAGCCAGTGTTGTTATAGGAAGGCGATCCTACCAGATTGTTGGTGGAGGTTCTATTTTTGAATGCTGATACGGTTAGACTAAGGAATTTGTCTCCATAGTAAGCGGTATATGAAAAACAGATTTCAGAAAAGTATGTAGTTCATGCAACGCTTATTTACAGTCCACAGCATGCTGCATTAAGAACGTTCGAGAAGGCTCGGATGAGGGTGCGCTAGTGATACGTTCTGCCAGAACCATTTTCGCCAAGCTGTACCATGCTCACTTTCTGCATCGAAACGGGCTTCTAGAATACGAAAATCTCCCGGAACCAATTCTTTGACAGAGGTCGAGAAATCTAATATTTGAATAGCATGGGGAGGAATGGGACCGAGCCATGTGAGGTGGGTTAAAAATTGAGGTAATGTCAAGTCAAGCTCTATGCCTGCATCCTCACATTCATGACTGACATACAACAAACGTTCTCTACTATCGCGAAGGTCTATTGCTAACCAATCCCCATTTTCGACATTAAAAATCGGAAAACCATATCCCATAAATTCTTCAATAAGATCCAGATGAGCTATTTCTTCTGGGGTATCACTTATATCTCGCATATAATCATATGCCCCGACCCATGGAAAGCCATTTCCTGCCGCCAGTATGCTGTTGACCCCAAAATTTAATGCTCCTGATATGAACTTTGGGGTGCGTATCGCCACTTCGGGTGGAGATTTCCCGGGCTCGATACCCCGGTCCCATTCCAGAAAACGTTCAGGGGGGGTAGCCTGAATTTCTATATCCGAGCCCCATTGTTTATCTATTTTTTTTGCTGGAAAAAACCATGAAAATTCGATGTTACTTGAAACCTGAGTGAGGATCTTCTCCAACGTTGCTGGTAGGGGCCGTCCCAACTTACGCTCTAGTGTTCGGATCGCCGAAGAATCAGCTGGCGGTGCAATAGAAGCGATGGGGCCAGTGCTTTGATGGTCCCAATGTCCCCGGGCTCGATTTTTCATCGCGGGATGTTGCAAAGCAGAGGCTACAGCCTCAAGATGGGAACGAAGTGGATTCATAGTGGTTTCTAAAAACGCTCAATTTTATAGTACTTTCGCATTGATGGCACTGATAAATAGGTGTGGCAGCGCCTTATAATCCTCTACAAATTGGCAGTGAGAAACCCGCTCAAGCACCTCCACAGCACACCTGTACGGGCCAAGACCGTGGAGCTAAGCGGTATGAATAAAACTGAGGTGCAAACAGAACGCATTGACAGCGTTGGCCGAAAATACAAACAGGAAGTTTTTGCGAGCCATTACAAAAGCATTGATGGTCTACTCAGGTAAATTGTTGTCTATCTTAGGGCAAGTGTCTGTTAAGAACCCGCCTGCCGCACACCAGCACACCTGTGGGTCTGCATATGACGGTTCACTGACACGCGCCATTCGGAGTGCGAAATTTCACCCAGATATCCCTTAGCGAACAAGGCCAGGATTCCCACGGAGCGGATGGCTGATGCCCTGGTACACCGCAAACGGCCTCGCCAGTGGTGGGGGAACCAAACTTGGTGTCGCCTAAAACTTTACCTTGATTGAATTCTTTGTAAAAAGCGATTACGGTAGGTCTGCTGCCATAGCGCCCAGCTGTTTCATCAGCGCAAGCAAAGAAAAAATAGATAAAAAAGTGCAACAACCATTATTCCGCCCGCGAGACGCCCGATAACGGGGACGCTCGCGGGAAATCCATCACCACAACCAATCTTCAAAAAATAAAGAAGGACCGCATCATGACCGCGTAAATGAGAGAAAAACGCCACCTCCCAGTGCGGCAAACACCGAGAGATGGCTAACCCCAATAGATAAGCAAAGTATCTAGCGAGGCTGTCTTGAATGATACGCCATACACTCGTTCGTCTTCAATCAACGTCTCCCTGAAGGCGAGCTTTTCGAGTCACTTCCGCCCCTGGCGACGGAGTGTGCTGTGGCGTTGCGTGATGATTGGTGTGGTCTTTTACTTCAGCCGCGCACCGCCTCTCTGGCTGCGCACCTTGCAAGTTTCCCTTTTTTCCTACAAGGACCGCGCCTCTGGCGAGAAAAACGGTGCTATGCGCTCGCCTTTCCGTCACCGGCGATTCAAGGAGCTTATAAAGATGGCTATCTTACCCTGTCGACTGTTTCAGCCACTGGACCTGGGTGGGTATTTTATTATCACGCCGGTCGCCATCAGAGATAAGGTTGTGGACCTGCACATTGCGCCCGGCAGGGGTAACCGGGTGATGCGGGCCGTGCGTTTGCTGCAGCTGTTGGAAGAAGCCTGGGCGCTGGAGAAGGACCCAACCGATCAGCCCCCAGCCATCCTCAGGCCATTCAAGCACCGCCCCAATGAAAAAACGTAACGTTGAGGGGCGGAGTGGACTTCGAATAAGACGGTGCAGCTCTAAGAAGTACCGCAAGCGCTTACCTTCTTATGCGGTCACTATGGGGAGGTAAGCGCGTCGGCGATCGCTGCCCGTCCGCTTACTTACTGCCAATTTTCTTCTGCTCATTAGCAAACTATCACTAGCGGGCGGCCCAGCATTTAGAAAAAAGGCGCTGGTTACAAGTGTGTTATTCTTGCTGTCACACCTTGTAGAATGTGGCTTTCGCGGTTCGCTCAGGCAGGTCCGGTACTTGGGTAAAGCCATCGCCGCAGCCACAACCAGGCAGGCAGGGGTGCGCAAAGAGCGCGCTTCCGGTGGGCAACGTTATGATTAGGAATGAAAGAGTGCAAAAATATATTATCATCTTAGTTATGCTTTTTTGTGCTGGCTGCACAACCCCTCAACTTCGTGAAAATAACGATTCTATACCCCTTGATGAGAATGGATATATTGCGGGTAGTTTTATACATAGTACTCGTGAAAGCTATGCAAGGCTGGCTTTAGAATTAAAGGAAAAATCCAACTCGAAACTTACCCTTATAGAACTCCATCTACCTAAAAATTATCGTCCAATTGATTTGGTGGGTGTAAAACCAGGTATATATAAAATTAACTCGCTAACAAGGCTGGCTGCATCAGGTGGCTATATCAGTAAGAAAGAAATAAATATCAATGAAATCGAATCAGAATTTGAAGTTAAACCTGGATACATATACTACATCGGTGATTACGATGGACAATCAACAAATGAAATTACTTCTTTCATAGTGATTGGGGCAGCTGCTTCAGCAAGTACAAATCATGATGAGGCTTTACGAATTAGTGGACAAGAATTAAACGCAGTCAAAGAAAAAATACTTACCCATTACCCAGAATTTGGCAACTTGGAAGTATTAGATGTTTTCAATCTAAACAAGTAAAGGTGCCGAATGCAAAAAATCTGCGTCCGTGCTTTCGGGGTTACCACCCAAAAGGAAGGTCAGATGAAAAAAAACACCACTATAAAAAGCAGCTTTAATCTAAAATTCAAGCGGGAAGCTACGCAGCTGGCTGTTGACTATAGGTAGACAGAAAAATGACTTGTGAAGCATGGCAGTGAGAAAAGCTACCATGGAATTGCAGGTGCGAAGACTCAGTAAAGAGCGAGGCGGTGGAGTATTCCCCAATAGCGAATCACCGGAGCACCCTGGCGTTGTAGGCTGGTCAGAGTTTTCTGCTCACCCTCTCCCAGACGTTATATCACTCCCCAGGGAACAATTTCCCAGTAGACGATTGTCACCAAGAAAGACGGTGAGAGATATGCCCGTTCAAATAGCAGGGTATTGATCAGCGAAAGCGCCTTTGCCAGCTGAACGGTGAACTTTCCATAGGGGCCAATCCCTGCCTTGATAAAGCGTTGATGTCTGTCTCCCAATTACAGCTGACCCATCAGGCCGGGCACTTGTTATCCATTAAACGTCGCCCGGATGGAGCCATAGGTCAGCTTCATTTTGGATGGATCAAGGGGGGCTTTGAAGAAGGCATGGTAGTGTCCCAGGGGATTGATAAGCACCACCTGGGAGCCGTGATCCACGGTGTAGTTGTCACCTTCCAGTACTACTTTATTAAAGGGGACATTGAGCTGGCTGGCAAAACGTTTGATCTCAATGAAATCGCCGGTAACACCGCGAAAATCCTTGTTAAAGTAGTTGACATATTGGTGTAACACGTCTGGCCTGTCTCGGCTGGGATCGACAGTGACCAGCAGAATATCCGTGTCTGCACGGGCAGTTTCGTCGAGCATTTGATAAAAGCGGTTCAGGGTCGACAGGGTTGTGGGGCAGATATCGGGACAATGGGTAAAGCCAAAGAATACCAGTGTCCACTGCCCGGCCAGGCTTTCTGTATCAAATGTCTCACCGGTGTCAGAAATCAGGCGGAAGTTATCAAGGATGCGTGCCCGCTGTAATTTTACCGCACCATTTAAACGTAGCTCTGCATCGCTAATCACCCGCGGTTGAGTCAGTTTGTGCAAAAAGCCCGCCAGAACGGCCACTATAAACAATACCAGAATGGCAACCGTGATCCAGATGCCGCGTTTTTGCTGAGAGGTGAGTTCCCCGATTGTGTTGTTCATTGATTTATACCGCTATCAGGTAGTGGTCCAGTAACATAATGCAAAAGAGTGCCATTAAATAAATAATGGAATATTTAAAGGTTTCCATACCGGCGTTGGGGTCACGGCCCCGCAGCATGGCAATGCTCCAGTAGAAAAAGCCCAGACCCAGCACAACAGCCCCCAGAAGGTAGAGCCAACCGAGCATGGCCGTGGCAAAGGGCAGTAAACTCACAGCGAACAAAATAAAGGTATACAGCAGGATATGCAGGTTGGTATAGGGTACGCCGTGGGTGACCGGCAGCATGGGTACATCGGCACGGGCGTAGTCCTCCTTGCGATGCACGGCCAGCGCCCAGAAATGCGGCGGGGTCCAGGCAAAGATAATCAGAACGAGCAAAAGGGCGTGCCCGTGGATTTCCCCGGTCACGGCTGTCCAGCCGAGTAGTGGTGGTGCTGCGCCGGCCAGGCCCCCAATAACAATATTTTGCGGTGTGGCGCGCTTCAGAAACATGGTGTAAATCACCGCATAACCCAGAAGGGAAGCCAGGGTTAGCCAGGCAGTGAGTGCGTTGACAAAAAAGAGTAGGATCGACTGTCCGAGCAGGCCCAGTAACAGGGCAAAAAGGAGCGCCCTGCGCGGTTCCACCCTGCCTCTCGCTATTGGTCGGTTGCTGGTGCGCGCCATTTTAATGTCAATATGCCGGTCAACCAGGTGATTGACCGTGGCAGCACTACCGGCACAGAGCGCAATACCCAGGTTTCCCAGTAGCAGTACGGGCAAGGGAACCGCACCTGGAACAGCCAGTAACATGCCGATCAGTGCGGTGAGAATCATCAACAGCACCACCCGGGGCTTGGTGAGTTCAAAGTAATCCCGCCAGCCAGAGTGCTGTATTCTCGCAGAGTGAATGGCCATAATTCCGCCTGTTATTGTGTTTGCTTCAAGACATTATTTGCCCGGTTTACATTCACTGGTTGGGTGATTTGTAGGTGGTAGCAGAAGGTTAAAATAACCAGCAACAACAACGCTGCTCCGGCGTTGTGTGCCACTGCAACCGGCAGGGGTAGGAACATCAACACATTGGCGATTCCCAGACCCACCTGTAAGAGCACCGCGCCAGCCAGGGCCAGGGCCCATGCCCGTGATGCTGCACGCCAGGCCCGTACCGCCAGGGACAGAACCAGTAGTGTTACCAACAGGGCGCCCAGGCGGTGGGTGAAATGGATTGCTGTGCGCGCATCGCTTTCCAGGGCGCCTCCGAGATAATTTGGTCCAATCTGCTGGGCGATATTGAAGCCCTCGCGGAAATCCGCCTGTGGCCACCACTGTCCCTGACAAGTGGGAAAATCCACACAGGCCAGTGCCGCGTAGTTGGCACTGGTCCAGCCGCCCAGAGCGATCTGAAACACAACCGCCACGGCGGCCAACAGTGCCAGGGGGCGTAAATTCTGCAGGGCACGAAACGCATGCAGGGGGATATACCGGTCCCGCTTGCGCAGACGCTCGACGATCAGCCACAACATCGACAGTGTCGCCATACCGCCCAACAGGTGGGCAGTCACCACTTGTGGCCACAGCTTTAAGGTGACTGTCCACATTCCGAAGGCAGCCTGCAGCAGGATCAGGGCCATCAGGATTTGTGTCTGCTTAAACGTCCGCTGGGCGCGGCGGCGCCAGGCGAGACAGGTCAGGGCAGCTACCAGTAATAACAAGGCGCCGGCAAAATAGCGATGCACCATCTCGGGCCAGGTTTTGCTGACATCGACTGGTGCATCGGGAAAAGCGCTGTTGGCTATCTGAATCTCATGTCGCTCGTCCGGCCAGGTGAGATGACCATAGCAGCCCGGCCAGTCGGGACACCCCAGACCGGCCCCGACCAGCCTGGTGAAGGCGCCCAGCACAACCACCACGACGGCGAGGGCACAAGCGGCCAGAGCCAGTCTCAGCCGCCATCCAGAGCGCGGCTTTTGAACGACAATCGGTTGCATTTCTGCCCCACTACTGCTCATAGGAGTACTTCAGTAAACGTTTAATATCCTTTAACCACTGATTTCCGCTATGGTGATTGTCATAAGCCATCATGGCGAAACCCTGCTGGTCAATGAGTACCGCTCTGATATCGGCAATATTTTGGTGGGCGGTCTGCTCTTGTAGGGCCAGCAAGCGCTCCCGGTTCAATTGCAGCACCTTCAGGCGGGGATGCTCCTGCCTGAGTTTCTCTGTCTTATCGGCTGTCAGGGGCTCACCGGTGACCAGCAGTCTTTCCACACGGTTGGCTTTCTCACCCAGGCGGATATGTACTTGTCGGCTGGTGTACAAAAGTTTCTCGCATTCCTCTCCGCACGCCATACCACTTAGTATTAAATAGCGCCATTTGGGGGCGTCTTTTCCGATGAGCGAGACTTCCTCTTCGCCTTGAATAAACGACACCTCTGAGAGGTTGACCGGCGGTTGAAGCAATTCGCCTTGATTAAGCGTGCCTTCCGGCAAACCGGTACCCGTATAAAAAACGATATAGGCGGCAACGATAGGCAGTACGACGGAAGCGACAATGGAGATACCCTGCAGTTTCCTCCGCCTTGGGAAGTGACTGCCCTGGGAGCTGTGAGCGGAAAGTGGTGCCCGGCCATTATTTTCCATTTTGAAAATTCCTCGATGTACTTCTATTTATTTTCATACTTGGAAAGTGCGGAAAAACGGGTAGCGGTAAACGCCCACAGAATGGCTAGTACCACGGCCATGGTAAACCACTGGAGGGCATAGGCTCTGTGACGCTCGGGTCCGCTGTTTATCCACAGCCAGTCTGTGACCAGAGCGGCATTTGAATCGGCACTGAGCCGTAGGGACCACTTTTCATTATTGACCCCCAGTGCGCGTGTAAACCGCGTATCCAGGCTTTGAATTCTGCGCTCTGGAAGTGTTTCTGGCAAATGCTTTGTTGGTGTTGATTTGGCTACTGGATATAGAAAGCCGCTTATAGTCCTTATTCCCTGTGAAACCGGAATTTTGGGAAGGCGTGTGCGTCGGTTGGGTGCGGGAACCCATCCCCGATTGATCAGCCAGTGTGCCTCGGGGGTAACAAAAACCTGCAGGACCTCATAACCAATACGGCCGGCGCGGGTGCGATTATCCAGAAGAAAATAGTCTTCAGCAAAAAATCCCGTTAATTTGATCGGGGTATAGCGTTCAAATCCACGCATCATTGCCGGCTCTACAGGTTGTGCGGAGAGTCTGGCGTTGAGTTCAGCGCTTAACACCGCCTTCTCTCCGGCTCTTTGCAACTGCCAAAGCCCCAGTGCAATCAGAATGGGAAAAAGCCCGGCGGAGAGCAGGGTTACAGGCCAGTTACGAATCAGTGGTACACTGATCTTTTTCGCTGGCAAAGATGGAATATCCACTGTCATGCACAACTACAACCGGTGGTGGAAAAGAGTAATATGTGGCTGAAACTACTAATTGTGGCCCTGTTTTTGGCGGTGCTGGCCAGCCTGTCCAGCGCCTTGTTTTTTCTTTTGAAAGACATGGGCGCCCCCCAGTCAAAGCGTACCCTGTATGCCCTGGGTGTCAGAATCGCTCTTGCTGCCCTGTTGTTAGTGGCAATCTGGTATGGATTTGAAAGTGGCATTTTGGCAAAAACGGCTCCCTGGGCACAAAAATACTAGCTGCGGGGGTGTATCCGCTTTGCAAGCAGTACCATTCACCCGGGGAGCGTATTTTGCTGAACCCCACTATCAGGCACCGAGCACATAAACAAAAATAAACAGGCCGACCCAAACAACATCCACAAAATGCCAGTACCAGCTGGCGGCCTCAAACCCGAAATGATCATCCGGTTTAAAATGATGGGCAATAACGGAGCGCAACAGCATAATCAGCAGCAAAATTGTTCCCAGTGTGACATGCGCACCGTGAAAGCCCGTGAGCATAAAGAACGTGGTTCCATAGACACCCGATTCCAGTGTCAGCCCCAGATGTTGGTAGGCTTCGTAGTATTCCATTGCCTGTAGATAGAGAAAGCCAATCCCCAGTAACACGGTAAGCCCCAGCCAAACATTGAACTTGTTGCGCTGGCCTTTTTTCAGGAACACATGGGCAATATGCACGGTAACGCTGGAGGAGAGCAGAATAAGGGTATTCCACAACGGTAAGTGCCAGGGATCGATGACGGCTTTTGGCCCGAGAAATTTTGCATTATCCCCATGGGCGGCGGCGTCCGGTGTAACATACAAAGGCCAGGTACTTTGAAAATCCTCCCACAACATATTGGAGGAGCCCAGCGCCCCTTCTCCCCCAAGCCAGGGCACCGAAAAATTCCTAATGTAGTACAGGGCGCCGAAAAAGGCGGCAAAGAACATCACTTCGGAAAAAATAAACCACCCCATGCCCCACACGTAAGAGCGCTTCAATTGCTCGCTGTTCAAGCCGGCCATATTTTCCCTGATGACCGCAGCAAACCAAAACCACAAAACCGCAGCCATGGTTAAAGCGCCGGTAAAGAAAATATAGGAGCTTCCATCGTTGATCCAATTCGCAGCGCCAAAGGCAACCAAAAACAAGCCGATGGTGGCAAATATTGGCAGTTTGGACTGCTCTGGCACATAGTAACTGCTTTCACTAGCCATAGTTTTTATCCCTCTCGCGCGGAGCTGGTTCTACTCTTGTTGGGGTTGTTTGAGACCCTCTCTGTAACGTCAAACAGCGTATAGGAGAGCGTGATGGTATTGACACTTGGCGGAAGATCCGGATCGACAACAAAGCGCAGGGGTAATTCCTCCCCCTCTCCCGCCTTGAGTGCCTGTTGATTGAAGCAAAAACACTCCGTTTTGTGAAAATATTCCGCAGCCTTAAACGGCACCAGGCTCGGGATTGCCTGGCCAATCATGTCCCTGTTCGTTGGGTTAAAGGCCAGGAATACGGTATCCATGATCTCACCGGGATGCACTTTTACCGACAGTACACTCGGGGCAAATGTCCAGGGCATATTTTTATTATTGCTCGCCAAAAACTGCACCGTAACGAGTCTGCTGGTATCAACGGCAGCGGGCACGGCCTCATAGCGCCCGCCGGTCTTTCCATTCAGGCCGGTAATCTCGCAAAAGGCGTCGTAAAGGGGCGGCATAATAAAAATGGCAAATACCAGCATGCTGGCGGCAAGCGCCAGCAGTTTCGCTGATATTTTTGTGTTTTCACTAAACTGCATTGGTTACGAGGCTTCTATCGAACAGCCGGGGGGGTACTGAAAGTATGGTAGGGTGCGGGAGATGGCACCGTCCACTCTAGCCCCTGGGCGTTGTCCCAAACCCCTTCCGATGCTTTTTTGCCACCCATGACCGTGCGCACTACATTAAACAGGAATACCACCTGCGCAGCGCCGAACAGAAAAGCGCCCACACTGGCAATCTGGTTAAAATCGGCAAACTGAAGGGCATAGTCAGGGATGCGCCGGGGCATACCGGCGAGACCGACAAAATGCATTGGAAAGAAGGTAAGGTTCAGGCCGACGAATGCCAGCCAGAAGTGCACTTTGCCCATGGTTTCGTTGTACATATGCCCGGTCCATTTCGGCAGCCAGTAATAGACTCCTGCGGTAATGGAGAAAATTGCCCCGGGGACAAGTACGTAGTGGAAGTGCGCCACTACGAAGTAAGTATCGTGGTATTGAAAATCCGCCGGCGCTATTGCGAGCATCAGACCGGAAAAACCGCCAATGGCAAATAGTATGATAAAGGCCACGGCAAAGAGCATCGGGGTCTCAAAGGTCATGGAACCGCGGAACATGGTGGAAACCCAATTAAAGATCTTCACCCCGGTGGGTACGGCAATCAACATGGTGGCGTACATGAAGAAAAGTTCACCGGCGATGGGCATACCAACCGTGAACATATGGTGTGCCCAAACAATAAAGCTTAAAAAAGCGATGGAGGCAGTTGCATACACCATGGAGCTGTAGCCAAACAGGGGCTTGCGGGCAAAAGTGGGGATAATGGCCGAGATAATACCGAAAGCCGGTAAAATCATAATATAAACCTCGGGGTGCCCAAAGAACCAGAATACATGCTGGAAAAGCACCGGATCACCGCCACCAGCTGCGTTAAAGAAACTGGTGCCAAAGTGGATATCCATCAGCATCATGGTCACCACGCCGGCCAGTACCGGCATAACGGCAATCAACAGGTAAGCGGTGATCAGCCATGTCCAGGCAAACAGCGGCATTTTCATCAGGGTCATGCCGGGTGCCCGCATATTCAGTATGGTGGCGATGATGTTGATCGCTCCCATAATTGAGGAAGCGCCCAGGATATGGATGGCGAAAATAAAGAAAGTCACACTGGGGGGCGCATATTCTGTGGACAGGGGCGCATAAAAAGTCCAACCGAAGTTGGGCGCCCCCCCTTCCATAAAGAGCGTTGAAACGAGCATGGCAAAGGCAAAGGGCAGTATCCAGAAACTCCAGTTATTCATGCGCGGCAGAGCCATATCCGGGGCGCCGATCATCATTGGGAGCATCCAATTGGCAAGCCCCACAAAAGCGGGCATTACCGCGCCGAAAACCATGATCAAGCCATGCATGGTCGTCATCTGATTAAAGAACTCCGGTTGCACAATTTGCAAACCGGGCTCGAATAACTCTGCGCGAATAATCAGCGCCATACAGCCGCCGAGGAAAAACATCGCAAAACTGAACCACAGGTACATGGTGCCGATGTCCTTGTGGTTGGTGGTATAAACCCACCGCTTAAATCCAGCTTGAGGACCGTGTGCCATTCCGAATTTCCTCCGGGCGCTTACTGCTTATTTTTGAAGTTGAGGATATCAATGGGCTGGATGGTGTCGCCCATATCGTTGCCGAAGGCATTGCGTTGGTAGGTGATCACTGCGGCGAGATCCACTTCGGACAGTTGTTCCCCAAATGCCTGCATGGCCGGATTTGTCTTAGAGCCGTTGATCACAATATCCAAGTGGCCGTCCAGGGGGCCGGTGGCGATTTTGGACCCGGCAATTGCCGGGAATACGCCGGGAACGCCCTGTCCGTTGGGTTGGTGACACGCAGCGCAGGCGCGGTTGTAGACTGTTTCACCCCGAGTGAATAAATCATCAAAGGTAAAGGTTTTTTCCGTAAGCTCACGCGTTTTTGCCGCAGTGGCTGCGCGGCTGTCGAGCCAGGCGGTGTATTCCTCTTCCGGAACCGCCTTGACGACAATGGGCATAAATCCGTGGTCCTTGCCACACAACTCCGCACATTGGCCGCGGTAAATGCCCGGTTCTTCGATGCGGGTCCAGGCCTCGGTAATAAAGCCCGGTATCGCATCCCGTTTGACGGCCAGATCCGGTACCCACCAGGCGTGGATCACATCATTGGCGGTTACCAGGAAACGGATTTTTTTCTGGATCGGCACTACCAGTGGCTCATCGACTTCGAGCAGGTAGTTGGCCCCTTTGGGCAGCTGATTGTCGATCTGTGCCCTGGGCGTGGAAAGGTTTGAGAAGAAGGAGACCTCGGAGTCCAGGTAATCATACCGCCATTTCCACTGGTACCCGGTGATCCTGATTTCAAGATCCGCGTCTTCGGTATCGTAGATGTCGTACAGTGTTTGGGTTGCCGGAATCGCCATCAGAATCAGGATGACGGTGGGGATGATCGTCCAAACCAGTTCTACCGCAGTGCTCTCGTGGAACTGCGCAGCTTGGTAACCTTTGCTCTTGCGGTGGCGCCACATGCTGTAAAACATGACAGCGAATACCAGGACACCAATGGCCACACAAATCCAAAAAATCAACATGTGCAGCTCATAGGTGGATTGGGCAACTTCTGTTACCCCGCGGGGCATATTGACCCCCCAGCGCTCAACAGTCTCCTCTTCCGCCAGTGCAGAGTGGGCGGACAGCGAAGCAGCCAGCAAGGCGAACAGCCGGTGAAAGCCTTTCAACATCGCCTACAGATCTCCGTGGTTGCGGGTTTCATGAAACCCGTAATTTTTATTTCTGGCCGCTGGCCCTCACGGAATAACTGAAATACCTCTGTGCCGAGGATCGGTACAGGGTTAATTCCACACAAAATTTGTGGACATACTGTAGTAACACAAGACTACATACACTGAGTGGGGATAGGCCCCACGATACTGCTATCAGTGCAACTTGTTATTTTGATCAAAAGATTTTTACTTCAGATGCCGTCACCCCGGAAGGTACAACCAACAACCTATGTTTCTTTTTTTGTTGCAGCTACTGCAGGTGCAAAAGGAACATATTGCCGACGAAAAGTCAATCGGAGCTGGCAATGAAAAATGTTCCTGACATTTTGCATAGGGGGATGAGGCGAAGGCAGTGTCCCATATGGTTGAGCAGAGTTTCCCGGGGATACGCCGATACAAGGGGCGGCTGTCACAAAGCGAATATTGTCTGGAGGAAAAATACCCGAGAACAGTCGTACACATATGTTGCTAAGGCGTGGGAGCGCGATACTGGTTTTTTGCCCATATTTCAGGTAATAAAAAGGCATGAAAGACAGATAAAACCAAATTTTAGTGCGCCAAAAAAGATCCATAAACGGTATGCTTCGTCCCCTGGCACGGTTTGCCGGATACTCTCCGACACCGCCACATGCCGGAGTTTTAGGTTCCGAACCCGCTTGGCTTTTACACTGTGATTTGCCTGGCCTTACCTGGTAGCGTACTTCCCCATCCGGTCTGTGACCGGGAAAAGGCACAGCGCCAGCGCCGCACACACGTACTCCCCCAGTGGACGATCTCACCCGACTTTTGAGTGAACTCTCTCGATGCAGCATGCTCAACCTGAAATACAACCCCTGAGCCGGGTGTGGAACCTGGCCTGGCCGATGATTTTGAGCAATATCTCAATCCCGCTGCTGGGCGCTGTGGATACAGCGATTCTGGGTCACCTGCCTGTGCCGGAATATCTCTCTGGTGTCGCTATTGGAGCCAGTGTCATGTCCCTGCTGCTGTGGGCATTTGGCTTTTTGCGCATGGGCACTACGGGGCTGGTGGCGCGCAGCCAGGATGGCGGCGCCGACTGGCTGTTGCGCGCAGGGTTAATGGCACTGCTTTTGGGCGTTTTGCTGCAGGTTTTTGCCTTCTCCCTGGTGGAATCCATCGTTGGCTGGATGAACGCAAGTCCGACGGCGACGCCCCACGCCCTGGCCTATCTCCACATTCGCTTGATCAGTGCGCCAATAGCACTGGTTAATTTCGCTATTCTGGGTTTCTTTATCGGCAGGCAGGACAGCCGAGCGCCGCTCTATATCCTTCTTGCGGCGAATCTGCTGAATATCGGCCTGGATTTTCTCTTTATTCTGGGCCTCGGGCTCGGTGCCAGAGGGGCCGCAGCAGCGACCGTATGTGCAGATGTCTTTGCTTGTATTCTTGGACTGCGCCTGCTCAGTCGGATCGACGGTGCCATTTGGAGCACTATCGCCGCGCAGCTGCGCAAACGCGGATTTTTCCCCTGGGTTGATCGCAGGCCATGGATACAGCTTTTGCAAATCAATGCGGATCTGTTTGTGCGTACCTGTTTGCTGCTGCTGACTTTCACATTCTTCACGGCTCAGGGTGCAGCCCAGGGAGACGCTGTACTTGCGGCCAACGCCATTTTGTTGCAGCTGCTGATGATGGTCTCCTACGCTCTGGATGGCTTTGCACATGCTACCGAAGCCCTGATCGGTGAAGCCGTGGCCAAACAGTCGGGTAAGGAATTTCACGCCACCGTTTACAGTGCGGGTATCCTGGCTCTGGGCAGTGCCGCGGGTTTGACCGCGATATTGGTGTTGGGGCAACCGGTTATTTTAACCTTGTTTACCGATATAGAGTCCGTGATTGACCAGGCAAAACGGGTCTACTGGTGGTTGTGCGCCCTGCCGCTTCTGGCGGTATGGAGTTATCAGCTCGACGGGGTATTTATCGGTGCGGGCAGAAGCCGGCAAATGCGCGACACCATGTTTATCGCGACTATTTTGGTTTTCTTTCCCAGCTGGTGGCTCACACAAGGCTGGGGCAATCATGGTATTTGGTTTAGCTTTCTTTTGTGGATCAGCGCACGATCCCTGGGCCTTGCTGGTTATTATCAATACTATACGGCAACCAAATCCTGGGTAGAATAAATTCCACCGGAAGTTATTTATGCGGGGGCATACGAGGGCAACAGACCCGCGGATTCGGGCTGTATCAAGGCTGGACAGGAATCTGCTTTTGCACCATGATTTGGGTATAATCGGCAAAAAAGGGTCCCTCCCCCTGTAATATTGCGCGATTGAGATCCAGCACCTGGGATCTGAGGTTTTGATCGTAAAAGTACAGGCTGTTGCCACGCACAGTGTATTTGCCGTGATTTTTTGCCAACAACTTATTGAAAGCGGAAATCCGCTCTAGATAGGTTTCCGCTTTTTTTGCTGAGAAATTTCCAGGTTGATAAAAATCGAGGACATCAGCATTTATTCTCTGAAAAATATATGTCTTCTCAGCGTCGGAAAATCCGTATTCCTGCAATTGTGTATTGATATCTCTGCGCAAGTCCGGCAGATACCTGCTGGCCGCCTGGGCAGACTCCATCAAAGCGCCGATCATGCGTTCCCGTTTATGCAAAAATTTGCGTTTTTTTAGCTGCCGGGGTCCTGAAAATTCACTGGGTGAAAATTTTCCCAATGGTTTGAATATGGTGATATGCTGCAAATTGCTGTTTCTGCTCAGCTGCTCGCAGATTTTTACTGCATACTTCCATTTTTTAAAGGGTTCGCCATGCAGGATTTTCTGTGGCAGTTGCCGTGCTGTGGTATTAAGTGCCTCCTCCTGTTGGCGGTAAAAATCCGGGCGCGCGCGCCAATCATTCGCCTGCAGGCGAAAAAGGGTTAAAATTCCCTGGTTGACACAACTGGCGAGCAAAGAGGCAACTTGCTGTTGTTGGTCTTTTTTAACTGCACGATAGTGATTCAAGCCGTACAGCCCGACTACTGTGGCAAGTACCAGCGCGGTCGAAAATAGGTATATTTTTTTCACTTTTTATTTTCTTTTCCAGGCAAAATCAATTTTACTGCTTCCTCACGCCCCGCTTTGGTCCAGGTCTTGTTTACCCGGGTTTGCAACTCTGCAGATGCAGATTGCAAGCGGATTTCATCCACAAACCCGCAGGAAACACACTCCCGATAATTTTTTCCACCTCTCCAATAATTTACGATTCTGTCCATTTCACTGCAACGCGGACAGACCGCACCGGCAATAAAGCGTTTTTTCAGCGCTTTTTTATCTTCTCCCGGAACATCATTATTTGGCATGACTACGGCTTACTATTACATGATCTGCGGATTTTTCAGGCCGGGCTGATGCTCTGTTCCTGCTCCTCGATGGCGGAGTGGCGCAACAGGGCATCTATTTTTGGCTCCCGGCCGCGAAACTCGGTAAACAGCGTCAGGGCATCGCGGCTGCCGCCCTGTTCGAGAATAGTGTGCAGGAATTTTTCTCCGGTGGCGCGATCAAAAATGCCTTTTTCCTCAAAAAGGGAAAAAGCATCGGCAGAGAGTACTTCCGCCCATTTGTAGCTGTAATAGCCTGCGGCATAGCCTCCGGAAAAAATATGGCTGAAGGCGTGCTGGAAACGATTTTCCCGGGCCACCGGTACCACTGCCACTTCAGAGCGTACTGTATTTAACAGCTGCTGAATTTTCTCAGCAGACATTGCCTCTGCACAAGCATGCAGGCGAAAATCAAACAGGGCAAATTCCAGTTGGCGCAGGGTAAACATGGCGGACTGGAAATTCCTAGCCGCCAGCATTTTATCCAACAGCGCCTGGGGGAGGGCTTCACCACTTTGGTAGTGGGAAGAGATCATCGGGATCACAGTCGCTTGCCAACACCAGTTTTCCAGGAACTGGCTGGGCATTTCCACAGCGTCCCAGGCCACGCCATTGATGCCTGAGACCGCGGCCAAATCCATTGTTGTCAGCATGTGGTGCAGGCCGTGGCCAAACTCGTGGAACAGGGTGGTGACTTCGGAGTGTGTGAGCAGAGAGGGCATCTCCCCCGCGGCGGGGCTGAAGTTACACACCAGATAAGCGATCGGCAGCTGCAGCCCCCGCCCGGTTTTACGCCGGCTGCAGACGGTATCCATCCAGGCTCCACCGCGCTTTTGCTCGCGGGCAAAGGCATCCAGGTAGAATCCGGCAATACGCTCTCCGCCCTTGAGGAGCCAGAAGAACTGTACATCCTCGTGCCAGGTGGCAACCGAGCTGTCCGCTTCCACGGCAATCCCAAACAGCCTCTCCACCAGGGTAAAGAGGCCCTCGACAACCTTTGTGTAGGGAAAGTAGGGGCGCAGCGCTTCCTGGCTGATGGCGTAACGCTGCTGTTTGAGCTTTTCCGATACCCAGGCGATATCCCAGGGCTGTATATCCTCTAACCCGTACGCTGTGCCGGCAAATTCCCGCAACTCTGCCATCTCCCGCTCAGCCGCCGGCTGGGCCCGCCCGGCAAGGTCGTTGAGAAATTCCAGTACGCGCTCGGTGCTCGGTGCCATCTTACTGGCCAGGGACAGCTCTGCGTAGTTGGCCATGCCAAGCAGTCTGGCCTGTTCGGTACGCAGGGACAGGATGGTTTCCATCAGGGTGGAGTTATCGTAGGTTCCGCCATTGGGGCCAACCTCCGAGGCGCGACTGACAAATGCGGTATGGACCTCTTGGCGCAACGCGCGATTCTCCGCATGGGTCATGACTGCCAGGTAGCTGGGCCCTTCCAGGGTGATCAGCCAGCCCGCCAGGTTTTTGTTTTTAGCCGCACTGCGTGCAGCCGCCAGCGCGGTTTGCGGCAGTCCGGCCAGCGCAGCTGCATCCTCGGTGTGCCAGGTCCAGGCATTGGTGGCATCCAGCACATTGTTGGCAAACCGGCTGGACAGCTGGGCCAGACGCCGGCAGTTTTCCGCAAACTGTTCGCGCGCCTCACCGTGTAGACCGACACCGCCCAACTCAAAATCCCGCAGTCCCAGCTCCACCGACTGCTTCCGCGGCTGTGGCCAGCTTTCAAATTCCGGCGCGCCGGCAAGCTGCTGGTAGACCGCGTACAGGTCTTGGTTCTGTCCCTGCTCGGCCCAGTAGGCAGTGACTTGAGCGAGCGCTGCTTCATAAGGGGCGCGCCACTGGCCGCTCAACACACTGTTGAGGTGGCTCACCGGGGAGAAAGCGCGATTGAGTTGGTCTTGTGCCTGCTCCAGGGGGACTAACGTGTTCTCCCAGCCGGGATTCTTGAGACCCCGCTGCAATTGCTGGCGACAACGGGCAATCAGCTCCGAGATCGCCGCTTCCACCTGTTGTGGCTGCAGTTGGTCAAAGGGGGGAAGCTGGGGAAGACTCAGTAGTGGATTGGACATACAAGAACCTGTGCTCGAAATGGGATACCGCTATCATAGAGGATTCATTGTACAGGAGCTTGTTCATGTCCCCACTGCGCAGCTACAGCGATGCTGTTGGCGAAAAAGCCCCGCAAATTGGCAAAGGGGTGTATATCGATCCACAGTCGACGGTGATCGGCGATGTCTGTTTCGGAGACGATTGTTCCGTGTGGCCCATGGCCGTGGTGCGCGGTGATATGCACCGGATTCAGGTGGGCGCGCGCACCAGTGTACAGGATGGGGCGGTGCTGCATATCACCCACGCGGGCCCCTTCAACCCCGACGGCTGGCCATTGGTTATTGGCGAGGACGTCACCATTGGCCACAAAGCCTGCCTGCACGGCTGTACGCTCGGCAGTCGGGTGCTGGTTGGCATTGGTGCGATTGTGCTCGATGGCGCAATCATCGGGGACGACGTGGTGCTGGCGGCAGGTGCGCTGGTGCCACCGGGCAAAACCCTGCAAAGTGGGTATCTTTATGTGGGCGCCCCCTGCAAGAAGGTGCGAGCGCTGACGGCGGGGGAAAAAGCCTTTTTTCGTTACTCCGCTGAAAATTATGTGAAATTGAAGGACCGGTACCTGATGCACGGGCGATCCTGAACCTTTGTGCCCACAAACAGCCAGTCTCACACAAGCCGGGCCGCCTCCCGTGCCGCTGTCTCGTTTCCGCCGTTGCCGAACAGGCGCCTTAAAAGTGGGTGACAACGTTGTCATATCCCTGCTTCGTGATTAGAATGGGGACATAATGAACCGTTGCGGAACGAAGCGCATGGCGACCATCAAAGACGTGGCAAAACTGGCTGGGGTGTCCTTCAAAACGGTCTCAAGGGTAATCAATCGCGAACTTTCTGTGGGCGAGGCACTCAGGGAGCGGGTATGGATGGCGATTAAGGAACTGGACTACCAGCCCAACATATCCGCCCGGCAATTGCGCGGCGGGGCCAGCTTTATCGCTTTTATCTATGACAATCCCAACAGCCACTATGTCATCGACATGCAGCACGGCATTCTCTCTGAGTGTTGCGAACAGGGGTTTGAACTGCTGATTCACCCGGTGCATGCCTCTGGTGGTGCGGTTGCCGAGAAGCTGGAGCGCCTGGTTCGCACAAGTCATATTGCCGGTTTGGTACTGACCCCGCCCTTCTCGGAGTCTTCGGAGCTGATTGCAGCGCTGGTGAGGCAGAATGTGCACTTTGTGCGCATTCTGTCCGCGTCGGCCGCGCCCGATGACCTTGGGCCCTGCGTTTTCGTCGATGACTTTCAGGCGGCCTTTGACATCACCGAGTTCCTGCTTGGCCTGGGCCATCGACATATCGCCTTTTTGGGCGGGGATATGGCGCACCGCTCCAGTGTCGAACGCCTTAACGGTTATAAGGTTGCGCTTGAGCAGCACCATATCCCCGCCGACGAACAACTGGTGATTGAGGGCCAGTACAGTTTTGACTCCGGCGCAGAGCGGACCCACAAATTGCTGCAGTCGCACAAACCGCCCAGCGCAATCTTTGCCAGTAACGATGAAATTGCAGCTGGTGCCCTGTTTGCTGCGCGCATTGAGCGGGTTGACGTACCCCGGGCGCTGTCGATCGTGGGGTTTGAAGACAGCCCGTTTTCACGCCAGAGTTGGCCCAAGCTGACCACTGCGCACCAACCCAATGCCGCGATTGCGGGCCAAGCCACGCGCCTGCTGATAGAGGACATCCGTCGGCAAAGACGGGATTGCACCGATGAGGCAGTGCAGCGCAACACCGGCTTTAGCCTCAAACTGATTGTGCGCGATTCAACCTGTGCGGTAATACCCTGATGTTTGCACTCTACTGCGAAAAGATTTTCGATGGCGAAGTTTGGCTGCAAGACCATGCCGTCCTGGTGCAGGGCGGCAATGTCAGCGCTCTGCTCCCCGGCAATGCGGTCCCGACAAAAGTACAGACCCAGGTGCTGGAAGAGGGTTACCTGGTGCCCGGCTTTGTCGATCTCCAGGTCAATGGGGGTGGCGGCCTAATGCTCAATAGTGCACCGGCGTTGGCCACCGTCGAGTGCATGGCCCGCGCCCACCGCGGGCGCGGCACCACAGCCCTGCTGCCAACGGTGATCAGTGATCGCCGTGCCGTGTATGCCGCCGCGGTGGAGGCGGTGGTCGCCGCGCGGGCGGCCGGCCATTCCGGCATACTGGGCCTGCATATCGAGGGCCCGTTCTTCGCCCCCGCGCGGCGCGGCGCTCATTGCAAAGAGATGATTCGCCAAATCAGCTGCGGGGATATCGCCTGGTTGTGCGAACAGGCCAGACGCCTGCCGCTGCTGCTGACCCTGGCCCCCGAGCGCTGTACCCCGGAACAGATCCGGCAACTGAGCGAAGCGGGTATTCGCGTTTGCGCCGGCCATAGTGAGGCCAGTTTTGATCAGGTGCAGGCAGCACTCCAGGCGGGTCTTTCGGGCTTTACCCACCTGTACAATGCAATGAGTCCACTGACCGCCCGCGAACCGGGGATGGTGGGTGCAGCGCTGGCTGACGAAAACAGCTGGGTCGGTATTATCGCCGACGGCCACCATGTCCATGCGGCCAGCCTCAGGGTAGCGCATCGTGCCAAAGCGGCGGGGCGCCTGTATCTGGTGTCGGATGCCATGGCGACCGTGGGTGCCGCTGAGGCGGTATTTGAAATCTACGGCGAATCCATTCGCGAGCGGGGGGGGCGCCTGGTCAACCGCGAGGGCAGCCTGGCCGGCAGTGCTATCGGTCTGGCCGATGCGGTGCGCTACTGCCACCGGGAGGTGGGGCTGCCCCTGGCCGAATGTCTGCGCATGGCCTCCCTCTACCCGGCCAGTTTTCTCGGCCTGCAGGACAGCCTGGGCCGGCTGGCCGCAGGTGTACCGGCAAACCTGACCTGGCTCGACGGCGGGTTGCAGGTCCGCAAGACGTGGCTCGCGGGCGATGCCCGCAACCATCCCCCAAACCCGTAGGACAAAGACATTATGAAAGTTGTCATTCAGGAGGATGCCGCCGGTGTGGCCAGCTATGGGGCGGATCTCTTTCGCGACCAGCTATGGCGGAAGCCGGATTCCGTGCTGGGGCTGGCGACGGGCTCTACGCCGTTCAGCCTGTACCGATTACTGATCGAGAGTAATCGGCGCGGGGAAATCTCCTTTGCCAGGGCGACCAGTTTCAATCTCGACGAGTACATGGACCTGCCTCCGGAGCACCCCCAGAGCTACCGGCATTTCATGCAGAAACACCTGTTTGCCCATATTGACATAGACCCCGCCAGGACCCATGTGCCACCGGGAAACGCGCTTGACCCGATCCGTGCCTGCACTGACTATGAGCGGGCGATTGGGGCCGCCGGGGGGATCGATATCCAGTTGCTGGGAATAGGCCGCAACGGTCATATCGGTTTTAATGAACCCACCTCCTGCCTGACTTCCCGTACCCGGGTAAAAACCCTGACCCGGGAAACCATCGACGACAACGCCCGATTCTTCGCCGAGGGCGAACCCCAGCCGCACCTGTCCATTACCATGGGCATCGGTACGATTATGGAAGCGCGCCTGGTGGTGCTGCTGGCCACCGGAGAAAGCAAGGCCTCCGCCATCAAGGCCATGGTCGAGGGGCCTGTGTCCGCCTGGTGTCCGGCCTCGGCCCTGCAAATGCACCCCGCAACCGTGGTCATTATTGACCGGGCGGCGGCTGGCGCTTTGTCCGACCCGGACTTCTTCCGTCATATCGAGGCGGAAAACCAGGCCCTGCTGGCACGCCTGAAGGCGCGCAGCCATGCCTGAATCTGACAGGGCGGTTGGCGCGAAGCTGCACCTGGCTGAGGTTGAGAGAGATGCCCAGCTCCTGCGCATCTCGCTGGTGCCTGGTCCCAAGCCGTTGCCACGCAACTGGACACTGCACCTGGATCTGCCGCACGCGGTAACGGCGGGAGCGGGCACCCGGTTGCTGCGACAGGTCGGCAGCCATGTGGTCATTGCCCCTGTAAGACCCAACGACTCCACTGTGTCTATCCGTTTGCCGACGGGCAGCCTGCAGCGTCTAAGCGACCTGCCCAGAGGACTTTTCGTTGCCGGCGACAACGGCGTCACCGAGGTCCGGGTGGTTTCCCATAGCCTCCCGGTCTCGCCACACAATGATCAGACGCGCTCTGCGAAGGCCCCGCCCGCAGTGACGCCGGTTTGTCCATTGATCCCCGCGCCCCGGCACTTTGATTGCCGCACAGGCGCACTGCTCTTTGCCGGGGCTTTCCTGGTGGCATCAAAGGAGGACAACCTGGGCAAGCTGGCCCTGGGATACCTCGGCCAAGTACACCCGCTGTCTAGCTCGAGCAGCGATCGCAGTGCGGTAACCCCGCTGCGATTGTTATTGGGGGAGTGCCCCTCGGAGGCTTATCGCCTGGCCATTGGTCCAAAGGGCGTGACCCTCTCCGCATCGGATGCCGCGGGCTTTTTCTATGGTGCCGTATCGCTGGTACAACTGCTGGCACTGGGCCCCCAGCTGCCCTGCTGTGTGATTGAGGATGTACCGCGCTATCGTCACCGGGGATTCATGCTCGACTGCGCGCGCCACTTTCACAGTGTCGATGAAATTCGCAAGTTGCTGGATGTCATGGCCAGCTACAAACTCAACCGTTTTCACTGGCATCTCACCGACGACGAGGCCTGGCGTCTTGAAATTGGGGCCTACCCGGCACTCACGAATATCGGCGCCTGGCGCGGCCACGGCGAGGTACTGGAACCGCAGTTCGGCAGCGGCCCGGGGCGCTACGGCGGTTACTACAGCCAACAGGCGGTGCGCGATATTGTCGCCCATGCGGCAGCCCTGAATATCACCGTGATTCCCGAGATCGACATCCCCGGGCACTCACGGGCAGCCATTCGCGCCCTGCCTGGGCTACTGGCGGAAACGGAGGACAGCTCCAGCTATTGCTCTGTACAGTACTATTGCGACAATGTGCTAAACCCGGGGCTCCGGGGCACCTACACCTTCCTGGACACCGTGCTTGCGGAAGTGTGCGCGCTGTTCCCGGGCCCCTGGGTGCATATGGGGGCTGACGAAGTACCCGAAGGCGCATGGCTGGGGTCCCCCGCCTGCAAGGCCCTGATGGTACAGGAGGGCTACCACACAGCGCGCCAGCTACAGGGCCACCTGCTCTGCTACGCCCAGCAACGGCTGGCGCGCAGCGGTCGCACCCTGATCGGCTGGGAAGAGGCCGCAGAGGGTTGCAAGCTCGATAAGACGGCGATCATCTGCGCCTGGACGCAGCCCGCCAGCACGGCGCGTGTGCGCGCGCTTGGCTACCCGGTGATCGCCTGCCCCGCCCCCCACACTTATCACGACCTGGCCTGGAGCAGCGCTGTGGCGGAACCGGGGCTGCACTGGGCCGGCACGGCGGATCTCGAGACCTGTTACCACTTTGAACCGGATGAAAGTGCCGGCGACCTGCTGGGCGTGCAGGCACAACTCTGGAGTGAACTGCTCAGCAGCGCTGAGAGGCTGGAATACATGCTGTTTCCGCGCCTGCTGGCGAGCGCGGAAACCGCCTGGAGTCCTGTTGGGCGCAAGGACTGGCCCGACTTTTACGCGCGGGTAAAACGCCACGAGCCGCTACTGGAGGACCGCGGCATCGCCTTTCGCCCGCTGCAATCCCCCGCGGCTTGCACCGACCAGGGACAAGCCGCGCAGGGTCGCCCACAACAGCAGTGCGCAGACCAGTAACAGGGCAATGCCGGTCATCGGCTCGAGTCGCAGCAGGTAGCCCACCCCAAACATCCCCGCATACAGGGAGGCGGTCCCCAAGAGCCAGCACAGGGCAGACAGCCAGAAGCCCCGCACCGGCTGTTGCCCGGCATTGTACCCGCGCCAAAAGCCGAGGGGGTTCACCCGCGCGGCGAATGCCCTGATGCGGGCCTCCTCAACCGGGGGAGTCAGCAGGGTTGTGATTACCGAGACCAGTGCCGATGCGAGGGAAATCCAGCAGATCACGTGAATCGGGTGGCTCGCCATCCAGCCCGGCAGGATAGACATCTGGTCCGCAGCAAAACCATTTCCCCGCCCCGCGAGGAAATTCCAGCAGGCCAGGACCAGCCCGGTCAGCATGCCGGAAATCTCAGTCCAGGCATTGGCGCGCCACCAAAACCAGCGCATCAGGTGCGGCAGCCCCAGCCCCGCCATCATGCCGCCCCAGAGTTCCCACATGGCCCCGATATTGTCGACAAAGGTGGCGGCCCAGGCACTGAGACCGGCAATCCCCAGGGTGGCGAAGCGGCTAACCCAGGTCAGCCTGCGGTCACTGGCCGAAGGGTCGAGCAAACGCTTGTAGAAATCATTGGCGATGTATGAGGCGCCCCAATTGATATGGGTGGATACGGTGGACATGAATGCCGCCATCAGCGATGCCAGCGCCAGCCCCAGGAGTCCGGCGGGCAGCAGATCGCGAATCAGCGCGGGATAACCGCGCTCCCGGTCCTCCCGGTAAACCATTTGCTGCACGGTTTCGCCATCGGCCTGCGCGACGTTCTTTTCGCTGGTATAGAGCAGGGTATAGCCGGGTATGTCGCAGCGATAGCGATCGTTGATGCACTGCTGCATCTGAACCGTGCACTGGCGGTTATCCGCGGCACAGACGGTGAATTCCTCCGCTAGCTGGTTGACTTCCACGCGGGGATAAATCACCAGAGCGGCCACCCCTGCGATCGCCCAGGGCCAGGAGCGGAGCAAAAAATTGGCGAAGGCATACCACAGGGCGCCTTTCTCGGCCTGATCCCCATCTTCGGCGCTGTAAAGACGCTGGGAGATATAGCCCGAACCGTCTACCTGGCCGGAGGTCCACCACATCACACCCAACGTCAGCACAAAGGCCGAGAAGGGGATACCGAGTGCTCCGACAACGCCTTCGCCAAAGGCCGGGGCAAAGGAGGCAATCCGCTGCGCTGGCAGGAATCCGGCATCACCGGAATCTGCCGGGTACTGTTGTTCCAGGCCAGACCACATGGCCTCCAGGCCACCGAGATGATCAACCGCCAGGAATGCGATGAGGATCGACATCCCCATGGCGAGTACGAACTGCACCAAATCGGTGAGCATGATTGCCCGCAGTCCCCCCAGAGTGGAATAAAACAGGGTGACCAGTAACAGCAGCAGAATGGTGATGGTGTTATCGATGGAGTGGAACAGCAGCGCCTCCGGATACACATTGGCAAAGGCCGAATACAGCCCGGTGCCCAGCAGGGTCTGCCAGTCCATAAAGGGTTCGGAAATCTTGCCCATGCCCGCGAAGACCCAGCCGAGAATGACGCAGTTGACGAAGGTGGCGTTAACCCCGGCCTTCACGGTGCGCAGCGCAGCGGCCTGCTTACCGCCATAGCGCAGCTCGGCGATCTCCGCATCCGTGACCACACCGGAGCTGCGCCAGATACGGGCAAAAAAAACCGTAATCGCGATTGCACCGGCAGCTCCGCCCCACCAGAACCAGTTGCCCGCAATGCCGTACTGGGCAATCCAGCCAGTGATCGCCAGTGGGGTATCGGAGGCAAAGGTGGTGGCGACGATGGAAGTGCCCAAAAACCACCAACGCATACGGCGCCCGGCAACAAAAAAACCCTCCAGGCCCCCCTCGCCCGCGCGATCGCGCACCAGCAGGCCGATCGCCAGGGAGAAGCCCAGCAACAGCAGGATAACGAACCAGTCAATGCCACTTAAAACACTTTGTTGCATTTCTTAACAGCCCCGTCCGCTCTCTCGTGTGATGACGCCGCCGTGGCATTGCCGGGCGTACAGGAGGGCGCCCTCATCGGGTTGCCCCCGCGGTGGCTGCAGGCACTGCAAGGTCTTTTCCCCCAGCCAGGGCAGCAGGCGGGCCGCCAGGCCCCCCAGTAGGCAAAAGTGGCTGTGGCCTCTGGCCAGAAAACGTTTTGCTACCTGTTCCAGGTAATTCACACCCTCCCTGACAATGGCCACGGCAACCGCATCCCCCGCTTCAGCGACCGCCAATACCCGGGGTGCCAGGCGCCCGTAGTCCTGTTGGCCCGCGCCCGCCATGGCACCCACCAGATCCAGGCCGCGGGCCTGGAGTTCCTCCTCCAGCGCCGGCAGCAGGGCTGTGGCAGGGCCGAGGTCATCCAGTGTCAGCAGTGCTGCCTCCAGTGCTTTCAGCCCCAGCCATGCGCCGGATCCCTTGTCAGCAAAGGGAAAACCGTGGGCGCCGATGCTGAGGCCACCATTCAGGCTGGAGTAACCCACTGAGCCGGTACCCGCGACAATCACCGCGCCCTCCTCTCCGCCATGGGCACCGAGAAAGGCAATTTGGATATCGTCGGTCAGGTACAGTGCGGAAAAGGGATGCCGCCAGGCCAGCAGCTGCTCACGCACACGGGGAATATTCACACCAGCCAGCCCGGCCCCGGCCACCAGCTTGCCCAGCGCATCCGCCGGCAGGCCAGCATCGGCCAGCGCCAGCTCAGCGGCCTGCTGAATGGATTCACAGGTCTGAGTCAGGTTTTGGAAGGGATTGGCCGGGCCCGCCACACCGACGCCTTCCCTGCCGGCGCCAGTGACACGTGCCCGGCACTTGCTGCCTCCGCCGTCAATACCCAGGTAAAGAACGGGTTCAGTCTCCATCCCGGTGTGCATGTTCACTCCTCTGAAAAAGACCGCCATACCTCTCGAAACGCCGGTCGAACCAGATAGGGGCCCGAGTAACCCTCTGCCCATGATTTTCCGATGGGTGCCGGCTCAGTGCCTGGCACCCATGCGTTGGATCAGAAGTGGTAGTTCGCCCCCAGAAGATAACGCGCACCATTGTCATACAAGCGGGCTGCGCGGGCCTCGTCGATATGGTAATACTCCAGTTCCTCTCCGGTCAGGTTGATCGCCTCCAGTACAAAGTCCCAGTTTTCCCAGGGAGAGACGGTGATACTGGCATCCCACTGACCGTAATCGTCGATATAGGCCTCGGAACCGAATTCGGACAGACCGTCGTACCACTGGGTGCGGAAATTGTAGGCCAGGCGCGCGCTGATCCAGTCGTTCTCATAAAAGCCAGTCAGGTTGGCCATGTTTTCGGATTGGCCCGGGATCAGGCCGGAGCCGGGATTGTTGACAGAATCACGCGCATCGCGGCTGTTTGCGTCGGTATAGGTGTAGTTGGCAATGACACCGAAGTTGCCGAAGTTTTGTTGGTAGCTCAGCTCGATACCGGAGACCTTGGCACCCTTGCCGTTAACCGGCTGAATAAAAAGGACAGGGATATCCTCGCCAAGGCGTTCGTCGAAGCGAAAGTCCACCGAGGTGCTGTTGATCACCGAGTTCGCAATATCCTTCTGGAAGTAAGTGGCGGCCAGCACCGCGCCCTCGGCAAAATACCACTCCCAGGCCAGATCGAACTGGTTGGCGGTTTCCGGCTCCAGTTGCGGGTTGCCGCGGCGGCCGGTCTGGGTATCCAGGTTGGCGGATTCCTGGTTCGCGATGGTGATGTAGTCGGGACGGGCCATGACACGGGCCGCGGAGAGACGCAGGACTTGGTTTTCGGCGATGTCAAAGGCCACATTGGCACTCGGCAGAATCTCGGTGTAGTCATGCTCCAGGGTTTCCTGGTGGATATTGAAATCTTCGGTCGTTGCGTCAACCGCCTTTACCAGTAAATCGTAACCGCCCAGCATATCAATGGCCGCTGCCAGCGGGTCACCTTGCAGGTTGTAACCTCTGGACCCGACTCGGGTTTGCACCATGCGCAGGCCGAGGTTGCCACGGAAACCCTCTCCATCGAAGTCCGCCTGCAGATAGGCGGCCAGGATCTCTTCCTCCACATTCCAATTCTCCGGCAGGTTGAGTACCGTTACCGCGTTTTCGTAAGCCTGTGCTGGGAAGATCACATTCTGCGCCGCATGGATATTCATCAACGGATAGGGTGCTCCTGAACGGTTGCGGGTGTAGTTGCCGAGAAGGTCCGCATTCAGATTGCCGTCCATGAATTCGGGCTCCGGCGAAAACCAGCGGTCCCAACCGGCGGTATCTCCTGATTTGTAGGCATTGGTGCCATCAGCGTGCATGGCATCACTGAGCCAGTGGAACCGAGTCAGGGTCATCATCTGGCCCTTGTTGTGATCGCGGTACAGCAGGCCGCTCTTGAGGCTGTTAAACACCCCGGTGTCGAGGGCAAAGTCAATATCGATGCTGGCGTAATTTTCATCGTCATCCATCACACGGGCGTTTTCCTGCATCCAGCCAAGCCCGCGTGTACCCAACTGCGCATCGCTTTCAACCTGGCCGTTCAGGTAGGGGGTATGGCTCAGGCCATTGAATTCGGTGCGGTCCAGGGGAGCGCCCCAACCGTAGTGGCGATCCCGCGAGGTACCGCCCTCGGCCTCGGTGTGGCCGAGGCGGGCGCGCAAAGAGAGTTGCTCGAAGTTGTGCTCGTAGAGCAGATCCAGCGATCCGGTCTCAGAGTAGGACACGCGATCGATCACATAGTATTCGGCGAAGCTGCCGGCCACTTCACCGGCGATAACGCCGCTGCCGGTCACTACCGCTGTGGCGGGATCAATGGTGCCGCCGTTGTTGCCATTCAGCCACTCGTAGCGGTTGTAGTTGGAATTGTTTGCATCCAGCCCGGAGTCCAGGTAGGTGAGGGTGAACTGGCCGCTGTCCGAGGGGCGCCACTGGCCGGTGAACAGCACCGTCTCCCGGTCACGGTCCTGCTCGAAATAGGCATCGCCGAGCGCCCGCGGCACCCACAGGGCGCCGCGACCGAAATCCTGGTTTTCGAAACCCAACACCTCGGTGCCTTCACGCAGTAGCGTACGGTCCTGCCGGGTCAAGGAAATATTAAAACCCAGATTCTCGGCGTCGTTTTTCCAGGAGTACAGAGCGCTGATGCTGGGGTCCCATTCCTCCGAGGTTTCCGAGTACTGTCCCTGCACCTGGATGACACCGGTGTTCTGCGCCATGTCGAGGGGCCGCCGGGTACGCAGCATCACGGTTCCCCCCAGGGAGCCTTCCTGGAGACTCGCCTGGGGGGTTTTGTAGACTTCCAAAGCGGATACGATGCTTGAGGGCAGCAGGGTATAGTTAAATGCGCGGGAGGGGTTGTCCAAGATAAACCAATCGGCGGAGGCCACGGCGGCACCATTTAGGAGCGTGCGGTTCTGGTTCGGAGAAGTCCCCCGCACGGCAATTTTTTCACCCTCACCGAAGCCGCGGGTCACGGAAACACCGGTAATTCGGGACAGGGAATCCGCCACATTCTTGTCCGGGAACTTGCCCAGGTCTTCGGCAGTGATGGCGTCAACGATGGCGTTGGCGCTGCGCTTGGTGTTCACCGATTCCGTGATGCTGGCGCGGATGCCGGTGACAACTACTTCTTCCAGCGCCGCTTCCTGTGCATGGAGTGTACCGACTGCGCCGGACAGGGCGAGGACCGCCAGGGAACTGTGCAGGAGGCGGCCTCGGCCACCGGTAAGATTGCGAATGTTAGAACTGAGTATTTTCACGGTAATTCCCTCTGAAAGTTATTCTTATTAAGCCATGTTGGCTACCAGGCTTTCGGGTCATGACAACGTTGTCGGAACACATTAGCCCTGTGAGACAACGTTGTAAACAGCTTGTGAAAAACTTTTCCCAAACGCAGCCCTGGTTTGTATCTTTCTGCCCCGAATTTGAACCGTATCGGCTCTGCATCATTGCAGCACGGACGTCTTTGCAGGTGGAATTTTTGGTGAATTTTTAAACCAATATCACTGTTTACAGGTGATATATCTCTTATTTAAAGCCCCGTTTTGTCACTGGCCGGTTTGCCGGGTTGGGATAGAGTCTGTGTACGATCCACAAGCATGTCCGCTATCGCGCGGATGAAGAAAAGGCGTCTTCGGAGAGATCACCGCTACCAAATCTTGCCTTAGCGCCGTTACGTTCAGAAAGTGCGCACAAGCAGGCGGCGACACAGGCAGTGGGGTAGGCGATATCAGGTTTTCTTCGGGGACTACCTGTTGCGCACGGATTATCCGCGACTGCTGGCCAGAGTGGGGGGCAATCTAAACAGACTTTGCAAAAAAAAGAGCCCGAACAAACGGCAGTGGTTCACTGAAAAGGACAAGCGCCGGGTTGATAACAGCGGATTTGCCATCCGCTGGCGGAGGCAAAAACGGCCGCCGCATTGTGTTTGGCGCTTCTATTTTCCCTGCAGACGCAGCAGCACAGAGGCTGCAATGCCGCCCAGGGCGCAAGCGCAGTGCCCCGCAACAGCCAGGCACTGCGCCACGGCAGCATCAACAGCAGGCCACAGAGGCCGCCCCACACAATGCGCTGGTACAAATAGGCGCTGTTAAGGCGTGGAGCCAGGTCCACCCCCAGCCAATGGGTAAATCCGTAGTGTCCCATGGCCCAGAGGCCCAGTGCATAGCAGAGACCACCAAAACAGCCCACGGCGAAACACAGGGAGAGGTTGCGTAGAAATTCCCGCACAAACAAGGTCCTCTAGTTATTTTTCTTATCCAGCCCTCGGTGCAACCGCGTCAAAACCGGTGTGACCTGCGGATACACCCTGCGCCACAGATAAAACGATTCCGCAGCCTGGCCACCAGCATAACCCAGGCCAGCTTTTGGTCATTGACTGTGGGATTGTGCAGTTGCTGGTAGAAATCATTCTGGATATAGGAGACACCTCAGTTAATATGGGAGGGCACGGTCGACATAAACGCAGCCATCAGCGATACCTGTGCAAGGCCTAGGAGTCCGACGGGCAGCAAATCGCGAATCAGTGTGGGATAGCCGCGCTCCCGGTCCTCCCGGGAAAACCGTTTGCTGCGTGGCTTTGCCATCTGCCTTTGTGGCACCTTCACTGCTTGTCTAGAGCAGGGTATAACCGGGGAGGTTGCAGCGATAGCGATTACATCCATCTACTGGTTAGTTATTACTCTGAAATTTAATGTCATTTATACGGCAGGTGGTTGACTCTGATATTTATGAGTACTTCAAATGAAGAAAAATTTATCAGATATAACTTTATTTTTCAGGAAGTACTGCGATAGTATTGTTGAAATGACAGATCGTATGATGTGGTAGTAAATCAAAAAACTTAAGAAAATGAAAATCAATGTCAGGATATGAGACTGACGTACCTTTAATATAATTCCATGGAGAAAGCATTATACCACCTGATTTTTGAATGGTATCTAAATAGGGAATAAAAATGAAAGTCAGATTATTATATATTTCTTTACTTGGTTTATTTTTAACTGTAAATGCTGCTGCAAATGACAATTCGATTTATGTGAGTGGTATAAGACATACTTTAGATCATAATTCTTTTATAAAAGTTGGACGGAAGTATATTGCTACTATTCGTGTTGTAGGTGATATAGGGCAGCCTCTGATATTTGATATTGATTCAAAAATAAAGGGATTTGGATTTTACGATATAGGGTTTGAATGCTATCAAATAATCGATCGCAAACCGGATGGCACTTACAGAACCGTTCCTGGAAATCCCCCTAATTGCCAGCTTACGAGGGTTAATCCCAGCAATGAATTTTATTTTTCTGCACGGCTGAACGTAAGTTGTAGCGGTATAGTTATCGGTACAAGTACTGAAAACAAAAATGCTTTGCTAAGCACTCAACAATTGCAAGCAATTAAGGGTAGTGTGGATCTGGAGTCTGGGCAGGTTATCGGAAATCCCTATGATCGCAACAGAAACATTAATTTATTGGTTGATGCAGCTCATTCTACTGGAGGTCAATGTAAGGAACTCAGGTTAGAAATAGAAGGGCTACATGGTACTCAAATTTATGAAATTGTCAGCAATGTTACAATTGCAGAGCCATTTTGAGCATGCGATTCCAGACAATAAGTTCAACTGATATGGGGGAGATCGACTGGCAGCGTCGACGCTTATCCCAACGAAAATAAAACACTAATAGATTTTACTACCGGGTCAGAAGCAAAGAATACCCTTCTCTTTCAGCAGGCTGCGAATACTTCCCTATACGCTCGTAATCGACACCATGTGTCATACGGTATCGAAAGTGGGGTATTCTTCCTTCCCCCTTTTTAGTGAATGCAGGGTAGGCGCTCAGCTAGTACCATCCTTTGATTCACACAGCAGATCTGCACCCGTTGTGTTCTGAAGATTTCAGGGCAGCAAGGCGAGCTTATTCTTATAAATCAATAGGCTACGCTCGAATGCTGTGGCAGTCAGCACAGCATCAAGCTGTATAGCGAGGAGCAGGCCGAATATCTGCAAAACACCCTGCCATTGGCAAAACGATTAGCTCACGAAGGGTAGATCGCGCGATAAATTTATGAGGGCACTGTCTGGCCCGGAGACTCAGCCCCAACACAATTGAGGCGACGGAGTATCGTAGCTAGTGAATTCACTGGGTGAGGAAACTTCTATGGGCCATTTGATTTGTTGGTTGCTAAATATTTGTAAAAATCGTCGACGCCGTGACCTGCAGCTGTCACTACGACTAAGTGAGCGGGATCTTTGTATGACCAAGGTTAAGCAAAAGATCTCCGGTTGCTTCCGCTCGAAAGATGGCGCCAGAGCTTTCTGTCTTGTTCGCTCCTATCTGATAACCTGCCAGAAAAGCACTGTTGAACCCAGCGAGGCCTTGACCCTGCTCTTCAATGAAAGCTGGCCAGACTTTATACTCGAAAAGTTCAAGTATCAGCAGGAATCTGCTGAATAGTTACGTTTTTAACGTATAAACAAATGGAGACAGAAAATCCAGCCGGTTCGCCGGGACACCTTGCACAGCCCTAAAACCAGCCCAGTCTTATACGGAGAAAAAGGTCGTTAAGGGGCGGCGTGCCACGCCCTATATGGCTGGGCAAAAAGGTAAAATGCCTACCTACACCTTTCTCAGAGAGAGTGCGCGAAGCATAAGGGGTCGGCATGAAGCAAAGGGATACTTAAAGTGAGCGTCGAGTGAATAGAAGCAGGTTTGCCAGTCGGTTAGGGCAGCAATGCAGCGTGCTTCGGCCTGCTATTTTCCCTGCAGGCGCAGCAGCGCAGAGGCTGCAATGCCGCCCAGGGCGCACGCGAGCATAATAACCACCGGGGTCATATATCCCAGCATAAAGGCACCGTAGTCATAACCCCGCTGAGGCAGCAGATACAGCAGCAGCAAACCCGCTGGCACAAGCGAAAGCGCAATGCCCCGCAACAGCCAGGCACTGCGCCATGGCAGCATCAACAGCAGGCCACAGAGGCCGCCCCACACAATGCGCTGGTACAAATAGGCGCTGTTAAGGCGTGGAGCCAGGTCCACCCCCAGCCAATGGGTAAAGCCGTAGTGTCCCATGGCCCAGAGGCCCAGTGCATAGCAGAGACCACCAAAACAGCCCACGGCGAAACACAGGGAGAGGTTGCGTAGAAATTCCCGCACAAACAAGGTCCTCTAGTTATTTTTTTTACCCAGCCCTCGGCGCAACCGCGTCAAAACCGGTGCGACCTGCGGATACACCCCGCGCCACAGATAAAACGATTCCGCAGCCTGGCCCACCAGCATACCCAGGCCATCGCTAGCCGGCACTCCTTGGGCGCGGGCCCAGTGCACGAAGGGCGTTGGCCCGGCGGCATACACCATGTCGTAGGCTTTGCCGCCGGCGGTGAAGAGCTGTTCCGGCAGGGCGGGCAGTGCATTGTCCAGACTGGCGGAGCTGGCATTGATTACCAGATCGAAGTGACCGCGCAGCCCCTGTAAGCCCCCACCGCTCAGGACGCTGTAGTGGGAGAAATCATCCGCGAGTTGCTCGGCTTTGGCCACAGTGCGGTTGGCCAGGTGCAGGTGCGCTGGCTGTTCAGCCAGCAGGGACAGCAGGGCCCCGCGCGCGGCCCCGCCGGCGCCTATAAGCAATACCTGTTTGTCGCGAATCACCCAGCCCAGGTTGCGACAGATGTCGGCGACCAGCCCTGCGCCATCGGTGTTGTCACCGAGCAACCGGCCATCCTCTTGACAGAGTAAGGTATTGACCGCCCCAGCCGCGGCGGCACGTGCGGTGAGTTGATTGGCCAGATCGCGGGCTTCGAGCTTGAAGGGCAGTGTGATATTGAGGCCGCGCCCCCCTTCAGCAAAAAAGGTGCGCGCGCATTCTGCGAATGCGTCCAATGGCGCAAGGAGTTTGCGATAGAGCAGGTCTTCGCCGGTTTGCGCGGCGAAGGCGCGGTGAATTTGCGGGGACAGGGAGTGCGCTATAGGGTTGCCCACCACGGCGTAGTGATCGCTCACGACAGTGGCCTCTTGCGCGCTCTTACCGCTTCGCGAATTTTGGCGCTTTCATCGACAATAAACAGCCCGTCAACTTTCAGGCTCGGCTCTGTTTCCGTAATCAGGTAGCGGGTTTGGGAGCTGTAGAGTTCACCCATCCGGGTATTATCCTGCTGATGCAGCAGCGTCCAGCGCACACTGGCAAGGCTGGTAAAGTTGTTCAGCGCCAGGACCTCCGTGACCGTGCCCAGGATCTGGCTGACGGCCACACGGCGATAGGCTTTCAGCAATTTGTTTACCTGCTGTACAAAAGCACTGCGGCGGATGACCAGTTTGTCACCATTCTCGCGGTAATAATGCAGGGGAAACTGGTAAAAGTCTGCGATCTCCTCCACATTGCCGGTTTCGACCAGTAATCGAGAAACAGGGCGTTGATATTTTCCAGTCGCGCCTGCTGCACGGTGAGCCTCCATTGTGGCCAATGCTCTGCTCAGGCCCAGTCTCTGTGGGGCAGGAAGTCGGTATAAAGCTTTTCCTCAGCGGAGCCCGGTTCCGGATGCCAGGCGTACTTCCAGCGCACCAATGAAGGCAGTGACATCAGGATCGACTCGGTGCGCCCGCCGGACTGCAAACCAAACAGGGTGCCGCGATCAAAGACCAGATTGAACTCCACATAGCGACCGCGGCGGTACAGTTGGAAATCCCGTTCCCGCTCGCCGTAGCTTGTAGTCCTGCGCATTTGCACGATCGGCAGGTAGGCTTCCAGGTAACTGTCGCCCACTGCGCGCGTCAGTGCGAAGGCGTTATCGAACCCCCCCGCGTTGAAGTCATCGTAAAAAAGCCCACCCACCCCGCGCGCTTCTGCGCGGTGCTTGAGGTAGAAATACTGATCACACCACTGTTTGAAGCTTGGGTAGATCTCCTGTCCAAACGGTTCGCAGGCCTGTTTGGCGGTGGTGTGCCAATGCACTACATCCTCTTCAAAACCGTAATAGGGGGTTAGATCATAGCCTCCGCCAAACCACCATATTGGTGCGAAACCGGGTTTTCTGGCGACGAACAGACGCACGTTGGCATGGCTGGTAGGCACATAGGGATTGTGCGGGTGGATCACCAGGGAAACGCCCATGGCCTCATAAGTGCAGCCGGCCAGTTCCGGGCGACTGGCTGTGGCAGAAGGTGGCAGGCCGTCGCCATAGACGTGGGAAAAGTTTACACCGCCCTTTTCTATCAGGTTGCCCTCCTCCAGCACGCGGGTTCTGCCACCGCCCCCCTCGGGTCTCTCCCATGCATCTTCGCGAAACCCGCAGCCATCTTCCCGGCCGAGGGCATTGCAAATACGATCCTGCAGCTCAAACAGGTAAGATCTGACGGCCTTGGTATCGATTTCTTTCATGGGCATACACCGGGTAGCTGTTGGGCGATCAAGCGCCGGGTCTCATTATCTTACCGCTGAGCAAGTCGCGGATCTCACTGGGCGCGCTGCCGCCGCCGGTAGCGCCACCGCCGACAAAATCGAGGTCGTTGCCAAAGTAGCGCAGCACCTGGTGTTTTTCTCGGGCTGGCTGACATCCCATTGGATTGGCTGAGGTGGAGACAATGGCGCCGCCAAAGGCGTGTGTTAACGCCGCGGTAAAGGGATGGCTAGTGCAGCGCAGTGCCACTGAGGTGTGGGCGCCGCAGATCCAGTAGGGTATGCGATTAAAATGCGGCACCAGCCAGGTCACAGGGCCCGGCCAGGTATCGCGCAATTGTCGCCGCTGATCATCGCTAAGCGTCGCCAGGAAGTCTCCGAAGCTATCTATTTCCCCGGAGACCAGGATCAACCCTTTTTCCAGCGGGCGGCGCTTCAGGCGCAGCAAACGCCTCACCGCCTGCAAATTATAGGGGTCACAGGCAAGGCCCCACACGGATTCGGTGGGGTGGGCAATAACACCCCCTGCTGCCAGGGTGCGGGCGGCCTGTGCGACAGCAAAGGGGGAATAGGTCATAGCCGCGCTGGGGTCACTTGGCTTTGCGTTGCTGCAGATCTTTTTGCAGCTGTGCATCCCTGGCCACGATGGCTTCAGCGTTCGCGCGGCGTTCATCGACCAGCTTCTGGTGCATTTTTGCATCGCTTGTGCCGATAATCTGTGCAGCCAGATAAGCGGCGTTTTTGGCACCGGCTTTGCCGATGGCCACCGTTGCCACCGGAATACCGCCCGGCATCTGCACCGTTGACAGTAGCGCATCCAGGCCGTCCAGAGAAGCGTTGATAGGCACGCCAATCACTGGCTTGAGTGTGGTGGCGGAAACCGCGCCAGCGAGGTGAGCAGCCATACCGGCGGCACAGATAAAGGCGGCGCAACCGCGCTTGTCGGCGTCGGTCACGTAGTCGTGAGTGGCTTGCGGCGTGCGGTGGGCGGAGGTGATTTTTACCTCGAAGGAAATGCCGAACTTGTCCAAAACGCCGAAAGCGGCCTCCATCACGGGCAGATCGGAGTCTGAACCCATCAGGATCACTACAAAAGGCTTGCTCATTGCAACTCTCTTTACTGTTGAAGTGGGGGGAGCCGGGCAATCTAGCGGATTGCGTGGCGGGGCACAAGCTGTTGCCCTTTGCGGTACCCAAGGGAGGGAAAATCAGCCAGCAGCAAACCCTGAGCCCACCCAGCGCTCTCCTACCAGAGTCAGGTGCGGGATCGTCTTCTACCGGACGAGCCTCGACCACCAATTTCTTCTATCCCAAAAACGCGCTGCTTTGTGCTGGCGCGTCGGCCGTATGTCTTCCAGGCCCAGAATTTCCAGCTTTTGCCGATAACGCCCTTGATCTCGATCAGCTACAGATAGAGTCAGAGCCTGTTGAAAGTGCCCCCGGTAGCCGTAATTTCCCGACTTGAAACGTAACAACCCCAGAAGGAAGTGGAATCTGTGGTCATTCTTTTCCAGGGAGATTGCAGCTTTGATATCATCGATAGCGAGTTCATAGTGTCCCTGCTTGTAGGCAGCCAGGGCATTACCGTACCAATAGTAGGGGTTTTGCTCCCGATAGCGCTGTAGGTGCTCGGAAATAATGTTTGTCGATTGCCAGTCCCCCTCCTCTGTGAGTATCCTCTCCAAATTACTTAAGGCCATCGTATTGGTGCCATCTATAACAAGGGAAACCTTGTAGGCGCTTGCTGCGTGATCTGGATGACCGGCAGCGCGATAGACCGCCCCGAGATTATTCCAGAGGTCCGCCGACTGTGGGGACAGTGCTAGAGCTTTGCGAATATACAGGAATGCATCCGTATATTTCTGATCGGAGAGAAAATCCATCGATAAATTGCTGTAGAATCTGGCGAATGCATCCGTGTCTTCTAAGGTTGTCTGCCGATAGATCGGTTGATATTCAACAAAATTGAAATCCAGCATCCGCTGCTCGATGTCGAGATCGGCAATAACATTGATATGCTGGTAGACATATGTCTGTTTATTTTTAAGAGACCAGGTTTCTGGGACAAGTACCTCATTAAACTGAGCGTTTATCCCTAACTCGCGCGCCATCGCAACCATAAAGACACTAAATGCCATGCAGTTTCCGCGCTGTTCTACAAAGACCGTGGATGCATTCAGGGTCGCATCGGCATCGTATAACAGTGTGAAATTCTGATCTTGTAACTTTTCCATCAGGGTATTGAGGCGAGCACTTTTAGTAGCCCCATCTACCGAATCAAGGAGCAGGTGCATATCCCGATTGATTGCCAGTATGTCGATATTTGGCAGATCTTTCTCCGCCACAGGGCGGCTCAGGATTACCGTGCCAGTGAGCAACGCTTCCTCCGAAAGCGCCTGTGGTGGAAGGTGTTCAACGATAGAGGGCTGAACTGTGCAGGCTGATAGTCCCGCTGCTATAACAGAGGAAAATATTATTTTTTGAATTAGTCTTCTCATAAATTTAACTGGTCACTGTCTAAACCAAATCCTGCTTAAGCATCCTCTCGGGTAACTGGACTCACGCCCAGAATAGAACGCGTGCTCCCGGTAGGGTATGGCCATCTGAAGTAACGATGATAATACATCAATTTCAGCCTTTCAGAAGCCTTTAACTGTCGAAAATTTAGTGTGAACTGAAGAACCTAGCCAGGTAGTTTTAACCACGGCCACTTAAAAAAGCTGGCTGTCAGCGCTGCGCCCCGGCCTGTACCCGCTCCGCTAGCCATCAAAGTAGATTTAAACGCTATAAAACCGGACTGCTTGTGGCCAGTGGCTGGAGTGGTAAATGATTCCTTTGACGAGTGAGGCCTAGCGACGGCATCATTGCACTGCTGACAGATCTGGCCATGAACACAGAGAGGGTGTGTAAGTCCCTTGGGCGGCGCTAAGTGTAAATTGCGGTGAACATAGGACTTTGTTGCTGTACCAATGACGAATTTGATTTGGATGCAATATCCTGCTAAAAATCGCCAACTTACTAACAAGGCGGAAGGGAAGAATACCCTTATCTCGGGACCGTATGAGGCATGGATGCCGATTACGAGCGTACAGGGAGGTATTCACAGCATGTCCCGAGAGGAGGGTATGCTTCCCTTCCGACCCGGTAGTACAAGGCAAGTTTGGGCAAATCCAGTTAATCGACGCCAGCTTCTAATTTGTCTTTTTGCGGATATCATCCAGAACCCAGGCTAAAGACTGATCGATCCCTTTTAGATAGCTGGGCCAGTCTTGCTCAATCAGGACATCCGGTTGTACGCCCTCCGAGAAGACTTCCTGAAACCGATAACTTCTCTTTGAGTAAGTAATGGTCCAGCCAGAATTCGGCAGAGAAAACTGGCCCATATCTTGATATCCCACCGGATTTCCCCCTGTCGGCTCCCCCACCAGCTTGGCATTCAGTAGCTGTCGGTATTGCGCCGCATTGCTCATTGCCGCTGAATAAGTGCTGTTATCGATTAAGGTATATACGCCGTGTTCCCAGTCGAGGCTGTCCACGAGTACTAGAGGCCAGGCCATTCTCAAACCAACAAAGAAGTCACCACCACCATTATTGCGCAAATCAATAATCAAATTTTTAATTTTATTGTTCTCCAAATAGCCCTTTACATCCTTCGCAAAATTTTCCATATTCGAAAAGGTTGGATATCTTCGAAAATAAATATAGGCAGTTTTTGTGTCTTTATCAGCAGACATCCACAGATTTTCAGATGCTGTTATTTTTTGCTCACTAAAGGGTATCTTTCTGGGAAAAAGAAAATGAGTGAGTTTCTTATGGAATTTTGATAGGGACGCAGGTACTACAGAAACTATTTTTTGGTGTCCACTGTCATCAATAAAAGTGAATCTGGCACGATCAGGTTTATCCGTAATACTGAGCCCGCGGAGAATCTGTGCAGCATTGAGTTGCCATGCGATCCGAACTTTTAGGGAGTGCGCATTCTCCACGCCTTGGACGACTGGTGACAATCGCGTGACTACCTCATCAATGGGAATATCGTCAATAGCAGATAATTTGTAACCCAGCAGGTACCTGTAAGCCTCACTGCTGGCAATGAGGCGAAGATTTCCATTGATATTCAAAAAACGAAAGGGATAAAAGCCGATATCTGTTTCCCAAAACGCCAGCTGTGTGTGGCCATCTCCTATCAAACGGCTAATTCGCATCATTTCGACCAGCAGTTGCTGTTCATTTAAATCGGCCAGGGAAGTTTTGAATCGACTCAATGCCGAGACAAATTCTTTTTTGCTGACAGAGTGATAGAGATTGATATGCTTTTCTTCCAATTGTTGACGGTAGGAGTCGATGTCTTCAATCCACTGCTTGACCTCGGAAGCTGGCACGGCGTATGCACAGTGACAAACAGTGAATAAATATGTGATTAATAATAAAAAACCAAGTTTTCGCATTTATTTCTCTTTTAGGCTTTCAAGTGCTCAAACAACGGGTGTATGGGATGGCGCTTAGAGTATTCTATTGGTACTGTTTGAGCTGGCTCTGTACGTTGGTCGCGTGTGTCTCCGCTAGAGATATGTATGATCCAGGCCCGTCCTTGGCCCGAGTTTTGATCATAATATTGTCTAACAAATAGACTGTATAGGGCGTGTAATGGATTGTATTCCCAGGTTTTCTGCCAATGATTTTGCAATGAAATACAAACAACTTCGCAAGGTGGTGTTGATACTTTAATGGCGGCAAAAAAGATCATAAAAGGCCGTCCGGGACATAGCAGGAGTTCGCGTGGGACGGGAGCAGGGGTGTTCCGTCTGCCCGGCACTGGTGTGCTGGGTCAGATAGTGCGTTTTGGCTTATCTCTAAGGATCGACGGCCCGCTTGTTTAAGGGCCATTGAATATTGGCCGATCCCGTAGGGGAATCGGCCGGCGACCGGGTCTTCACTCTGCCATGGGCGTGGATACTCCCACACAATAGTAAGTAGCTCCGCGGGTTGTCAGTTGATAGCCGCCCGGTAATGGTTCCAGCAGCCCTTCCAGCTCCATTTGCAACAATAGTCCCATCAGATCCCCGGGGCTTTCCCCGGTATCCAGAGCCAGTTGCTCTATGCTGCGGGGCCCACCTGTGAGGGCATTCACCAGAGCCTGCTGGCGCCGGTCGGGCAGTGTTTTGGGGGCCGCCTCCGCTGCTGCCGGCTCGGCCAGTAACCCACCCAGTTGGGTGGCAATATCTGCACTGGTTTCCACCAGTGTTGCCCCTGTCTTGATCAACTGGTGACAGCCCCTTGCCATGGGGTTGTGGATGGAACCGGGGATGGCGAAAACCTCGCGGTTCTGCTCCAGGGCTAGGCGCGCGGTGATCAGGGAGCCGGAGCGCAGAGTTGCCTCAGTCAGCAACACGCCCATAGAGAGTCCGCTGATGATGCGGTTTCGGCGGGGGAAGTTTTTGGCTTCGGCCGGGCTGCCGAGAGGTAGCTCGCTGATCAGTGCGCCACCATTGGCGAGGATATCTTCGGCAAGGGCCCGATTGTGCCGCGGGTAGATGCAATCCACGCCGCTGCCGAGCACGGCCAATGTGGTTCCACCCCCCTGTAAAGCTCCCCGGTGTGCCGCCGCATCGACGCCCAGTGCCAACCCGGAGGTAATGGCAAATCCGGCCCGAGCCAGTTCTGCGGCGAAGGCGCAGGCATTCTCCAGTCCCACGGTCGTGGCCCGGCGCGCACCGACAATGGCGATCTGGGGCAAATTTAGGGTCTTGTGCGCACCGCGGATATAGAGGAGCGGTGGCGGTCGGGAGGTCTCGGCGAGCAGGGCGGGGTAGTCGGGATCGCTGTGCCATAAAAGCTGCACCCCGCTATCCACACAGCGCGCGCGCTCCTCTTGAGCCCAGGCGGCCAGTGTGCACTGTGCCTCCAGACGGGAAAATTCGCGCCACTGGGACTGTGCGCGGGCGGGTAGCTTATTGAGAAGCGCACTGGGAGGCTGCCGCAGGGCCGCGAGCGGGTTGCCGAAGTGCTCGACCAACTGCCAGTAGCGGGCGGGGCCGACACCCTCAAGACGCAGTAGGGCCATGCAGGCAGTTAACCCATCCATGCCGCGCACCATACGCTGATTTTGAGTGTAGGGTGGACCAAACAGAGGGGCCCACCGGGGTATTTGGTTCGTGCCCGGCTCAGGGGTTGCGCACTAGATCCATCACTGCGAGAGGGCGGTCCGCTTCGAGAATCAGGGCAAGGCTCATCTTTTCGAAGGTGCGGAAGATCATCATCTCGCCGGCGCGTTCATCCGGCAATTTCACGCTGTCACCCGCCAAGCGGTCCCGCACCAGAGCGCCGCGCTTATATACCGCCAACACATCGCCCGCAACCACGCCATCGCGGTCGCCCAAATTGAGGATAACCACGTCGAGCTTGCCGATCTGGGTAACCCCTTCATCCACGCCCACAATCAGGCCATCCACATCGACCGCTGGCGCACTAGGGTGGAAGAGCGCATCGATTGCGCGCTCTTCCACGGGCATCAGGCGATCCTCCAGGCGGATCTCGCGGGCGGTATTGGCAACACCCAGGGTGGCTATGGAAAAGCCGGGCAGGGTATCGGGGTCCAATTGCAACAGGTCTACCTCGCCCACACCCAGTGCCTGGCGGCCCAGGGACTCCCTGCTGACCGGGTCCACATACACAGGCCCGGGGCGATAGAGACCATAGGATGCCAGAGGCACTGCGAATTCGCCGCGTGCGTAGATGGTATCGCCCGCTCCCATGAGGATATGGTTGTCAGAGCCGGACACAATATAGGGTATGCCCTCGAACGCATCCGGTTCGACGATTCGGGTGCGTGACAGGAAGGCATTGATCGCATCCAGGGGGATCGTCGGGATCGCATCCTCCACCGCCTCCCGGCGGATCTGCGCTGTCAGGCGATTGCCATCCGCCCCCGGCGAAAGCTGATAGGCGCGCGGGCCTCTCTGCAACTGCAACTGTGGCTGTCCGTCGACATAAACCAGGCGCAGACCGTCACCGGGGTAGATCAGATGCGGGTTTTCCACTTGCGGGTTAACCTGCCAGATCTCCGGCCAGTACCAGGGCTGTACAAGGAATTCACTGGAGATATCCCAGAGGGTATCGCCCTTCTGTACCATATAGGCATCCGGTCGGTCGGGGTTCAGGCGTACCTGCTCCTGCCCCCGGGCGCCGTGGGTAACTGTCAGCAACAAGACGACGGCGAGGATAATTTGTTTCATGGAAGCATTCCTATGCTCTTTATCGCTATAATTCTCAGCGCCGGGCCGCTCTCCCTCGGAAAAGCGGCTGGACCCGGGCGCTAGGCGCCAGCAAAAATCGGGGCCACCCGGTAAATAGTGAGCGCGATCATAATGTTATCAGCGCACATTCAACGAATACTAGAAGTTTGTCACAGGTGTTATGGCTAAACTCGAGATATTGGAATTTCCCGATCCGCGCCTGCGCGAAATTGCTAAACCCATCCCTGAGGTCACCGACGCGCACCGCCAACTGCTCGATGATATGTTTGAGACTATGTACGCCGCGCCCGGCATTGGCCTCGCGGCCACCCAGGTCAATGTGCGCGAACGCCTCATCGTAGTGGATATTTCTGAGGATGGCAGCGAATCGCTGGCTTTTATCAACCCCGAGATTGAGGTGCTGGACCGGGAAATCCATCAGTACGATGAAGGCTGCCTGTCGGTGCCCGGGTTTTTCGAGACGGTCGAGCGCCCGCGCAGGGTGCGCGTGAAGGCATTGGATCGCAATGGCGATCCCTTTGCCCTGGAAGTGGAAGGTCTGCTGGCCGTGTGTATCCAGCATGAGGTCGACCATCTGGACGGCAAGCTGTTTGTGGATTACATCTCTCCACTCAAACGCAATCGCATCCGCACCAAGCTGGAAAAAGCCCAGCGTCGGCGCGCCTGATACAGCCCCTGGCCGTTCCCGCCGGCCCTCCTTGACACCAGAACTGAGAGCCAGCCAGTGAATATTATTTTCGCCGGTACGCCGGATTTTGCCGCCGTGCACCTGCAAGCCCTACTCCACAGCGAGCATACAGTCATCGCTGTCTACACCCAGCCGGACAGGCCCGCCGGGCGCGGCAAGAAACTGCTGGCAAGCCCGGTCAAACTGCTGGCGCTCTCGCACAATATTCCCGTCTACCAACCGCGGAGCCTGCGCGATGGGGCAACCCAGCGGGTGTTGGCGGCGCTGGGTGCCGATATCATGGTCGTGGTGGCTTACGGCCTCATCCTGCCCCAGGCAGTACTGGACACCCCGCGCCTGGGATGCCTGAACGTACACGCCTCCCTGCTGCCACGCTGGCGCGGTGCCGCCCCTATTCAGCGCGCGGTGGAGGCCGGGGACAGCGAGAGTGGTGTGGCCATTATGCAAATGGAAGCCGGCCTGGACATGGGTCCGGTTCTGGTGGAGCGCCGCTGTGTCATTGGGCAGGCGGATACCGGCGGCAGCCTGCACGACAGGCTCGCCGGGCTCGGCGGCCCGGCATTGCTCGAGGCCCTGGCGCAGCTCAACAGCGGCAACGCACAGCCTCAACCGCAGGACGATACCGGAGCGAGCTATGCCAACAAGATCAGCAAACAGGAGGCCTATCTCGACTGGCAGCGTCCCGCGGAGGCATTACAGCGACAAATCCGCGCTTTCAACCCCTTTCCGGTCTGCTGGACCACCTACCGGGACAAAAAGGCCGCTCAGCGCCTGCGCATCTACAGCGCTGACATTGAACGCAGCGGTCACAACAAGCGCCCCGGCACGATTATCGCCAGTGACGATCGGGGTATTCTCGTCGCCTGCGGTGGCGAGGCTCTGCGCCTGCAACGGTTGCAGCTGCCAGGCAAAAAAGCGTTGCCCGCGGCGGACATTTTAAAAGGTTACCGGCAGCAGTTCGCTCCCGGTACGCAGCTGGGATAAGCATGAGTAAAGATGTACGCGCGGAAGCAGCCCGGGTTGTCGCCGCCCTGTTGGAGGAGCGCGGCTCCCTGGCACGACTGTTACCGAAAGCCGAAGGCCAAATCGGGGAGCGAGACCGCGCCCTATTGCGTGAACTCTGCTACGGCAGCGCGCGCAGCGCACCGCGCCTGCAATTGATCGCGGGCAAATTATTGCGTAAAAAATCCTCAGATACCTTGGTCAGTGCACTAATCCTGTTGGGGCTTTACCAGTTGGAATACACCCGCATCCCCGATCACGCGGCTATCTCCGCCACGGTCAATGCCGCGCGCAGCCTCGGGCTCGATCGGGCTACGGGGTTGATCAATGGGGTGCTGCGCAATGCCCTGCGCAATCGCGAACCGTTGCAGCGAAAGCTCTGCGGCAACCCGCAATTCAGTGCTATGCACCCCAATTGGTTGCTGCAGCGGGTCAAGGCCGCCTGGCCTCTACAGGCTTCGGACATCTTCCGTGCCAACAATACCAATCCGCCAATGACCCTGAGGGTTAACAGCGGGAAAATTTCCCGCGACGACTATCTGCAGAAACTCACAGAAACGGGTATGTGCGCCGGGCCCTGTGCTGTCTCGCCTGTGGGTATTACCCTAAGCGCGCCGGTCGCAGTGAGCGAGCTGCCGGGATTTGCCGAGGGACTGGTGAGCGTGCAGGACGAGTCTGCGCAGTTGGCGGCCCCGCTGCTCGCGCTCCTTGCGGACGAGCGGGTGCTGGATGCCTGTGCGGCCCCGGGCGGGAAAAGCTGCCACCTGCTGGAGCAGCAACCCTCGATTAAACTGAGTGCACTGGATATCGACAGGGAACGCCTCGACCGTGTGGCGGAGAATCTCGACCGCTGTGGCCTGGACGCGCAGTTGATCTGCGCCGATGTGGCGCGGCCCAGTGCCTGGTGGGATGGGCGGCAATACGGCCGCATACTACTGGACGCGCCCTGCTCCGCCACCGGTGTGATTCGCCGCAACCCGGATATCAAGCTGTTGCGGCGCGATGAAGACATCCCCGCGCTGGCACAGTTGCAGGGCAACTTGCTGCGGGCCCTGTGGCCGCTGCTGAAACCCGGCGGCTGTCTCCTTTATGCGACCTGTTCCATACTGCCCGATGAAAACAGTGAAGTGACCACCGCCTTCATTGCGGAGACCAAGGATGCGAGCGACAATACCCCGGAACTGTTCAACGGTCGCCTCTGGGGTGAAAAGCAGGCGGTGGGTATGCAGCGGTTGCCACAAACCGCTGCTGGTGACGGTTTCTACTACGCTCTGTTGAGCAAAGCCGAATAAGAGCGGCGCTAGCCGCGAGTTTCATGCGATATGAAGATTGTCATTCTCGGCGCCGGCCAGGTGGGCGGCTCACTGGCGGAGGCCCTGGCCTCCGAGCGCAATGATATTGTCCTGGTGGACAGCGACGAGAAAACCCTGCGCGAGTTGCGGGATCGCATTGATATCGGTGTGGTCGTGGGCCATGCCTCGCATCCGGACGTGCTTATGGATGCCGGCATAGAGGATACCGATATCCTGGTGGCGGTCACCAATAATGATGAAACCAATATGGCAGCCTGCCAGATAGCGCACTCCCTGTTCCGCGTAACGACAAAAATTGCGCGGGTGCGCGCTGCCTCCTACCTGCGCTACCCACAGCTGTTTAATACCGAGGCTATCCCCATCGACGTACTGATTAGCCCCGAGCAGCTGGTTTCTGATTATATTGCACGTCTAATGGAGCACCCGGGCGCGCTACAGGTGCTGGATTTCGCCGATGGCCGCGTACAACTGGTTACGGTGCTGGCCATTCAGGGCGGCCCCCTGGTGGGGCACCAGTTGCGCTATCTGCGCGAGCATATGCCCAAGGTAGACACCCGGGTGGCCGCCATCTACCGTCGCAACCGGCCCATTATCCCCCAGGGGGATACGGTGATCGAGGCCGGCGACGAGGTGTTTTTTATCGCCGCGCGTGCCGATATCCGCGCGGTCATGAGCGAACTGCGCCGGCTGGAACACGGATACAAACGGGTGGTGATCGCCGGTGGCGGCAATATCGGCCTGCGCCTGGCCTCCAGACTTGAAAACCGCTATTCAGTGAAAATTGTCGAGCAGAGCCACGGGCGCTGTATATTTTTATCCGAGGAGTTGTCCCACACCATTATCCTCCACGGCAACGCCTCGGATCAGGATCTGCTGTTGGAGGAAAATATTGAGGACACCGATGTTTTCCTGGCCCTGACCAATGATGATGAAGCGAACATCATGTCATCGCTACTGGCCAAGCGCCTTGGCGCGCGCAAGGTGATGACCCTGATCAACAATCGTGCCTATGTGGATTTGGTGCAGGGCGGTGAAATTGATATCGCGATTTCCCCACAGCAAAACACCATTGGCACCCTGCTGACCCATGTGAGGCGTGGCGATATGGTCAATGTGCACTCCCTGCGTCGCGGTGCCGCCGAGGCCATTGAGGTGATTGCCCATGGCGATGAGCGTACCTCCAAAGTGGTGGGACGTAAAATCGAGGATATCGACTTGCCCGAGGGTGCCTCTATCGGTGCCATCGTGCGCAAGACGGAAAATGGCAGTGAAGTATTGATGGCCCATGACGATGTGATCGTACAGAGCGACGACCATGTGATCGTATTTTTGGTGGACCGCCGCCATACACGCCATGTGGAACAATTGTTCCAGGTGGGCTTCAGTTTTTTCTAGGTCGCTGAGATTTTATCGATCCGGTGGCCACTGAGTTTACCGTCTCTCTAACAGAACAACAGTTAACAGGCTGACAGGAATCAATGCGGATTGCGGTCATTGCGCGAGTTTTCGGAATTCTCCTGACGGTGTTCAGCCTGACGCTGATACCGCCATTCTTTGTATCGCTGTGGTATGGGGACGACACCCACAGTGCCTTTGTGGCAGCCTTTGTGATTACCCTGATCACCGGCCTGTTTATGTGGTTGCCGGTTTACGACCTGCGCCAGGATCTGCGTACCCGCGATGGCTTTGTGGTAACCTCGCTGTTCTGGCTGATCCTGGGTAGTTTCGGTGCTCTGCCTCTGATTATTAGTCCGCAACCCGACCTCAGCGTTACCGATTCGATTTTCGAGTCTATTTCCGGGCTCACCACCACCGGCGCCACAGTGATCACCGGCCTGGATTCCCTGCCCCCGGCCATCCTGTATTATCGCCAGCAGCTACAGTGGTTTGGCGGTATTGGCGTGATCGTCATTGCACTGGCAATCTTGCCCATGCTGGGCATCGGTGGTATGCAGCTGTACAAGGCGGAAATTCCCGGGCCGGTAAAAGACACCAAACTGACGCCGCGGATCGCTGAGACAGCCCGTGCAATGATAGTGATTTATGTCATCCTCACGGTGCTGTGTGGTATTGGCTACTGGATCGCGGGAATGAGTGTGTTTGATGCCGTTGGCCATGCCTTTTCCACCGTGGCAAATGGCGGCTTTTCCACCCACGATGCCAGTATGGGTTTTTACGCGCACAACCATGCGATCATGTTGATTTGCATCGTGTTTATGCTCACCGCGGCGATCAATTTCGGCCTGCATTTTTACGCTTTTCACAACAAAACGCTGAAACACTATTGGCGCGACTCCGAGTTCCGCTTCTACATCCTGGTGGTTGTCAGTGCCGCGCTGTTGATCAGTTGTTATCTCTGGTATCTGGACATTTTCTCTTTGGACCAAAGCCTGCTGCACGGTTTTTTCCAGGTGGTCTCCATCAGTACCACCGCCGGTTTTGCCTCGGAGAATTTTTCTGCCTGGCCTGTATTTTTGCCCTATGCGCTGCTGCTGTTGGGGGTGCTTGGCGCCTGTGCCGGTTCCACTTCGGGCGGGATTAAGGCTGTGCGGGGGATGTTGATTATGAAGTCCGGACTGCGCGAGTTGAACCGGCTGGTGCATACCAATGCGGTAATTCCTATCAAGATTAACCGCAAGATAGTCCCGAGTCGGGTCACCGATGCCGTATGGGGCTTTTTTGCCGTCTATGTCCTGTCCTTTTTCGTTCTTGCCATTATCGTGATCGCCACCGGTGAGGACTTTGTCACCTCGCTCACCACAGTGGCATCCTGCCTGAATAATATAGGCCCGGCCCTGGGGGATGCCGCTGCCCACTACGGCTCTATTAACGAAGTGGCCAAGTGGTTTCTTATTCTCGCCATGCTGATGGGGCGCCTGGAGATTTTCACCCTGCTGATACTGCTGACTCCCGCTTTTTGGCGCCACTGAGGTGGCGGATCCTCACGTCGCAGCATCCGCGCGTGGCAAATTCTGAAGACTTCTGTCACAGTAGCTTTGTCCAGAAAAAAAGCGATAAGAAAAAGGCGGCATGAATAGAAGCACCAATGAGCTGCTCGATCAGTTGAAGATAGACCGGAATACGCTTCCTGAGGCACCTTCACTGCGCCGGAAAATCCTGTTGGCGGTCTCTGCCGGCACCCTTGCCGGCTTGATCATGGGATTTGCCGGCGCCAGCCTACTGGCGGACGACCAGCCCGCAGTCACGCCAGTGCAAAGTATTCCCGCAGATGCCACTGCCCCGACACCCATAGCTACCGAACGTGGGCAATTGGAAACTGTGCTCAATGCCTCCGGCTATATCACCGCACGCCGTATGGCCACGGTTTCCGCCGAGGTTATGGGACTGATCAGCAGTGTGGATGTGGAGGAGGGCATGCGGGTACAGGCGGGGCAGGTACTGGCGCGGCTGGACGATGCCAAGGCGCGGGTCAGCCTGGATTTTGCCCTGGCCCAGATTCAGGTGCAGCGGGCCCAGGAGGCCAGTATTCACGCCAGGCTGAGAGAAGCGCAGCGCCAGTACCAGCGTTTTGCCGGCCTGCGCGACAAAAACTATTCCAGTAAAGCGCAATTGACCCAGAGCGAAGCCAGCGTCGATAGCCTGGTGGCGGATTTAAAAAGCGCGCGCGCCAATATTGAGGTGGCCAAACTGGAGGCCCAGCGACAGCGTGAACGGCTGGAGGATCATATTATCCGCGCACCCTTCGCCGGTATCGTTACGCAAAAAAATGCACAACCTGGGGAAATTGTCGCGCCCAGCTCTGCCGGGGGTGGCTTCACCCGCACAGGTATCTGCACCATCGTGGATATGAACTCGCTCGAAATCGAGGTCGATGTCAACGAGGCATTTATTGGCCGCGTTTCTGCGCGGCAGCGGGTAAACGCCAATCTGGACGCCTACCCGGAATGGGATATTCCAGCCACGGTGATCGCTATTATTCCGACCGCTGATCGCGCCAAGGCCACAGTGCGGGTGCGTATTGGCATAAACAGTAAAGATCCGCGTATCCTGCCGGATATGGGGGTAAAAGTTGGGTTTTTGGCCGGGGAGGCAGCCGCTCTTTAGTTTCGAGACGCACTTGCCAAACGGATTCATTCTTTTACGAGGAGATTGGAGATGTCAGAAGATGTGTTGTTTCAATTAACGAATGTCCGCAAAAGCTTTGTTAAAGGCAAGGAAAAAATTCCTATTTTTGACAATCTGGATATGGGCATTGCGCAAGGGGATTTTGTCGCAATTATGGGGCCATCCGGTTCCGGTAAAACCACCCTGCTGAATATGCTCGGTGGTGTGGATCAACCCAGTGGCGGCGAGATTTGGTTTGATGGCGCCCGCATTGATGCACTCAGTGAGAGTGCCCTGACCCGCTGGCGCGCGGAGAATATCGGCTTTATTTTCCAGTTTTACAATTTAATGCCGATGCTGAATGCGCAGCGCAATGTGGAACTGCCACTGCTGTTGACCAAACTGTCCAAGATCCGACGCCGCAAAAATGTGGAAACGGCGCTGGCTTTGGTGGGCCTGAGCGACCGCGCCAAGCATATGCCCGGCGAAATGTCCGGTGGCCAGCAGCAGCGGGTGGCCATTGCCCGCGCCATTGTCTCGGACCCCAAGTTGATACTGTGTGACGAACCCACCGGTGACCTGGATCGCGGTACTGCCGATGAAATTCTGGAAATGCTGCAGCTGTTGAACCGCGATCATGGCAAGACCATCGTGATGGTCACCCACGACCCCGCTGCGGCTAAATACGCAAAGCGCACCCTGCATCTCGACAAAGGGCAGTTTGTGCAAAGGGAAGTGGTGGCATGAACGACCTCTATTTAATTTACAAAAACATGACGAGAAAGCCCTTACGGCTGTTCCTCACCTGTTTTGCTATCTTTATTGCGTTTTTGATCTTTGGTGCAGTTACCAGCTTAAAAAGCGCACTTAATTCCGGGGTGGAACTCTCCGCGGACAACCGTCTGGTGGTATTTAACCGCATCAACTTTACCAAATCCCTGCCCATTGCCTACTACCAGAAAGTCGCCGCGGTGGCGGGAGTGAAGGACGTCACCCACCTGAACTGGTTTGGCGGTTACTATCAGGAGCCGGCCAAACAAATTGTCTCCATGGCGGTAGAGCCTGAATCCTATCTGCGCGTCTACGAAGAAGTTATTATTCCCGAGGCGCAGAAACAGGCCTGGCTCAACAACCGACAAGGGGCCTTGGTGGGGGAAAAACTGGCAGAGATGTACGGCTGGAAAATTGGCGACAGAATTCCGGTTTCCTCGAATATCTTTACCCATAAAGACGGCGGCTATACCTGGGAATTTATCGTCTCTGGCATTTTTAAAGGGGATAACGAACAGTACGATACCCGCCAGATGCTGTTCCACTACCAGTATTTTATGGAAACCCAAACCTTTGGTGGCGACTGGATCGGTTGGATGGCACTCACCACCGACGATCCATCGCTGAATGAAAAGGTGGCGAAGGCCATCGACGATAGCTTTGCCAATTCCCAGAATGAAACCGACACCAGTACGGAAGAAGCCTTTAATAAAGCCTTTATCGAGCAGATAGGCAATATCGGCCTGATCATTTTCTCGGTGGTATTTACCGCTTTTTTCACCATTCTTGTCGTGGTTGGCAATACCATGGCGCTGTCCATTCGCGAGCGCACCGGAGAAATTGCCGTACTGAAAACCCTGGGATTTTCCAGCACGAGGATTTTTCGTATGGTGTTATCCGAGTCCATGCTGATTGCACTGATTGGCGGGCTCTCCGGGCTGGCGGCCGCCTGGCTTTTGGTTGAAGGGGGGAAAACCTTTCTTGCAAGATTCTTACCCAACCTGATTTTGGGTGGCAATATCGCCCTGCAGGCATTGGTATTTATGCTGCTGCTCGGCCTGGTCACCGGGCTGCTGCCGGCGTTTAACGCGCTGCGGCTGAATATCGCCACGGCATTTAACCGACAACAATAATCCGGCTGATAGTCAGCCTGTTGTGGTCCTTTTTATACCGGGTACTACATCAAAACTCCGACAGGGAGGGAAAAGAATGGGTTCTCTTATTGCACAAATTGTCTCGGTGACCCTGATGAATCTCGGTAGTTTGCGCCGCCGCCTGTGGATGTCGCTGGCTATGGTGCTGGCCTCGGCAGTGGTGGTGGCAATATTGCTGGCGTTTCTCGCCATGGCCAAGGGTTTCGAGGAGACCATGCGTGGGGCCGGCTCCAGCCAGATCGCCATCCTGATGCGTGAGGGTTCTTCAACCGAACTCAATTCGGTGGTTCTGCAGGATCAGGTCAACCTGATTGGCGCTTCAGCCGGTGTCGCGCAGGATAGCAGCGGTCCGATGATTTCACCGGAGCTTTACGTGATTGTGGATGGGATCAAGAAGTCCAGCGGTACCGAGGCCAATATCCCCCTGCGCGGACTCAACAAAGCCGGTATGGATATGCGTACCAATATGCGTTTGGTAGAGGGACGCCTGTTTACCCCGGGTACCAATGAGATGGTTGTGGGTGAAGGGGTACTGCGTGAGTTCGACGGCTTCGAGATCGGCAGGACGGTGCGTTTTGGCAAAAACCTGTGGACCGTGGTTGGCGTATTTGCCACTGGTGGCAATATTTTTGAAAGCGAGCTGTGGGCGGATATCAATATTATCCAGAGCCACTACAACCGCGGCAACAGCTATCAGTCGATCCGGGTGAAGCTGGACAATGACGGAGACCTTGGGCCGCTACAGAAGACCATTGAGCGGGAACCGCGTCTGAACCTGGAGGTCCAGACCGAGCGCGGCTATTTCGCCAGTCAGGGTAAACAACTGCAATACATCGCCGTTTTCGGCTGGATTATCAGTGCCATTATGGCCCTCGGTGCCCTGGCCGGTGCGCTCAACACCATGTACACCTCGGTGGCGGACCGGGCCAGGGAGATCGCCACTCTGCGCGCGCTGGGTTTCAGCAGTGTGTCCGCCTTCTGCGGTACGATTGCCGAGGCCCTGGTACTGGCGGTCGCCGGAGGTCTCCTCGGTTCTTTCGCCGCTTTTGGTTTTTTTGACGGTCTGAATACCTCCACCCTGGGGGGTAGTTTTACCCAGGTGGTTTTCAGCTTTGAGATGTCGCCGGAGTTGTTCCTGCAGGGGGCGATACTGGCGTTGGTGATCGGCTTTGTCAGCGGTTTTTTCCCCGCCTGGCGCGCAGCGCGCATGCCGGTGATTGTAGCATTTCGTCACGGGACTTAAGGGGGCCGCTGGTTAACAGTAGAGGTGCCGTCACAGGCTCTATTTTTTCTTGCGATAGATGGTGCTTTTTCCCTGCGGCTGTTTGCGAAAGCGCTTGTACTCCCACTGGTACTGCTCCGGTGCGGTGGCAATACAGGCCTCCACACCGCGGTTCATGGCCGCCAGGGAAACTTTCTGCTCGTCGCTGTAGATCGCCTTTTCCGCGGGTAGGAAAACCAGTTCAAAGCCACCCTTGACCCGCTTTCCAAACCCGAATACACAGTGGCATTGGGTGCGTTTCAACAGGTTGTGGGCCAGGGTCATCGTGAGTGCCGGACGCCCGAAGAAGGGGGCGAAGTCGCCGCCCATATCCGGCTCCTGGTCCGGCAGCACCATGGCGACATGGCCAGCCTTCAGGCACTTGAGCAGGGCGCGTACGCCGTGAATATTGGTGGGCACCATGCGGGCGCCGGTCTCCTCGCGGCCCGTGCGGATAATCGGGTCCAGGGCGGCAATTTTCGGCGGCGCATATAGCGCCATGGAAGGTCCCAAGGACGCCAGGAAGAGACCGAAAATTTCCCAGTTGCCGGTATGCGGCATCAGCATCAGTGTGCCGCGGCCATCCTCTTCGCCCTGTGACAGCAACTGCAGGTTGCGCACCCCCACGATGGCGTTTTCATTGGTAGCCCAGGGGTGACGCCAGAGGCTCGCCATTTCACAGCCTGCTATGGCGGTGCTCACGACACTGTCGCGGGCCAGTTGCTCCCGTTTCCCGGCGTCCATGGCCGGATAGCAGAGCTGCAGGTTGATACGGCTCAAGCGCAGGCCCTCTGTGCGAAATAGCACCGCCAGCCCGCCGGCGCAGCGCCCCAGGCGCTGCGCCCATTTCAGTGGCAGTCTGCCCACCAGTTTCAGTACACCTGCCGCGAGGTACCCCTTAATATCCACTGCAATCACTTCCTATACAAAACGCCGCAGCAAACGGCCACGGGACCTGGCACGGCCACTCAAACTGCCCGCCGCGGCCATAGCGCTTTAAGCGCGAGAGCTGCTACCGCTATAATTGCGACCCTTTGCCCACAGCTGATACTGATGCGGAGATAGCGGTGTCCAAGCAATACGATCTCAGTACCTTTCAGGGACTTGCTTTTGCCCTACAGGATTATTGGGCGCGCCAGGGGTGCGTCATTCTACAGCCTCTGGATATGGAAGTGGGTGCCGGCACCTTTCATCCAGCGACCTTCCTGCGCGCCGTGGGTCCGGAAAACTGGAATGCGGCCTATGTGCAGCCGTGCCGCCGCCCCACCGACGGCCGCTATGGCGAAAACCCCAACCGCCTGCAGCACTATTACCAATACCAGGTGGTGATGAAGCCGTCCCCGGACAATATCCAGGAACTGTACCTCGACAGCCTGCGCACCATGGGTGTGGACCCAGCCATCCACGATATCCGCTTTGTGGAGGATAACTGGGAATCCCCGACCCTGGGTGCCTGGGGCCTCGGCTGGGAGGTGTGGCTGAACGGTATGGAGGTAACCCAGTTTACCTACTTCCAGCAGGTAGGTGGCCTGGAGTGCTACCCGGTCACCGGAGAGATTACTTACGGACTGGAGCGCATCGCTATGTACCTGCAGAGCGTGGAATCCATCTACGACCTGGTGTGGACACGCAACCCGGACGGCAGCCCCATCACCTACGGCGATGTTTTCCACCAGAACGAAGTGGAGATGTCCCGCTATAACTTTGAACATGCCGACGTGGAATTCCTATTTGCCACCTTCGATCACTGTGAACGCGATAGTACGCGTCTGATTGAACTGGGCCTGCCGCTGCCCGCCTACGAGCAGGTGATGAAGGCTTCCCACGCCTTTAACCTGCTGGACGCGCGCCACGCCATCTCGGTCACCGAGCGCCAGCGCTATATCCTGCGTGTGCGCGCCCTGGCCCGCGCGGTGGCCCGGGCTTACTACGATGCGCGGCGCGCATTGGGGTTCCCCCTGGCGGATGAAGCACTGCGCGCAGATATCCTGGCGGAAGTTACCGAACAAAAGGAGAAGCCGTAATGGCGCAGGACTTTCTGGTAGAACTGGGAACCGAGGAGCTGCCGCCAAAAGCGCTGCACAAACTGATGGACGCCTTTGCCGAAGGGATCACCCAGGGTTTAAAAGGCGCCGAGCTGACATTTGGCGAAGTCAAAGCCTACGCCAGTCCGCGCCGTCTGGCAGTCGCGGTTTTCGGTCTGGCGGACAAACAGCAGAACAAACAAATAGAAAAACTTGGCCCGGCGGTCAAAGTCGCCTTCGACAAAGTGGGTAACCCCAGCAGGGCCGCCGAGGGCTTCGCGCGCAGCAACGGTGTCACCGTGGAGGCATTGGGCCGCAAGGAGACCGACAAAGGCGAACGTCTGGCCTTTATCAGTGAACAGAAAGGCGCCGAGACCGAATCTCTCCTGCCCGGTATTGTAGAAAAGGCCCTGGCACAACTGCCCATCCCCCGGCGCATGCGTTGGGGCGCGCGCCGCGAGGAATTCGTGCGCCCGGTATACTGGCTGGTGATGCTGTTTGGCAACACAGTGGTGGAGGGCAAAGTGCTCGGCCTCAAGGCCGGCAAAAGCAGCCGCGGCCACCGCTTCCACTGCGACCGCGCGTTGGAGATCCACTCCGCCCACGACTACGCTCAGGTACTGCGTGAGCCCGGCTATGTACTGGCGGATTTTGCCGCGCGCCGCGAGGCGATTCGCGCCCAGGTGATTGCCGAGGCCGATAACGTCAACGGTGAGGCGGTGATCGACGATGACCTGCTCGATGAAGTGACCGCCCTGGTGGAGTGGCCCGTGGCTCTCACCGGCCGCTTTGAGGAGCGCTTCCTGGAGGTCCCTACGGAGGCTTTGATCTCCTCTATGAAGGCGCACCAGAAATATTTCCACGTGGTGGATGAAGGTGGTCAACTGCTGCCCTTTTTTATCACCGTTGCCAATATCGAGAGCCAGGATGCCGCCCAGGTGATTCGCGGCAATGAGCGTGTTATCCGCCCGCGACTGGCAGATGCCGCTTTCTTCTTCGAGACCGACAAAAAGACCAGCTTGGAATCGCGCCGCGAAAAATTGCGCCAGATCGTGTTTCAGCAGCACCTGGGCAGCGTCTACGACAAGACCGAGCGGGTCTCCGCTCTGGCGCGCGCCATCGCTGAGCAGGTGGGTGCCAACGGTGACTGGGCTGAACGCGCCGGGCGTCTGTGCAAGTCGGACTTGGTCACTGAGATGGTGTTCGAGTTTGCCGATATGCAGGGCATCGCCGGTTACTACTACGCGGAAAACGACAGCGAGCCGCTGGATGTGGCCAAGGCCATGTATGAACAGTACATGCCCAAGTTCGCCGGTGACGAGCTGCCCACCAGTGAGACCGGTACCGTACTCGCCCTGGCGGACCGCCTGGATACCCTGGTGGGCATCTTCGGCATCGGCCAGCCCCCCAGCGGCTCCCGCGACCCCTTCGCCCTGCGCCGCGCCAGTCTGGGTATTATCCGCCTCCTGGTGGAAAAGCGTCTCGACTTGGATCTGCGCCAACTGCTGAAGCTGGCCCGCGACAACTATCCTCGCACTGCCTTGGGCGAGTACGACAGGGTTGTGGAGCAGGCGCTGCAGTATGTGCTGGAGCGCTTTCGCGCCCGCTACGAGGACCAGGGTATTGCCACCGAGGTGTTTATGTCGGTGGCAGCACGCAAACTGTCGCGCCCGCTGGATATCGACAACCGCGTGCATGCGGTGAACGCCTTCAGCCTACTGCCGGAGTCCGGCGCCCTGGCTGCCGCCAACAAGCGCGTCTCCAATATCCTCGCCAAGCTGGAAACCGCCGTGCCTGGCAATATTGACGAGGCCCTGTTGCAGGAAGAAGCGGAGAAGGCCCTGTTCGCCGCTGTGCAGGTGGCCCGCTCCGAGGTGGCGCCACTGTACCGCGATGCCCTGTTCGCAGAGGGGCTCGCCGGTCTGGCGGGTTTGCGCGAAACCGTGGACACCTTCTTTGACCATGTGATGGTGATGAGTGACGACGAGCAACTGCGCGATAACCGCTTGGCTCTGCTGGCTCAACTGCGCGCGCTGTTCCTGGAAGTTGCCGACATTTCCCTGCTGGTACCGGCCAAGTAACGACTATTTGAACCGGGGGCTCTGCACCCCGGCTCAATAACAACAGGGCAAGTCTGCCATGCCTATGATTATTCTCGGGCGCGACGGGGTTATCAACGAAAACCCCGGCACTTTCGTCAGGTCCGCCGACGAGTGGCAGCCCTGCCCCGGCAGTATTGAAGCGCTGGCAGCCCTCAGTCGTGCCGGCTACCAACTGGTGATCGCTACCAACCAGAGCGGTCTGACGCTGGGTCGGTTCGATCTCGATGACTTGGAGGCCATACACACCAGGCTGCGTGCCCTGGTGGAGGATGCCGGTGGCGAGATCGCCGCTATCTTCTATTGCCCTCACGGCCCCGAGGATCATTGCCGCTGTCGCAAACCCAAGCCGGGATTGCTCGAGGCGATAGAGGCGGAGTTCGATACCAGTCTGCACGGCTGCTATCTGCTTGGGGACAAGCTTGAGGATTTGCAGTTGGCACTGGTAAAAGGCTGCAAGCCGGTATTACTCAAATCCGGCGAGGGTGAACGCACGCTGCAAAAGTTGATGGAACAGCCCAATCCACACCTCGAGAACACGCTTTTATTTGCGGACCTAACGCAGTTTGCCCGGTTTTTGTTGGGCGGGTGTGTGGAGGGCGCAACCGGAAGCCCGGTTGCGCCTTGAACCGGTCGATTTGCACATACCTGACTTGCTTATCTTTCTCTCCCTGCCATTTTCACCCCAATCATCACTACACGAAGAATTGAATGCCAACACATTGAGTTGTGGGCAACATTCCTTTAAAAGCTGGTAATGGGACGGGCAAGTCCACCATAGCAACCGCTATTTCTGACAGACCATGGATGGGCGCGGCGTTTGGAAGAGGGTCTTGTTGGGCGGCATTGAAGATGCAGTGCATGCCGCAGTGTTACAACGATTAACCCCGCTTGCCGCTATTTTCCCGCCTGCGTAAAAACAAAAAAGGAACTTTTCAATGAAAACAACAATAATTCCCGCGCTAATAACAGGACTGCTGATTTCGGGCAGCAGTTTCTCTAATACGGGCGGGGACAAACCCGCTGCCAATTTTGAAAAGCATAGAAAGGTTTATATCGTTCAACTGAATGGCGAACCGCTATCCTCTCACAGCGGCGCCGTCTCCGGATCGTCCGTGGCCAAATCCGCTATCCAGCGCAGGCTGGACCGGCGCAGTGACAGCTACCGCCACTATGCCGGTTTCCTCAAATCGCGCCGTGAACGGGTGCTGTCCTCTATTCCCAGTGCGCGCAAGGTGCATGAGTACGACACGGCTTTTAACGGTTTCGCTGCGGTTATGAGCGAAAAGGAAGCCGAGGAATTGCGAAGCCATAAGGATGTAAGGGGCTTATGGAAAGATCGCCTGCTCAAGCCCCACACAGATTCCACTGCGGACTTTCTCGGTCTGACCCGTATACCCAGCCCCTGGCTGTGGGGGATAACCGGTGAAAATGTGGTTGTCGGTGTGATCGATAGCGGTATTCACCCCGAGCAATTGAGTGTTGCCGACACCCCCACGCCTCGCCAGGGCAATCGCGGCGCCTTTATTCCCTACGGGCCCGTGCCCGAATCCTTTGTTGGAGAGGGCTGTGATTTCGGCAATACCGAGTTTAACCCCAATGACGCCGCCTTTACCTGTAACAACAAACTGATCAAGGCCAGGTCCTTCTCCGACGCTTTCCGCTCCGCTAACACGCTGGCGGATTACGAATTCCTCTCTGCGCGGGATGTCGACGGGCACGGCACCCACACCGCCACCACCGCCGCCGGTAACTACGGTGTGGTTACACCGGATGGGGAAACCCTCACCGGCATGGCGCCGCGGGCACGCGTTGCTGTGTACAAAGTATGTTGGGACGCGCCGGACCCGGATGACAGTGGTTGCTCCTCGGCGGACGCCATGGCGGCCATTGATGAGGCCGTGGCCGATGGCGTGGACGTGATCAATTACTCCGTGGGTGGGGGCAGCACTGTCTTTACCGGTGCGGACGATATCGCATACCTGTTTGCTGCGGATGCGGGTGTTTTCGTTGCCACTTCCGCCGGCAACGGGGGCCCCGGTTCGGCAACCATCGGCACGCCTTCAGGCGTGCCCTGGATCACCGCAGTGGCTGCCGCTGAGGATGACCAGCGCTTTGGTACGGCATTGCGCGTGGAGTCGCCAGGGCCTATCGCCGGGACTTACGATGCCCTGGAGGGCAGTGGCCCGGTCTCCATGCAGGACGCTGGGCTGCTGTCTGCACCTGTCTTCGCCAGTGTGCCGCTCGAAGCCTGTGCTGCACTCGATAACAGCGCGGCGATGGCAGGGAAAATCGCCCTGGTGAAACGCGGAGGCTGCTCCTTTACGGATAAGTACAATAATGCGGCAGACGCCGGTGCGATTGCGATCGTCGTATACAACGATGGCACGGCGGCGGACCGCTTTGATCCGATTGCCATGTCTGCGCCGGACACGCGTATCCCCGGTGTGATGATCCGCTACGCGGATGGCGAGTTGATTGTGGGCAGTGAGGACGTCAGTGGCATATTGGACCCCACACTGCAGATTTCCCGCCAAGATCGTATCGCCAGCTTTTCCTCCCGGGGCTACAATGCCGGTGCGCCGGATATTATCAAGCCGGATGTGGCGGCACCGGGTGTCGGTATTCTCGCCGGTATTTCACCGGTTCTGAGCGGTGGCAACCTGTTTGGCCGCCTGAGTGGTACCTCCATGGCCAGCCCCCATGTGGCCGGGGTGATGGCGCTGCTGAAACAGGCCCACCCGGACTGGTCTCCGGCAATGGCCAAGTCCGCGCTTATGAGTACGGCTCGCACCGATTTACGCAAAACATTCGGCCCGGAAATGGCAGATCCGTTTGATATCGGTGCCGGCGCTATCGCACCCTCCGCCGCCCTCCACCCCGGCCTGGTTTACGATGCCGGTTTTAATGACTACCTGGCATTTTTATGCGGTGCCGAAAATCAGCCGCAAATTGTCGAGCGCACCACCTGTGACAATCTGGATAGCCTGGGTTATTCCCTTGACGCCAGCGACTTGAACCTGCCCTCCATCGGTATCGGTGCACTGGTGGGAACCCAAACCGTGAAGCGCCGAGTCACCAGCGTATCCCGCGGTTCAAAATGGTACTGGGTCTCGGTCAATGCACCGGTTGGTGTCGAGGTGCAGGTACATCCGCGCGTGCTGCGATTGAGGGAGGGGGAAAGCGCGGAGTTTGAGGTCACCTTAACCGTCACTGAAGACGCCGCGATGAATAAGTGGGCTTTCGGCGACCTGACCTGGCAATCTGTGGGCACCCGCTACCATGTGCGCAGCCCTGTTGCCGTCCGTCCGGTAGCCTTGTCTGCGCCAACACAGGTCGCCGCTGAAGGCACCGCTGGTAGCCTCGATCTGGATGTACAGTTCGGTTATAACGGCAACTTCCAGGTGATTGTAAACGGCTTGGCGGAAGGCGTGGCAAATCCCGGCAGCGTAGAAGACGGTGGTTCCCAACTAATCTTATTCGACGTGCCGGAAGGGACGAATCTGGCCCGTGTAGCCCTGTTCGATGCCGATGTGGGCGATGGCAGCGGTAGCGATGATCTGGATTTACGGGTGTTTGGGCCGGCTCCCGATTTTCCGGAAGTGGGAACCAGCGGCTCTGAAACCTCTACTGAGTCCGTGACCATACGTAACCCTGTGCCTGGGGAATACGCCGCGTTTGTCGATGACTACGCCTCTGCCGCGGGCGCAACGCCTTTCACGCTGTTCAATTTCAACCTGACCGGTGACAGTGGCAATACCCAGTTGAATGCACCGGGTCAGGCGCAGCTGAATAGCAGCGGTACGATCGCGCTTGAGTGGATGGGGTTGGCGCCCGATACCCGCGCCCTCGGCATCCTGAACCACGGCGACGGTGAGCAGGTTTTCGCGGAAACTGAGGTGATGGTTATCACCCAATGATGGGATAGAGTGCCCCGCTGCCAAGGTACTTTTTTACTACCGAATACCGGCACTGGCTTTTTAGCCTGTGCCGGTATTTTTTTACAACGATTGACAACTGGTTTCGGGTCGGACTGGGATAGAAACAGCGGCAATTTTCAGAGAAATACGGCCAAAGTCTCGGGAAATATCTGTATTGCAATTGAGATTTCTGACGTAACACAACGATGGACCCCCCTTTGTTTTATGGAAGTGCCAACCTACTGCCTCTCGCTGGGGGCTGGCCTCTCCGCTGGTGTGTTTTTGTGGTGTCCCGAAAAATTTGGTAAATCTCTGCAAAAAGAAAATCGTTGCCCAGTTTAACCAGATCCCCAGGGCGGAAATAATTCTTCCATCTGGTCCAGGAGGCGCAATTCGCGCAATCGGGGTGCTTTGCTGTTCAGGTTATTGCTTTTATAAAGTGTGGCAATTTCTGCGCTAAAGCTTCCACATGTAAGAGAAGGTTCTGTTTTTGTCATACCCGCTGGAACAAAGATCATTTTCTGTAGGATTTACAAGTAGTTTTCGTTCAACCACCGCCGCAAAAACTAATGAATCGGCACATTTCACACGATGCGGATACCGCTGCCTCTGAAATCCTGAGCAGTTGGCCCGGTTTATGCCAAGCGAGAGCATGGAAGGCTTTTCTGGACATCAGGCCCCTTTCAGATTTATAAAATCGTAATTAACTACCCATAACTGACTTTTATACATTTCATGTGATGAAAGAAAGGTGGCAAGGGTCACGCAGGAAAATATGAACATTAAACACCTGTGAATACTGAATTATACGTCATAAATTACCCTTGATGACACATCAAAAGTTTAGTGGGTTTTTTTTGTGGAATATGATCAGTTTGCTTGATCACTTGATCCTGTCGCGTTATTTTCCCTCTCTCGAAAAAATACAAAAGGGAAATCCAATAAATGAGAAAAAAGATTATATCCACATTCATAGCCGGGCTGCTGCTTTCGAGCAGCAGTTTCGCTGATACGGAAAAGGGACGATTCACTGCCAAACTCGAAAAAAACAAAAAGGTCTATATCGTCCGTCTCAATGGAGAACCGCTGTCCTCTTATCGCGGTAATGTCCCCGAATCGTCTGCAGCGAAATCCACGAGCCGACGCAAGATGGACCGGCGCAGCAGCAGTTACCGGCACTATGACAGTTTTCTTAAATCGCGCCGCGAGCGGGTGCTGTCCTCCATTCCCCGTGCGCAGAAGGTGCACGAGTACGATACCGCTTTTAATGGTTTTGCCGCGGTTATGAGCAAAAAGGAAGCCGAGACGTTGCGCAGGCACAAAGACGTGAAGGGTGTATGGGAGGACCGCCTGCTCAAACCTCACACGGATTCCACTGCTGACTTTCTCGGCCTGACCCGCCGGTTTCCCAGCCCCTGGCTCTGGGGGATCACCGGAGAGGATGTAGTCGTCGGTGTGATCGATAGTGGTATACACCCAGAGCACCCAAGCGTCGCGGACACACGCACGCCCCGGCGGGGCAATCGCGGAGCCCACATCCCCTACGGGCCCGTGCCCGAATCCTTTGTTGGCGAGGGCTGTGATTTCGGCAATACCGAGGCCAATCCCGATGATGCCCCCTTTGCCTGCAACAACAAACTGATCAAGGCCAAAGCTTTTTCCGATGCGTTCCTGCGTAATACGCCCCTGGCAGATTACGAATTCCTCTCTGCGCGGGATGCCGATGGGCACGGCACACACACCGCCACCACTGCTATCGGTAACTATGGTGTGGTCACACCGGATGGAGAGACACTCACCGGCATGGCACCGCGCGCACGTCTTGCCGTATACAAGGTGTGCTGGGACGCACCGGAGCCAGAGGAAGGGGAGGAGGACCAAAGCGGTTGTCGCTCGTCAGACTCCATGGCGGCCATTGACGAGGCCGTGGCCGATGGTGTTGACGTGATCAACTTTTCTGTGGGCGGCTCCAGTAATGTCTTCAATGGTGCAGACGATCTTGCATTTCTGCTGGCGGCGGATGCCGGTGTTTTCGTTGCCACTTCTGCCGGCAATTCGGGTCCCGCTTCCGAGACCATCGGCACGCCTTCTGGGGTTCCCTGGATCACTGCAGTGGCTGCCGCTGAAGATGATCAGAGCTTTGGACAGGTGCTACAGGTAGATTCTCCCGCATCCATTGCCGGTAGTTATGATGCGCTGGAAGGGGGTGGACCGGTCGCCATGGAGGACGTTGGGGCCCTGTCCGCGTCGGTGCTCGTCAGTGCGCCTCTCGAAGCCTGCTCTCCACTCGATAACAACGCGGACATGGCAGGCAAAATCGCCCTGGTGAAACGTGGCGGCTGCTCCTTTACGGAAAAGTACAATTATGCGGCAGATGCCGGTGCGGTTGCGATTGTCGTTTACAATGATGGTACGGCGGTGGACCGAATGGACCCCATCGTTATGGGCGCAGACGACACGCGTATCCCCGGCGTAATGATCCGCTACGCGGATGGTGAGCTGCTCGCGGGCAGTGAGGACGTCAACGGCACACTGGACGCTGAATTACAGATTTCCCGGGAAGACCGCATCGCCCGTTTCTCGTCCCGCGGTCATAATGCCGGCGCGCTGGATATTATCAAGCCGGACCTGACGGCACCGGGTGTTGGCATTCTTGCCGGTACTTCTCCGGTTCTGAGCGGTGGCAGCCTGTTTGACCGCATGAATGGTACCTCCATGGCCAGCCCACATGTGGCCGGTGTAATGGCGCTGTTGAAACAGGCCAACCCGGATTGGTCCCCTGCAATGGCCAAATCCGCACTTATGACAACAGCCCGCACCGATCTGTTCAAAACGTTCGGTCCGGAAATGGCAGATCCGTTTGATATCGGTGCCGGCGCTATGGTGCCTTCCGCTGCCTTTCGCCCCGGCTTGGTTTACGATGCTAATATCAATGACTATCAGGCATTTTTGTGTGGTGCGGAAAACCAGCCAGATATTATTGAGCGCGCCACCTGTGACAACCTCGTCTCCCAGGGTTACTCTCTTGATTCCAGCGATCTGAACCTGCCCTCTATTGGTATCGGTGCATTGGCGGGAACCCAGACGGTGAAACGCCGTGTCACCAATGTATCCCGCGTTCCGAAATGGTACTGGGCCTCCGTCAAGGCGCCGGTTGGTGTTGAGGTGCGTGTCCATCCGCGGGTACTGCGGCTGAGGAAAGGGGAAACCAAGGAGTTTACGGTCACTTTCAATGTCACCGAAGATGCCGCGATCAATGAGTGGGCTTTCGGCGACTTGACCTGGAAATCCGTAGGCCTCCGTCACCATGTGCGCAGCCCCATTGCCGTGCGCCCGATAGCCTTTTCTACACAAAAGCAGATTGTTGCTGAGGGCACTGATGGCAGTCTCGATCTGAATGCGCAGTTCGGCTATAACGGCAACTATCAAGTGACGGTGAACGGCCTGGCGGAAGGCGTGGCCCACCCAGGCAGTGTGGAGGATAGAAACAATGTGGATGACAGTGATGAACAGGTGATCTTTTTCGATGTCCCGGAAGGTACCGATTTGGCCCGTATAGCTCTGTTCGATGCCGATGTGGGTGATGGCAGCGGCACCGATGACCTGGACCTGCGGGTTTTCGGACCGGGCCCCGAGTTCCCGCAGGTCGGCCGCAGTGCTTCTCCAAGCTCCACTGAATCAGTCACCTTGCGCAATCCCACAGCGGGGCTGTACGCGGCGGTCGTGGAGGACTTTGCTTCTGCCGAAGGAGCCACGCCTTTCACGCTGTTCAATTTCAACTTGAATGGCGACAAGGGTAATACCCAGTTAGATGCACCGGGTCAGGCACAACTGGGTAGCAACGGTAATATCACGCTCGAGTGGATGGGGCTGGCGCCCGATACCCGCGCCCTTGGCATCCTGAGCCATGGTGACGGTGAGCAGGTCCTTGCGGAAACGGAGGTGATGATCAACACCCAATGATGGGATAAAATGCCCCGCTGTTTGGGGCACTTTATCACTACCGAATGCTGGCACAGGAGTTTTGGCCTGGGCCGGCATTTTTTTACAATGACTGGCAAGCCGTTTCGGATCGGGCTTGGACAAATGCAGCGGCAATTTCCAGGGAATACGGTTAAAGCCCCAGAAAATCGTTCTCTTGGGATTGATGATGACGCAAAGGACATCATTGCGACATTACCCGCATTGTCTTCGTCAAGCCCTCTTTCCGCTGTGTAAATGTGCCGGTCTTCATTCACTTGCCCGGCATTGGCGGCACCTGGTGGTAAGTACAGACAAACCGGGATTGAAAGTTCGCCAGGGGCTGTCCCCGTTTCACATAGGGACTATAAGAAGGCACAAGCTACAACTACTGTGCTTTGATAGCACCTCTTGAGCTTGTCGAAACGTGAGGCAATCACGCGGTAGTGTTTCAATCGTGCAAAAAGCATTCTCTACCAGATGCCGATTTCTGTAGAGCTCCCTATCGAAATCCGCGTTGCCTTTCACGGAATTGCGTCTTCTGAGAATCACTGCCTTGGCACTCTGTTGCATATCTGCTGCCGTGAACCCTCGCTATCATAGCCTTTGTCCGCACCCTCAATCTTGGTTGTCGTTGTGTTAGAACCTCAACGATGCGAGCTTGCTCTTATAAGTCAATAGGCTACATCCAAACGGGAACAGCCTTTAGTCTGTGCTGTGGATAGTTTGAAAAATGATGTGGCAGTTACCTTGGAATATCCCTGTAGAAGTTGTGAAGTGCTTAACACCTGAGTAAGTATGCCTTTCCTGCAGTGACAGGATTTACTATTGAAGCGCGGCGCTTGAAGCGTGGACACTTGTGGATTTACAGCAATGAAGTGAATAGCAAGCACGAATGGAAGGCATTGAGCCGGGCGTCAGTGCCAAATCCGTGACCACCAAGGGAAACTTCTTGGAGCCGCGTTTGTAAATCCCTGCCAATTTATCTGTGGCCGCTTAGTGACCCGCTAATTCGACTTTACAGAGAGGGGCATAAGTGAGCGCCTGCTAGCAGTATTAAAACCGCGGCAGCGCTATTTTGCGCATTCCAGCTACCGGATGTTGTATGACGATCCCAACGGCCTGCTCGATCTCGTTGTGGATAAGTTTGGAGGTTACCTGGCAATTCAGATCAGCAATTGGGGGGTGGAGTATTTGCAACAGCAAGTTGTGGATAAAGGGGATAGTTCGATTTGATGGCGCTGGACCTACCGATCTTTATTAAAAGACGCAAGGATCACCTGGTGGCCTAACGCGATCTCAACGTGCTGGCCATGCATCTGCTGGCGAAGGATGGGTTGTTTGTAAGCGCTTCCGGCTCCTGCAATCCGATGAGCTGCTCGACTGTGTAGCCGGCGGTGCGCACTGGCTGGGGCGATGTGCAGCTATTCTTGTCAATGGTGGCCAGGGTCCGGATTGCCCGGTACACCCCGCCATTGCTGAGATTATTAATCCGGCGACCATATAGTTCTGTATAAAATCCATTCTGAGGTTAGAGGGAACTGCATCATGCAGAGCTATATTTCCGCCGAGTTAATAATTACCTCAAGGCCTACTTTGTCCACCTGGGCCTCGAGCGCTGGTAGCCTCATGCCCCTTAAAAAACCCCGATGAAAGCCGGGGTTTTCCTGTCCTATCGTTTAGTCACGGTGTAGGTTCAGAAGATGTATTTCATCCCCACAGTGGCCACGCGCGGCCGGTTGGCGCGGGCGCCGTCTGGGCTGCGGCTGATAATCACCTGCTCGTCGAACAGGTTATCCACTTTCAGGTAACCCGTCAGGTCTGCGCTGAAGTCGTAGTGCGCGGCGGCATCCACCACCCACAGGGACTCGGTATAATCGAAGCGGTTCGTACCATCGCTGCGCTTACATTCATAGTCCACACACATCTCATCCTGGTAGGCAGCGGTGAGGGTCAGGCGCCAAGCGGCACGGCTATCCAGGCCGGCGGATACGGCAAAGACATTTTCCGGCAGGTACTCGAGATTATCGCCCGCCAGCAGGTCGCCATCATCACTGTCTTCAGTGATCTCCGCATCGGTATAGGTATAGCTGGCACGCACTGGCAGGGTCCAGCCGTTTGCGAGCACCCACTCACTGCCAAAGGCAGCTTCCAGGCCCTTGATTTCCGCCTCACCGAGTTGAAAGGTGCCACTCTCGGCTCCATTGGGGCAGGATACAGCCACAGAGCAGTTCTGCACAGCATTCTCATAGTCGCTATAGAAGGCGATCAGCTCGGCGGTGAGGGTGCCGTTATCAAAGCGTGCACCCCACTCGTAGTTGGTGGATAACTCAGGGCCCTGGCCGTTTTTGGCACCGGCGCCGGGGGGGGCGAAACCGCGATGGACACCCGCCAGCAGGCGCCACTGTTCGCTGACCTGATACACAAGCCCCAGCCCCGGCAGCCATTCATCTACCTGGTTGGAGCGGTAGCTGCCCTTTTCAAAGCGCTCTGCATCGTTATAGCGCTGCTCCTCGGTTTCCACATCTTCATAGCGCAGGACGGCCGTCAGGGTCAGCCGGTCGCCCAGTTGGATATCGTCGTAAATGAAGAACGAGGTGGCATCGGCTTCTCCAACCCGGTTATTGCCGCTTTCTCCTGCCGTATCGGGGATATTCATGTATTGGTAGATCAGTTGTCCATCAATCTGGCTATAGATCTCCACTGGTTGGAATCTATCCACTTCGTCCCGATGCCGGCGTATACCAAAGGTCAATTCGTGGGTGACGGAGCCGGTATCCAACAGCCAGTCGGCGCTGACCTGGATACCCTTGGACTCGTATTCACGGTTGTTGTGCTTGATACCGAAACCAAAGTAATCCTGTTGCCCATCGAGTATCGCTTGCGCATTTTCAGCTACAGTTTCGTTGTCGCTATTGGCATCATCAATCAGGCTTCCGAGGCTGACCTTAAACCAGTCACGCTTGAACTTGTTGTAGTAGGCCTGGGTATGCAGCGTGAAGCCCTCGCCCAGTTGGATGCTGTGATTCAGCTGCACGGTGCTGTGGCGGTTCTGCATTTCATCCAGGGCACTAATGCCGTAGCGGCGGTTGGGGTCGTCGTTTAAGTCGGCGTCAGTCAGGCCCAGGTAGCTCATGCCGGACTCCTCTTCGGAGTACTGCAGTTTGATATCCAGTTGCTGGCGATAGGCCGCATCCGCATCGGAGCGCAGGCGGCCCTTCAGCAGGTAGTCCTCTTTGGTGATATCCGCGCTGCCGGCGCGATCAATATCGCGGAAACCATCTGCATGCTGCTGCTGGGTTTCCAGCAGCCAGCCGGTGTTCTCGGTGCTGGTGCCGTAATAGCTGTGCAGGCGGGTCTCGCCATATTCGCCGGCTTCGAGCTGTACCATTCCAGCAGGGGTTTCCGGGATCGGTGTGCTCAGCATATTCACGGCACCGCCTACGGTGAATGGGCCATAGAGCAGGGCAGCGGGGCCCTTCAGCACTTCGATGGCGTCCAGGCGGCCGACGCTGGGGAAATAGTAGGCCTCCGGGGCTGAATAAGGTGCAGGCGCAATTAACACACCATCTTCCATCAGAGAGATCTTGCCGGAGCGACCTCCCTGGGCGCCACGAATCCCGATATTCGGCCGCAGGCCGTAACCATCCTCTTCAAGCAGGTAGACACCCGGCACCGAGCGCAGTATGCGGTTGATATCCACATATTCGAACTCGGCCAGCTCGTCGGCATCGACCAGGTGTGCAGAGCCCGGCAGGCTGGAGATAGAGCCGGGATCGCCAATGACGGAAACAGTCTCCAGGCGCTCTTCGGCCAAACTCGGCACAGCCGTCAATGCTGCCAGGGCAAATGCCAGAGGCGACAGGGGGAAAGGTTTCATGCACCCTCCAGAGAGTGATTAAAGTTAATAATGTTTTATCTGCTAATAAGAATGATTGTATTTTACCATTGAAGTGAGGTTCAACTGTCAATTTTTTTGATTGCCTTTTGGTGCCACCGGTGGATTGTCCCTTTTTGGACATTTTCTGTTCTATCAGGGTGATGTTTTGTAGGAGTCGCACTTTGCCCTGATTAGGATTGTGTCTGTGTATCCGTCTCGGGGGCGCCTGTGATTAGAAAGGCAGAGTCCAAAGAGCTGGACAGGCTGGAACAGCTGTGGCTGCATGCTGCGGTCAGCTCACACCCTTCCCTGCCCCGTGGCTTTTGGCTGGAGCGAGTGCACCAGTTTCGCCGTGACTGCCGGCGCGCCGGATTGTGCCTGGTGTTTACGGGCCGTCACCCCGCGGTCGCCGAAGCCTTTGTCACCCTTCTGGATCAAGACCGGCTTGCCCACCTGTGTGTCAGCCCCCTGTTTGCCGGTTGCGGTATTGGCGCGAGCCTGGTGGCTGCCGCCGGGCACGGAAAACCTCAACTGCAAACCCGGGTGCTCAGGGAGAACTTGCGCACACGTTATTTCCTGCAGAAGTACGGCTTTGTGGAAACCGGGCGCCGCCATTGTGTTGAGTACGGACAACCGCTGATTCTGATGCGCTGTAGTTCACTGCCGGCATAATCAGGTGGACCCTGCCCGTATGGGGGTGGGGCATTGCTTATAACCGAAAATTATTACTTCAATCCTTTTTATTGTTTCTATATAGGTAATGAACTGGGTAGCATGCCTTCCATCCTAGTTTTCCTGTGCATTGATTTTTATGGGACGCAACGCTTCTGCCAACCCCCTGCATTCTGTATCTGACCGATTCTTTCACCACGGTGCCGATTTGGGGGCGTTGAACCGTAATTTCGCCGGGGAAAAGCCCAGTGAGATCATGCGATTTACCATGGAGCATGCGTTAAACCCGGTGGTCTTCACCAATTTTCGCCCGCTGGCAGTGGCTTTTTTGCACTTGGTAACCAGAGCAAAACCGGATATCCCGGTCATCTGGGTAGACCACGGCTACAATACGCCGGAGACCTACCGCCATATAGAAGCTGTGGTAAGTAGGTTTAATCTGAATCTGCGCACTTATTCCTCAAAGATGTCAGCAGCCCACTACAACGCCGTGCATGGTGGTATTCCTCCGCTGGATACTCCCGAGCACGACTTTTTTTCACGCACGGTAAAACTGGAGCCGTTCAACCGCGCCATGGGGGAGCTGAAACCGGACGTCTGGCTGAACGGTATCCGCCACGACCAGAACGCACATCGCAAAAATCTGGATATATTCACCCAGGGCAATCACGACACCATCCGCGTGGCGCCGATGTTCCACTTAAGGGAAATGGATGTGGAAGAATATGTCTCCGACAACGGGCTGCCGGATAACGATGTGTACTTCGACCCCACCAAGGGGGAAGAGCACCGGGAATGTGGTTTGCTACTGGAAAAGTAACGGTGCACCAGCCCAGCGGAGTATAAACGCCCTGCGGGTGTGCAGCTGTTTCCTGTACGGACCGGATTTGTTAATTCGCTGTCACCCGACAATGACAACCCGGTAAAATTGTGAATATACCAATGCCAAAAGGATTACCCGAGCCAGTCTTAACCTCGGTGAGAATAGGGTCATTTCATACAGAAAAACCTAAACAATAATAGTGAAAGGGTATCGGCATTTGTCAAAACCCTGAAATCGTTATATACGGGAATTGGGGACATCAATGTAGTCATTGACTATGCCCCCGGTCCGGTTGTGGCCTCTCACACAGAGAAAGGCACTTGCTTTTTTGGGAAGGGGGAAGCCGGTGCAATGGTTAACCCACGCACAATAAGGCGGTTATTTGAGGTGATAGCTTTGTGCCTGTCTGGGCAGACAATGAAGTTTATGCCAGTACTCTGAAGAGTTAGTATTTTCTGTAGTGTCTGTCGTATTTGTTTCAGGGTGGGCTATCCTGTCGTTAACTATCAATCCCATGAAGTATGGCAGCACCGGAACCCCTCTTGAGGAATCTTTTCGATAGCTTTTGTCGCTCCAGAAGAGCGCGATGCACTACCGGAGTGCTTGGTCTGGTGATCGCTGTGCCGTTCCTGCTTTGGGGGATGTTCGGTGCTATGGGCATTGTTCCGTCACTTCAAGAGGTTTTTGGGATATCGGGGCTGCGTATTCCTGCGGCAATCACAATTTTCGGTTTGCTGATCGCGGCTGTTGGCTTCTGGGATTATGATGACGATTAACTGGGAGATACCTGTGTTCAAGCTTTCGGATGTTTTTATTTTGTTGGCGGTTGCCATATCTTTTATCCTGTCTGGTTATTTGTGGTTTAGTGGATATAAGGCGCAGGGGATTTTTACTGCGCTTTGGGTGCCGAGCATACTGGCTTTTGGCATCTACTTTAAGGTATCGGCATTAATCGCGCGTAGGGACTGACAGTGTCTGACTTATACATTCTTGTGATCGCAGCCAGTGTATTTATTTGTATGTTGGTTGGTATCATTATGACGGTGTATGAATTTCACAGGGCGGGCTCGGAACCTGTTCAACCTGGAGCAGACAGGGAAATGAAAGCGGGCGTTCCTAAGTGGCGTGGAACACGCAGATAAATGCGCAAAGCCTGGGGCGGAGGTTGTGGCAAAAACCCTCCGCATGGATCAATGTGCAGCCGTAAATAAGGGCGGCAAAGCGCCACCCTTTTTAAGGACCGTTCACTCCATATTAAAACGTGTAAGTCATTTTTCCATAGATAAAACGGCCGCGCGGATCATGCTGGGATTGTACATAGCCATACAGATCGGCATCGCCATCACCAATCGCAAAGGGAGGCGCTTCGTCGAAAACATTATCTGCGCCCAAGCTCAGGATCATATTCGTAAAACCGGTGTACCGCGCCTGTAGGTTTGTGGTCAGGAATGAGTCCACAGTGCGGGAAGTATTGGTGTCGTAATCTAAAGTGCCGTCAAAATCTATATCTGGAGTATCTTCAAACTCTCCTATATAGTTAAGCCCCATCCTGAATTCAAAATTGTCAAAGTTCCAGTCGGCACTTGCTGACCATCGATGCTCAGGATATTCATACTCTCCCGCTAGATTTCTACTATTCAATGCAGAACTGGTAGAAAGTTGTTCAACCCGTTCGAATTCATTGAGATAGGTATAGTCCAACCGAAGACCCAAGCTTCCTCCCGTTAAAGGAATGCCAAAATAAACAAAGGTAAGATCAATACCTGACGCAGATTGCTCGCCAACATTAATTATCTCACCGGTAATAGACTGCAAGTTTCCAAGCGTATCCTCGCCAAGAGGAGTGTCCCTTCGACAAATGCTACTTTCTTGATCATTACAGTGTTGGCTATATAGGTGGCCAAAAACCTTATCAATCTTATCCTCTTGGGTAATACCCCAGTAGTCGAGAGACAATTGCATGTCCTCTAGAGGCTCGAGCACAATGCCAAAGTTATAAGACTCAGATTTTTCCGCATCTAAATTCGGGTTGCCAGAAAATACAATCGTATAGTCTGTTTGATTACAGTAGGTTTCATTGATCTCGCAGCCATAGGTATCTACGAAAAACAGAGATTCCTGGGATTCGCCAAGTCCTATTTGTGCCAGGGAGGGGGCCCGGAATCCGGTGCCCCAGGAAGCACGCAGGGACAGTCTGTCATTGACGGTCCACAACAAGTTGGCCATGGGGTTGGTCGTGCTGCCAAAGTCACTGTAGTCGTCATAGCGACCAGCCAGGGTCAGGTCGAAATTGGCGGGGAGGGGAATGGCGAATTCAATAAAAGCGGAAGTGATATCCCGGCTGGCCTTGGCGGATACGGATTCGGTGCCAAAGATCAGGCCGCGCTGGAACTGGTCATCGGGGTTATCGGAAGCTTTTTCCTCGCGGTACTCAAGCCCCGTCGCCATTGCGATCATACCGCTGGTGGTATCGAGCAGATCGCCATTGATGGTGAGGTCATAACTGGTAAGCTCGGATTTTCCCTGGCGCACCAGGCTGGTGGTAATGGCGTCAATCACAGCGTCCGGATTCTGTACGCCACCGAAGGGGTTGTAGTGCCCCGCATTGATTTCCTCCTGCAGCAGATCCGTGCGAACCCAGCCTTGGGAGCGATTGCCGGTCTGTGTGGACTCGCTGCGGGAGCGTTGTACCGAGGCTTCCCAGTTCCAATCGGCAATACCGCCGCGCAGCCCGAAGACACCGCGCAGGTTATCGGTTTCTATATCCCACTGGCGTGCGCCTGCATCCACGGTGCGATAGCGGAAGATATTCACACGTTCACCGAAGGGGTTGTTGGGATGATCTGCGTCCACGTAGAGTTCAGCATCTCCGTCCAGCGGGGTAGGGGCGCCCTGGGCCACAGAGGTATTGTGTTGCACAGCAATTTCGCTGAAGAATTCAATATTCTCGGTCAGATCTGTGTGGCCGAGCACCAACAGGCCAGTGCGCTCCGCCTCCGGGGTAATCAGAGTCCAGGGGCCGTAGTCGTAGACACAGACCGTTCCGGTATCGCGCTCTTCCGGACAGTTCGGGTCGGGGACCGTCACCCCGCTGGGTAGTGTAAAACTGCCTGGGTAGCCCCGCGACGAGCGGAAGTCCTCTCCACCCCGGCCGGACTGATTAGCTGTGCCCAGGCCGCTGCGCTCGGTACTGGCCAGGCGGCTGTTTTTATGGTGGTCAAGGATCACTGTGAGGTTGGAGTCTTCGCCGTTGATGCCCCAGACTGCGGAGAGGGACTGCTCGTCATAACCGTCGGCACCGCCGTAATCCATGGAGATCTCCGCGCCTTCGAAATCCTTGCGCAGCACCAGATTGACCACACCGGCCACCGCATCGGACCCATAAATGGCGGAGGCGCCGTCCTTCAGGACTTCCACCCGCTCGACAGCGGCCAGAGGAATACTGTTGATATCGACAAAGTTGGTGGTGATGCCCTCGGCAAAGGCGCTGATAGCCACACGCCGACCATTGACCAATACCAGGGTGGCGTCCGAGCCCATACCGCGCAGGCTCACAGCGGCGGCGCCATTGGCGGTGGAATCCTGATTGTTGCCGCGGGTGGAAAAGGTGCCGTTACCGGCGGCCGGGTTCTTTTCGAATAGCTGTTGCAAATTGGTGTAACCGGATTTTTCGATGGATTCGCGATCCAAAACCTGCACCGGTGTGGCATTCTCAAATTCGCTGTTGCGGTTGATGCGCGACCCTACAACAGTGATCTCTTCGATGGCGCCTTCCTCGGCGGCGAGGAGGGTTTGTGGTGTTGTTGCGGCAGCAGCAGCGGCGAGGATGGCGCTGGCCAGTAAGGTGCGGCGGGGAGTGAAATTTTCCATGATCCTTGCTCTTCCTTTTGTCGTCATTATCCGTGACTGGCCCAAAATGGCTGGTCGTCGGGCAACACTAGCAATGGCGGAATACCGAAACAATTGGCTGTCGGCCGAGCAGCGGTTTATTGAAGAAATGGGTGATATAAATCCCATTATTTAGAGAATCAACGCGCCAAACTGCAGCAGTAGCGGTTTACCCTAAGCACTTGAACCCTGGGGAACGCCAGACCGGTTTGCGCAGCGCCTTTCTAGGGCGGCAATTAAATACACCATGGGGGTCTTAGTACCTTGCCAGAGGCATTGTAAAAGGGTACCCAGTGGCTATCTGGTTCCGGTTGGCCACAACTGACAGATCAGGAAGAGTAGCGCGGCCGCCAGCACGATGGCGGGACCTGCAGGGGTATTCCACAGAATCGAGGCCAGCAGACCGAGTACGACGGCGAGGCATCCGATCAGCGATGCCATCATGGCCATGAACTCCGGTGTACGGGAGAGCTTATGCGCAGCCGCTGCGGGAATGATCAACAGCGCGGTAATCAGCAATACACCCACGACCTTCATGGCGATGGCGATCAGTAGTGCCAGCATCAACATCAGTGCCAGGCGCACCCGCTCTACGGGTATCCCCTCAACAGAAGCGAGCTCCTCGTGCAGAGTAAAGGCCAGAAGTTTCTCCCAGAGAAAACAGAGCAGCAAAAGAATCCCCACCGCAGTGGCAGACATCAGCAGCAGGTCCTGGCCATTGACTGCGAGCAGATCGCCGAGCAAAAGTGAGAGTAAATCCGCTTTAATCCCGAACAGGCCTATGGTGACGATGCCTAGGGCGAGCATTGAGTGGGAAAGAATCCCAAGCAGGGTGTCCACGGCGAGTTTCTGGCGGCGCTGCAGGTACACGAGCAGTATTGCCAGCAGGCAACAGGTACCGCCTATCGCCAGTATCGGCAGAATATGCAAAACATAACCCAGGGTGATGCCGAGCAGGGCGGAGTGCGCCAGGGTATCGCCAAAGTAGGCCATGCGTCGCCAAACGGCGAAACACCCCAAAGGGCCGCTGACCAAAGCGACCAGCAGACCGGCGCCCAGGGCGTACCATAGGAATTGGCTGTGCAGTAATTCGCCGGGCTCAATCACTGATGTTCACTCTTTGTCTTTGGCTGCAGGTGTTGGGTCGAAGTACTCGCGTGGGCAATCGGCTGCATTCGCGATATCGCCGCTGAGGTGATGTTGGTGGTTGTGCTGATGGGTGTATGGGGCCACCTTGTCGCCGAACAGCTCCAGATAGGCCGGGTCCCGGCTGACCTGTTCCGGGAGGCCGTGACAACAGATATGTTGATTGAGACACAGTACCCGGTCCGTGGCCGCCATGACCAGGCGCAGATCGTGGGAAACCAGCAGAACGCCACAACCGAGTTCGTCCCGAAGCGTGGCGATCAACTGGTACAATTCACCCTGGCCACCCACATCCACACCCTGGGTGGGCTCATCCAGAACCAGTAGGTGTGGTTTGCGGGATGCCGCACGGGCCAGCAGCACTCTCTGCATTTCTCCGCCGGAGAGGTTGGACAGGCTGGTATTTTTTAGCTGCCCGGCCCCGACTCTGTCCAGTGCGGCCTGCGCCTGGGAAGGCTTCAAGTGCCGCTGACCCAATAATAAAAAGCGTTCGACCGACATAGGCATGGCGCTGTCAATGTGCAGTCGCTGGGGCATATAGCCGATACGCAGCCCCGGTTTACGCCAGATGATGCCGCTGCTGGGCCTGGACAGGCCCAGCAGCAGTCGCAGCAGCGTGGTTTTGCCGGCACCGTTGGGGCCGATAAGGGTGACTATGTCGTCCTGTCTCAACTCTAAAGTAATGTCCTTTAGCAGTTGCCGACCGGCGAGCTGCAGAGAGACATTGTCGGCAGTAATGAGCGACTCAGAAGGGCTCAGGGTGAAATCTCCGGGGCTGGCATGGGCAAGAGGCATGGGTGTTCCGGCGTTGCTGCGAGCCCGTTGGGTTGGGAGTTGGCCAATCGGGCTGGCGGCTTAAAGCCGGTTGTGATTATATCGCAGTTTTGCGTTGCCATTTATCTTCCATGTTTCCCTCTACGCGTATTTTCCCTTTATCCGTTTTGGCCCTGTTCGGTTTTTGCCTCCTGGCCTGTGGTGATCCGAAACCTTCCCCTGGGGGGGAGCTGGTGGTGAGCGTGCGCCCGCTGGCTTTGATCGCACAGGAGATTACCAAGGGTGAGATACCCATTCGGATATTGATCGAGGGAAGGGATCCACACCACTATGCACCCAGTATCCCTGAACGGGCAGCTCTGGAGCGGGCATTATTGATCGTGTGGCTGGGCCCGCAGATGGAGGGTGTTATGGCCGGGCAGATGGCATCTCTACCCGCCGAGAGGCAGTTGCAGCTGTTGACCAATAGTACTTTTGAATATCAGGGCGCCAGCGCTGCGGACATGCACCTGTGGCTGCGCCCGCGCAACGCGGCCATTGCGGCGGCGCAAATTGCCGAGCGTCTGGCACAGCTGCGGCCGCAAAGCGCCGAGTTGTATCGGCGTCGCGCGCGGGATTTCTCGCGCTCCATGGCCAACCTGCAGAAAGTACTGGATCGCGCCCTATGGGGCTATCGTAACGTGCCTATAGTGGTGACCCACGACGCCTACGGGCATTTCTTTGGTTCCGCCGGGATAGAGACACGCGCGCTGGCCTACGGCAGCGATAGGGGGTACGGTGCCAGAGCCATGCTTGATCTCTCTGGTGCGGGGGAGGGCTGTCTGTTTGGCGATGTCCCGGAAAACGCGCGCGACAGACAGCTGGCCAGGCACCTGGGCCTGCACTATGGGACCCTGGACTCCCTCGGTGCGCAGTTGGGCCCGGATGCCAGCTACCGGGATCTGATTGAATCCCTGCTGGCCCAGGCCCGCGGGTGTCTGAGCCGGATTCCCGACGCGTCCACCCGCGGCTCCCGGAATTGAATACAATTCGGTTGGTTTTGGATTTTTGATGGGAGAGGGCGCCCAGCGGTGTTGACGCTGGGCGAAGCGCTGTGTTGGTATGGTCCGCTCAGTCGGGGGGATTGGCACTGCTCTTTAATTGTTGTAATTTTTTTGCGCGGTCGGCATCCCGTCTGGCCTGCTGACGCAGTTTTTCCAGTTGACGCATCTGGCGTTGAAACAGCCGCTTTTCCTGTGCCTGCCGGGCCTCCTTGAGCATCAACTCATGATTTGATGCGGTGGTGTGTTTTGAGGGAAGTCCCTCTGTGTCCGAGTGCCTGTCCCGAGCCTCCTCAGCTTCACCGGCCAAAACAGCGCCTGCCGAAGCTTGTATGCAGGTGATCATTAATAGAGCGGTGCCGATCACTCCTCTCATGGTTGGATTCCTTCCTTCATCATCTGTTGGGTCCTATTTTCATGGGAATAAAAGTGCCTGTGCCGCCTGATGGCAGCCTGGGCGCATTTGGTTCCCGGGGGAGTTAGCGAGCGGTGAAAGTCGCTATCGAGAAGACTAGCCCAGTGTGTGGTTCTGATGCGGTTGGTGCGCCAATAGTTGTTATGTGCAGGTTGAGCGGAAAATCTGCGTGAAGGGCGTTATCCTATTGGCCAGCCCGCCTCCTGTGGGTGCAAATAAAGCCCAACAACAGACCCCTTGACTTATGAGCAAACAAAGCCCCGATGCCGTCCCACTGATTTTGGTGGACGGTTCCTCATACCTGTATCGCGCCTACCATGCCCTGCCGCCGCTGACCACCAGCCAGGGAAAACCCACCGGTGCAGTTCGCGGCGTCATCAGCATGTTGCGCCGCCACTTGAAGGAGCACGTCGACAGTACTGTGGTAGTGGTCTTTGATGCCAAGGGCAAAACCTTCCGCGACGAGATGTTTGCTGAGTACAAGTCCCACCGCCCGCCGATGCCAGATGACCTGCGCGAGCAGATTCAGCCGATACACGACATTGTCGACGCTATGGGCCTGCCTCGTCTGGTAGTGGATGGGGTTGAGGCAGACGATGTGATCGGCACTCTGGCATTGGAGGCACAGCGCAGCGGCCAGGAGGTGATTATTTCCACTGGCGACAAGGATATGGCGCAACTGGTGCGTCAAGGGATTAGCCTGGTCAACACCATGTCCAATACTGAGATGGACAGAGAAGGTGTGGTAAAAAAGTTTGGCATAGGGCCGGAGCTGATTATCGATTTCCTCGCTTTGATGGGGGATAAATCCGACAACATTCCCGGCGTGCCGGGCGTCGGGGAAAAGACGGCGTTGGCGTTATTGCAGAACCTTGGCGGCCTTAAAGAGATTTACGCCGATCTGGGTGCCATTGCCACTTTGGGCTTTCGCGGTGCCAAGACCCTCGGCAGTAAATTGGCCGAACATCGCGCGGCGGCACAGCTCTCTTACAGGCTCGCCACCATCAAAACCGACGTGGAAATGCCCTACCACCCCCAGAATCTGCACAACTCGGCACCGAATACCGGGAAGTTGATCGAGTTATTCGAACAAAACGAGTTTCGCACCTGGCTGGAAGAGCTGACCAGCGACAAGGTCGAGGAGGCCATGGCCGAGGCGGTGGAACGGGACTATGTGGTCGTGACAGCAATGGCCGAGCTGGATGCCTGGCTGCAGCAGCTCAAAAAGTCAGAAATCTTTGCCTTCGATACGGAGACCACCAGCCTCAACTATATGCAGGCCAAGCTGGTGGGGGTGTCCTTTGCGGTTGAGCCCTACCGCGCCGCCTACGTGCCGCTGGCCCACGATTATATGGGCACACCTGAGCAGCTGCCATTTGAACAGGTACTGCAGAAGCTAAAGCCGCTTCTGGAAGACGAGAAGCAAAGGAAAGTGGGGCAGAACTTAAAATACGACAGCCATATCCTGGCAAACTATGGCATTGGGCTGCGCGGTATTGCGCGGGATACCATGCTGGAATCCTATGTGCTCGACAGCACCGCCAGCCGTCACGATATGGACAGCCTCGCGCTCAAATACCTGGGAGAGCACACGGTGCATTTTGAGGATATTGCCGGCAAGGGCGCCAAGCAGCTGACCTTTAATCAAATAGCGCTGGACAAAGCCGGCCCCTACGCGGCGGAGGATGCCGATATCACCCTGCGCCTGCACCGGGCATTGAGCGATCGGCTGGCGCGGGAGCCCTCTCTGGTAAAGGTCCTCGATGAAATTGAGATGCCCCTGTTGCCGGTGCTTGTACGCATGGAGCGCAACGGTGCCTACATAGACGCAAAAATGCTCGCGGGACAGAGTGCCGAACTGGAACAGGAGATGCGTGAGCTGGAGCAGCAGGCCTACGCGGTGGCAGGAGAGGAATTCAATCTGAGTTCCACCAAGCAGCTGGGAGCGATTCTTTTTGAAAAGTTACAAATCCCGGTGATCAAGAAAACCCCCAAGGGGGCGCCTTCCACAGCGGAAGCGGTGTTGCAGGAGCTGGCCCACAATCACGAGTTACCGGCGCTGATCATGCAGTACCGGGGCTTGGCCAAGCTGAAAAACACCTATACCGACAAGCTGCCGAAAATGATTGATCCTGTCAGTGGCCGTGTGCACACTTCCTACCACCAGGCGGTGACGGCCACTGGACGCCTCTCTTCCAGCGATCCCAACCTGCAGAATATCCCGATTCGAACCGAGGAGGGCCGCCGAATCCGCCGGGCCTTCACCGCGGATCCGCGGTTCAATGGTGGCAGTGAGATCATCGCTGCGGACTATTCACAAATCGAGTTGCGCATTATGGCGCACCTGTCTGCAGATAAAGGGCTGGTGAATGCCTTTGAGCGCGGCGCAGATATCCACCGGGCCACTGCCGCAGAAGTGTTTGAAGTGGCTTTGGATGAGGTCAGCGACGAGCAGCGCCGCCGCGCCAAGGCCATCAACTTCGGCCTGATTTACGGTATGTCGGCCTACGGTTTGGCCAGGCAACTGGGCATTCCCCGCGCAGATGCACAGACTTATATAAACCGTTACTTCGAGCGCTATCCGGGGGTTCTGCGCTATATGGAAAACACCCGTAAACAGGCTGCGGAAAAGGGCTATGTGGAAACCCTGTTTGGCCGCCGCCTGTACCTGCCGCAGATCCACTCTCGCAATGCCATGCAGCGCCAGGCCGCCGAGCGCACTGCGATCAATGCGCCCATGCAGGGCTCGGCCGCAGATATTATCAAGCGCGCCATGATTGCAGTGGACACCAGGCTGACAGGGCAAAACCTGAACAGCAAGCTGATCCTGCAGGTGCATGACGAACTGGTGCTGGAGGTCCCCGAGCCGGAAATAGAGACTGTTGCAACTGCTGTGACGGAATTGATGCAGGGCGCCGCGCAATTGCGTGTACCGCTGATCGTCGATCTGGGGCGCGGCAAGGACTGGGACCAGGCGCATTGAAGCCCCGGCCGTTAGAGGTTTTTTACGCCTACAGGGACGTTCAAGGCAGTGCCGATGTAAACAAGTGGTTTCCGTCGATGCCTGATTGGTGAAAGGCGCGCCAATATTTGTGTTTTTACTGCCATTTTTACAATCTTTAGCGAAATCCGTGGAACTGTTCCGGCGACAGCCTCTCTAAAATGGCAAGATTGTTGGAATGCGTCATCATCCCCCAAGGAAGTCAGATGTTTGCCCCGGAACTCCCCCAAGTCCGGGGCATTTTTTTGTCCCCTCAAGTTGAATTTTGCTCGTCGGGCGTCCTTTTGCAGCTTTTTTCTTCTATTGCATAACGCAGGCCCGACCGGCAGACCCGCCGGGCGTTAACTGGACTAGTCTGAGCACTGCGGAGACCCAATTCCCGCGGGGGCATTTTCAGGTGCCTGTACCCAGCTTCCACTAACCTGCGGTTTTACGTGTTGTGAAAAAAGAGAATATTTGGGTTTTGTTTGCCTGGCGAATATCGGTGCAGGCCCCGCCAAGTTGAGTAAGTCATTCAAGGGCGCCGATCAATGGATGATGGAACCTCCATTGGATTGCCGGGTTTATCAATAAAGAGACTTTGGTACGGATGCATAGGCTGAACGAGCAACAATCGCCCGGTATTCCCCGTGCCATTCACCAGCCTGAGGAGCCAGTTGCATGATTGATAGAGTCGGCCTGACTATCCGACGGTTTTTGGCAGGTTGGCGATGAGCCGATTGAAACTTTTTAGCTTGGATATTGGCGCCGATTTTTGTGGACGTGTAGCCGCTGCCCTGGGAGAGCCCATTTCCCGGCACGAGGAATACAGTTTTGTCGATGGTGAACACAAAGTACGCCCCCTGGATGACGTGGAGGGGGCCGATGTGTTTCTTGTGCAGTCTCTGTATGCCGATACATGTAGCAGTCTCGATGAAAAACTGTTGCGCAGCCTGTTTTTTATCGGTGCCCTCAAGGATGCTGGAGCGTCGCGTATTACTTCCGTGATGCCCTATCTGTGTTATGGGCGTAAAGATCGGCGCACAAAGTTGCATGACCCCTTACCGATGCGGTATTTGGCCAGCTTTCTGGAGGCAGCAGGTACCCACACGGTAATGACGATGGACGCCCACAACCTGTCCGCCTTTGAGAATGCGTTCCGCTGTCGCACCGTCCATTTGCTCGCCCGGCCTCTCCTGGTGGCATTTGCCGCAGGGCGGCTGGCTGGTGAGCAGCGGCCACTGGTAGTGTTGTCCCCGGACGAGGGTGGCATCAAGCGCGCGGAGAGGTTGCGCCGGGCACTGGGTGAGCGATTGCAAAGAGCGATCGGTAGAGTTTTTGTAGAGAAATATCGCAGTGGCGAGCAGATCAGCGGTGGCACCTTGATTGGTGACGTTAAAGGAGCGGTAGTGCTGATTGTGGATGACCTGATTGCCAGCAGTGCAACCCTCTGCCGGGCGACGCTGGCCGCTGAGGCTGCGGGGGCTGCGCGTATCATCGCACTCACTAGTCACGGCCAGTTCAGTGGAGATGCCAGGGCCCTGGTGTCGCGCCTTCCAGTGGAGGTCGTTGCCCTGACCAACTCCCTACCCCAGACAGACTTGCCGAGCAAGTGCGAACTGCTCGATTGTGCGCCCCTTCTGGCAGAGGGAATCCGCCGCCTTCACGACAACGGCCCGGTATGTGAATTGACGATTTGAAGGGCCTTTCCCCGTGAATGCCGGCTACAGGCCCCGGTTATTGGAAAAAATCCATCGTTTACATTTATTTACTCAAACCCTGGGAACAAAAGAATCTTCAGGCGTATCCAAACGACCAGATCATTGTTACTCCCTAACCCCAAAGCGTTCAGCTTTTTCACCCCGGATTATCCCCAACTCCGGGGTTTTTTTCTGCCTGATAGTCTCTCGGGGCGCGGGTGGCAGGTCCCGGCCTTCAGGCATCAATCCGGATTGGTTGACGAGATTGGAATCTATTTCCGGAAATTCAGGGGCGGGCGAGTATAGTATTCACATTCCTCGGGCTATTTTGCCTGCCGGGTGGGAATGCCAACGGCAGCAACCTAAGCTTCCCGGTGTGGGAAAATATCGCATTGAAGAGGAATCCTCAGGCGTACCCGTCCCCCTGGGTGCGCTTGGCAAGTGCCCCTCCCCAAAGGGCACTGACTCCTAGCCGACAGACCCCATCTGTCGGCTTTTTTTATGTAGTAAAAAACCTCTTCAGGCTTCTTCAAACAAGGGTTAAAAGTTTATTTTAATTATTTGCAAATGATAATTGTTCGCATTACACTAAATAAGTTTTAAGCAAGGGGAGTTATCGTGAATTTACGTTACCTATGCGCAAACCACCGCCAGTGGTTGGTTGCTGACACGGATCGTGCAGAAAAGGCGTGGCTGGACTGGATAGAGCTGGGCAAGATCCTCTCTGAGGAGGGCAATGAGAAAGACGCGATTCCCTACTTGGGCTGCGCTTTTGACCTGGCGGGTTTTCTGCTGGTAAAGCAGTGGCCCAGCTATGCCGTGTCCGCGACACGCTTTAGTGAGAACGCCATCTGGCTGATGGCAGCCTACCGGGAGCTGGGGGATGAAAAATTACACCGCTATATTCTCGCCGGCGCCAGTTCAATCCTCGCGCGCCAACTTGGAGATGGCCACAAGCAGCGGATTGCCGCTGACTGTATCAGCGCCCTCTACCCAACGCATACCGGCGAGTCAGAGCAAAAACCCGCGCAAGCCAAGCAGCCCGTCCGCTTTGACAGAGACCTCCGGCTGCACTGAGAAAATGGGCGGTGTAAAGCCTGCAGAAACCCCGCGGCTGCTTACTATTGCCATTTGCGAGGACACCTTGGTCGCGCTATTGGCGCAACGCTGCCTGTGCATCGAGGAACTGCACTGCCCGACGCCCAAAATGCGTCAGCAGTTGCGGCGGGTATTGTTGCGCTCCCTGTTGTCCTCGGGGGAGCCGGGGCGCGCGCCGGGCAAAGCGGGCTGATTTAGCCGGTTATTGCACGCCGGGTAGGCACCGTCCAACTTCAGTGCGGGCTGATAATAGTACCTTGGAGGGGGCTCCGGGGCGGGAGGTCAGCTGCCTGCAACGAGGGGCTCAATTCGCGGTGCGAGCCATTCATTCAGTTTGCGCTCCAGCGTGTCGATGCCTGTCTTTTTGGTGGAGGAAAACGTCTGCAGGGTAACGCCCCGGTCCAGACCCTGCTCCTTGAGGGCTTTCTCTATGGCAAAGCGGGTATTGTTGGCGGGGCTATTTTTCAGTTTGTCCGCTTTGGTGAGCAGGAGATGCACCGGCAGGCCCGCCTCAACTGCCCAGGTCAGCATATGAGTGTCGAATTCCTTGAGGGGCTGGCGTATGTCCATCAACAGCACCAGGCCGCGCAGGCAGTGGCGCTGCTCCAGGTAGACGGCCAGGTGGCGCTGCCACTCGTCCTTCATGGCGCGGGCCACCTTGGCATAGCCGTACCCCGGCAGGTCCACCAGGCGCTGCTGTTCGGACAGGCTGAAGAAGTTGATGAGCTGGGTGCGTCCGGGTGTCTTGGAGGTCCGCGCCAGCTTGCTGTTGCCGGTCAAGGCGTTGATGGCGCTGGATTTTCCCGCATTGGAGCGGCCGGCAAAGGCCACTTCGGCACCTGAATCCTCCGGGCACTCGGCCAGGGTGGGCGCACTGGTCAGAAACTGTATGGTTCGGTAGTTCAGTTTTTGCGGCTGAGTATTAAGTTTGGCAATTGACATCGTTTAAGTCCGCTGATCCGGTACACTCGTTTGGCGCGCAAGTATATAATGCCGCAGTTTTCGCCTCGCGGGACTACCGGAGGCGCAGAACACCATATCACAGCGCGCAACGGGACGATGTATGAACAGCTTTTTCAAGAACATTGCTCTGGTACTTGGTTTGGTTATCGCCTTGGGAACCATACCTTTTGCCATGGCTATGGGTGATGCTGCTGAGGGCAAGGTGAAGGCCGTCCAGTGTGCAGCCTGCCACGGTACTGACGGCAACAGTCCGGTGTCTGCCTTTCCCAAAATCGCCGGTCTCGGCGAGAAATACCTGCTCAAGCAGCTTGAGGATATCAAAGAGGGCAAGCGCAATGTGCCGCAGATGGTCGGCCAGCTGGACAACTTCAACGAACAGGATCTGCAGGATATCGCCGCCTATTTCGCCGCCCAACCGATGCAGCTGACTGGCTCCGAAGCCATTGCAGTCAGACTCAATAATGGCGAAAGTGTCGATGGCCTCATCTTTGGGCAAAAATTGTACCGTGCGGGGAATATGGAAACCGGCGTGCCCGGTTGTATGGGCTGTCACTCCCCCACCGGTCAGGGCAATGCACCGGCAGGATATCCGCGACTTTCCGGTCAGTATCCGGAGTACATCGAAGTCCAGTTGAAAGCCTTCCGTGCAGGCACCCGCACAAATGACGGGGATACCCGCACCATGCGCACGGTAGCAAGTCAGCTGTCCGATGCCGAAATCACCGCTGTCGCCAACTATGTTGCCGGTTTGACGGAATAACAGGCTGGTCCCAGCAACAGGTGGCCGGTCAAACAGAGGGGAATCGGGTAAAGTAGTAGCACTTTTGTCGCGTTCCCTTGCCTGGCGCAACGGGAACTTCAAGAATCTGCGTTGTCTATTGTGCCTCTGTGACCCGACAGCCTGCCGCTAACAGGCCTCGAACAATGAAGGTTTAAGCTGGAGAAGACTTATGAGAGCAGTTCTCGCCCCTATAACAATGGTTTTAGCTGTATTGTTCAGCCTTGCCGCCTGCGCACAGGAAAGCAGTGGGTTCAAAGCCGGTCAACACTATCAGGTGCTGCCCCAGGCGGTACCGCAGAAAGACGATAGCAAAATCGAAGTGACCGAGATGTTCTGGTATGGCTGTGCCCATTGCTACCACTTCGAGCCGACCCTGGAGCGCTGGAAAAAGAATATGCCCGGCGATGTCGCCCTGTTGAAGCTGCCCGCCATCTGGCAGCCGGTGATGGATGTCCATGCGCGCCTGTTCTATGTGGCTGATGCGATGGGTGCCCTGGAAAAGATGCACACCCCCATCTTCAATACCATTTACAACCAACGCCAGATGCTCGCGGTTCGCGAAGGCCGTAACTGGAAGCCGGACCTGGCGGCCATTGAGGCTTTGTTCAACAAGCATGGCGCCGACGGCGCCAGAGCTGCCAAATTGATGAACTCCTTTGCCATTAACAGCAGGGTCAAGCAGGGTGTGGCCAGCCAGCGGGCCTATAAGATGACCGGTACTCCAGAGGTGGTTGTAGCCGGTAAGTACCGCATCAGCGCCTCCCTGCCGGGCCTTAAAGGCAAGAGCAACGGCCAGGAATTGATGCTGCAGGTGGCAGACTACCTGATTGCCAAGGAGCGTGCTGAGCGCGGTTAATTTTCTCTGTATCTGAGCCGACCCCGCCTTGAGCGGGGTTTTTTATGCCTGGCTGTCCTGGCAGCTGTGGTAATTTGTTAGAGCTTTACGCCTAGCCATCTCCCACTGGCAAATAACTGCCAAGGGTCAGGTGGCCTTGGTCCCTTTTTTTGTCTCGCCCTCCCTTCTCCAGCGCTTCCAGGCGCAGAAATCACCTGCGGGCGATAGCCATCGTGCCTGCCTGTGGTTTGTTTGCACGCGATAGCCTCAGGGCCTGGTGATAGGCAGATAAACGCTGTGCCGCTCTATCTTGGCGCAGTTTTCCCTTTTTCGGCGTCTGCTGCACTGGAGAAAGCTGACTAGACTGTAAAAAGGTTTATACGCCAGAAATGTGTTCCCGAGGTGAGCAATTCGCCATGAAAAAATCCCTCTTCGCAGCGCTGATCCTTTTTGGTATGACCTTCGTACAGGCGGCTGAGCCTCTCGACGCTTTTCCGACAGAAGTGGATGGCAATCAGCGCCACGTTATCCAACTGCCAAAAGTGAAGGATGAAAGTCGCTTTATGATTGAACTGGTGCCTGGGCGGCGTGAAATTGCTGACTGCAATTTGCGTAGCTTTACCGCCCCTTTGCATCGCGAAGTTTTAGCCGGTTGGGGCTATCCCTATTACGTCCTGTCCGACCTGAAGCCCACTCCCGGCACACGCAAGATCTGCGCCCCCGGTTCCGACTCCCGGCGTTTTATCCGTGTGCGCGGGGATAGCCTGATACTCCCCTACAGCAGCCGCCTGCCACTGGTTGTTTACCTGCCAGAGGGCGTGCTGCTCAAATACCGTGTTTGGCGTGCCGATAAAAATCTGTCCGACGCGCGTACCCAATAAACACAGCCAAAGGTGGCCACTACGTAGCTTGTCCTATTCCAGTAACTGCGCTGGCGTCTCAGTTAATATTTTTAATGCTTCTAATGCCACTGTGGGATTTTGTGTCTAGCCTTACTAACAGAGGATGTGAAAAAGAACGCCTGAGCAATTTTTCACGCCGGTTGCGGGGGCCTCAGCTCCGCACCGGACAGGAAAATTGGCGGTGCCTTCAGCCGCCTTCTACAGCAACCCGCGCCCGTGAAAATGGTTTCGGGAGCAGATACAGTAGAGCAGCGCATGAAGTATTTGTGTCAGTCCCTGCCGAAAGGTGTTATTGCTTCCTCCCTACAGGCTTATGCCGTCGTTCTTTTACTTTTTCTACTTGCCCCCCTGGCTGCCGCGGCGGAATCGGCGCAGGTGCAGTGGGCGGGCAACTGGCTGGTGGTCAGCGAGGGCGATGACCAGTTGGTTTGGCAGCTCAATGCGGACGGCTCCGGTTATGCCTATGGCTTTAATGACGGGGGACGATTGACGCACGGTTTTGCTATCAACTGGCAGCTGGAGGGTGATCGCGTGCGGGTGCGTACCGGAGCCTCGGTACGTTGCAAAGGCGGTGTGGTATCGGTGGCATTCCGTGGCTGGAGCCGCTCCACACTGCTGTTTGCCGTTATTGACGGGCGTCACTGGCTGCAGGCCGGCGGCGGCCTGTTAAGTTTTCAGCGCCGCCTGAGTAACTGGAGAACGCCACAGGCCGGCAGCAATTGCCCGGATCTAGCCAGTTAAACTGGCCCCGTGCCGATGCCGTTCACAAATGGCAGAAATACCCAGGACGCATGCCGAAAGGGGCAGTGCGCACTTTGTGCTCAAGCCGTAAAGCGGTGGCATTTAACACTTGTCCTGCTTTTTTTACTCACCTGTACCCCAGTATTGGCGGTTGAGGGCAAAGAAAAAAATGGACATGATGGCTGGCATGTGCAATCGCGCCTTGATGCAAGCCAGTGGGTTGGTGCTTGGCTTATTTCCCGCGATGGCGAAGCGCGCCATGTCTGGAGCCTCAAGTCCGACGGTACTGGCCGCTCCTATGCATTTCTCAAGCGTAATGGGAAAATGCAGTTTGTGTTTGGCTATGATATTCACTGGTATTTTGATCCCTTCACTCAGATGGCAAACATCAAAACCGGGCGCAGGCTTATTTGCCGGCGCGGAAAAATATACCCCTATTTTCTCACCTTGAAATCCTATGAGAGCGATTATGCGGTGCGGGGAAAGTTTGCCTGGCAGACAACCTGGACAGAAGTCAGTATTGGACGTAACCGACTGCATAAATCCCTGGTGGTATTTGTGGCACCCCTCTCTGCTTGGCACGATCCCGGGCGCGATGCCCCCTGCCCGGAGTTCCCCAGCTTGCATCTGGAAAGGGATATTGATATGGCCCTGCAGCGTTGGGAGGAAGAAGAGTCGCCGGATGCTGAAATGAATAATGTATCAGCACCGGGTGAAAGAGAGTCCAGTGAATTAATGGAATCGGAAAAAAAAGGCGTGAACAAGCGCAAACGAAATTAGAATAAGTGGCCGGTAAGGCAGGGAACTTTTTCAATACACAGCCTCAGCTTTGGGCAACGACCATCTATTCTCGGCGGCAGTCGCAAGGGAATGGTTGGTCAACCTCGGCGTCCCTACTGTGGATAAGGTATTTTGTATGGCAATAGGGTATGAGCGCTGAATCCTCTTCCGCAGAGATTTTGTGGAATATGTGCCCCAGGCTGCAGGAGGAAACCTACGTTTTTTGCCAGGTGGCGGATGCCCGCCTAACGGATGTGATTGCGAACAGTCTGTGTATTTTTCGCGAAGGTGAGGGTATGTGTGTAATTTTGCCCCAGTATCTGGCCCGACAACACGGTCTCGCTGCCAGCATACCGTTTCGTCAAATCACGCTGCAGATATTATCTGGCTTTAGTACGATTCAATTGACAGCGATTGTCACTGGAGCGCTGGCTGATGCCGGTATCGCTGCCAATGTGATAACTGCGCTGCGCCATGATCATATCTTTGTGCCGGAAGACAGTGCCGAACGCGCGCTGCAACTCCTGCGCGGTATCAGCAATCGGGCGCACTACACCTGAGCTGCAACGGTTGTGCGCATTGATTATCCACCACCTCAGCCCCACGGAGAAATCCGTCAGCTCCTACCCGATCTCTTCTATGTACCCGGGACGGTGGCGCTGGTCCCAGCAGTCACAATTAATCGCAATATGGCCATAGTGCGTTGGGGAGGGGATCTTATTCTGGTTAACCCGATGCGTTTGCGCCCACAGCAGGAAGAGAAATTACGGGATATGGGCAGGGTTCGCCACGCAGTACGCCTGGGTTATCACCATGGCCAGGACGACCTCTACTACCGAGATCACTTCGATCTCACCTTCTGGCGGCAGGCGGGATCTGATTTATATCCCCCCAGCGCGGATCAATTGCTGAGAGAGGGGGGGGAATGTCCGGTACCTGGAGGCCGCTTTCTGGAGTTTTCCTGCAGCCGATTTCCAGAAGCGGTACTGTGGTTGCCCTTCAGTGGTGGTCTGCTATTGGGTTGCGATGCACTCCAGTACTGGGGCAATTGGCGAGGCTGCAACTGGAGTGGTCGGTGCCTGTTGCGATTTGCCGGGATGCGCTCTGGTATGCAGGTGGTACCGGCCTGGCGCGCGCGCATGAGTCCCCAGGGAAAAGATACATGGCAGGGGCTGCAGAAGGATTTCCAGCGCCTGTTAAAGCTGCCTTTCCTACACCTCCTCGCCGCCCATGGCGAGTTTTGTGCCGATAGTGCCCACGAAGCCGTAGTCGCCGCAGTGGGCAGGGCTTTCCCGGAACTTGGAAGAGCAGCATAGACAGGCTCTCCATGTCCGTTTGCGATATGCAGTGAGCAGGTGCGGCGACTCACGTTAATGCTGCTGCTTTATCCGCATACGTCTATTTTTCTAACTGAATCGAAATAACTGAGCATTCTGTGCCCGGGCCAGTATTATTTACCTAGGGAACCTCTGATTAATTCACCTTCCTCCCGCGCTCCTGCACCAAAACGGGGGAAGTTGAATTAATCAGAAGTTCCTGTACAGCAACCCCTTTAGCCGCATCAATCTCTGCAAACATTGCGATGCTGATTCCCGGGCCAGCTACCCCGCCCGGCAGCGCGGTGAATTAAATATCCCTGCGTTGATTCAGCGCAGGGTATACCGGTATTTTTAAATAAATCCAAAGCCAGTGGGGTGAGGGGATATGAAAATGGCCTCTGTGTTTAGTAGAACTTTTTAATACTGATACATCTTTACCAAGGGCTAACTGACACAAATCCTGAGTTATAATTAATTCTGGTGTTTGAGGGTTTGAAAGAAAGCAGGGTATCTGGTTGATTTGTTGTCGCCAAACAGTCAGCCAACCAAGAGTACGCCGCTATGAATAAGAATACCGTTGTTGAGTTTACAGATCGACAGGAGACAGCTGACCCAATGACAGAACTGGGGCGCACGAGAGCTGCTTCAGAATACAGTGGAGGCAGAGCTGTTGGCCTTCAGGGAAGAGTTTCGGGGCCGCCTGGACGACGATCGTGCGACAGCAGTCCGCAATGGCTTCCTGCCTGAGTGAGAGGTTCAGACCGGGATCGGCCCGGTGAAGGTCCGGAGTAAGGACGGCGAGCCAGTAACCTTCCGCTCAGCTTTGGTGCCGCCCCATCAAAACAGCCGTACCCAACTACTGAGGTGGAATCTCAATTCTTTTCATCACCTGAAAAGGCCAATTGCGACACTTCACTGCATTACTAAAATGGTGAAATCGAGAGAATTCGAGCACTTAAATAGGTGGATGACGCCAACTCTAACAATTAATAAAACGTCGAAAGAGCCTGTGGTCACTCCCTCTTACGCCTGCCGGTTTTGGCCCTTTCTTTACCCAGTGAAATGGGAAAACACCGCAAGCCCTGGGCTTGAGCGAGTTTTGGGATTTCACAAAATGAAGAGTTTTGAAGCAATGCGAAGAGATTTTTCACGGGCCGAAATAGCTGGGAGCTAGAGGCCACGGGGTTTTTTGCAAGGGGAGGAAGTTTTGGAGCAAATCTGTTCAGAAGGTAAGGAGTGAATGTTGCGTTGACACTTTAGCGTTTTTTAACGCCAAGAGAGAGGTCTACTCCAAAATTGAAAAACCTACGAAAGCTAGCGCTTGCACGGGTTTCAGAGATGGTGCCCAGAGGCGGAATCGAACCACCGACACGGGGATTTTCAGTCCCTCCAGAGAGCATCTAGTACAGACAATTTCTACCATAAATCAATGAGTTAGCAGCACATCCACGATGACTTCGGCTCGTTGTAGCTCCTATGCGTTGACACTTTGTTGACATTTTAAGGTGGCCAAAGGATTCTTTGTTACAGCATCTGCGAGGTGTCTGGGTGCCAGTTTGGCATAACGCACTGTCACCGCCAGTGTCTGATGTCCCAGGATGTCCTTCAGTTTCAGTATGTTTCCATCGTTCATAACATAGTGACTAGCGAAGGTATGGCGTAGGACGTGGGTTAGCTGGCCATCTGGTAGGGTGATGCCAGCGCGGGCTACAGCTCTCCTGAATGCTTGATGACTGTAACCACTAAATAGCCTACCGGATCGAGGGCGATCTGTGCGCAGGTCAATTTCAAGCTCTGCATCTATTGGGATTGCCCGTGCTTTGCTATTTTTAGTCTTAGTAAAATGCACTTTACTCTGTCGAACCTGCTCTGCTCGCAGCATTTCAGCCTCACCCCATCGGGCACCGGTGGAGAGGCATAAGCGAGATATTAGAAGTACATCAGGATTGCTAGATTGTTCAAGTGCTTTTAACAATGACTCTATTTGGTCTAATTCTAAATAAATCAGATCAGGTTCATCTAACTTTATTTTTGGAATGCCTTGGAGAGGGTTCACCAATTTCCAGTTTCTTAGTTTTATCAGGGTGCCGAATACAGCTGATAAGTACGCTTGCTCATGGTTTAAATTATTAGGTGAAACCAGCTTATCGCGTCGTTCTTGCTTTTCAGATAGGCGGTTTTTCCTATAAAGAAGAAAATCTTCACCACTGAAATTACGTGCCAATGGATTTCCAAGTCGTTTACAAATGCCGTCAAGCTTGCTTTTTCTCTTTTTTCCATCCTTTAGGGTGTATCCGTGAAGGGAATACCACTCTTCAATCAAGTTATGTAAACGTCGATTTTCCTTAACCGGAGGAGACCATTCCCCACTGCTTGCTTTTGCTCGCTGTTGAAATTCAAAGTTTACAGCCTCTCTTTTAGTTAAAAAAGTTTTTCTAATGCGGGTGCCTCCTCTACCCTCTGGTTGTATATCTACTTGCCATCCTTTTTTAACTTGTTTAACTGCCATTTATAAATCCCAATAAAGCCTATTTCTTTCTTTTTTCCAGATAAAATCTACATGGAATCTGGCTAGCTTCAACTTGTACTTACCCTCAATCAGTCACCAGCCCATAGTTTCAGCATTTGAGAATTCCTTAACAATTTTGATTGGATTAATTGCATCTTTTACTTTCAAAATTTACGCGCTACAAGGGCTGCTCAGGATATTTCAATTTTTCTTCTAAATAAAATCCTTGAGGGATTATCCCGGCCTCAATCCTTGCAGCAGCCAATCGACATAATTTTTCACTACTTGTTGAAAGTTCAGAAACTAAAATATCACCTTCATGCGTAAGAAATGATATGAACTCGGGAAAGCGCAGCCCAATTCGCTCGTACTCAAGCTCAGCTACTTTGGCTTTTTTGCGTTCAATGTTTTGGATTCTTATAAAGTCAAGTCCGAGTTGTTCAGCAAAATCGTCTCTCGTTAAACCCATCAACTCGCGAATAGCTCTTAGTCGATCACCAGCCCTTAGTTTCAGCATCAGTTCCCCTCTAATAGATTGTGAGTAGTTCGCCAATGACAGAGCTGCCAACGGCTGAGAGTTCATATACGGGGGCTTTTATACACGTGAATTTGTAATAAATCCACGCGAAATGGCTAAAAAATACTCCAATTGACTCAAAATAGAACAGTTATCCCATAAATGTGGTAAATAATACTCATTTGAGAGGAAAATATATTGACATACTCTTATGTGCGTACATAGTATCAGTTGTGTCGTACTAGGAATTACCAACACGGAGCATTACAACGATGACTTTTAACTACCCGCAAACCGGTTCTTCGAATGTAACCACTGCATGCCCTGTCCTGCTGGCTAGCCCAGTAATGACTCGAGAGAAATTTTCCGCCACCTCTGGCCTGCGTGAAGGGCAAATACGCGGCCAGATTGAGCGCGGACACCTACCAGTTTTTCACATTGGTCGCTTGGCTATGGTCAATGTCGCCCAGCTCACCTGGGATGAGATTCACTTTGTTCCCTGCCCAATCATGACCAAAGATGCATTCGCAAAAGCCACGGGACTACGTGAACAGCAAGTGGAATCACAGCTCGACAAGGGGAATTTACCGCGAAGAAATATTGGCCGCCTCGCTTTAGTCGATGTTTCCAAGCTGGTTCGCCTATGCATGGCGCAGAAAGACCCCATCCATAGCTACTAAACCTTTAGGTTATTGGAGTACTCATGGACTACAGCCAAATAAACAGCGATGTGGTGGCGGCGCTAGAGGGGGACGGGGCGCTAAACCTTGCCCTCAAAACCCCGTCAAATATCTACCGCGAGGGGACCTGCCCCGAGTGTGAACGCAAGACGGTCTGGATAAGCGCCGAAAAGCCGATTGTGTTGCGCTGTGATCGCGAGGATAAATGTGGGTACCAGGAGCGCGTCCGAGATCGCTATCCAGACCTCTTTGAAAACTTCTCCAAGCGTTTTCCCTCCAGCGACGAAGATCCCAAAGCGACAGCCAGAGCCTACTTATCTATTCAGCGGGGGTTCCCCGCTGCCGATATTGAAGACTGGTTTGATCAAGGTTTTTTCAAATTACCAGATGGCTCCTGGGCGGAGACAGTGCGCTTCTATCTTTACGGCGGTAAGGAGCATTACTGGGAACGTATTATTGATGAAACCCATGTGAAAATGGCGGGCAACAAAGCCCGCTTTAAAAAAGGTAGTAGCAGTAGGGGAAAATATTGGGCGCCACCTGGGCAAGAAATTAAGCCAAAGGAAAAGGTTTTCATTGTTGAAGGCATTTTCCACTGCATCGCGATGTATTTGAAAGGATACAAAGCCATCTCCGCTTTTAGTTGTTCCGGCTTGCCCAGAGAGCTTATTAAGGAAAATAAAGGACGGGAGATTATTTGGCACCTAGCGTATGACGATGAGCCTGGCGCGCGTAAGCATGTAGCCAAATACTACAAAGAACTCAAGGGGCAGAATGAAACTGTAGAAGTAGCTCAGACCGGCAGCAGCAAAGACTGGGATGACCTCTACAGGGAAGGCCGGCTCAACGATAAAACTATAGAGGAGTGCCTATGGCGTGGCCGTATCTTTGTCGCGGAAACCCCCAAGCGTAAAGCCTATGCGCTGTATGGATGGAAGCCATTTGGCAAAACAATCATTGAACACAACGACAAATTACACTCTGCCAAATTTTCACTGGAAGACTTTAATAAAGCGACTGAAGGCGATCCTTTTAAGTGGGGTTTCTCTTGGGATGCCTTTAACCAGGCAACCAAGGTGGAGCAGATTTCAAACTGTGTGCCGAAATTCCAGTACACCGAAATTGACCGTCTGACCGGCGAACGTCGCTACTTCTTCAATATCAAGAAATCCGGCACCAACCGCAACTATCTTGGAGCACTCACACCCAACGCCCTGTCTGACCCCCGCGCCTTTGGCCTCGCACTGCTTTCTCATACTGATGGAGGCAGCTTTGAGGGTGGCGCCGGGGACCTAAAAATCCTCAAGGCGCGCTGGTTGGATGGTGAGGTCAACCGAGTGACCACCTTGCCGCATATGGGTTTTGACGAAGACTCTCGCAGCTACATCTTTCCTGGCTTCGGCTATCGCCAGAGCAAATTGATCACTGCCAATGAACACGGCTTCTTACAGCTGGGCGATACCGCTATCAAAACCACCCTGGAAGGGATGCCAGTTAACCATAGTGACAAATTTGATAGCAGTTGGTGGCCAGATTTTGCCAAGGTATTTCATCTTAACGGTATCGCCGCGCTAGCGTTCTTTACGGCGAGTTTGTTTGCCCGGCAAATCAAAGAGAAACACCAGGCATTTCACTTTCTGGAAATTACCGGTGAACCGGACGCGGGCAAATCTACCTTAATCCGCTTTATCTGGAAATTGTTGGGGCGCGACAACTACGAAGGCGTAGACCTGCTGAGTACATCGACCTCCAGTTATGGGCGCCAATTAGGCAAGGTGAGTAACTTGCCGGTGGTAGTCATTGAAAGTGATCGGGAGCGCAGTAGCGGCACAGGAGGTCGCCCGGTTAAATCCTTCGAGTGGGACATATTCAAAAAGGTCACTGACCTGGATGGTGTGATCGACTCGCGAGGGGTAAAGACCAATGACAACAAAACCCATGACCGGATTTTTCGCGGCACTATGGTTATCAGCCAGAATGCCACCGTACAAGCATCGCCGGCCATGCTGTCCCGTATTGTTCACCTCCACTGCACCACCGCACACAAACGCCCGGAAAACCGCCCCCTGGCGGATCGCCTCAAACGCGAACCGGTAGAGAACCTGGCCGGCTATCTACACCAGGCGCTAACCCATGAAAGCTATTGGCTTGCCCAGTTCTTTGGTGCCTTTGATCGTCACCGAGAAACATTGACTGCCGATGACAGCATCACCCAAGGCCGCGTTATCGACTTTCACGCCCAGTTGATGGCCGCAGTGGAAGCGCTACAAGTCATTCTGCCGGATTTTGATACGAGCTTACTTAATCAGGTGCAGGAACACCTGGTAGAGCGCGCACGGGATAGACAGCGCCGCCTTAACAACGATCATCCGATCATCGAGCAATTCTGGGACACCTTCCATTTCATTAATGATCAAGTGGTTTACATCGATGATGAGCAGGGTGAGCGGCATGTAAACACCGACCGCCTGAACCACAGCATCGACCCCGCCTTAATCGCAATCAACCTCAACGAGTACATGGAACTCTGTCGCAAGCGCGGCCAGGAGCTGGTGCCAATAGCGGAATTGAAACAGTTGCTGTCCACCAGTCAGCGCTACCCATTTGCCGGCTATAAGCGGGTCCGGTCGAAGCGGGAACAGAAAGCGAGCCCCTGGTGCTGGGTATTCAAAAGAACGGGCGGAAATGGTCGCTAAATCTCCAGTTTGTATTTTTTTGGCCTTGTAAAGGCTTGGGAAAAATGCGGAGAAGGGGGGTGGAAAAACATAGAACATAACGGAACAAGAGATTTATAGGTAATAAAAACTAGCTAAATCAATAGGTTAGAGAGGGAGTCTCAATGGAACAATTTCGGAACATTCATGGAACAACACGGAACATGGCATTGGTAACAAGTTACCAGTCAGTTACCAATTTTGGTAACAGCTCAACCCCCCGGAAAGCTAACAACCACGGGCCCTGTAGCGATTTAGGGCTCAGCGTGTTCCATCTTGTTACCAACGAAATGGAACAACAAGGACAGCCTACAGGCCGCATGAAACCTAGATTTAAAGTTGAAAAGGCCGCCTTGTTCCATTGTTCCGGGTTTATTTACCCCTCTCGCGCATTTTCTGGAAGGGGGATCTGCTGATGAATAACCGATACAAGGGCAAGGCAGCCAAAGAAAACCGCAGTTTCGTTGCCAGCAGTGAATCAAAGTGGCTTCCCCCTCTGATTGCGGAGTCCAGCGCTCCAGAAAGTGAGGAACACCGCCGCAACTGCCTGGCCTGGCACCTGCTCCACACAAAAACTCGCCCGGAAATTCTTGAGTGGTTGAAGCAACAAAACTCGCGCAAAAAGGCGGATATGCGCCTACGCCTCAACATTCTGCGTGATCAGGTGCGCGAGATGCGCCAGTAAGCACAAGGGGAGGGCTAACCCATGAACCGTCAGCACAGCCTGTCGCTCTTCCTGGGAGAGATCACAGAGTTACAGGTTTACAACGCTTGGCTCAATAACGCACAGGTACACACGGCCTGTAGTTGGCCCGAGGTTGTGCGTGATGAATTGCTTTTCGGCTGTCTCTGTCGCGAGGCTGCCTACACCTATCGCGGGCAGCGCCCGCAACAGTTTGCACCTAATAAAAATGAGGAAATCGCTATGCCTAAGGAAGTATTTCTACTCGATCTCGCTGAAGCCCGCCGGGTGCGCTTGGCGCTGGCCTTGTGCCGCGAGCGTATTGCCTGTCCGGAAACCACCACCGTAAGCAAGGAGGAAGCTGTGCAAGAACTGAGAGCCGCACAGGAAATCTTTATAGAACATGAGGAGCGCGCAGCACAGTTGAAAACACTAAATCGTGAGCTGGGAGGAGACGCAAATGCCTAAACCACTGACCAAAGAACAAATGGAAGCCTTTGAGAAACTAAGTTCCGTATCCAAGAGAGCGGCATTCCTCTTGGGCATTGGTGTGACAGCTGAACTCGATGTCGAGGAAGGCGATTTTACTTTCCACGCTTATGTGGGTGATATGTGTTTGCCCATTACTGGCGCATCGAGGTTGACCACGATTGAGCGGGGGACCACCTGGTTACAGGAAAAATCCAAGGAAACTGAGGAGGGCAACCAGTGACTTTTTGGAAATATACAACAGGGATAGCTGCCCTAATATTCTGTGGCACTTCTGTTGTCTTTACCGTGGGGCTGTGGGTTTCTATTCCAGCGGTTGGTGCCGGGCAGCTGATGGCGGGATTAACCGCCGCTGCCCTGGAGTTGTGCAAGTTTTCCTTTGCGCCACTCGGTTTGTGGCTGAGAAGCCAGGGCCGGTTTATGGGCAATGTCCTGCTGTTGCTTTGGCCGTTTCTGGTACTGATCAGTATCGCCGCAACCGTTGGATTCTTGGAGAGCCACACAGCGGAACAGCGACAGGGAAACGCACAGGGTAGCCTGGAATACCAAACGATTGAACAGCAGCTGACCAGTGTTGAACAGCAGATAAACAATCTAAACGCAATCATTACCACAGATACCGCTAACGGTTATCGTCAACGGGCGATTAAAACAGCTGAACAGTTGGAAAACCTGGAGCAAAGAAGAAGTGAAGCACTGGCCCAGCTGAAAATGGTGAAAGGGGCTACCACAGACAGCGCACAAGCGGCTTTCGCTGGGCTGGCAACCCTAACCCACGTTGACCCTGTAAAGTTACAGCACAGCGCCTTTCTGGCGCTTGCAGTGATCACCGATTTGGTCGGGCTGGTTGCGCTGTTGGCGTTCAACAGTGCGTTAACCGTTCACACCGTTTACCCTCAACGGTTGAACCGGTCAGCAGAGTTTAAACCATCGAAACCGAAAGCCTGTGAAAAAGAACCAGTCCTCGAAACGGTACTGAACGGTTCGTTAAACGAGTTGCAACAACAGCTAGCGACGCGTATTACCGCCGGTGAATTTGGTGCGAAGCCAGTTCTTCGTAATCTCAGACGGCAGGTGGCAGGCGGCCACCATGTTGTGAGACCGGTATTTGAGCACCTGGAAAAAATCGGGGTTTTAACTCGTAGAGGTCGAGGCTTTGTGCTTACCGCCGGTGAGAATAATCTGATAGGAGCTAACTGATGCATACCTGGCGGTATAGCCATTGGCGACTATGTAGGCCCCTATAGATAGGTATAACTATGTTGGGTCTAGAATATTTCGAGAGTACTAGCATAAATAAATCGATCTATGCTCGAGCATAGTCATTAATAACTATGGTGGATCCAAGTGTGTTATTTAGGTTCAAAAGCTGCGAGTGGTGCTTATCAAGCAATTATTGCCAGTATGCCTCCCCATGATACATATATCGAAACGCACCTTGGTAGCGGTGCAATTATGCTTCGCAAACCTAAAGCTGCACGCTCGATCGGAATTGATCTTGATGGTTCGGTGATAAAGGGGTTTTCTGGTGGCGAGGCATTTGAATTATATAATATGGATGCGGGGGAATACTTGAACAGCTTTGATTATTCCACTGCGGGTAGAGTTCTAATTTACGCGGATCCTCCGTATATTCACTCCACGAGAACATCACGAAAGCGCTATAACCATGAATATAGCGACGATGACCATAGGCGCTTACTGCTTTTATTATTAAGGTTATCGCAGTCTGGTGTGGCTGTTATGATTTCCGGTTATCCGTCTTCTTTATATGATGATTTACTACCCGATTGGCGCACCAGTGAATTTCAGGTAATGACAAGAGGGGGTCCACGTACTGAAAAATTATGGTTTAGCTTTGACTCAGATTCCTCAAGTTGGGCAACCTATGCAGGCTTGAATTATACAGATAGGCAAAGAATAAAACGCAAAGCTAAGCGTTGGGCGAGTAACTATGAAAAATTGCCTGCATCGGAGCGACTCGCCATTCTATCCGCATTACTTGAATGTGAGTGTGATTAATACACCTGTCTTCGGATCCACCATAGTCAAATTCATCTATGCCAGCTGGCATAGTCAAACTTATCTATGCTGCAGCATAGTTATATTTATCTATGCCAGATGGAGGAGCTATTCCTCCTTATCCAGCTTGTAAACCATTTCCAAATGTCCCAAGACAAGGTCCTGATACTTGGGGCTGAGCTTCGAGAAGGTTTCAATGTAGCTTTTGGTCTTAGTCTGACTTTTTGAACTGTTTACATCAAACACTGAAGCTATCGGAGTACCCAGTATTTCACACCACATCGGCAACAATTCAGAAGGAAGCTTTTGTTTCCCTCGCTCCATTTGGGAAAGCGTATCAGCGCGCACACCGAGCTTTAACGCTAACTGTCGTCCCTCAATACCTTTCTGAACCCTTGCATCCCGTAAGCGACTGGCTATAGATGCCCTTTGGGCCGAATAGTCGGTTGGAAAAATTGTATTCACTACTTGGTCACCCGTTCAAAACTGAGAGTTGGCCACGGGTGATTAAATTATAGGCAAAATTTAGATAATCCAAATTATCAAAGGAGAAAATTTGGATTATCCAATTTATAAAAATAGAGGTTTACAAAGGTATTACGGTGGTGATAAAAAAGTTTCAATATTTCTTGATTAAGTGGAAATATTTACTCTTGAGATTTAAGTGAGGGACTTACAAAAATGTGTGCGAATGAAAATGGAAGCCATCGTGTTCATACTGAAAGAGTAGGATTTCGTGAAGAGCTTTCGGAGGTCGATAAATTACTGGCACTGGTGCAGCATGTATCAAGCGTTGGTGAGAGTGGCCTTGCTCAAGATGCTCGGGGAGGGCTATACCTGCTAATGGACCATGTGAGGCATAGAATTCAGGCGATCATTTAGAAAGGGGTTTTGGAAAATTCATTAAAAGGCGCTATGGCGCCTTTTCTGTTAGCCGTCCACTCGGGCTTGATTGAGAAACGTTTGCTGTTCTTCCGGGGCGAGTGAGCGAAGAAAATTGAAGGCGGTTTGTCGTGCATGGCGACGTGATGGCGCAATAGAATGACTAAATATTAATTTGACGACAAAATAGTGCCCGCACTCGGGGTTAGAGCAGGTGCAATATAGATCAACAACCTTTGGGTCGATTTCGTTGCGGCTATTTATATTTGCCTTGTGTCCGCATGTTTCGCACTTGACACGCATTGTAGGTTCCTCCCCAGGCCCATGGAGAAATTTTAACACTTTATTACGCACTTCGGGGTAAAGATTACTCATTCTGTGCAAACTCGGGTAGATCAAATCCAATCCGTTTCCCCTTGGGTAGCCACTCGTTGAGTTGCAAGAAAACATGCTGCATGGGTAGTACCTCGTTTTCATAATAAACGCGAGTGATTTTTTCTATATCACCAAAGCCGCCGGTATTCTCTGGCATGACTCCCGCCAGCGCTGGCTGTATCCGCCACATACTGAGGATGTCATTACGGCTTAGATTTTTGACGCGCTCGAATTCATCTTTAGTGGCAATATCTCCTACCGGGATAATCTGAACACTTTTCTCTTTCCCATTAGGGATATTCAGGTACATAGAGCGAAAATTTCCCACACCCTTACTGTTCTGGATTTGTTCTTTGATGATATCTTCATCTTCATCAGACAGATTGGAATCAGCTGTGTAGAAGATGTAACCCATGTGCGCACCGTTGTTGTAATACTTGCGTCGGAATAGAGTGCTGTCCTCATTCAGTAGTACAGACTGGACCCCGCCCAGATATTGTGGCCTGCCGTATATCTGTTGGGTGGGATCGTATTCCTTCAGCTGAATCACTTCGCCGGGTTCAAATACAATTGGATCGGCGCCATTGGGCTGTAGCATACAAAAGCGGTCTGCTGCCTTCATTCTGCGCATGTTGAGCCCTGGCAAGTGAGCCAGACGCAAGGTCTGGCCAAGCCGGTTGTATATCCTTTTAAAGTAGCAGTGCCCAAAGAGGGAGTGATCAAATCCGGCATTAGCCAGGCATTCAGGGCGCAAGGTTTTGCTAGGGGTAAACCACTTGCGCAATAAGTTGCGTTTAAAATAGGGGATGGTGCCGTGGTGGGCATTGGCTCCAAGCAAGTTAGCCAAGCCGCTCTGGCTGACTGGTGGCACATAGTAATCACCGCTAGGCTGCAAGAAGGTGCCGAGATAATCCCCCCACTTACCATCCAGGACCGGCTCGGGATCACCGAAGCTGAATAGAGTAGGACTGCCGGCTGTTTCTTGGGCTTGGCTCTTAGCGTTCGTCGCTGATGGCTTTTTATTGGTTGCAGTCAATTTCTTCTTTTTACGTGCCATGGATTTCTCTCGTTAGCGGGCAATTGCCATAGACGATTTGCGCCGGTTACGGTTTAGGGGTTCGTTGCTGAGGCTGTGCATAATGGCCCAAGCCACATCCGCGTGGCCGGTGGCGCTGGTACGGTTGGCAGCGTAGGTGATCTGGTCTTTGCCGGTGGTGGTCTGGTGGACCTGTAGAAACGCCTGGGCGATGTCGGTATGTTCGGCATCCCACTCGATACGGTGGCTCTCCATCACATCCTGGGCTTTCAGCACCAGGTTGGTTTTGCTTTCCAGTCCGTAGTGGATGGGCGTGGCGCGACGGTAGAATGCTTTCACCATCTCAAATACGCCATGGCCGGGACCGGTACAGTCGATACCGATAAACTGCACATTATATTTTTCCGTGAGTTCGCGGATACGGTTGGCCTGCCACTGCCAGGCGCGGTTGCGCATAACGATTTTCTCCAGCACTCGGAATTTGTCCCCCTCTTTAAGCGGTGGCGCCAGCACGACCACAGCGGCACCGTCGCCACTGCGTGAAGGATCGTAGCCAATCCAAACCGGGTGATTGCCGTAGGGCCGTTTCTGCTTGGCCTTGAAGTCCACCCAGAGCACATCGGTATCCACGGCAGCGGCCAGCAGGTCTTCCAGCTTAAAGACAGACAGCCCCGCCTCCATAAAGGCGCACTTAAATAGATTATTGAACTCTGCCTCGCTGTATTCATCGCGCAGCTCTTCAATATCGAATAAATCACAGCCCTGTTCTGCGGCATCCTCCACCGTAACGATATTGCGCCAGATTTTGTCTTTCCCTAATAGTCCGTGCTTGAGTGCATCGCGACTGAGATCAAATTTAACTTTGGCTTTACGTCGCTCGTTGTGACGCTCGCCGCTCCACATGGGGTAGGCGCCATGGCTTTTGACTGAGGGGGTAGAGAAGTAGGTTTTACGCCATTTCTTCTGTGAAGCCATGGCACTGGCTACTTTATTCAGGTTCTCAAAATCGGGAATCCAAAACACTTCATCGATATAAAGGTGGCCGTGGTAGCTTTGCGCAGTGCGGCTATTGGTGGAAACAAAGCGCAGCTCGGCACCGTTGGAGAAGTTGAAAAATTCGGCGCCTTTTAATTCGATATCAAAGTAGTCGCGGGCAAACTTGATAATGTACGCCTTAAAGACTTCTGCCTGGCTGCGACTGGCGGACAGGAATATCTGATTATCCCCGCTAATAATCGCATCCTCGAAGGCTTCCCAGGCAAAGTAATAGGTTGCGCCTATCTGGCGGGATTTGAGGATAAAGCGGGTGCGCTGATCCTTGTTGTCGTGCCAGCGGTGCTGATACTCATAGAACAGTTCTTTGCGGATCGTCTCCAGCTGTTCTGCGGTGATCTCGCTAATATCGTTTTTAGGCTTTTTCTTTTTGCCTTGTCCCCTTCCACCTCCGCGTTCGCCCCGCGAGGTCGCCGCCTTTTCTTTGGCGGTGCGGGCTTTCTTCAAGTCGATTCCGGCGAGTTTATCCAGCAGATTGCTAAGGCGGTCAACCTCCGTAAAATCCTCATTGGTCTTATTGGGCTTTTCCACTAACACGATGAGGCGGCGGGCGGTGGCCTGCTCCACAGTTTCGTGTTTCAGCATCTCTTCCCAGTGGCCTTTCTCCGCCCACTGATAAACCACCCGCACATTATTTAGGCTTAACTGTTCGGCTATCTCTCGCGCAGACAGTCTGCGCAGCCACATCAGCTTTGCAGCGGTTTTAATTTCTTCAGGGTAAGTAGTCATTTTAATCTACTTCAGAGTAGGTGGGAATGCGCCGTAGTGTACAGCAGTTGGTGTCGGGATTAACGAGGGTAAATTCCTGTAAATTCCTATTTTGTCAAAAAAGGAATTTACAGGAATTTTGGTCGTTGTTCCGGGTGAGGTTTACTCGTATTCTGCGGGCTGTTCCCAAGGGGGATAAAAACTGTCAACAAAACGAACGGCGGAAATCATGCCCAGAAAGCTCTCTACCGAATTTGTCAAAGTGGCCACCAGCGGCCCCACTATTGATGGTCGCACAATTGGGCCGGAAGAAATTGAGCAAATGGCCGAGAGTTACAACCCGGAAGAGTATACAGCCAATATTTGGTATGAACATATCCGCTATTTTGGCAATTTCGGCAAAGTACTGAAATTAAAAGCGGAGAAGGACAGCAAGGGGCGCATGTGTTTATTTGCTCGCCTGGCGCCTACGGACGAGCTGATGTATCTGAATAATCGAGGCCAAAAACTTTTTACCAGTATTGAAATTCGACCAAATTTTGCAGACAGCGGCAAAGCGTATCTTTCTGGCCTGGCTGTAACCGATAGCCCCTCCAGTCTGGGAACCTCAGAATTGCAGTTTAGCCGGGTTCAAAATCCCGAGAACTATTTCACCTCCCCGATGGAAATTTCTCCATTGGAAATGGAAGACAGTGAAGGTCTTTTGGGCCGCTTATTGAAAAGCTTTGGCCGAGACTCACAAACCACCACACATGAAACAAAAGAGCCGGGTAGCGATGCTATGGACGACAAACAGTTTAATCAGCTGATAGGCGCGATTGAATCGCAAAATGAAAAAATTGAAGCGCTGGGAAGTAAATTTTCTACACAGTCTGAGATTGAAACAGAGGAAGAACCTGAAGGTTCTGAAGCTCCGCAGTCTGTTTCTATTGAAGATTTTAATGAGCTTAAGTCAAGTTTCGATGATTTAAAGCAGAAATTTAGCGATGCCCTGAACACAGAAAAGTCGGGCACCAAGGTTCCCGAAGGTAGTGGCAGCACCGAGGAAGAGGTTATCTAAACCAAGCGCTTGTAGCGCTAGTAACCCTAAACAGAATCCAACTTTTTCAGAGCTAATTATGCGTAACGATACCCGACTTAAATTTTCCGCCATGGTTACGGCTATGGCGACTACTTATGCTGTGACTTCCGTAGAAAAATCTTTTTCCGCAACCCCCTCGGTAGAACAGAAGCTGATGGATAAGGTTGTCGAGTCCTCTGCTTTTTTACAGCGCATCAATGTGGTCGGCGTTGATGAGATTAAAGGGCAAAAAATCCTGGGCTCTGTCGCTGGCATGGTGGGTAAGCGCACGAACACCACTAATAACGACCGCCAGACGGTGGACCCGCTCGGCCTCGATCCATTCGACTATGAGTGTGTCAAAACTGAGTATGACGTTCATATTCTTTACCAGACGCTCGATGCTTGGGCGAAATTCAAAGATTTTAATGATCGTTTTTTAAAGTATGTACGCGTAGCCATTGCTCACGCGCGTATCAAGCACGGTTTTTACGGCACCCAGGCAGCCGCAGTGACTGATTCCAGCAACAACCCCAACGGGGAAGACGTCAATGTGGGTTGGTTTCAGCATCTGCGTGATTACAACAGTAGTGCCCAGATGCTGACGGAAGGTGGAACCGCCGGGAAAATTCGCCTGGGCAATGGTGGTGACTACGCTAACCTGGATGCCATGGTCCACGACGTTTTGCAGCTGGTTGCCGATCCTTTCCGCGATGGTGATGACCTGGTGGCACTGATTGGCCGTGACCTGTTAGCGCAGGATAAATCACAACTTTATACCGCGCAGGGACAAAAGCCCACGGAGAAAGAGCGTATTGAGAATAGCGCGGTTATCCGTACCTATGGCGGTTTGCCAGCCCACTCAGTGCCTTTCTTTCCTTCGCGGGGGCTGATGATTACCAGCTGGGACAACCTCAGCCTGTATTACCAAAATGGTGCCGTGCGTCAGAAGATTGAAGACAACAGCAAGCGCGACCGCGTGGAACACTACAACACCATGAATGAAGCCTATGTAGTGGAAACCCTGGATAAGGCTGCCGGGGTTGAATTTAAGAATGTGGAATTGCCTAACGGCGAGGGTGGTTGGGCCTAGTAACTCACTGACAGGTGTAGCGGGCTTCCCCCGGCCACCATGTATTAACGGCTGGTCGAGGGTTTTTTAAACGCCTGAATTTAAAGAAATCTAAAAAGGGAATCACCATGAGTCTCGCCCTGCGTCATAAGAAGAAGTGTTTGTCCGCTGTTGCCGAGCAACAAAACAGAGCATCAAAGGAGGCCAACCTTCCAGCCACGCTAAGCCAGAAAGCCAAAGACAGCCACGACCGGGTGGTGACAGATCTGGAGCTGGAACACGACCTTGAATTACTTTCCGAGCGTGACAACGTAGTGGAAAAAATCGCGCTCAAACGTGAGCTGCTACCAAAGTATCTACCGCGTGTACGCGCCTATATCGAAAGTGGCGCGCACTATCCGAACCTGCTGCTGGTGTGGTGTGTGATTTGGCTGCTGGATGTCGAGGACATTGAGCAGGCACTGGAGCTGGCCAATTTTGCGATTAAGCAGCAGCAGCAAAACCCCGCACGGTTTAAACGGGATTTTCCCACCTATGTGGCTGAAACCCTACACGACTGGGCAGAGCGCGAATATAAAGCCCAACGTAGCCCGCATCCCTATTACAGCGAAGTACTGGAGGCGGTTGACTCGCAACGCTGGCCAGTCAGCAACATCATTGTGTTAGGCAAACTGTACAAGTTGGCTGGGATTATCTGTGATCAGCAGGAAGACCTTGCCAAAGCGGTGCATTGGTATGAAAAGGCCATGGAAGTCAACGATAAAGCAGGCGTAAAAACTCGCTTGGAAATCGCCAGGAAGAAACTGTAACGGTCCCCCCACCCGCGCGGGCCAGTGGGGCGCCTGTCGCCCGGTGCGATTAGGCAAACCACTCGGCGCCGCGTTTTTAACAGCGATTAGTAGTAGAGGTCAGTAGCCCAATGGGAATAAAGCGTTTTTCGGTAGGGAATGTTGTCCTTTATCACGGCGACTCCCTTGAAGTGCTGGAGAAGTTAAAAAGCAACAGCATTGGGGCAGTGATTACAGACCCGCCTTATGCGAGTTCTGGGGCTTCCTCTTTAACCAAAGCGCAGGCACCCAGCCAAAAATATCAAGGTAGTGAGGTAAAAAATAAACACCCGGAATTTATGGGGGAGAACCGGGATCAACGCAGCTTTGCTTTCTGGGCATCCCTATGGGTTAGCCAATGTTATCGAGTGGTAAAAATTGGGGCGCCCATTTGTATTTTTAGTGACTGGCGACAATTGCCGGTAACTACCGACTACTTACAGGCAGGCGGATTCGCTTACAACGGAATTATTCCCTGGGATAAAACCGAGTCCACACGCCCGGCAAGGGGAAAGTTTCGTTGTCAGGCCGAGTACATTGCCTGGGGTTTTAAAGTTAAGTGTATTGGGGATAACCACCCGGTTTATTTAAAGGGCGCAATTCGCGAGCGAGTGAACCCAAAGGAAAAGCTGCACATGACCGGCAAGCCGGTCGCGGTAATGGATCACCTGGTTCAAGTCGTCCCCGCTGGTGAAACGGTGATAGACCCGTTTATGGGTAGCGGCTCTACCGGTGTTGCCGCCATTAATGCCGGGCTTCCGTTTATTGGTATTGAAGCCAGCACGGAATATTTCGAGGTTGCCAAGAAGCGCCTGCGGGCGGCCTACAGGGATTCAATCAGAAAGGGCTAGATTTATGAGCTTTACCGGAAGACCGACAACCTACCTGGAAACCGTTATAGAAAATAACGGCTTTTTCCCTGACCTGTCGTTGGGGGATTTTCAAAAAATGTACGGTATTCCGGCGGAAGTGATACAGGAAAAGGCAGAGCACCTTTTGCGGGTGTCAATCATCGATGTGAATGACAGCCTGCTTGATCAGCAAAACGCTTGGCAAGCCGCAGGCCACGTAACCCTGGAGGCTGTACCCGCGCAACAGATTGGTGGGAAGAGTCGGTTGCTTATTCAGTATCAGCGCGCAGCCTTTGCGCTAGCCACGGCGATGGCTTTTAGGCAGTACGCCACCGTTACACGGCGGGAAATTGGCGAACACAAAGTGGCGGAGAGCCTGGATACAGAGCAAATGTATCGTGCGGAATCAAACAGAGCGCTTCGTAATTTACGCGGTATTGATACCAATATTACAGCGGAGTTGATTTAAGGATGGCCGGCAAAAAACTACAAGCCATTACCGCGCATTTAATCGGCGCGAATTTGGTAGCTAAACCCAAGCTTGACTCCTGGATGGAAAATGTACGTTTGGCACCAGCAAGTAAGAGTCTTGGCAATGGTATTCGCGTAAGCCGTGCGGAATATGACGCGGTCATTCTATTGGAGGAATACAAAGGGGATTCCGATTTGGTATTCGCCCTGGTGACTACCTGGCTAATGGAACACGACAGCGACCGGTATCACTACAAGCTTGCCGAACCGGAAATAGATGTTACCCCCATTGATAAAGATACCGTCGATGTGGAAATCACCATTCGATTTTTGGAGAACGTCGATTTAGTGCGGGATGATAATGGGCCGATCACCTATCGCGGGCAGCGTTACACGGTAGCTGTGGTGCCGATCGATGAGCCCAGCCAAGTCGCGGTGGGGGATAACAAGGCCCTACCCACAGATGCGCCCTACCGTCGTGAAAATTGATCTTACCGGGCACTTGAAGCTGCGGCAGCAATTACAACTGCTGAAGCTACCACCCGCTAAGCAGCGGCGCATTGGTGGTCTTCTTGCCCGCAAGGTGCGCACCTATAGCCGCAAGCGGTTGCGGGAGGAGAAAGGACTGGACGGTAAAGCCTGGAAGGAACGCAAGCATGGCCACAAAGGAGGCCGCAAGAAAATGTTACGCGGCCTGAGTAAACGGACGCGAGCGAAAAGCACAGGGCTTGGCGGTTTGGTTTTCTTTGCCAATAGCAAAACCGCACAGATTGCCTATCAGCACCAGCACGGTGAGCCGGAAGAGTGGACCGGTCAGAAAGCGGAAAAGGTTTACGGCCAACCGGATTACGAAGCACCAGCGACACGATACCAGGCGCGCGCGCTGAAGAAGGAAGGCTACAAGGTGCGGTTGCCCGGTGGGCGTAAAAAGAAGCCCACGCTGCGCTGGATTACGGAAAACCTCACCCTGGGCCAGGCCGGACTGATATTACGAAAGATGCGCGATGACCCCGGCAAAAGTCGCTGGGTGATCGAGTTACCACAGCGCAGCTTTTTAGGGGTGACAGCGTGGGAAGTTTCCGAGCTGGCCAGCAAAATATTTGATGAAACAAGTGGACGCATTCACAGCGCATAGGGGGCCAAATGGCACTGGGTAAAGTCACCGTTAATAACCTGAATTTAGCTCAGGGCAGTTTTGATGAAATCGAACGCAAGGCGCTGTTTTTGGGTGTGGGCGATACCAGCAAAGGGACCGTGGTTGCGCTCAATGCACAGAGCGACCTGGATGAACTGCTGGGCGTGAATGACTCACAGCTAAAAACCCAAGTGACTGCCGCACAGGCCAACGGCGGCGAAAACTGGCAAGCCTGGTCGGTGCCGATGGAAGACTCTGGCGATTGGCATGTGGCCCTGGATATTGCCATGCAGAGCGCTTCCCCGGAGCTTGTGGCGGTCTGCACACCGGCCCTGGTGGCTAATGATCTGGATACGGCCTATGCCAAGGCGGAGAGCATTAGAACTGGCCTGGGGCGCCGTATGGCGATACTGATTGCCACCCCCGGCATCGATGCCGCCGAGCAGACCTGGGGCGATTACTTAGCCGCACAGGCCGCCATAGTGGAACCGGTAAACGCCTACCGGGTATCACCGGTTCCGCTGTTACATGGAAATAACCTGGGCGTATTGGTGGGGCGCTTGTGTAACCGCGCGGTAAGTATCGCAGATACGCCCATGCGGGTTGCTACCGGGCCTGTGCTGTCGCTGGGCTCTGTGCCCAACGATAAGGGGGGTATCCCCTTGAATCATGCCATGCTGTCCAGCCTGGACGCGCTGAGGCTGTCAGTACCGCAAACCTATCCAGATTATCCGGGAACCTTCTGGGGCGACTGCAACCTGTTAGACGCTGAGGGCGGCGACTACCGGGTAATAGAAAACCTGCGTGTCGTGGATAAGGCCGCGCGGGCTATCCGGGTGCTGGCGATCAGCCGCATTGGTAATCGCCATTTGAACAGCACTCCGATTTCGGTGGCCTCGAATAAAACCTACTTCTCCCGCCCCCTGCGGGAGATGGCGCGCAGTGTGCGTATCGGTGCCACGGAGTTCCCCGGTGAAATCAAGGCACCGAAGGATGGCGATATAGAAATCGTTTGGCCAACACGGGATAAGGTCGAGGTATACCTACGGGTTACGCCTTACAACTCCCCGAAAGAAATTGAAGCAAATATTGCGCTGGACCTGACAAACGCCAGGTGATTTAGATTCGTCCGAGGAAGATAAAGATGGCTGGGAGGGTTTTTAATCATGCTGGGACCAGTACAGAAAATGACAGCGTGGTGACCTACTGCTACTGCGGCGAATTCATATTTTATAGCTGAAGAGAGGGCTTTCTAATGAAAACCACACCGTTATTCCTGCTATTCCTGCTATTCCTGGGGTTAAAGCTATGTGGGGTCATCACTTGGTCATGGTGGTGGGTGACTGCACCGTTGTGGGGCGTATTCTTTCTGGCCTTTGTTTTTCTGGTGTGTTGGCTCATCTACAAGATGATAAAAGTCGCTCTCTAATAAGCGTGAAAAACGAGCGGGCTACGCTCAAGTAAAAAAAATTGGGGTATTACCTATGTCCAAATTATCCGGGATCGACGTCGATGTCATGATCGGAAGTTACCGCGTCAATTTCGATGAGGCCAGCCTTTCTATTGAGGACGCCACCAGCGCAACCAAAAGCCGTGGTGTGCCAGATGGATTTATTGAGGGCGATGTCGCCGCCAGTGGAGAGATCAAATTAAATACCGGGCAATTTGATGTGATTGTACAAGCCGCGAAAGAAGCCGGTAGCTTCCGTGGATTGCCCACCTTTGATTTGGTTTACAACGCGGAATCAACCGACGAAACACTCAATATTGAGGCGTTCGAGTGCAAGTTGAGCCTGACCGATGTACTCAGTGCCAATCAAAACAATGAACGTCTGATGCACACGATTAGCTTCGAGGTAACAGGCCGCGAGTTTGTAAAAATCAACGGTGTGCCGTATCTGCGCCCCGAGGAAATCGAACGGTTGAACTAGGGGCTGAAAATGCCAGATCAATTGGACCGGGCTTCGCAGCTTGAAGAAGAAGATCGTGAGCGCTCCCTGAATACCCAGCGCAATCGTTCCGACTTCGACAAGTTGAGCCTGAAAAACTGTGAGGATTGCGACTGGCCCATACCACAAGCGCGGCAGGCTTTCGGGGGCGTAACCCGGTGTGTTGAGTGTCAGGCATTCTTTGAAGAAACAGGGGGGTGAAGGTGATGCGGGTACGATATGGAAACTTGCAAACGGCGATGATTCGCAAAGGGTATCAGTTTTTTGATGACGGCGATTACAACTTGAACTTGATTGGTATTCGCACTGCTGACAATCAATCCAATTTTTTTAACGATCACTTTGCCGTTGCCTGGCGTTTTGATGGCGTACCCCATTGCCTGGTGTTTCCGGCCACCACTGACCCCGGCATCTTTTGGCGGCAGAACCCGATGCACATCAGGGGCACTGCCATTTTGGTGCCTGGACAGTATCAAAGGCTATGGCAGCTGGGAATGCACCGGGGCCAGTATCACGCTCTGGTACAGCTGAGGCCTGCGCGAGTGTACCGGGACAATAACCGGGATTCGATTATCGATATTGATGCGCCTATTGATGATGGCCTGTTCGGTATCAACTGCCATAGAGCCAGCGGAACCCATGGAAGCCAGCGTGTTGATAAATGGAGCGCTGGTTGCCAAGTGTTGGCCAACCCTTTCGATTTTGCCTTATTAATTGCCTTGTGTGACCGGGCGGCAAGAGCATGGGGAACCACGTTCACTTACACGCTATTAGAGGAGGCGGACCTATGAGTTTATCAGCGGGTGCCCTGGCGGCTGCGGGCAAGTTTATTTTTGGGGGTCTGATGGACCACTTCAAGCACAAGCGGGAAGTCAAGTCTGAAGAACGGCGTGGGGAATTACAAATTAAACGTGCGCGCACCGATGCCCAAATAAAACGGGCGCACTCAGGGGATGAACACGCGGCAGCAATGGATCTGGAGAGCGCGGGGCAGCGGGGCTGGAAGGATGATTATCTTTTGCTTCTGACCACGCTTCCGATGGTGCTGTTATTTGTTGCACCACTATTTGAATTGGCTATTGCGGAGTCTTATCAAATTGGTGATTTGCAAGCTGCGGTGAATGCTGGCTTTCACGCTCTGAAATCAACCCCTGAATTTTATTGGTGGGGCCTGGCCGCCGTGTATATCGATACTTTCGGATTCCGCCGGATGTTGCGCCAAGTTGTAGAGGGGTGGGCAAGGAAGCGTATTGCCATCAGTGGAGGCAGATAGTGACAAATCTCTCTGAGCAGGAAGCGGAAGCCATAGCAAAGCGAGCAGCCAGGGAAACAGGGGAAGAGATACTGCAAAAGCTGGGCATGGATACGGAAAACGTGCGCGAGATGCAAAAGGACTTTGCCCACCTGCGCCAGCAGCGCTTGGCGTCAGATCAGGTGGGAGCCTGGACTAGGCGCATATTGCTGGGAATCTTTATTTCCAGTCTGGTTGGAACTCTAGTGGCCGGTATAAAAGCGGGCCTGAATTTCAAAGGGTAATTATTTAGAAGTCCATCATTAAGGAAAACGACAATGACAGAAGCTGCGAACGTAAACACTCAGGACTTTGAAGTCACCGTGGGTGAGGTTGAGCTTGAATTCAAAGTAACCCGCGCTGATTACAACAAGCTGGTGAATCAGCTTGGGCCGGGCAACAAAATAAACGCCTTCCACAACTTCTTGGCATCCACTGTGACCGACGGAGGCAAGCCAACATTGCTGAAGGTTCTGGCGGAAAATCCGGGCAGTGAAATTGCTATCGGTTCTGATATTTATGAAGCCTACACACCGGATCTACAGGTAACGGTAAAAAAGCGTTAGCCCTGGCCGATAGGATGGCGGAAAACGGGTACAGCCAGTTGTGCGCTTATGCACGCAAGTGGCTTCCTGGTGAACCATTCACCGAGGACACCCTGGCAACTGCGTCTCTGTTAGAGCGGGAATACTGGAAGAACCTTGAAACCGCTGTAACCAACGGAATCGGCAAAGCCTGGAAGAAATAGCGCAATGACCCCCAAACTTGAAAAGCTGATGTTTCGTATCGGGTTAATCGACAAGGCCAGTGGCCCACTTGGTAAACTGGATGCGCAAATGCAAAAGCTTTCCAGCCGTGCCACAAAAGGTGGTGCCATGCTCGGTGCTGCGGCTGCTGGGGGCTGGGCTTTACAGCGCTCTCTTTCCGGGCTCCTTGGCCCAGCTATTGAACTTGATCGCGCGATGGGCGAGGTACGTAGCCTGGATGTACACCGGGACGCCCTGGATAAACTACAGCGCACCGCTATCGCATCCTCCATTAAATACGGCACGGGGGCCGCTGACTTTGTTCGGGCTTCTTACGATATTCAGAGCGCAATTGCAGGTTTAGAAGGCGGTGAGCTGGCCAAGTTTACCGAGGCCAGCGCAGTGCTTGCGCAGGGCACCAAGGCAGACGTGGGCACCATCACCGATTATATGGGCACCATGTATGGCATTTTTCAGAATGATGCTAAACGGCTTGGCAATGCTAAATGGGTTGAGATAGTCGCAGGACAGACAGCCACGGCTGTGCAGATGTTTAAAACCAACGGTGCTGAAATGGCCGCTGCCTTTTCCACTTTGGGGGCGTCGGGCCAATCACACGGAATTCAAATGGCCGAACAGATGGCCATTCTCGGACAGTTACAATCCACGATGAGCGGTAGTGAGTCTGGCACTAAATACAAAGCATTTTTACAGGGAGTAGGCAAAGCACAAGGCCAGCTGGGGCTACAGTTTACCGATAGCCAAGGGCGCATGCTGCCCATGCTGGATATTCTCGGCAAACTGCAAGGCCGGTTGGCCGGCTTGGGATCGGTTGAGCAGGGCAACTTGCTAATGAAGGCGTTTGGGAGCAAGGAGGCCGTGTCCCTGATTCAACAGCTGATGCTGGATACAAAAGGACTGGCGAATAATATACCGGCCCTGGGCAATGTAAAGGGCATGGAAAAGGCCAGGCGTATGGCCGCCGAGATTGCCGACCCGTTCAATCGTTGGCGCGAGAGCAGCAAGGCGGTGCGCATGGTAATCGGAAATGCACTATTGCCGGTGATTACCCCGTTGATTGAAAAGTTTACCCAGGCGAACGCCACCCTGATTGATTGGTCCAATAAGTTTCCGCACCTGACCAAATTTATAGGTATTACCACGCTCGTCATTGTCGGGCTAATCGGCACCGTGTTGTTATTCGCCGCCGTGGGTGGCGTGGTGCAACTGACCATAGCCGGCCTGATAGGGCTGCAAACCGCCTGGACTGGGGTAACGGCGCTAAGCTCTGGAGCAATGGCTCTGCTAACCAAAGGGCTCAAGGCTGCACGGATCGCCACTTTATTATTTAGCTTGTCACTATATGCAAATCCCATGGTATGGATTGCCGCGGCGGTTATCGGTTTGATTGCAGGGCTGGCTATGCTGGTTATTCATTGGGATACGGTCAAGGCCGCAACTCTTGGATTTATTCATGGCTTTGTGGAGCGCTGGGGCGCTATCCGTAAAGTGATTGAAGGTAATCCAATCTTAAAGATACTGGCCGCGCCATTCCTATTTGCGATTGATACCGTTGGCTTCTTATTCAAGCAGATCAAAAAAATTCCTGCGTTATTTGCCAGCCTGAAAAACTGGTTTAGTGACTTTAATCTTTTTGACGCACTGGGCAGTGCGGCGGATTGGGTGATAGAAAAATTAAACTTGATACCGGGCATTAATATTGAAGCCCGTGTGGAGAATGAGCGCTCCAGTATTCCCAAGGTTTCGACACCGCAATCTCAGCCCAGCGCGGTCCCTGCTGGGGGAATCTCGCAACATATCCAAAACAACCAACGCGGCGGTATGCACATTGAAAAAGTGGAAGTCAATAACCCGGCGAGTGGTTATGGCGTTGTGGATGAAATGGAAATGGCGGCGGGCTGATGGCGGAACCTAAATACCAAGACCTGTTAATTATTAACAACGATATTGCCCTCGATGGTATCGGTGTGCCCATGGGCATCAGTGACCGGCCCTCGATTGCACAGGATATAAAGCATATGATCCGCGAAAGCGGTTTATTGGTGGAGCTGGTTGGAGAGCGGCAGAACGATCAATGGGCCTTGAACCTCTCCCGTCTGGAGAAGCTGGTGGAGAGTGATACACGAATTCAACCTGGTACGGCAAAGCTAACCCGGCTAGAAGAAGAAACCGTTTTAGTGAGTGCAAAAACTGTCGAGTATCAAGATATAGAGTTCATCCTATGAGCGAACAACAACTGTTTACCGATCTTTTAAAAGAGGGCGGCATTCCTACCACGGAAGAGGCCGTGCGTAAGGAATTTGAAAAAGAGGTGGAAGCAGAAAATGTGGCCTTTACCAACAAGAGGGATATATCGCCCTGGTGGCGGATGGTCACTGAATTGATAACTACTCCGATAATGTGGTTGATTCGAGCATTGGTTAACTCAGTCATGCCTCAAATGTATGTGAAGACTGCAAGTGGGGAATTTCTCGCATTACATGCCGATGGGGTAAACCTTGAACCCAAGAAAAAAAGCAAGACACAAGGATTTGTACAGTTTAAACGGGCGGATAGTTCCGGTTCCCTGGAGGTTGCCCAGAATACGGCGATACAGAGCCCGGTGATTAATGGGCGAGTGTATACCCTGCGTACCACGGCGAAAGTTACCTTTAGCGATGGGCTGGATACCGTGCTGGCTCCGGTAGAGGCCGAGGAAACCGGCAGCGCCTATAACCTGGCAGCGGGTTACTACTCGGTGTTGCCAGTGCTACTGCCGGGTATTACTGCGGTGACCAATTTGTCTGACTGGCTAACCCATCCCGGCACCGATGACGAAGACCCGGAGGAATTGCGCAAGCGGATTCGCACTCAGTTTATGGCGGTGAACCAATGGCACACAGACGCGGTTTACCGATCATTGATTGCAGGCTTTGACGGCGTGAACGATGACAACGTGTTTTTTGATAGCAATGCACCGCGCGGTCCTGGAACCGCTGACGCCTATGTCATGTTTGAGATTGGCAACCCGGATGCCACTTTTATTCAAAGCATCCAGCGAAAAATTACTGATGAGGGCAACCATGGCCACGGCGACGATTTAAAGGTGTTTGCGATGCCCGAAACACAACATGACATTACCGTCACGGTTCACACCATTGACGGTTTAAGCATGGATACCAAGGACCATATAAAAGCAGACGTTGAGCACTATGTTCGGGCCGCTTTTCGTGAAAATCAGGACTATCAGCCCACGCTGGTTAAACCCTGGAATCGCTTTTCTTTTTCACTGCTGGGGGGAGAGTTACACAAGCAGCTTGATTTGATTCGTGGGGTGGATTTTAACTTGGCCTATATCGTTAGTCAGATGGACTTGCCGCGCATCAATAGCCTATCGGTGACCGTCGTATGATGGATTTGAAATTACCTTTTTGGCTGTCCGGTCCCCAACTCTCCAAGCTGCGCAAGGCCGCGCAACGCTTCTGGGAACGTGTAGAGCAGTGGCTGTATTGGCCGGTGCGCCAGCTGGACCCGGAAACCTGTATACCGGGCGCCTTGCACCTGCTGGCCTGGCAAAGGGGTGTTGAGCGATTTGATGGCGAATCCATGCGGCTGTATCGCCTGCGGGTGAAATATGCGTTTGTGAATGCCCAGGACGCCGGCAGCATCGCCGGGCTTAAGCGCATCTTTGAACGCCTGCTGATTGGTTATGTAGAGATTGAAGAGCGGCTGCCTGACCGGGACTGGGATATCATCAAGTTGCATCTATCTGACCGGCAAATGGCAGACAACCCGGAACTGTTACAGATTATTTTGCGCAAGTATGGCCGCTTGTGTCGCCGTTACGAATTTGCAGTGTTAACCCCATTGCGAGTGCAATTGCGCATCGTGGATTGTGGGCATGACAACAGTTTTTTACAGGCTTCATTGTAGGAAAAGAATATGCCAGCCATTATCAACACAGGCGCGTCCTATATTGCCGCCAAGACTGCCGCAAGCCTGCCGGTGGAAATCACCCGGTTTGTTTTGGCGGATATTAACAACCTGGATCATACCCAGCCGGTCAATCTGGCGGAGGCTATGCCCGCAGTCAATGACATTGTGTATCAGGCGACAGTTTCTCAGAAAGGCTATTTAACACCGGATAAAGTCGTGTATTCACTGGCGATGGATACCGGCGTAGGGAATTTCCAGTTTAACTGGCTGGGGCTGGTGGCCAGTGATGGCACCCTGATGGCGGTAGCCTATGTGCCGCGAACCCCTAAAGTAAAAACGGCCAACGGCGTACAAGGCAACAATATTACCCGCAATTTTCTTTTGCAGTTTGCCGACGCTCAACAGGCCACGGGAATCAATGTTCCTGCCGAAACTTGGCAAATCGACTTGAGTGCTTGGTTAAATGCTATAGATGAACGAGAAAGGCTGAGCAATCGGGATATTTACGGGCGCGCAACTTTCTTTCAAGATGGTTGGAAGTTGCTAAAGAGGGGCGGGGAGTATTTTTTACAGCCAGGTATTGGCTATGTCGAAGGTATCAGAATTGTAAATCCTCAAGAGATTGCCGTTTCAATACCGTTTGTTCCTGCAGAAATCTGTTTGGATGTTTCTTTTCAAAAAGAGGTAGACCGGGTTACTGCTGTAGTGACGGTGCATCAGGGGGTCCCTGTAGACTATGTTGATAGTGCAGGTGTTCAACATTTTGTGGAGAAAATATCTTATGCATCCGCCACTGGTGAAGCCAATGAGCGGCGTAATTTGCACAACATCAATGATATGGGTTTGGTGCATTACTTACTGACTCGCACCAATCTTTACGTCTCCCAACAACAATACGCCTCATATACTGAGTACGGTATTGTTAAGCGCGCGACTCCATCGCAGGTATTAGCGCGTGCAGAAGATGCAGCCTATGTTTCCCCCAAACAATTGTGGGCGGCTTTGGATCATTTGATCCCAAAAAATGTTGGGGTTTTCTGGCATGGTACTATTGATGATATTCCCGAAGGTTGGGCGTTGTGTGACGGTCAGAACGGGCGACCAGATGCAATAAACCGCGTTATCGTGTGCGCGGGTGGTGAGTATCAGCCAGGTGGTCAAGGCGGTTCAGATACCGGTACTACCTCCAGCAATGGTGGCCATAGTCACTCTGCTTCAACGGGCAGTGCTGGCAGTCATGCACACTCCGGCCAAACACAGGATGCCGGCAGCCACTCGCACAGTGCTTCAACCGCTAATGCCGGCAGTCACTCGCACAGTGCTTCCACGGGCGGTGCCGGCAATCACTCGCATTCAATTTCGGTAGGAAATCACACCCTAGCGACTTCTCGGATATCCGCCCACGGCCACGGTATTAATAGCGTGAGGCTGCTTAAATTTCCGGGCAATGAGTATTCTTCCTTCGGCCCGGATTATGATCCCAGTGACCGGGACGGTGCGACAGTAACGGGCGCGAATAATGGTGGCAGCGGTGCGCATAATCACTCCGCCAACAGTAATTCCACAGGATCACATACCCATACCGTCAGTGTGAATAGTAACGGCACACACAAACATACTGTGACAGTAAATGGTGCGGGAACACACAAGCATGGTTTCACGACAGGAAGTGCCGGGGGGCATTCGCACAGTGTAACGGTGGAAGGGGTTGATGATCATTCACATTCCATCGATGTACGCCAACGCTATTATGTGGCGGCGCATATTATCCGAGTAGCCTAGGGGGGGTTATGAAACTGAGCATTATTAACGGGGATGCCGGAGACGATACCGTAGTGATCGACGGGATAGCCTGCCACTTTGATTTGGCCGGCCTGATTGATGACACAATTTGGGCGGTACAGTGGAGTGATGAAGGTGATAAACCGGAAGGTGAAGTTGAGCTTCGCGATGGCACACACAAGAAAATTAAATCTATAAAGCCGTTTCGAAGGATTATTAATCGCTGGCAAGAAGAGAAAGCCAAGACCGATCAACAGGAAGAGAAGGATCAGGCATTTTTAAAAAGCCGTCAATTTGCACTCGACCTGATTGATAACACGGCCGGGAAAGTGCGGTTGCGATTTGTGCCTATCGGCTATGGCATGACCGATGAATATGCGCGGGTAAAGTCCGAGGCGCAGCGGTTTATAGAGGCAGGTTTTGCTGGTGATGTGCCGGCGGTTGTGCAAACCCATGCAGAAGTTAAAGGCGTGGCGCCGCGAGAGGCCGCTGAAACAATTCTACAGGCGGCGATTAAGTGGAACAATGCCCTGGATAAGATTCGCGATATTCGTATTAAAGCCAAAGCGCAAGTAGAGAAAGCCGAAGAGGGGGCGGATTACATCGCTATTGCCCGCCCATTTTTAGACACCTTGAAGACACTGGAGAGTTAGACCATGGGCAGAAAAGTGAAAGATTTTGTGCGCTGGCACTTTGAGCCGCGCCACCTGACAACGCCACTGGCGACCACCAATAGTCTGGCCACTATTGAATTCCTGGAAGGCGGTCGAGGTGCAATCGTGCGTGGTCAAACCCATATTTATATTTTTGGTGTGCGTATTGCCAGTATTCAGCGCACCAAGCCCTGGGAGGGCTGATTGCCGATGACCTGGCAGCCTGCGCAAGTACAGTTTCCCCCCACGGCTAAGGGCCTCAGCGATGCGATGGATACTGCCCTGGCGCAGGGCAAGGGGGAAATTACCACGGCAGTATCACGACTGGGGGCGCTGTCCCCCAGTTTTGTAACTAATCCAACGGCGAGTACAGCCACCGGCAGCGACGCCGCACAGAATGCCCTGGTGCATCTGTTCGGCGCGGAGTTGCGCGCGTTAGTGGTTCACCCCTATCAAGAGGGCGTAGGCCAGGGGGAGAGCTACAGCCGGCACCTCTCCGCTCCCAATGCCCAGCAGGCGTTGGCAGGCAAGCTGGGGGATGCCTGGGACAGCTACAAGCCAGCGGGCAACCTGGAGGCCGTGTGTGTGCTTTTTGCAGAGCAAACGCTGACCGCTTTCGCTGCCAGGTTAAAGGCGGTGTGCCAATTGTTCCCGCTGTCTGAGCTGTGCGAGGCGGAACATAGAGCAGAGCAGCTGTTGCGGCTGGAGTCCGAAAAATCGGTACTCCCTGGAGCGCCTCTGGGCGGCCACTGGAGGCCGCGCAAGCTGACCCAGTTACAGACAGCCCGCAGGGCTGCGCAAGCCATTGGAGCGGAGATTGCCAGCGCCTACGGCTATGAGGTGGAGAGCACCAACCCCCTAGAGGAGCTGGAAGCCCTGGCCACTAAAAAACAGCAATACCTGGATACAGCCAGGGCAACAACTGAAACTTTGGCTGCACAGTTTACCGGAACCGGCAATACCTATTGCCTGTTTGCCACGGGCACCGCCCGACAGACTGCAAGCCAGATTACCGCCACGCACCCTTTTGACCATGATCATGGCTTTAGCGCGGCCATGCTCTTTACCGCAGCCCCTGGAGAACTCATCGTCCTGCGGGAGTTATTCGGCTTATGAGATTAAATGACTTTATCTTGCGCGGTTCTGAATTAGCCGTAAACAGTGTGTTGCGGATTGAAACAGAATCACTGGGGGGCAATACCAGCAGCAGCGACCGCGCAAAGAATGGAATTAAGCCAAAGACGTTGACGGTTTCCCTGGTGATCACCTTTAAGAATGCAGAACATTTATCAGCGCTGGTACAGCAAGTGGAGTCCGTGGATACAAACGGAAAGCTGAGGGTATTCGATATTGTGGACGAAACCGCGCGGGCAATGAATATCCGCCAAGTGCAATTTAATGAAGCACTCAATGTTCGCCAGATTCCAGAAAAGAAAGCCTGGCGTGTGAATTTCACCTTATCGGAATATTTATCAATCCCAGAAAAGGTAGAGCAGCGACAGAAAACCCAGGCCGCCCAGCAGCAGAGTGCCAACGGCGAACCGGTGGCCACAGCGAGCGTAGAGGATCAGGAAGGCGGAGAGAGCCTTACCGGCTTTGAAAAGGTGCTGAAGTTCGCTGACGATGCGCTGGCGCCGGATGAAGAGGAGAGCGCCGGTGCAGTTACATAAGCGGCTGACGGTCAATGGTGAACCAGTGCCCCTCATCGATGACGATGTGCGGCTTGATCTTTCTTCCCCTGGGCGCGCGGCTTTTACCGTGCGCAGCAGCTCCCCATTAAAAGGACTGGTGCAACTGGATCTAGGCTACTACCCCAATCAGCTCCAGCGCTTTTTTATCGGCTATGTGGTGAACTGTACAGCCGTTGATAATGATCAGAAAAAACTCATGTGCCGGGAACTGACCGCGGCACTTGCGCAAGTGGTCCCGCTGGCGGAGCGCTATGTCACCCTGGCAGGCGTGTTGGGGGTTGTGTCTGCAATTACCGGTTTACAGTTTGTCACCGGCACAGGTAGCTATACCGACCATAAAGCCCCGGCTTTTTACAGCGCTGGCACAGGCTACTGGATAATGGACCACCTGGCGCAAGCCTTTGGCATACCGCAATACACCTGGCAGCAGCAAGGCGACGGCAAAGTATTTGTAGGAAGCTGGCCTGATAGTTACTGGGCGGGCCGCTCCCTGGAGCTGCCAACAGGGTTTGCCACAAACTTCGGAATTTCCAACCGGGCCAAGGTGGCCTGTATTCCAAGTCTCCGCCCCGGTGTTTTTTTGAATGGCAACTATGTAACGAAGGTAGAGCTTGCCGGCAACTTTATGAATCTTACCTGGAGCGCGGACCTGTGGAACAACAAATAAAGCGCATGATTGCCCGGCTCTACCCGGAAATAAAAAGTGGATTACATTTGCCGATATTGGCTAAGGTGGTAGCGATCAGTGACCCGATGCAGAAGCCGGAGCTCGCGGAAGAATTCCGCCCGCGTTATGGGGTTGATGTGCGGGTATTGACGCCCGAAGGCAAAGCGGATGATCAGTTGCCGATTTTTCGTAGTGTACCCCTTCCCTTGCAATTCGCCGGCAATGAACGCGGGGCCTTTGGTTTTCCGCAACCGGGCACGGTGGTTGAGCTAGCCATTTGCCTATGGCCAGCCGGACCAGCCGTTTATACGCACCGTGTTATCGCGCGGAGTGGGTGTACCTGCACTCGACCGGGAAGATTTAATCTGGCAGCAAAGCGACACGGTACGGCAAAAAGTCGATGCCGGTGCCCAGTGGAGCCGGGAAACCCACGGGGATATTCGTGAAAGCGCCCTGCGCCATATTACCGAAGCCGCCGAAGTACAGACTAGCTGCGATAGTGAATACCGAAATGTACAGACACATTCCGTGGAAGAGGTGGCGGGAGTAAAAATCATTGAAGCCCTCGGGGCTTTAAAACTACTGTCTGCTGGCGGCTTCAATCTTTCAGCGCTGGATAACTTAAATCTCACCACCGCCAGCGATATGAACAGCTCAATAGGCCGGGATCTGAAAGAGCAGATAGGGAATATTCGGGAATCCGTGGCCAAGGTACGTCAAACCATCAAGGTAAAAAATGGCGGCAAGGTTTGGTTGGGTAGTGAATCCTTGAACGTACTGAAAGTGCTGGAGGATTTAATCGGGGTAGTATCAGCCCTGACCGCTACCCTCGCGACACACTCCCACCCCGGCAACGGAAGTAAGCCAACGCAAGAGGCGGCAATTAACGGACACAAGGGCAGTGCGGACAATCTAAAATCACAGCTTGCGGCTATCAGGGCCTAAGCGGGCTATACATTTATCAGGAGAGAGAGTATGGGAAAAAATAGCAATAGGTTTGCAATTTTTGCGGAAGGTATTCATTTATTGAATGGCGGTGCCAAAAGCTTCAGGGGTTCCGCTCCCACTGAAGAGACGGCAATGGAGCTGGCAATCGAGATTGCAAAATCCCAAAAAGCGCGGTTTTATTCCTGGCTGCAAATTCTTGATATTGTGACCGGGGCTTATACCGAGTATTCAATAAAGAGAGGTGGGGTATTGGAAGAAAGGGTATGCCCAGTTGGGTAGGTGTGTTATCAGTACTGGATGACACACTTGTGTCTAATTTTTGCCTTTGTCCTGAAGATGGGAGGGAGGCTTCAAAGAAAAGGCTATTAATGAACACAAGAGTGGTGGGGTAGGTTGACGTATAACCGTTTTAATCCGGTGGCAGATGTAACACCACAAAAATGTGGTGCTTTAATGTCTTTACAATAGAGTTTCTAGCATAGCTAAAATTTCTATTTTCTTTTAGGAGTTCTTTTCACTCTTTTAACTTTTTGAGGGTCTACAATAGGAGCATCAGAGTCTTTTTTGGCTCTTTCTTCAGCCTCTTTGTCGCTCATGGCGCGTACTTTGCTCACATTAAATTCAGGGGTTACTGTAACCCCTTTGATATGTTTTTTTGAAATTATTTTACTCACTGTCTTTATGCCTTCTTTTGATTTTAATTTTTTTTAATTCCTCTTCGGTGAAAGGTAACGAATCAGGATCACGTTTTGCCCTTTCTTCTATTTCTTTATCTGTCAGCGCATCAGCTTTAGTAAAATCTATATCACTGTTATCGATAGGGTTATCTTTCGAGTGCTCTTTGCGAATAATTTTACTCATAATTAGTATCCTGCTGATTCATAAAGGTTTCTTTCGCTTTTAGTTGCTTTGCGAACTGAAATGAGGCGTGTTACACTTTTATCTCGCATTGTATATACAACATATAGCAACTTGGTTCTGCTGTCCAAACCAATAAGAATGTATCTTTCTTCGCCATAATCTACTCTATTATCTTCAAATTCGATTGCATTCAAATCATCAAAAACTGGAATTCCTGCCCTCAAAGGCATTTCATGTTTTTGCTGATTTAGCCTGTCCTTTTCTTCGTCCCATTCAAATAGCATAATAGTCTCAGTATTTCTGGAGGTTTATACTTTTTTAGTCATGGCATAAATTCTAATTCTGCATCAATCTCTATTGTAAGCTGAAAAAATCACGAATTACCTTTTGCGCTGCATTCACTTTTCCTGGAATTCGAGTTGAAATTCTTTAATACTTTTCAGATTTTCTAACTTACGATTAATACTTTCCGTTTCTGGAAATTGGAGTTCTCGAAAAAAATTTAAGGATTTTTTGAACATCTTCTCGGCGAGCTCAAAATCGCCTCGGCACTGATACAGATTGCCGAGTTTTTCATAGTTGAATGCCATACCGTCCTTGCAGCCAAGCGCCTTATAGATGGTGATTGCTTTCTGGTACATCTCTTCGACTTGCTCAAGGTCGCCTTGGCTCCAATACAGGGTGCCGAGGTTGCCATAGTTATGCGCGATACCTTGCTTGTGGTTAAGCATCTTATAGATGGTGATTGCTTTCTGGTACACCTCTTCGGCTTGTTCAAAGTCCCGTTGACTTGTATACAGGTTGCCGAGGCTGGCATAGCTGTTCGCAATATATTCCTTATCTTCTAGTTTTTCAGCAATGGATAAAGACTTTAGATACATCACTTCGGCCTGCTCAAGGTTGCCTCGGATATAATACAGGTTACCTAGGTTGCCATTGTTGGCTGCCAAACCTTTCTTCCGGTCTAGAGTTTTATCAATGTCTAAGGACTTCAGATACATTTCTTCGGCATGCTTAATATCTCCTCGGGTAGAATACAGGTTGCCTAGGTTGCCATAGCTTCGCGCCATACCTTCCTTGTCGTCTAGTACCTTACAGATATCCAATGAATCTCTGTGCATCTCTTTGGCTTGCTCAAATTCGCCTCGGATCAGATATAGTTTGCCGAGGTCGTTGTATACTTCAGCTCTAGTAGCTGATTTTTCTTCTGGGCTAATTATGTTCAGACATTTGTTTAAAACTAAGAAAGCTGAATCTATATCACCTGTCCGAGTGTAGAACTCGTTAGCGAGAGATAATATTTTTAGATCGAGAGTTTCCGTTACCAGGGCTGCAAATTTCTGACGAGCAAATTCAATATTTCCTTCTTTAGACAAGTTTGCAGCATCTATTGCTATCTGCAATTGCAAGGCGCTTACCTGTATTTGGGATTTCTTTTCTGCGTCACGTGCTACATTAGCTTCCTGTATTTTTTGCTCTGTCAGTTTTTTTGCAGCTTGTATTTTTTTCAGGGCATCTAGTGGAAGTAATACAGCTTTTGAACCTTGTTCACCTTGAGGTAATTGCCCTTTGGCAAAAGCCTTAATATGATCTCTAATCTCATTGGAAAAAGTGTGATCATTATCAAAGTAGTGATAAAGCACGCATTTTTCATCTTCCAATTGTCTTCTGAAAGCCATCACTTTCTTAAGCTCAGGGCCGGGATCAGCTTCGGAAGCAGGGTCTACTCGCTTGAAGAGTACAACTACTTCAGGCTTACCGCTCTTTTTCCAGCGCTCAAACGCACGATGAAATTCTTCTTCCGTATAGGAGTTATAGGGTTTTGCATCAGGTGCATCTTGTCCCCAGCGCCTGTGCATTACCAAGAAAAACACATCACACCGATCTATATTTTCATTAATCACGGATTGGGCACGTGGTCTTACTAAGGCGAGGGTACTCTCCCAGCCCAACGCTTCAAACTCCACGTTGGCACCATCCCCAAAACCAGTGTTTAACTCTTCGATGGTTTTTCTAAACAGATTGCGCTCGTGTGCAAGATCACCTGGAGATGCGATAAATAAGGTTATTTTTCTTTTCATAACTCCTCCCTGATTGAATCCCTTTACATACCCTAAAGGACGAAAAGTCAATTGTTTGGTCAAATCCTATCACCCTAAGTAGCTACGCCCAAACTCGCAGCAGGCAGTGATTACGCTCCGAAAGAATTTCAAAATTTTTCAAAGTCTTCTGAAGCAGACCAGATTATTAACTTTCTGTCAAAGCCCAGTAATACTAAGACTTCCCAGCCTCCTCGATCAAAAATCATACAGCCAAAAGGGCTGCCGGTCACTCCTCCCCACGCCTGCCGACTTTTGGCGTCCTTTGGGTTGATGAAATAGAGAATTGATCCGGGCCGTGAGGTGGTGCGGGCTAGAGGGCAGGTGTGGATTTCACAGAATGAAGGGTTTTGAAGCGCTGTGAAGAGATTTTTCACAAGCCAAACTAGCCGAAAGCTAGTAACCACGGGGTTTTTCGGGCAGTGATGGAATTTTGCATCAGGAAGAGAAGAAAGCTTTTACGCTTGGAAGTCTCGTACAGGCCAAAGTGTCAACGTAATTTTGTGTTGACACAATGTTGACACTCTGGAGGAATATGACGACAAACTTTTGTAAGTGGCAAAACTAAAAAACCCGCGAAAGCTAGAGCTGACACGGGTTTCAGAGGTGGTGCCCAGAGGCGGAATCGAACCACCGACACGGGGATTTTCAGTCCCCTGCTCTACCGACTGAGCTATCTGGGCATTGCAATCATCACGGGCTTCCCCGAGTGTGCGAGGCGCGTATTAAACCCGCTCCCAAGGGCTGAGTCAATCCCTTGATTGTAAAAAGTTTTTCCCTTGCCGGGGGCGGTTTTCCCGGCCCGCTCAGGGGCTTTCCGGTGGGGCGTAGCCTTCCACCGAATCGTATTCCTCACCGCTTAGAAACTTCTGCATCTGCTCGCTGAGATAGGTACGGCTGGAGGGCTCCATCATGTTCAGGTGCTTTTCATTGATCAGCATGGTCTGGTGAGACAGCCATTCCTGCCAGGCTTTTTGGGAGACGTGTTCAAAAATGTCCATGCCTTTGGGGCCGGGGAAGGGGGGCGCATCCAGTCCCTCCAGCTCTTGTTGGTATTTGCGGCAGAATACGGTCCTGGACATGGATTTCTCCGGATTGTCAATCGGCAGTGGTTGGGGTCAGCAGGGGGGCCTGCAGTGCAAGTAGCTGCTTTGCCAGCTTTACAATTGGAGCGGGCAGCCCCACCTCCTGAGCGGCGCGAGGGCGATTCAAGCTGCGCAGTTTATACCAGCCGGCACCGCACTTTGCTACCTGCGCGGGGGCTCTGGCGAGCTGTACCCACACCGGGGAAATATCCAGGTGGAAGTGGGTGAAGGTGTGGCGCAGCGGTGGCAGTGGCTGTATTTTGCCGGCGCGCCAGCGCCGTTGCTTGAGCCAGGACTGGGTGCTGTCGGATTGGGGCGGGCACCAGAGGCCACCCCAGATACCTTTGGTAGGGCGCTGTTCCAGGTAGATCTCGCCTGCGTATTCCAGCAGCAGCATGGTGGCGCTGCGTGTGGGCTTTTGCTGGTGCGGTTTCTTGTGGGGATACTCCTGGGGGTTGCCCTGGGCATGGGCCTGACAGCATTTTTTTAGCGGGCAGTCGCGGCAGCTTGGCCTGGAGCGGGTACAGAGGGTGGCGCCCAGATCCATGATCGCCTGAGTGTAGAGGTTACCCTGGGTGTCCGGGGTATAGGTCTCGGCCAGTTGCCAGAGTTTGTTGGCGACTGCTGTGCGGCCGGGCCAGCCCTCCACAGCGTGACAGCGGGCCAACACCCGTTTCACGTTTCCATCCAGAATCGGTGCCTTCAGCCCCATGCTGATGCTGGCAATGGCACCGGCGGTAGAGCGGCCGATACCACTGAGCCCGGTGAGGGCTTCCAGGCTGCGGGGGAATTCACCATCGTACTGATCCATTACGGTCTGCGCGCATTTGTGCAGATTGCGGGCGCGGGCATAGTAGCCGAGGCCGCTCCAGTGGGCCAACACTTGTTCCAGGGGCGCGTGGGCCAGGGCTTCCAGGGTGGGGAAGCTGTTCATAAAGCGCGCAAAATAGGGAACCACTGCGCTGACCTGGGTCTGTTGCAGCATGATTTCCGAGACCCAGACACGGTAGGGGGTGATGCCCTGTTGCCAGGGCAGATCCTTGCGTCCGTGTTTGTGAAACCACTTGAGAATGGCGTTTTGGAACTGTTTTGGTGTCATGAATTACTGTGCGGTTGGGCAGAGTGAGTGCCTGGCGTGCGCACCGGGTGGGGCCCGGTGCGGTTTCAATCAGCGACCGAAGAGATTTTTCAGTTTTTCTTTCAGTTCGTCGACCTTTTCTTCCACCTTATCACCGTATTTCTTTTTGGCCTTGTACTTCAGCTCTTCGCGCAACAGATCGTCCAGGCGACGGCTGTCGGGTTTGCAGATGCCGATATCAATATCGTCGAATTGGCCCTTGCAACGCAGTGGCAACGGGCGATTGCGCAAGCGCTGATTTTTTACCGTACAGCCGTCAGCGGAAGTGCTTTGGCCCACCAGGGCGAGGCCCAGGGCGAAATCGAAGTTCTGTCTTTTCAGGTTTACCTTGCCGTCGCCGGTCAAGGCAATATTCTCAATGCCGGCGAGTATATCGTCCACTTTCACCTCCTGCCCTTTGATCGTGATGGTAGCACGCAGGTTCTGCAGCTGGGTTTTGGCGGGCCAGTCCCGGTTCGGTATCGGGGTTTTTTCTGCATAGCTGAAAAGCTGGCACAGGCCCTTTTCCAGATTGAATGGTGCAATGGACAGCTCCCTGCTGGAGAGCACCGCAGAGGCGCGCAGGTTGTGCTGCAGACTTCTGCTGGTTTTGCCCTTGGTGAGTGCGTCCCAGTTGAGGCTGGCTGCGCCGGCCAGCTGCACTTTCCTGGCGGGGAAGAGTGCCTGCTGTACCTTGTCGAGATCCACCCCGGTGAGGCCGCCGTGCATCTGAGCTTCGGCGGACTGTGCGCGGGCATTGAGCTCACCATTGGTGCTGAGTTGGCCGCCGTAAATATTGGCGCTGAGTTTCTGAAGCCGGTAGAGACCGTTGTCCACCGTGAGTTGCAGCTCGGGGCTGTCCAGTTGCAGACCGGCGGCATGCAACTGGTCGAGGGCCAGGCTGATATTGGCGGTAAAGCCGCGCAGGGCGCTGAAAGGCAGGGGCTCTGCGGAACCCTGCCGGGTTCCTTTTCCGGTGTTGGCTGACTCAGCTGGCTGTACCGTGCGAGTCTCAGGGGCGGGCTGAATTGGTTTTGTCGGCCGGGAAGCCTCGGCCGGCTGTGTCTCCCCGGCATTTTCTTCTGGGGAGGATGGCAGGTAGTTATCCAGGTTAAAAGTTCCGCCGCGCAAGCTCAGGTCGAGTCCCGGCAGTTCGGCATTGCGCACCTGGGCACTGCCACTGAAAGCAGTGCCGTCAAGCTGCAGTTGTAGGGGCGTCAGGTCCAGTTTCTGTTCCGAGCCCTCGATACTGGTTTCGAGGTTGAGTTTTTGCAGCACGGTATCGTCACGGGGGGCAAATTCAGCTCCGGCCAACGCCAGCCAGGGGCGCAGGGGGTCGGCGCTGGCGTTGAGGTTCATTTGCACCCGCCAGGGCTGGTTGCTGTTGTCGCGGCGCAAGTAACCGCGCAAGTGTACCGTGGCTTTGGCACCGTTGTCGGCGGCAAAACCCAACTGCAGGGGTTGCAGGCGCAGTCCGTTGAGGGCCTCATCCAAGGCGAGGGTGCTCTCCAGTTGCAACTTCAACGGAGCTTGCAGGCTGCTGCTGCGCACCTCGGCGTCGGCGTTGAGTTGTCCCGGCCCACCCCCGGGGATCAGGTTGTCGGCAGCGACGTGCAAATCTGCCACTTTGAATTCCCTGCCCGTGCGGGCATCGTGATAGGCGAGGAGGCCCTGCTGGATGCGCAGTTTTTCCAGGCTGAATTGTATCCTCTGCTGGGCGGGCTGCTGTGTAGGTTTGGGGATATCCAGCTTGGGTGGCAGCTTGCGCTGTGCCTCTATCGCCTGGCTGACCCGTTGCCAGTTACTGCGTCCTTCGCTGTCCACGGAGAACTCGATTTGCGGTGCCACCAGCGCAACTTCCCGGGCCTCTATGTGGCGCTGCAGAAGGGGTTTAAGGGCGACACCCACGGCAATACGCTCTGCACGCACCAGTGTCTCCCGGGGAAGTTGCAGGGGGGCCAGTTGTACCTTGCTCAGTTGCAGGCCCAACTGCGGCCAAAGCTGCCAGCTGATATCCCCGTCGAGCCTGAGGGCGATGCCCTGTTTGGCGGCGAGCTTCTCAAATTGTGGCTTGTATTGGTTCACATCGAGTCCCACCAGCAGCCAGGTGACTGCGCCGGCGAGTAACAGGAAAATGATCAAAAGAGCGATAAAGGTGCGCTTGATCCAGGCCATGGAGAGGGGTGTCCCTGTTTGTTCAGTAGAAGGCGGGTCGCGTGTACCAACCGTGCGGGTGTTGCGGCGTTGGCTCGGGGTTCCCGCGCCCTCTGCAAAGAGCTTATGCGGGAAGTGTAGGAGATATAGCCCCGCGGGGCTGAGCGCGCCGCAGGGCCATTGAAGCAGTTGTCTTTTAGAAAATAAACCGCACGCCCGCTTCAAAGCTGCGGCCCGCAGCTGGCGCGTAGTCCCGCAACAGGGAGGTGGAGTACCGTATTTCCTCATCGAGCAGGTTGCGCGCGTTGGCAAAGAATACCGCATCGCTGCCGCCGATAGTGAAATTGTAATGGGTGCTCAGGTCCATACGGGTGTAGCCATCGGTAGGCTCCTCGAAGGCGCCAACACGATCCTGGTCGGCGGCCTGTACTGTGCGCCATTCCCAGCCCCACCGGTCGTAGTCCGCACCCAGGGCCAGCCCGGCCCGCAGAGGTGGCATGCGCGGCACATAGGAACTCTCGCCGGCAATAGTGTTGTCAAAGCGGGCACGCACCATATCGCCGAACAGGGTCAGGTAGAGTGTCTCCCGCAGGGGTAATGTGGCAGACACCTCTGCGCCGTAAAAAATTGCATCGCGGTTGGTGTATTCGTAGATCGGTAACCCCTCTTCGCTATCCACTTCCCCAGTGTTCTGCGCATAGATGTAATCACCGATACGGTTGTAAAAAAGATTGGCCTCAAACCGTAGGGCATGCCAGCCGTTGGCTTGTTCATTGTGGTGGTGGTAGCCCAGTTCAAGGTTGACTGCAGCCTCTTTGTCCAGGTCGCTATTGCCCAACACATACTGACCTGCGGCCAGGTGGGCGCCGTTGGCGAACAGTTCTTCTGCTACCGGTGCGCGCTCCGAATGGGTGGCACCGAAACTGAGGTGCTGGTGTTCGGCGAAGAAGTACTGGAGCGTGCTGCTGGCGCTCAGTAGCGTGTAGTCGCGCTCACTGGCGGCTTGCGGGTCGATGTCCACCCGCTCCAGGCGCGCGCCCAGGTCCAGGTGCCAGTTGCCCCAGGCGCGCTCCTTCATCGCGAAGGCGCCGGCACTGCGGGTGCGTGAAGGCTGGATAAATGCCTCGTCACCCACGGCGGCAAAATCTTTGTCCAGCAGTTGCAGCCCGTAGGCGCCGCGCCATTCGCCGCCGCTGTCGTGGGTCAGTTCCACGCGCCCCTCCCAGGCCTGGTTGGTAAAGCGGGTGCCGGGCGCACCGTCCTCCAGTTCCGTGTGTTGGTAGTCGTTGTAGCCGACACGCACGCGCAGCTTGTTCCAGTAATCACTGTCGAAACGGTGCTCCCCTTTCAGGTCGTAGCGGGTCTGCGCCAGATCGATACGCACCGCTTCCGGTCCGCTGTGCTCGTCGTGCCCCTCAAGTGCGTCGTGATCCTCGCCCTCGTGCTCCTCCTCTTCTTCGTGGTGCTCGTGGGTGCCGAGCGGGATGCCATAGTTGTTTCTGAGGCGGTTTACCGACAGGCCGATATAGCCGCTGTCGGTGATGCGGGAGACACCGCCGCTGTAACTGTGGGCGCGGGCATTGGTATTGCCCACAAATCCGTCGGTATTGAACTCCTCCTCGTGCTCGCCTTCTTCATGCTCACCCTCTTCGTGCTCCTCATGGGCATCGCTGTGCTCGAGAATAGCGAGGCCGGGAATTTCCGTATCGCCATTTTCCCGGTAAACCCCATCCAGATACCAGGCCAGCTGCCCGGCACCGCCACCCAGGCGAAAGACGGAGGCATCCTGGCTGTCGGCAGTGTTGTGGCGCAGTTCCAGCGCACCCTCAAGTTCCTGGGGTACCACTGTGGGGATACGTCCGTCGATAACATTCACCACACCGCCGATCGCACCACTGCCATAGCGCAGGGCGGCGGGACCGCGCAGGATTTCGATACGCTCAGCCAGTAGGGGCTCGATACTGGCGGCGTGGTCGGAGCTGGTGTTGGAGGCGTCCGCCACATCCAGGTTATCGCTGAGGATCTTCACCCGGTTGGCGCTCTGGCCACGGATCACCGGCAACCCCACGCCGCTGCCAAAGGAGGCATTTGCCACTCCGAGTTGGTCCTGCAGGGTCTGGCCCAGTGTGGCGGAAGCGGCACTGCGTAGGGCGTTGCCCGAGAGGATGGAGACCGGCGCTGCCACGGCATCTGCGGGCTTGTCCAGTGGGGACACGGTAACATTGACCTCTTCCAGGGGAGCACTGTTTTCTTGTGCGGCATAAACCGCGGGCGCAGCGAGGCTGGCGATAGCCAGGGCCAAAGCATTGAACTTCATCATTGGTTTTATTCCTGTCATTGGAGGATGCTGCTGCACACGGCAGAGGGTGCCTCCGTCAAGCAAAGTAAGCGGTGAACTTGGTTGATTAGCTGAGCGACAGGAAGGGGGGTGGGGCGCGTGCGTTCTGGTGCTCCGGCTGGCGATTTTGTGGTATTGCCAGAGAGGGCTGGCTATCGTGGCTTTCGGGCTTTGCCTGAATGGGTGCGAACTCGCTGGCAAGTGCTGCGGGCATCTGCATACAGCACAGGTCACACACCTCTACCTGGCTGTTATCCAGGTGAAAATGTTCCGCCCACAGCGGCTGCGCTGCCACCAAAGCGAGTAGCAGAAACAGGCTGGCCCAGTAATGGGAGTGTTGGCGTTTGTGAAAAACCATGGGGCCTATGATATTGGGACGGCGCTGTGAATCAAGTTTCATTTGTCACCAGTGGGCCACAGAGGTCGCCATTCGTCCTATAATTTGCCCCCTTCGTCTTAACGCTCAAAATAGGATCGCCCTCAATGCGCAAGGCAAGCGTCACCCGTGACACCCTGGAAACCAAAATACGAGTCAACCTGAATCTGGATGGCCAGGGCCACGGCCGGTTTGTCACCGGGGTTCCCTTTCTGGAGCATATGCTCGATCAAATTGCCCGCCACGGAATGGTTGACCTGGACATCACCTGTGACGGCGATACGCATATTGACGATCACCATACGGTGGAGGATATCGGTATCACCCTCGGCAAGGCCGTTACCGAGGCGTTGGGGGACAAAAAAGGCATTACCCGCTATGGCCACAGTTATGTGCCTCTGGACGAGGCCCTCTCAAGGGTGGTGATCGACTTTTCCGGGCGTCCCGGTCTGGTGATGGAGGTACCTTTTACCCAGGGACGTATTGGTCATTTCGACACGGAACTGTTTTACGAATTTTTCCAGGGGTTTGTAAACCACGCCCTGGCGACGGTACATATTGACTGTCTGCGTGGTCATAATGCCCACCACCAGGTGGAAACGGTGTTTAAGGCCTTTGGCCGCGCCCTGCGCATGGCGCTGACCCCGGACCCGCGCATGGCCGGCACCCTGCCCTCAACCAAGGGCGTGTTGTGATGGGGAAAGTTGCGATACTCGATTACGGCATGGGCAACCTGCACTCGGTGGCCAGTGCCCTGAATAAAGTGGCACCGGATACCGAGGTGGTGCTGGCAACCACACCCGAACAGGCTCGGGGTGCCGGGCACCTGCTGGTGCCCGGTGTGGGGGCCATCCGCGACTGCATGGCAGGATTCGAGGAAGCGGGTTTTGCGCCCCTGTTGAAAGATGCCATCTGTGCCGGTAAACCGGTGCTGGGTATCTGTGTGGGTATGCAAATCATGATGCGTCACAGCGAGGAAAATAGCGGGGTTGACTGCCTGGATATTTTTTCGCAACCGGTAAGATTTTTCGGCAGCGACCTGCCGGAGATTCCGGAGGGGGGGCATGTCAAGATCCCGCATATGGGCTGGAACCGCGTGCAGCAAATCCGCAAGCACCCGCTGTGGGAAGGCATTGTCGATTGCAGTCGCTTTTATTTTGTGCACAGTTACTATGTGCCCGCAGTGGATAACTCGGATATTGCCGGGCAAACGGAGTACGGTATCTCCCTGGCTGCTGCCGTGGCGCGGGGAAATATCTTTGCGACCCAGTTCCACCCGGAAAAGAGCGCCGACGACGGCCTGCAACTGCTGAAGAATTTTGTCAACTGGGATGGCCGGGCCTGACAGCCACGGCTTTTTTCGGACCACCAACAACGACTGCCGATGTAAAGACAGAACATGATTGTAATTCCCGCGATTGACTTGAAGGATGGCCAGTGCGTGCGCCTGCGCCAGGGTGAAATGGATTGTGCCACGGTATTTTCTGAGGACCCTCTGGCCACTGCGCAGCACTGGGTAAACGAGGGGGCGCGGCGTTTACATCTCGTGGACCTGAATGGTGCCTTTGCCGGTAATCCGGTCAACGGAGAGGCTGTCACCGCCATTGCCAGCCAGTTCCCAGATCTGCCGGTGCAGATTGGCGGTGGTATCCGCGATCTGCATACCATAGAGCGGTACCTGGATGCCGGGGTCAACTGGACCATTATCGGCACTGCCGCGGTGAAAAACCCCAAACTGGTACAGGAGGCCTGCCGCGAGTTTGAGGGGCATATTATTGTTGGCCTCGATGCCAAAGATGGCCTGGTGGCCACTGAGGGTTGGGCCGAGGTATCCGGGCTGCAGGCCGTCGAGCTGGCCAGGCGTTTTGCCGATTCCGGTGTCAGCTCGATCGTGTACACGGATATCGCCCGCGATGGCATGATGCAGGGTGTCAATATCAAGGCCACTCTGGAGGTGGCGCACGCGGTACAGGTGCCGGTCATTGCCTCCGGCGGTGTCAGCAGCCTCGAGGACATCCAGCAACTGCTGGATGTCGGGGAGATCTACGGGGCAATTACCGGTCGTGCCATCTATGAAGGCAAGCTCAACCTGTGCGAGGCGCAGCGGCTCTGCAATCGGGGGGAATAACAGTGGCACTGACGAAACGCATAATCCCCTGTCTCGATGTCGATGCGGGCCGTGTGGTCAAGGGGGTGAACTTTGTCGATATCCGCGATGCCGGCGATCCGGTGGAAATCGCCCGCCGCTACAATGCGGCCGGCGCCGATGAAATCACTTTTCTGGACATTACCGCTACCCATGAGCGGCGCGATACCCTTCTATACACAGTGGAGAGGATAGCCCGCGAAATCTTTATTCCCCTGACAGTTGGCGGTGGGGTGCGCACCTTGCAGGATATCCGCAATCTGCTCAATGCCGGTGCTGACAAAACCGCGATTAATTCCGCTGCGGTGCGCAACCCCGAATTTGTGCGCGAGGCTGCCGAGCGCTTCGGCAGCCAGTGTGTAGTGGTTGCTATCGACGCTAAGCAGGTGGGCGATTCCCGCTGGGAGATCTTCACCCATGGCGGCCGCCGGCCCACGGGTATTGATGTAGTGGACTGGGCACGGCAGATGGCGCACTTTGGTGCCGGGGAGATACTGCTCACCAGTATGGACAGGGATGGCACCAAAAACGGTTTCGATTTGTCGCTGACCCGGGCGGTCACCGAGGCTGTGCCTGTGCCGGTGATCGCTTCGGGTGGTGTGGGCAGCCTGGATCATCTGGTGGAGGGGGTGTTGTACGGCGGTGCCGATGCAGTGCTGGCAGCGAGTATCTTTCACTTTGGCAGATACAGTATCGCTGAGGCCAAGGCGTTTATGCGGGACGCAGGTATAGAAGTGCGGCTGTGACCCTGCCGCCCGTCGGGAGGAGTTACCGGGGCTTTTTTCTGCTTGCCGCGCGTGTTGTGTCGTGGGAATCGGGGACTTGACCGGCGCCCCGCCTCGCTATGGCGTCGGAGCACGACGGGTCTGCGGTGCGCCCGTTACGGCCTTCCGTCTGCACGGGCAATACGCGCGCGCAGAGCCCTGTCCCGGTGCGCGTAGAGATTCAGGCCCTTGAGCAGGTTGAGTGCCTCAAAGATCTGGTTGTCACGGTCCAGCCAGCTATCGCGTGCGTCTTCGCTGCGGGCGCGCTCTTCGGCATTGCGATCGGCTCCGCCGTTGCCATTGCCCAGGTGCCGGGCCAGATCCGCCTCGGTCGGGCGCGCCGTATCCTCCAAGCGGGTTACTTTGACCCGCTCTACGACAATGTCGGGGGTGATCCCCTGGGCCTGGATAGAGCGGCCATTGGGGGTGTAATAGAGCGCGGTGGTCAGTTTGATGGCGCGTTCGCTGTTAATGGGGATCACGGTTTGTACCGAGCCCTTGCCGAAGCTGCCTGTCCCCATGATCACTGCGCGGCGGTGATCCTGCAGGGCACCGGCGACAATTTCCGCCGCCGAGGCGGAGCCGGCATTGATCAGTACTACCAGCGGCGTGCCTTCGGTCAGATCGCCGGGTTCGGCAGAGTAACTCAGGCTGGCAGCCTCGCTGCGACCCTCTGTGTAGACTACCAGGCCCTCTTCCAGGAAGGCATCGGCCACCTCCACCGAAGATTGCAGCACACCGCCGGGGTTGTTGCGCAGGTCGATAATCAGGCCTTTGAGCTTGCCCTTATTTTGCAGTTTGATCAGTGCTTCCGCCACATCCGTACCAGTATCCAGTTGGAACTGGCTGATACGCAGGTAGCCGTAGCCCTCATCGAGGATTTTGCTGCGCACACTGCGCACGCGCACGGTATCCCGTTTGAGAGTGATGTCGAAAGGCGCTCTGTGGCCCTTGCGTGCGATCGTCAGGGTGACGCTGCTGCCTTTGGGGCCGCGCATCCACTCCACTGCTTCGTCGAGACTGATGCCTTTCATGGATTTGCCGGACAGGCGCAGGATCACGTCACCGGCCTTGAGACCGGCCCGCGAAGCGGGGGTATCGTCCATCGGGGTCACAACGGTGATGCGGTCGTTCTCAATGCCCACCTCAATGCCGAGGCCGGCAAACTCACCCGTGGTATTGACTTGCAGGTCGTCGAATGAGCGGCGATCCAGATAGGAGGAGTGTGGGTCCAGACCCTGTAACATGCCTTTAATGGCGTACTCCAGCAGGGTGCGATCATCCACCTCCTCGATATACCCCTGGCGAATCTGTTCGAAGACCTTGGCGAAGCTGCGCAGGTCTTCGAGAGGCAGTCGTGCTGCATTCTCGGCAGTACTTTTGTTTTGGGTATCGGACTCACACAACCCCATCAAAGGCAGAACGGTGAGGGTGGCCGTGCAGAGAAACGTGGTCAGCGCCTTGGGGGTGGACATATTGTTGTGACCTCTGCCTTGTTTCTTCGCCGCTTTGCGAAAGTGTAGACTGCAGACGTTGGCGGGTATTCCAAGTGGGCGCCAAATTCTACTGTGCCAGGGGATTAGTCGCGATGCGTCCAACTGCCTTACAGGGAGCCTTGAGCGCAGTGGCCGCGGGTCAGCTGCGACACCAACCAGTGGGGTCCAGCGCTTTGCCGCGATAGCGGATTTCGAAGTAGAGGCCGCTGTGGGCGTTACCGCCGCTGTTGCCTACCCGAGCAATAGTGTCACCATTTTCGACCCACTCCCCAAGGCTGCGGGTGAGGGACTGGTTGTGAGCATAGAGGCTCATATAGCCATTGCCGTGATCGAGAATCACCAGCATGCCCTGGCCGCGCAGATAGTCCGAGAACACCACGCGGCCCCGGTGTACGGCGCGAACAGGTTCGCCCTCGGCGGCGCGAATGGTGACCCCTTTCCAGGTAATGCCGTTGGCGCGGCGCCCGCCAAAATTGTTGGTGCGATGCCCTTTTACTGGCCAGCGCATCCTGCCGCGCTGGCGCGCAAACGGCTTTTGCTCACCGGGGCTGATCAGAGAGGCGATGGCGCGGCCCACCTCGTTGATCAACTTCTGCAGGCGTGCGCGGTCGCCCTGTAGTTGCGTCAGCTCGCCGTCGCCATCGGCGATCCTTGCTGCCAGTTTGTCCAGAGTGCGTTTGCGGTTTTGCTGGGCCCTGCGCAGCCTGCGCTGGCGTTCCTGCAACTGCTTGCGTTTTGCATCCAGGGTCGCCCGCGCGCGCTCGATATCACCGGCTACCGCCTTGAGGGCGGCGAGGGTTTGCAGATAGGTATCGATGATGCGGGTGCGTTCTTGGAGGAAGTAATCGTGGTAGTGAAGTTGGCGGGCGACGTTTTGTGGGTCGTGTTGGTTGAGGAGGAGCTTGATCTGCTCCTGCCGGCCCAGTCGGTAAGCGGCGGCGATCTCCTGCTCGACCCGCCGCTGCATACTTCGTCGGGTCTCCTGCAGTTGCAGCTGCTCTCGCTTGAGTTCGCGCAGCTTGTCCGAGCGGCTGCGTAACTCCCGTTTGATTTGGTCTATGCGCTGATGGAATCCGGAAATGCTTTTTTCGTTTTCTTCCAGGTCCTTGAGCAACTGGTCGCGCTGGTCACGCACCTGGTTGAGTTCCTGTTGCAGGGATTCGATGCGCTGCTTGATTTCCGCGAGACGTGCCTGCTGATCCCCCTGTGCCTGGCACCAGGCGGGCAGTGACAGCAGGGCGATCAGACAGAGGGCGAGTGTTTTCATCAGTCCATTTTTACCAGGCTGCGGCCAGTCATTTCCGCCGGCTGTGGCAGACCCATCAACGCTAACATGGTTGGCGCTACATCCGCCAGACTGCCGCCATCACAGAGTTGTACTTTGCGTGCGCCGATATAGACAAACGGTACAGGCAGGGTGGAGTGCTGGGTACTCACCTGTCCCGAGTCGGCGTCGAACATCACCTCTACATTGCCGTGGTCGGCGGTGATCAGCACCTCGCTACCGGCGGCCAGAGCCGCATCCACAACCCGGCCAATACATTGGTCAAGCGCCTCCACCGCCTTCACTGCGGCTTCGAAGACACCGGTGTGGCCCACCATATCGCCATTGGCATAGTTACAGATAATGGCGTCAACCCCTTCACTCTGGATCGCCGCCACCAGTTTGTCGGTCACTTCCGGTGCGCTCATTTCCGGCTGCAGGTCGTAGGTAGTCACATTCGGGGACTTGATCAACTCGCGGGTCTCGCCGGGGTAGGGCTCCTCGCGACCGCCGCTGAAAAAGAAAGTCACATGGGCGTATTTTTCCGTCTCGGCGATACGCAGCTGGGTTTTACCCCGGGCGGAAAGGTATTCGCCCAGGGAATTCACCAGTTTCTCCGGTGGGAAGGCGCAGCTGGCATGGATGTCAGAAGCGTATTCGGTGGTCATCACAAAGTCTGCCAGTGCCGGTCTGGCTTTGCGCTCGAAGCCGTTGAAGTCTTTATCGGTAAAGGCGCGGGTCAGCTGGCGGGCGCGGTCCGGACGGAAATTCATAAAGATCAACGCGTCGCCACGGCTGATGGGGGTCGGTTCGCCAATACGTGTGGGGGCGACAAACTCATCGTTCTCACCGCGCGCATAGGCGGCGCTCAGCCCCGCCAGGGCATCACTGGCCTTGTGCTCTGCGGTGCCCAGAGTCAGTATGTCGTAGACCGATTCGGTGCGTTCCCAGCGCTGGTCGCGGTCCATGGCATAGTAGCGCCCGGCCAAGGTGGCCAGGCGCGCATTGCCGAGGGTGTCACAGACCTGCATCAGGCGCGCAATAGATGATTCGGCACTGCGCGGCGGTGTATCGCGGCCATCGAGGAAGGCGTGCACGTAAATGGCTCGGGCACCGCGCTGGGCGGCCAGGGTCACCATGGCGACGATGTGGTCCTCGTGGCTGTGCACGCCGCCCTCTGAGAGCAGGCCCATAATATGTACGGCGCCGTCGCTGGCAATGGCCTTGTCCACCGCTCCGGTATAGGCACTGTTGCGAAAGAATTCGCCGTCCTTGATGGCCTTGTTGATACGGGTGTAACTCTGATAGACCACGCGGCCTGCACCCAGGGTCATATGGCCCACTTCGGAGTTGCCCATTTGCCTATCCGGTAGACCCACAGCCATGCCCGAGGTCTGGATCAGTGTCTTGGGACGGTTCTCCCAGAGATTGTCCCACACCGGCGTATGCGCGGCGTGAATCGCATTGTGCCGGGGATTGTCGCTGTGGCCGAAGCCGTCCAGAATCAGCAGGACTAGAGGGCGCTTTTGCGGAGCTTGCGAAACGGCCATAGCGACGGGTTTCCTGTTCTGAAAATTTGCACTGTGGGCGCGGATTTTAACCCGTTCGGACCGCCTTTCACTATGTCAATTTGCGCAAGTATGACTTTGTAAAGTCTATGTGAGGGCACCAGTAATACCGTTTAGCTGGTTAGAATTTCGCCAGGATAGTGTATACTCCCGCCACCCTTGGCGCTGGCGCGCCATCTCGATAACTACCTTTAAGGATTTTGGGGGCGAAGTGGACTTTTTCGTCTTTTTGAGTGAACAATGGCTGCTGGTTGGCCTGCTTGTGGCACTGCTCTACGCACTGGCCGTAAGCGAGCGCTTCAGGGCTGGCGTACCTGTGTCACTGCACGAAGTGACCAGACTGATTAACAGTGATGGGGCGCGGGTGTTGGATGTGCGTGATCGCAGTGAATTTATCGCCGGTCATATCGTCGATGCCGTGCATATCCCACACGGAGAGCTTTCCGATCGCCTCGGCGAATTGGCACCTTTGAAGGACAAGATGGTGATTGTAACGGACAAGCTGGGCCAGCACGCGGGTCCCGCGGGGCGTCTTTTGAAACAAAAGGGCTTCCAGGTGCGCCGCCTGCAGGGTGGCATGAGCGAGTGGAGCAACCAAAACCTGCCCCTGGTCAAGGGCCAGGACTAGGGCTAGGGCTAGGGCTAGGGCTAGGGCTAGGGCTAGGGCTAGGGCTAGGGCTAGGGCTAGGTCGGCGCGTGGCATTGATGACATTTGATGGAATTCAGTGATGCAAGAAGTAGTCATCTATACAACCCATTTCTGCCCCTATTGCATCCGCGCCAAGCGATTGCTGAGCGGCAAGGGTGTGACCTATCGCGAGATTGCTGTGGATAACAAACCAAACTTGCGTGCACAGATGGCGGCCATGGCCGGGCGACGCTCGGTGCCGCAGATCTGGATCGGTGATTGCCACGTGGGTGGTTGCGATGATCTGATGGCCCTTGAACGCGGACGCAAGCTCGACGACCTGCTTAAAGCCGCCAGTTGACAAAGGCTGGCGCCGCCCGCCACTTGCACCCGCCAGTGTTTGCTTATTATCCATTCCGGGGCTTGAAACGGTATTTGCAGGCCCCATCTGGAGGCTTACTTACACGGAGTCTTTCTCATGGAAGGCATCAATAATTTTTATATAAAGAACAGGCGGTAACATGGCTGAAGAACTAAATGGCGCGGCGGCAAATGCAGAGGCTCCGAAAGTGCAATTCGCGATGCAACGCATCTACCTGAAAGACCTCTCCTTCGAGACCCCAATGGGCGTTGAGGTGTTCAAAAAGCAATGGAAGCCACAGGTTAACCAGGAACTGAACACCAAGACCGTCAAGATTGATGAAGACCTGTACGAAGTGGCGCTGACCCTCACTATTACCGTCAAACTGGAGGAGGAGACTGCCTTTCTGGTGGAGGTGAAGCAGGCTGGCCTGTTTGGTATCAAAGGACTGGAAGGCCAGCAACTGGCTCAGGCGCTGAATACTGCTTGTCCGCAAATTCTGTTCCCCTACGCCCGTGAAGTGATCGACAACACCGTCGTTAAAGGCTCTTTCCCGGCTCTGATGCTGCCGCCGGTCAACTTCGATGCGCTGTTCGCAACAGCTTTGAACCAGGCGCAAAAGCAGGCTGAGGGTACCCAGGCACAAGCGGATGCTTAACTGCTGATGGCATGATAAAAAGGCCCTGAGGGGCCTTTTTTTATATCTGTTATTCGTTTTAATCAGGGGAAAAGCCCAGTGGGATACTTTCTCCACTGCCTCAGTCTCACGATCAAGTGAGTGTCTTGTAGAGTAAATAATTGCTGATAATGAGTCGGGAGTTGCCTGTGCAATGGGATTTACCGAACCCCTTTGTCCGAAAAGTGCTTGTGGGCGCACACCATGTGGATGGTCTGCGCCATGCCAACAACGCTGAGTGTGTGCACTGGTGTGAGGCCACCGCCTGGGCCCACAGCGCAGCACTGGGGCTGGATGTCACGAATTACCAGGAACTCGACCGCGGAATGGCCATCCGTCATAGTGAGTATGATTATATACTGGCGGCGAGAGAGGGGGATGCACTGATATTTGGCACTTGGTTAACCGATGTAGACGGGGGTCTGAGGGTGATCCGTCGCTTTCAGGTCTTTCGCGCCGCCGATGGGGCAGAGGTATTGCGGGCCCGGTGGCGGATGGTGTGCATTGCGCTGTCCAGTGGCAGGCCGAAGCGCATGCCGGCGATCTTCAAGAAAATCTACGGTTCCGTAGTGACTGCCCGGGAGGCTGAGAAAAGTGAGTGAAGAGTTTATTACCCTGACCGAGAACACAGGGACCCTGAGGAACAAGACCATTTTTATCACTGGTGCCAGCCGCGGCATAGGGCGCGCTATAGCGCTCAAGTGTGCTGCTGACGGCGCTAATATCGTGATTGCCGCCAAATCCGCACAGCCCCATCCCAAGCTGCCGGGTACCATCTACTCGGTGGCTCAGGAAGTGGAGAACGCCGGGGGTAAGGCCCTTGCCCTGCAAGTGGATGTACGCGATGTGCAGCGGGTAGAGGAAGCGATGGTAGAGGCCGCGGACAAGTTTGGCGGTATCGACGCGGTGGTCAACAACGCCGGCGCCATCAGCTTGACCAATGTGGCGTCCACTCCCCCCAAACGTTATGACCTGATGCAGAGCATCAACAGCCGCGCGGTGTACCTGACGGCACACCTGGCGCTACCCTATTTAAAAAAATCGGACAGCGCCCATATCCTCAGCCTGTGCCCGCCACTGAATCTTCAACCCAAATGGCTGGGCCCCTTTGCCCCCTACGCCCTGTCAAAGTTTGGCATGACGATTCTTAGCCTGGGCTTGGCGGAGGAGCTGCGCGAGATCGGTGTGAGTGTGACCACCCTGTGGCCGCGCACCCTGGTGGCCACCGCAGCTATTGAATTTGCTGTGGGCAACCGCGAGATGTTTGAGCAGAGCCGCAACCCCGCGATTATGGCGGATGCTGCCTACGAAGTACTGGCCACAAAAGACGCCGCACTCACAGGGCGTCAACTGATTGATGAAGAGCTACTGGCAGAGCGCGGTGTCAGGGATTTCGTTGACTATGCCCACAATCCGGCCAACGCGGACAGTTTGACCAGGGATTTGTTTCTCGATTGAGGCTGGTGGGAGGTATTGTGTGAGCAGCGACAGCAAACTGTTTAAAGACGCCCTCGGTGAGCTTGGGGGTGTCCAGCCTCTGGTGCAGGAGTGCCGCGTTGTCCTGCGCAGGGAAAACATGCCCACGGAATTGGTGTCGCGGGAACGCCGCGCTGCCGCCACCCGCCAGACCGGGTGCGAAATGAATCCCCTCTCCGGCGAGTATCTCGAACCGGTGGCCCCCTGGGATCCACTGACATTCAAGCGAGATGGGGTGCAAAACGGGGTGTTTCGCAATTTACGCCTGGGCAAATACATGGTGGATGCACGCCTCGACCTTCACCGCCACTCCGTGGAGATGGCGCGTACTGCCGTAGTGGAATTCGTGCGGGACTGTATCGAGGCAGATGTGCGTTGCGCTCTGATTACCCACGGCAAAGGTGAGGGCCGCAGGCAACCGGGCCTGCTGAAGAGCTGTATTAATCACTGGTTGCCTCAGTTGGAAGAAGTCTTGGCTTTTCACAGTGCCCAAAAGCAGCACGGTGGTATGGGGGCTAGCTACCTATTGCTGCGCAAAAGTAGGCGCAAGCGACAGGAAAATCTAGAAAGACATCAGCGGCGCTGCTGATGTTTTCTTTGTCATTTATTTGTCACTTTTGCCGATTAAGATACTGAGGCAAGGCTCCCCTTATGTGCTTGCTTCTCTTTTTGTTACCTCTTGATTGTGTATTGACGACCCTCTGGGTCGTTTTTTTTTGGCCGTTGCGCGCGCACAAGGCCGATAGGGTAACCTAACGCATAATGTCCTCGACGCGCTCGAATTCGAGCAGCGTGGTCTTGTCGCCGTTGCGCAGGATCAAATGGTCGCCCACCACTTCGAGAAAACGGGTTTTTCGCAGTGCCCGCAAATAATCGGCTTCCAGCGCGTCACTGGGATAGACTCTGCCTATGCGCGAGATGTCCGGGGGGCGCGGCCAGGACAGTTCGCCATGGCCTGCAAGAGAGAACCGGCCCAGATAGGGATTGATACCGCCACTGCCACGCACATACCCAAAGCGGTCACAGGTAAAGAAGGGGCGGTCCCGCCAAAACTTTCTCCATAGAAGCCGGTACTGATAGGTGTGCTCGCCATCCATCATATTTGACAGAATCCACTCGTGATCGCATGCGGACCAGGCGGATTGCCCGAGGGCCTGTCTGGGATTGTCAGAGGTCATACACCCCGAAAATAAAAGGGGGAGCACTATTGTGAGGATAAGTTGGAGGCGCTTTGGGGATTGCAGCATAGGGGCGCTCTTATTTTTTAATGGCATTTAACCTCGAAAACTACCAGCCGTCTGTGCGGGTGTTCAAGGTCCGACATTGACATATTCTATGTAGGTTTCACCCGATACGTCGCGCAGAATCAAGCGCTTGCCCCGGGATTTTGTGAATGCCTGGCGCGTGCCGGCGAGTGCGCGTAAGTAGGTGTTCTCCTGTTGTAGCAACACTTCCGGACCGCTCATCTTGGTGGATGCGAAGCTGGAGGTATCCCACAGGAGCTGGCCATTGTCGGTGACCTGTAATACGCCACGATAGGTATTGATGCCACTGCGGCCCACCACGTTGCCGTCGCGGTTACACACGAAAGTGAAATTTGCAGGTCCTTGTACCGCAATGGCAGTGCCGTTGATCCGGAGGCGCACAAGCTGCCACTTCTTACCGCATACTGCGTCCATATTACCTGTCGACTGGACGACCCTGGCTTCTTCCACACCACTTGTCAAGCATCCGCCAATAGGCAGTAGGATTCCCAGCAGCCACAGTTGCACCAACCTGCGCATCGGCGATTGACTCCTTTATCGCTGACCCTGCCCCCGCTTTTCTTAGCTTAGTTGTTGCGCACTATGACGAGTCGATAAGGGTGACAAGCTATGCTTCCCCTGTGACGGGGAAAATTGCCCAATGAAGACGGTTTGGCATGAACAGACGCACAAAAATTGTCGCCACGCTCGGGCCTGCCACCGATAGGGCGGATATCTACCGCAAGGCTGGAGCGTTATCGAAGCCTGGGAGCGGCTTGATACCGAATGGCAGTATTACGTGAAGCTGCTGCAACAGGAATGCCGGCACCTGATCGAAGCCATCGACGAGGCGGCACCACCGTTCTAGCCAACCACCAAGAGGGGCAAACGCCCCTCGGGTTTAGCCGCCTGTCGGCGCCAAGGCGCTGGCGCGCCTGCGCGGCTAAACAGAAGGGGCCGTTGCCTCTGGAAAAACATCCGGCTAAGGTAAAACCCGCGTCGGGGCAAAAAAATGGTGAAGAGCCAGTGGCGCCGGGAAAAATGGTTGCTAACTCGTTGATTGCGCTAGGGAAAATGGAAAGTTAAGGTACGACTGGCCTCGGGGTGATGTCTTTGCACAAAAGGTGAATACAGTTGGCGGCAACTTTGAGAAATTGAAATGTTATTCCAATTTGTGCGCAATGCGCTCACAAACATTCACAACTCCAGATCAGATTGCAGAGCACCAGTCATTGAACAATATGCGTACTGCGGTGAAGACTACTTTATAAGCTTCATTTGGCGGTGGGGTAGGCGGGATTGCAGGCTCAATAATAGGTGGCGCGGTTACAGCTAAAGGAATCCTTACTGATACTCAAGTTGGTTATGCTTTGCAGGTAGGGGACACAATTATCCAGGAGATTAGAGCTGATTTCGTAACAGCGTTCCACAATGATAGTGGTCTTGAGAACCTTATTATTACGGAAACTATTATAGTTAATGATGAGGGGGTTATCGTCAGAAGGCGGCAAGGTCCACCGGGATTTTAATTATTATGAAACCTGTATTATTTTATTTGAAAGAGCTTTTCTCATATCGATTTTTCTTGAGTGGTTTTTTTGGGTTGGTAGCGTATTCAACCTATTTTTTAGAGTGGAATTGGGAAAGTTCGGCTGGGTTCCTCTCGTAATTTTGGTGGTGTGGGTAATCTCTAGCATAATTTTTTTGTAGCCAAAAAAATGTGAAGCTTTGGAAGAGTCATAAAGAGCATGGAGATGCTGTGTGTCTGGGTACATCAAAAGGATCGAACCCGGTGCTACGTGATCATCCGAGCAAGCCCTGTCTGCTAAAGAGTTGGACCCTGTGGGAAACGGGCAATTAGGCCTGCGCACCCAGCAGCGGTGAATCCCGGCTGGGCATTGGCAATTGCGGCAGGTTGCTGACGGCTTGCATCAGCCCCTCCTCATAAAGCTGTGCGGCTTTGTCCTTGTCCCCCAGTGCCCCGAGGAGGCGCGCCAGTTCCGCAGAGGTAACCGGGTCCTGGCGCAGTAGCAGACTTTTCTCGAAATACTGCTGGGCCCTACCCCACAGTTCGTTGCGCATACTCAAACGGCCGAGGCAAGTCAGCAGGTCTGCGCTTTCGCCGTACTCCTTAAGCCAGCCCTCGGCGGTGGAAAGCTGTGCTGCGGGATTGCCCCCGATGAGGCAGCCGTACAGGTCGCACAGCTCGGCATTCCATTCCCGGTTGAGCAGCCAGCGCAAATGCTTTTCCGCTTCGGTGTCGTCACCAATCTGGTGTAGCTGTCTTGCGTAGAGGCTGCGCAATGCCATATGGCGCTGCCAGCGTCCGTTCAGACTGTGCCAGATACTCAGGAGCCGGTCTTTGTCGTTACGACTGGCAGCCTCATCCAACTGGTGTTGATAGATCTGCAATTCCAGTCGCTGCAGCTCGTCATTGCTCATACTGGCGTGCTTTTCCAGCTCCGGCAGCAGCTCGCGCAGGCTGCTCCAGTCCCCCAGCAGGTAGTAAGCCTGTTTAAGTAGCTGTAGCAGAGCCGGATGTTTGGGTTCCAGTTGCTTGGCGCGCTTAAGGCTGGCGATGCACTGTTCATAGTGCTTGTCCTGCAACTGCATACGCGCTTGGTTCAGGGCCACGGCGAGGCGGGTATCTTCGCTACAGGCCTCCGCTTTCGCCAACAGCTCATTGGCCTCTTCGCGAAAGCCCAATTCAAAAGCACTGCGTGCGGCTGCCAAATAATTGATCAGTGGTGCCTCTGAGCGGGGGGCACTTTTCAACAACTGGCGCCGTGCGCGGGACCAGTTGCCCTCCATAAACTCCACCAATCCGCTGGTGAGACGCCGGCGCGCCACGCGCTGGCGGCCGAAGCGCAGGCGGTCAACGCTGCCTTTGATTGCGCCCACCAGGCTGAGTACCAACCAGATCGCCATGAACAGGGCGCACAGTATTGCCAGCAATGCAACGAAGGCAAACCAGAGGTTCATTTCGTAGCCCTTATTGAGTTCGCCACCAAACCCAATCACCAAATAGCCGGGGTAATTGTTACTGACTTGTGGAAACAGAGCGCCCAGTAGCAGTAGTACCAGGGCTGCAAAAAGAACTTTCCTCACTGGGCGCCCTCTCCCTGCGTATTGGCATCTTGGCCAGAGGTTTTGTGCAGTCGCTCAATGTAATTGTACAGTGCCACCTGTGAGGTATTCAGGTTGGGCATCTGTGCCTGGATGCGCTGCTCGCTGAGTTCGGCCAGTTGCTGGGCGAGGGTATCGCGTTGCGGGTTGGGCGTGCCATAGGTGAGCAGCAGCTCACGGGCGCTGCCCAGGGCATCCTTGTACACTGTGGTGTCGCCGCGCAGCAGTGCCAGCTGCGCCTGTTCCATATACAGGCGCAGGGTCTGGCGGAAACGCGCTTCGCTTTGTGGGGAAAGCATGACCGGGTTGATATCGCCATCAATGGGGCGCACTGAATCCCGCAGGAAGCGGGTAAATTTCTGCCAGCCCCGTTTCCAGGGGGGCAGGGGTGCTTCTTCGGGTTGCGCCTGCTCCCCCTTCTCCTCTGGCTGGGGTTGGGCCATATCAAACTCCGGCTGGATTCGGGCGCGGATCAGCGCGTCTTCCAAAGCGCGCAACCGCAGGAAGAGCCCCTCGCGGTCGATATTTTGAACCAGCTTGAGCGCGGTGATATCCTGGGCCAACTGCTGGCGCACACCGTACAAATCCGGCAGGTCCACTCCTCGCAGGATACTGTCCACTTCTTCCACCAGTCCCAAAGCGGCGCGGCTGTCATCCTCAAGCATCAAGCGTTGATTGGCCATGCGCAGCAGATAACCGGCCTCCGCCAGCTGCCAGTCCTTCCTGGTCACATTGCCCAACTCGTTCAAGCGGTTGCCCTGGGCGGTGACACTGCGCTGCAAACCGGCCAGCTTTTGTTGCAGTTCTGCGATTGTGCGGGCCTGTGACTGTATTTGGTTGCCCAGGTTGGCATCCGCCTGTTGATGTCGGTCGGGTTGCTGGTTCCGGGCCGGGGTTGCCGGTTGTGAGGGCGGCCGGGAGGACTGCGCAAGATCCGGCTCGGGTTCCGTTTGCGGTGGCTGTTCGGTTGGAGCCGCGGACACACGGGTGGCGTCTGCCTGTTCCTGAGCATCTGCGGCACTCTGGGTTGGTCCACCTTGTTTGGCGGGCGGCAAATCCAATTGGCTACTGATGCGGGTACGCAGTTGTGGCCAGCTGAACCAGGCAAAGGCAATCAGGGCGATCAGTAGCAGAAAGAACACCAGCCACCACCAGTGGCCGCTCCTTTTTCCGGACTTGGCAGGGTCTGGCAACATCTTGCCCGCCGGGTTTGCCTGTGCTGCCTTGGCGAAGTTTTTTTTCTGCTCCGCCCTGTCTGTACAATCACTGGCCGGCGCGGTGGTTTTTGCGCGAGGGCTGTCCTTGGTTTTTTTGTCGGTCATGGCATAACAGCGCAGATGGAAATTGTCGTCGAATTATAGCGAGTGGCGCCAACCTTTATAGGAAGGGTGGCGCTCTTTGTAAGACTTTCATCCCAATACGGCGGAGAATTCGATAGCAATTCAATCCAGAGCACTGTGCAGTGCGTCCAACATGGCCTTGCCGCCGGCATTCTGGGCACCGTAAGGGCGTTTGAAACCCAGTGCGCGTGCCTGCTTGGCAACCCGCACACTGGGGCAAATAAGCGCAGCATACTGCAATTGCCCTCGCGCGGATTGCACAATACAGTGCGCCAAGTTTGCCAGGGCTTCACCACTGTGCACACTGATGGCATCCGGGGTTGCCGGATAGCTGGCCAGTGTATCTGGAGCGCCGGGGGGTAAAGTGCGCCGGTACAATTCACAATAGGTTACCATGGCGCCGCGGGCGCGGAGAGTATCGCCAATCAGAGTGCGTCCACCGACCCCGCTGAAAATCAGGATACGGTGTCCGGCCACCTGTTGCAGGGATGGCAGTGCGAGCAGGTCTTCGGATGTCATGTGCCCACTATCTTGCGCGCAGGGAATGCCGCGCTCCAGCAGGGCTTTTGCCGTTGCGCTGCCAATCGCATAATAGCGCGGCCCCTGGGGTAATTGCGGCCAGTAGTCCTCCAGCCATTCCACGCCATAGTAGACGGCATTCTGTGACACAAAGATGGCTTCTTGCACCTGATCGAAACCGAGGGTATGGGTTTTGATGGCCTGCAACGCACTGGCCTCCCGGAGGGGTTCGATGGCCAGCATGGGAATATTGTCGACCTGTGCGCCGGCAGCCCGCAGCTGTGCGCACCAGTTGGCGGATTGGTGGGCCGGGCGTGTCGTGAGTATGCGTTTGCCGTGCAGTGAACCTGGCATGCTGGTATCAATCTCAGATAGCCGCGAGTATTTTGTCGGCGCCGTCGGCCAACAACTGCTTCGCCAGTTGTGTGCCGAGCACCGCACCGCTGCTGGCAGCACCGCGGCACTCTGCCCTTATCAGCGTGGAACCGTCCGGGCTGCCCACTAGGCCGCGCAGCCAAAGAGAACCATCCTGCAACTCGGCATAGCAGCCGATAGGTACCTGGCAGCCGCCGTTGAGGTGCTTGACCAGTGCGCGCTCTGCACTGAGGCGAGCGGCGGTTTTGGCACAGTGCAGAGGTTGCAGCAGGGCTTCCAAAGCCTTGTCGCGGCGGGATTCGATGCCCACCGCGCCCTGGCCGCCGGCGGGCAACAGTATATCGGTAGACAGGTAGCTGCGGATGCGCTCGCGCATATCCAGGCGCAGCAGGCCGGCCGCCGCCAGAATAATGGCGTGGTAATCCCCAGCATCGAGCTTTGCCAGCCGGGTGTTGACGTTGCCGCGCAGGAATTTGATCCGCAGGTCCGGACGACGTGCCAGCAGCTGGCACTGTCGCCGCAGGCTTGAGGTGCCCACTACGGCGCCCCGGGGTAGCTCTTCGAGGCTGGTATGCAGGTTGCTGACGAAGGCATCGCGGGGATCTTCACGCGCGCAGATCACGGGCAGGTGCAATCCTGCGGGGAACTCCATCGGGACATCCTTCATGGAGTGAACGGCGATGTCCGCGCGCCCGGCCAGCATGGCCACTTCCAGTTCTTTCACGAAAAGCCCCTTGCCGCCAATCTTGGCCAGGGGCATATCCAGAACCTGGTCGCCACGACTGGTGAGAGGCAAGAGCTCAATCTGTAAGCCCGGGTGTTCCCCTTGCAGGCGGTCTTTCACGTAATTGGCCTGCCAGAGTGCCAGGGCGCTCTGGCGCGTAGCGATACGGATACGGGAAATGGGCATTCTGCTCGATCATCTGTTTGAGTGGTGGGACAATTCTACCAAAGGGAGGGGTGTCGTGGCTTTTACAGACCGAGGGAAATATCAGTTTGGAGACTGCCGCGCGCGCAGCCAGTCCTCCAGAATGATGCGTGCGGCGATCGAGTCCACCGGATCCCTGGCGTAATTACCGCGGTGACCACGCTCATGGGCTTCTTCCTTTGCGGCGCGGGTGCTGAGACGCTCGTCGATAAATGCCACCGGCAACCCGGTGCGTCCGTGCAGGCGTTGGCCGAATTTGCGTGCTCGGGCGCTCAGTGCACTCTCGCTGCCATCCATATTCAGGGGCAGACCCACCAGCAGGTAATGGGGTTGCCACTCTGCGATGAGGCGCTGCACGTTTTCCCAATCCGGTTTGCCCTCCTTTGCCGGCAGGGGGGACAGTTCCCTGGCGCTTGCGGTCAGGCTCTGGCCAAACGCGAGGCCGATGGAGCAGGTACCAAAGTCAAAGGCAAGGGCAGTAATGGGTTTACTCATGGGGTGGATATGCTTGGATTGGTGTGCGCTGGCTAGGCGTGACCGGTCTGCGAGCCGAGCCCGGACAGGTTGATGCCGTGGCGCGCGGCAGCATTCTGCCAGCGTTTCTCTACCGGTGTAGCGAACAGGATCTCTGGTTCTGCCGGTAGCGTCAACCAGGCGTTGCCGACCAGTTCCTGTTCCAGTTGCCCAGGTTCCCAACCGGCGTAGCCAAGTGCGAGCAGCACGTCGTCGGGGCCGTGTCCGCCGGCGAGGGATTCGAGGATATCCTTGGAGGCGGTGAGGCTGATCTCCGTATTGATCTCAGTCGTTGAGTCGAACTGTATACCGGCCCCGTGCAGGACAAAGCCCTGTTCCGGGGAAATGGGGCCGCCCAGCAGCACCGTCTCGCCTCCGCGCTGACTGGAGTCCTGCAAGGACAACTGTTCGAATACCTCTTTCCAATGGACCTTGCTGGGGGCATTAATCACGATACCCATAGCCCCCTCATCACTGTGTTCCACAAGCAGGGCTACGGTCTGCTTGAAGCGGGGGTCTTCCATACCGGGCATGGCCAGTAGGAACTGGCCGCGCAGGCTGGCGTGGGTCAAGTCACTGTCGATGTTCGATCTGGGCATAGCTTGATTCTAGGTCGCCTGAGTGAAAGGCAAGTTTAGCCCCGCTTGGGCGGGTCACCTGCGGAGGTGGAAAACCCGGTCATTTCGAAACGCCAGGTACGTATAATTTCCAGCCTGTCGGCCTCCTTGCGGATCTGCGCTGGAAAGGGCGCAAAGGGTGCCGCGAGGTGTATGATCTGTTGGGCCGCATCATCGAGAATGCGCTCGCCGGAGGATTCGAGAATGACCACTTCCTCCACGGCGCCGCTGGGCAGCAGGCGCACCATCATTCGCAGGCTGCCGGTGATCTGTTGTTGCAGGGCCTCCTCGGGAAAGTTGTCGCTGCCCACGGCCTCCACCTTTTGTCGCCATTCGTGCAGATAGGCGGCATCTGCAGAGGCTTTGGTCGCCACTGAGGTGAGGCGCCTCACCCTCGGGCGCCGGGCAATGGTTTGCCGGATTTTATCCAGGCGCGCCTGCAGGCTGGTAACTTTCGGATTAGTTCGGTCCAGGTCACTGGGGGCGTCGCCGCGCTTTTCCTCTGAGCGCTTGTCTTCTGCGGGCAGCTCCGGCGCCTGCAGCGGACTATCGCCAATGGTGGTGACCAACTGGCGTCGCTGGTCTGCCGGGCGCTCTGCCTGTTGCTGCGGCAGTGGATTCACATCGTGAATCTGTGTATCGGCAAACTCCGCGCGGCGGTTGCTGGACAGTTCTTTGGGGGTATCCGAGATGCCGCTGGCCTGCTGGTTGTGCTGGGCCAGGTAGTCGGCATCCACCGGTGCCTGTGCCGAGCGGTGCTGGGCCAGGGTTACCTCCAGTGTGGGGGATGACTGGCTGCCCTCGGGCGCGGCAAAAGCCACTCCAAAAATAATCAGAGCGTGGATGGCGCCGGCGAGAAACAGGGAGAATACAAAGCGTTCGCGCTGGGCAGAGTTAAATGATGCCGTGTTGGCGGTGGAGTTCATCGTGTGCGGTCTTTACTACCTGTTGCGTCAAGCCCTTTAACTGGTTGTCCGTTTGGTCTAGCTGCCGGCAAGCGGCCTGGGTTGAATTCGAAGTGTCCCAGTTTACCCTTTTTGTGCCAGGCGGTGTGTGATTGCGCGCATCAGTCGCGCACCGATCTTGGTGTCATAGGCCGCATCGATTTCGCGCACACAGGTTGGGCTGGTGACATTGATTTCGGTGAGGTAATCCCCGATGACGTCCAGACCGACAAACAGCAGTCCTTTCTCTTCCAGCGTGGGCGCGACCTGCTCGACAATCCAGCGATCGCGATTGTTCAGAGGACGAGCTTCACCGCGCCCACCCGCGGCCAGGTTGCCGCGCGTTTCTCCGGCTACAGGAATGCGGGCAAGACAATAGGGTACCGCCTGTCCACCAACGACCAGAATACGTTTGTCGCCATCCTTGATTTCCGGGATATAGCGCTGCGCCATAATTTGCCGGCGACCGTGTTTAGTGAGCATCTCCAGTATCGCCCCGAGGTTGGCGCCGTCGGGTTTACAATGGAAAATCCCCGCCCCACCCATGCCGTCCAGGGGTTTGAAGATAACGTTCCTGTGTGTCTGGTGAAACTGCCGCAATCTGAGCATATCCCGGCTTACCAGTACTGGCGGGGAGCACTGTGGAAAACTGGTTGCGAAAATTTTTTCGTTGCAGTCGCGCAGGGATTGGGGCTTGTTGACCACCAGTGCGCCCTCGCGTTCTGCCGCCTCGAGGATGTAAGTGGAATAGATATACTCGTTATCAAAAGGGGGGTCGACACGCATTAGAAGGGTGTCCAGCTCTCCCAGATGTATCTCCCTGGATTCCCCCAGAGCAAACCAGCGTTCGGCGTGGTCAAAAACCTGCAGTGGCCGTCCACAGCCAATGGCACGGCCGTTATCCAGGTACAGACTGGTCTGCTCGAAATAAAATAGCTGGAAACCACTGTCTTGTGCGGCCTGTAACAGTGCAAGTGTTGTATCTTTTTTAACATTGATTTGGGCGATGGGGTCCATCACCACACCGAGGGAGAAATTCATAGGGATTTCCGTTTCTGGCGGGATAGCTTTACCCCGCGCTGTGGTGGTTGTGGCTCAGTGTAGGCTGCCACCCCCGACTTGGTAGGATGGATAAGGTAAAAGCAGCTTCACCAGGGTGCAACTTTAACATGCTGTACTGGGTTCGAGCGCAAAGTGATGATAATTTGAACCGCATCGCAGGGGTTTGTCGAGTCTGGTAGATTAACCTGGGGTTCTGTGATAAAAGTTCCTCCAGTGTGCGATCTTGGCTAGGCGAGACACCCAGACCCCCTATGCGGTTCACCAAGGGTGCAAGTAAACGCTTTCGCGTGTCCGACAATAAGTAAACAGGGGAGTCAAAAAAACTATGGAGCTGAACTGGGAAAGCCTGACTGTTATGGTGATCGACGACAGTAAGACAATTCGCCGCACTGCCGAAACACTGTTGCAGAAGGCGGGCTGTACGGTCGTTACTGCAACGGACGGCTTTGATGCGCTGGCGAAAATCGCGGACTCCCGCCCGGATGTTATTTTCGTCGATATCATGATGCCGCGCCTGGATGGTTATCAAACCTGCGCTCTGATCAAAAATAACAGCGAATTTCGCTCTACTCCTGTCGTTATGTTGTCGAGTAAGGATGGTTTGTTCGATAAGGCAAAGGGGCGTGTTGTCGGTTGCGATCAATATTTAACCAAGCCGTTTAGTAAAAGTGAATTGTTGGGTGCGATCTCTGCCCATGCCAAGCCACATCACGCAGCCTGAAAATTGTGGCTAACAAAAAAGTGTATGGCTGGCTCCGGGGGCTTGGCACCTGGGAACTAAGACAGTAATGATCCTAAGTGGCGCACATATCTCCTTGTCTGTGGGAGCCTGGGAAATGGTTTGGCCGAGAAGTAGCTGATAGTCAGTGCAAACTGGACATGCTAACAAGAAAGTAACAAGCAAACCGCCAAGTTCGATCGTGGTTGCGCGGCTGCCGATTAGCTGATTATAAGATGTCATGGGGAAAATGATGGCAAAAGTACTAATAGTGGATGACTCTCCTACTGAAACACACAAATTGACCACAATTTTGGAAAAAAACGGACATGTGGTAATCACAGCGCTCAATGGCGAAAATGGTGTTGAGGTGGCGCGCGCGCAGTGCCCGGATCTTATTCTGATGGATATTGTAATGCCCGGTCTGAATGGCTTCCAGGCCACCCGTCAGCTGAGCAAGGACAGCAGCACTGCGGGAATCCCAATTATTATTGTGACGACCAAAGACCAGGACACAGACCGTGTCTGGGGCATGCGCCAGGGTGCCAGGGCTTATCTGACCAAGCCTGTAGACGAGGGCAAGCTGTTGAGCGTGATTGGGGAGGTGTTGGCCTGACGGCCAGCTGCTCAGTGTGCAGACAACAATACCCTATTTGGCCCTGATTGATATTGCGCGGCGTGCCAAGGCGCAGTCCACCGGCCTGCCCGCGCGCCGGGAAATCAAGCCATATTGGAGTGGGATCGGCTTCTCTCTTCTCGAGCATAATTTCGTCGCCTCTATGGATGATGTTGTGGAACTGCTCGAAGTGCCGCAATACACCTTCATCCCCGGTGTCCAGCCTTGGGTGAAAGGCGTATCCAACGTACGTGGCCGCCTGTTACCTCTGATTGATCTCGCCGCATTTTACGGTGGCCACCTTAACGGCCCGCGACAGCAGCGACGAGTGTTGGCGCTTGAACGTGAAAAAACCTATGTGGGCCTGATTGTGGAAAGATTACACGGCATGCAACACCTGGCGTATGAATATGCCCAGGAAGCGCCAACAGATTTGATTGAGTCATTTGCACCCATGGTGCAGGGCCAGTTTATTTTGCAGAGGGACCGGTGGCTGGTGTTCGATATGCGGGCCCTGCTCAAAGATGGCCGTTTTATGGATGCCGCCCTTCAGTAGAAAATCCAAGCCCATTTTTACCGACGCTTCACTTTATTGACAGTGTCGGGGGTGGCCCGCAGGCGGTGCAGGAATGGACGCATCGGCTGAAGGTGATTGCTGTTTAAGTGTTAGAAGTCAAGTGGTACTAATCCGGCCTGATACCTGGGCCCGCTAGGAGTGAACTATGAAAACAGGCTCCCAGAGTTCCTTTTCCGCGTTGCGCAGTGACCCTGCCGCGTTGGGTTTGGGCCTGCTGGTACTCGCCGTACTGGCGGGACTAGTCGTCAGTATCTATCTGGTGCAGACCCGCAGTGACCGCGATAAAGAGTACCTGCAGCAAGTGGCGGAGTTGCGTGCGCTCTCTTATCAGGTGGTTTCCTACGCACCGGCCGCTACCTCAGGGGATGAGGAAGCATTTGTCGAGCTGGAAAAAGTGTCTGGGCAAATGGCCAACGCCTGGAACCAGTTGCAGCAAATGGATGCAGGCAGCCGCCGCACACTCGACGCCGAGTTGGCTGCCTATGGACAGGTTTGGCGCAAGCTGCGCGAGCAGATGGGCACCATTCTCGGCAATAAGGAAACCATTATCTTCCTGAATGACGTTGCCACCACTCTGAGCGCTTCTCTTCCCGAGCTGCAGGCGGAGCACAACAATATCGTTGAGATCCTGCTGGCCAACACCGCCCCGGCCAATCAGGTGGAGCAGGCATTACTGCAAGTTTGGCGCGCGGAACGGATAGGCCGGAATATCGACAAGATGCTCCAGGGGGGTGATGATGCCGAAGCCGCTGCGGACCAGTTCAATACCGATGCAAGTCTTTTCGGTAAGGTCGTGGACGGTATGAAAAGCGGTGACGTGGTGATGGGCATTTCCCGTGTTAGCGACGATGAAGCGCGCCGTTCCCTGGATGAAATTACGGAGTTGTTTGAGTTTGTAAGTTCCTCTGTGCGCGAAATCTTTGAGGCGACCCCGGCCCTATTTGCCACGCGCCAGGCATCAGATGGCATTATCGCCTCCTCACCGCAGTTACTCGAAGCCCTGAGCGCGCTGAATGATCGAATCGTGAATCTCGCGAACGAACGCCAGCCAAACAATATGACGATTACTATCCTGGCAGCGGCCTTCGTACTGCTGATTTTCGTCATGATGGGAATGGTTATCTCCGGTACGCGCCGCAACCTGCTGCAGGAGGCGGATACCAACGAGCGCAACCAGCAGGCCATTATGCAGTTGCTGGATGAGCTGGCGGATCTCGCCGATGGGGACTTGACTACCTCTGCCACGGTAACCGAGGCCTTTACTGGTGCGATTGCCGATTCTATCAACTTTACTATTGACCAACTGCGCGTGCTGGTATCGCGGATTAACGGTGCTGCTCAGGAAGTATCCGGCCTGTCCCAGGAAACTCAGCAGACCGCTCTGCATCTCGCCGAGGCCTCTGAGCACCAGGCGCAGGAAATTGCCGGGGCCTCCGCTGCGGTGAATGAAATGGCGGTTACCATTGACCAGGTGTCTGCCAACGCCTCCGAATCTGCCCAGGTTGCGGAGCGCTCAGTACATATCGCGAGCAATGGTGCCAAGGTGGTACAGAACACCATCAAGGGTATGGACAACATCCGTGAGCAGATCCAGGATACCTCCAAGCGAATCAAGCGGCTGGGGGAATCGTCCCAGGAGATTGGCGATATTGTGAGCCTGATTAACGACATTGCAGACCAGACCAACATCCTCGCATTAAACGCCGCCATCCAGGCGAGTATGGCCGGTGACGCAGGCCGGGGCTTCGCGGTAGTTGCGGATGAAGTACAGCGACTGGCGGAGCGTTCCGCCGCTGCAACCAAACAGATAGAAGGCTTGGTGAAAGCAATTCAGTCTGACACCAATGAAGCGGTCATCTCCATGGAGCAAACCACCACGGAGGTGGTGCGTGGAGCCCGCCTGGCCCAGGACGCGGGGGTTGCCCTAGAGGAGATCGAAAACGTATCCGGCAGCTTGGCCTCTCTGATTCAGAACATCTCCAATGCCGCGCGCCAACAGGCCTCCTCTGCTGGGCATATTTCCAATACGATGAACGTGATTCAGGAAATTACCTCCCAGACCTCGGCAGGTACCCAGGCAACGGCACAGTCTATTGGTAATCTGGCGCAAACGGCCAATGCACTGCGCGATTCCGTTGCCGGCTTCAAACTGCCTCAGGATGAAAGCCTCGAGGCCGACAGTGATTCCTATGACGTGGAATTACCGGAAATGGACGTGGACAGTTTCACCATCGAAAGTGAGGAGCCCGCAGCTTTGGGCTCTCGCGAAGGCCGGGCTCTGGCCTGACCCAAATACAATTTGGCGTCATTTTAAGATGACCGGGTGGAGAGGGGCGCGCGGAAGACTTTCGGGAAACTCGTGTAAGTCGGCTCGCATCCGGGTATAGCGCCTGCATAGAGAATGAAATATTGGGGACTTGGCGTGAACCACGACAATCCAAACTTCATGGCCCTGGATTGGCTGATCGGTGAAATTAACGAGACGATGGCGCAGGCGCGTCAACTTCTCGAGACATTCGCTGATGATCCAGATGCCGGTGCACCGCTGTTGCAAAACTGCCTGTCTCTGGTCCATCAGGTACATGGCAGCCTGCATATGGCACAGCTTTCCGGTGCGGCCATGCTGGCTGAGGAGATGGAACAACTGGTTCAGGCGCTGGCCAGTGGCGGTGTCGAAAATACCGAAGAGACCCGAGAGTTTCTTATGCGCGCGCTGTTGGAGTTGCCTCTCTACCTGGAAAAAGTCTCTTTTCAGCGTCGGGACAATGCAGTCCTCTTGTTGCCTCTTCTCAACGATTTGCGTGCTGTGCGTCGTGAACGCCTGATCACAGAAGGTGCACTTTTTTCTCCCGACCTTTCCTCTCTGGAGCAGGTCACCGGCAAGCGCCAGCCGCTGACTGCGGATAATGCGAGACTGCAGGAGCTGGTCACCAAGCTGAGAAAGATGTACCACGTCGCCGCGGCAGGCCTGATCCGGGATGTGAACAGCGGTGAGAGCCTTGCCTATTTGAACAAAATTGTTGAAAAGATGCAGTTGCTCTACAACGGCAGCGCGCGCAAGCCCCTGTGGGGGGTACTGCTGGGCATCTTTGAAGCCATCGGTGCGCATCGCCTCAGTGTACAGCCCGCCCTGCGCCACCTTCTGCGCCGGATAGATGTAGAGTTCCGCCTGCTGCAGGGGCGCGGCGCCAGGGTACTGGATGCACGCCTTGATGCAGATTTCCTACGCAATTTGCTTTTTTACGTCTACTTGGCCGGCCCCAACGGTCCGCGCTGCCACGACCTGTACCAGCGCTTTGGCCTGGGCAGAGCGGTACCGGGCACACCGCGCCCCGATACCGAGGATGTGTTGGCGATGGGTCCCGAGGCCCTCGGCACTGCGATCACCGCTCTGAGCGAAGAGCTTCAATGGGTGCGCGAGGCTCTGGAACCGAGTAGCGCTGTGAGAGAACAGCCGCCACTGAGCGAAACTGCAGCGGTGGTCAAACGGGTTGCGGATACGCTCGGCGTGCTTGGGCTTGAGACACAGCGCGCCCGCGCCCGCGGCATTTATGAATATTTGCGCGATGCCTCCCGTGGCAGCGATGTCGAAGAGTATCTGATGCGTGCCGCCGGCGAGTTGGTACAACTGAATTCTGCCCTGGCAGCCAATATCGATCGCAATAAACGGGTTGACGAAGAGCAACCGATTATGGGTGATGCCAAGGATTCCGTTCGACGCGAGGCGCACCTAGGGCTGGAGGCAGTTAAAGAGGCGGTGATGGAATATGTCGCCAGCCACTGGGATATCAGCTATCTGAGCCGGGTCCCACAGCGCCTGCAGGAAGTCTGCGGTGGCCTGGAAATGGTGGGCTATCGGCGCGCCAGCGAAATAATCGCCGCTTGCAAACACTATATCGACAAGTCCCTGATCGAGAAGGCGGAGCAACCCGAATGGCGCATGCTGGATACCCTGGCCGATGCCATTACCAGTGTTGAATATTACCTGGAGCGCAGCTGCGAAGGTCTTGAGGATGCCGAGATGCTACTGGCATTGGCCGAAGACAGTGTCGCCGATCTGGGCTTTCCCCTCAGGGGAGAGAGACAGGAGTTCTCCGGTACCGCCGCTTCCACAACTGAACGGGTGCCTGAGGGTGAAACCCTTCGTGTGAATAGAGAGGGTTTTACGCTATTTGACCCCAAATTTGCCGGGATTGGAAAAGTCGAAGGTGAAATGGGGCATCAATCCACCCCTACAGCCAAATCTGTAGGGGGGACGCCAGTCACATTCGCTGGGTTGGAGGGCGCGAAAGCCCCTACTGCTGAGCCCCTGGGATGCGATGAACAGGTTGAAGTGCCGAAAAGGGGCGCTATTGCGGCTGACAATGACACTGAGGTTGCGCGTGTCCTCTCTGTCGACGATAGGGTGCCAGATAGGGAAAAGGAGCATGGGTTTCCAAGCGGTGAGCATGCTGCAAAATGTATACACGCAACGGCGCCGGCAATGGAAAATGCGGTGGGTGAACCGGCAGAAACGGCTGAAGGGACCGCCATCGCACCGGAAGCGGATACCCAGACCGAGTTGGCCTGGGAGAAGCCTGAGAAACCGCTTGGGATACGGGCAGTGATTGATGGTGACGAGCGTCTGATCGACGATGAGATTGTAGAAATCTTTCTCGAAGAAGCCGGTGAAGTCCTCGTCCATATTCGCAACTACTTCCCAGATTGGGCGGCTGATTTTGCCAATGTTGGTGCCCTGGAAGAATTCCGCCGCGGTTTCCACACCCTGAAGGGGTCGGGTCGCATGGTCGAGGCGCTGGATGTCGGCGAGCTGGCCTGGGCAGTGGAAAACATGCTCAACCGCATTATCGACGACAGCGTGAAACCCCAGGGTGCTCACGTAGGGTTGATTGAGCGGGTCTGTGAGAAATTGCCCTCCATGATCGAGGCTTTCCGCTGTGGTCGGGGTGATCCGGATCAGCAGCAAACCTTGCAGTTGCAAGCCTGGGCTGAGCAGCTCAGCCGGGGGCATATACCTGCGGTACTGGAGACGCAAAGCGCAGACAGGGCGGCGCAGGCCACTGTGGAGGAAGACAACGGGGAGGACCGGGCACAACTGTGGGAGATCTTTGCCCAGGAGGCTGAGGCGCACCTGGCGGTAGTGGCTGAATTCCTTGAGGACATGCGCGCTGCCGCGCCGGTTTACGACGTGCCCAGCGACCCCTTGCACCGAGCGCTGCACACCCTGAAAGGTTCCGCCCACATGGCGGAAGTCAAGGTGGTCGCCGAAATGATGGCACCGCTTGAGCGATTTGCCAAAGAGCTGCGTATCTACCAAGTGCCGATTGACGCCGACATCCTTGATCTGATCGGTGATGGGGCCAGCTATGTGCATCAGGTGTTGGCCCAGATCCGCACTGGAAAACCGCTTGGCATTGGAAGATCTGAGCAGTTCCTCGCCCGTGTGGCCGAGCTGCAGGAGCGCTCTGTGGGCCACTTGATCCGCGAGCGCGAGGCCAGTGAGCCCAAGGCGGTGGACCCGCAACTGCTCCAAGTGCTGATGGCTGAAGGAATGCGTGTTTTATTGGATGCCGACCAAGTGCTGAATCATTGGCGCATCAATCCCGCCGACAAGTCCCAGGTTGCCCTCGTTGCCGAAGAGCTTGTGGTTTTACACAAAGCCGCCAGTCACGCACAACTGCAGACTTTGGCGGAGTTGTCTCAGTTACTTCTGGATGTCTACCACAAGGTGCTTGCCGGTCAGCTTGAGGGAGAGCCGGCGCTGTGGGCATCCCTTGAGCAGGGGCACAACGAACTGCTGGATCTGGTTGATGCTGTCGCCGCTGCCCAGGACTTGCCGGAGGTGAGTGAGGCTGTTGAGGAGGCACTGCGTTACCTGGCGCAAGGTGTGGCAGTCGCCGAAGTGTTTGAAGAGGAATACGATCTGGGTGAACTGGGTATCAACGGCCCAGAATTCGGTGTTGTGCAGACCCCAAAGCAGCTCAGCGATACTGCCGTTGAACGTGAGCCTGTGAACAGAGCTGAAAATGCGGGAGCAGACAGCGCCAGTGAAGGGATACAAAAAGCGCCCGCTGCGCTCTCAGGGCTACAGGTGGCAGCGGTGCCAGAGCATGGGCCGCAAAAGTCTGTAGATACCACACTCCGGGTACGTACAGCGGAGACAAGCAGTTCTGAGGCAACACCTGCTGAGTCACCGTCGGTGGCGTTAGCCAGCGCTGCCGGGTACCGCCAGGATGCGTTTGCCGAGGGAGAAAAACTGCTTGCGGAAATTGATTCCGATGTTGTTGAGGTCTTTTTGGAGGAAGCGGTCGATCTTACCGATGAGTTGGAGGCATTGATCCAAAACTGGGAAGACGCGCCGGAAAGCCGAGAGCAGGCGGAAGCGCTCAAGCGGGTGCTGCATACCTTTAAAGGCGGTGCGCGTATGGCTGGCCTTCTGGGGCTTGGCGAAGTGGCCCATCGTTTTGAAACCGTGATCGAGCAAATGCGGAATGACACCCGGCCCTCTCGGCAGTTTTTTGCCGATGCCCACGGTATCCACGACCGTATCGCCGACGGCATTGAAACTGTGCGCGCCTGGATGTCCGGCGAACAACCGGAAGCCTTCGTGCAATTGCTGGTCGCCGACTGGGCCGATCAAGGTGCCTGGGAGAGTACTGCAGAAACAACCGAGAGCAAGACTGTGGTTCTGCCGGAGGCGGTGGAAGTTGTCGAGGGCACTACCGCTGACACGCAGGCAGGGGTGAGTGTGTCGGAATCCCTGCCCGCAGTGAAAAGCCTGAGGGAAAAAGAGACCGAGACCCCTGACCGTCCACCGCAGCCGAAAGTGGCCCAGAACAGTGGCAACATACTGCCGTTTATCCGCAAGTCAGAGGGCTCGGATGAGTTAACGGGTTCCGCCAAAAACCAGCCCCAGGAAATGGTTCGTGTCGCCGCTGAGCTGCTGGAAGAACTCGTTAACCTCGCCGGTGAGACCGCCATTTCACGCGGTCGCCTCGAAGAGCAGATAAGTGAGTTCGGTCTGGCACTCGACGAAATGGATTCAACCCTGCTGAGGCTCAACGAACAGTTGCGCCGCCTGGATAGAGAGACCGAGGCACAGATCCTGTTCCGGCACGAACAGCTGGCTGAGCATGATGGCAACTTCGACCCGCTGGAAATGGACCGCTACTCGTCTATCCAGCAGTTGTCCCGCTCCCTGCTGGAATCCACTTCCGACCTGATGGAGCTTCGCTCCACCCTCGATAACAAAGCGCGGGATACCGAGACCCTGCTGTTGCAACAGTCGCGGGTACATACGGAGTTGCAGGAGGGGCTGATGCGCAGCCGCATGGTGCCCTTCTCCCGCCTGGTGCCCCGTCTTCGCAGGATCGTGCGACAGGTGAGTGCAGAGCTGGGCAAGCAGGTGGATCTGGTGTTCTCCAACGTCGAGGGGGAGCTGGACAGATCCATGCTTGAGCGCATGGTGGCGCCGTTGGAACATATGCTGCGCAACGCGGTGGACCACGGCATCGAAATGCCAAAAGCACGCCTCGCTGCGGGCAAGCCCGAGCGCGGTCGTATCCATGTCGCTATGGCGCGCGAGGGCAGTGAGGTGGTGCTGACCATCCGCGACGATGGCGCCGGCGTCAACCTGATAAAGGTGCGGGAAAAAGCCGTGGAAAATGGCCTGATGCGCCCGGACGCAGAGTTGTCCAATAACGAGATATTGCAGTTTATTCTGCAGGCGGGCTTTACCACGGCGGAAAAAGTGACCCAGATTTCCGGTCGCGGGGTGGGTATGGATGTGGTCTCCGCAGAGCTGAAGCAGATTGGTGGCGGCGTGCATATCAATTCCCAGGCGGGAGCTGGTACCGAGTTTGTCGTGCGTCTGCCGTTTACCGTGTCGGTCAATCGCGCCCTGATGGTTAAAATCGGCGAGGATCTGTTTGCCCTGCCTCTAAATACCATTGAGGGCATCGTACGCCTCAGCCCCTTCGAACTGGAGCATTACTATCGTACCGGCGATGCCCGTTTTGAGTACGCCGGTGAACGCTATGAGGTCTGCTACTTCGGCACTCTGCTCAAGTCGGGTGCCCAGCCAAAACTCAGTGTCGATGATATGCAACTGCCGGTTCTGCTGGTGCGCTCCGAGGGCCATGCCATGGCGCTGCAGGTGGATGCTATCCGCGGCAGCCGCGAGATCGTGGTGAAGAGTATGGGGCCGCAGTTTGCCGGTGTGCAGGGGGTATCCGGGGCGACAGTAACCGGCGATGGCGCTGTGGTAGTGATCCTCGACGCCCACGCCCTGCTGCGCCGCCAGGCGACCCAGCTGGCGCGCCCGACAATGCCACAACTACAGTTGCAAACGGCACCGAAGCGAGAGCTGGAAGAGCACCAGCAAACGGTGATGGTGGTGGATGATTCAGTCACCGTGCGCAAGGTGACGACCCGTTTCCTCGAGCGCGAAGGCTACCTTGTCAGTACCGCCAAGGATGGCCAGGATGCAGTGATCCAGTTGCAGGACAAGATCCCGGATCTCATCCTGCTGGATATCGAAATGCCGCGTATGGACGGTTTCGAGGTGGCGCGGCACATTCGCTCCAGCAGCCGCCTGCGGGATATCCCCATTGTGATGGTCACATCCCGTACCGGTAGCAAGCATCGCGACCACGCCATGTCACTGGGTGTGAACCACTATTTGGGCAAGCCCTACCAGGAAGACGTACTGCTCGAAACCATTCGCGAATATGCGGGAACCTCAGCTGTCGGTAGTTGAGGTTGCCGGCACCCAATAGAGAGCCTAAACATAAGAGGTAGCAATGCGTGAAGTTGAAGCCCTACCGGTAGATGTCCCCCCAGAGGTGAGCAGTCTGTTGCTGCCCTTGCAGCGGGGGCAGATGCTGGTACCTGTAGACAGTCTCTCTGAAATCATCGCGATGCAGGTTCCGGCGGCCGTGTGCGATGCGCCCGAATGGTATCTGGGGGACCTGATCTGGCGTGAGCAGCGCCTGCCGCTGTTGTCTTTTGATGTGATGCGCGGTGATTCCCCTGGCGATATCCCGGAGAATGGGCGCATCGCCGTTCTGAGCAGTGGCAATCCCGATGGCGACCTGCCATATTTCGCGCTTGTACTACGGGGGACGCCACGCCTAGTGCGCGTAACCCCCGAAGAGCTGGCGCTGCGTGAGCAGCGCTTGAACCCCGGCGAACTGATGCATGTTGCCCTCTCCGGCGAGGAGGCTGTCATTCCCGATTTACAGGGGCTGGAGTGCGCCTGTCTGAAATACCGCAGGACGGATTGAAGGGATGTCCAGTTTAGGCGGGCGGGGCCCAGCCCTAGCCAGTTGCTGTCCTTGATGTATAGGAATTAGCACCGCAGACATGATACAAACACGGGTCATCCTGAACCTACCGCACAGCCTCCCCGGCCACACACGTTTCCTATCAAACCGTTTTTGAGGCCCTTGGTATCCTTGCAGGCTGAATGCATTTGTGGCCTAGCGGGTGAGGCAATGGTGCGCCGGCTTGCGCTCTGGGCATCACGCCGATTATTACCGTGCCTTTCTGACCGACCTCAATGGCAATAACCTAAAAGCCGCATGTCTCCTGCCTGACTGCGCAAACCCACCCGGGAACATCCAACAATAAGCACAGATAGCCGGGCCCCTTTTTCATGAGACTGCTCAGCCGCCAGGAGGTGCCTTGGGGTGGGGTTAAAACAGTTCCTCGGGCAGGGATTCAACCGGTCGTTCCCGTCCGGGCATATCCCTATCCTCGTCGGTATACCTGGATCGGTAGGGGTTATAAACCTCCCGCCTGGGTACGCGATTGGTGCGGAAGATCTCGAAGATACCACCATAGGAGGTGCGCAGGCCATTCTTGGGGTTGATACGCACGGTCATTATACCGTCGGGTTGGGGCAGATGGCGCTCCGGTAGACCCTCCAGGGCTGCGGACATAAATTCGATCCAGATAGGCAGCGCGGCGGAACCACCGTATTCATTCTTGCCGAGTTCCCCATAGGAGTCGAAGCCCACCCAGGCACTGGTGGCCAGGTATGGACTGTAACCGGAGAACCAGGCATCGCGGGGGCCATTGGTCGTGCCGGTCTTACCGGCGATATCGCCGCGTTTCATCACGAGAGCGCGGCGCCCGGTTCCTTTCTTGATCACGTCCTTGAGGATGGAATCCATGATGTAGGTGGTTTCCACTGTCATGGCGCGCGGGGCCAGAGGACGCGCCTGGTTCTTTGCAGGGTCCAGCGGCCCTACCGGCAACACGTTTAACTTAACGGGCCCCTCGCCCTGGTCGGGGACTTCCTCAGCCTGTTGCCAGGCTGCCAGGTTAACCGGCTCCTCAATGAAGCCCTGGGAAACGATACCGGGTTCGGGACAGTCATTGCACACAGTGAGGGGCAGTGCCTGGTAGAGCGCCTCGCCATTGACATCTAGCACCCGGTCTACCAGATAGGGTTCCACCCGGTAGCCGCCGTTGGCAAAGGCGGCATAGCCGCGCACCATGTCCAGGGGGGTGAGCGCAGAACTGCCCAGGGCAATGGTCAGGTTGCGCGCGAGCTTGCTGCGCTTGAAACCGAAGCCTTCGATAAAACCCAGCGCATAGTCGAGCCCGAGGGCCTGTAACAGGCGGATGGAAACCATGTTGCGCGACCTATACAGTGCCGTACGCAAGCGGGTTGGCCCGAGAAAGGTGCCGCCATCATTCTCGGGTCGCCACACATCCTGCAGGTTGGTCTCCTCAAAAATAATCGGCGCATCGTTGATCACACTAGCCGCCGTGTAACCCCGCTCAATGGCAGAGGCGTAGATAAAGGGCTTGAAGCTGGAGCCCGGCTGTCGCGCTGCCTGGGTTACCCGATTGAAGTGGCTCTGGCGGAAATCGTAGCCGCCAACCAGAGCGCGTATGGCACCGTCTTTGGGATCGATGGAAACCAGTGCTCCCTGCGCTGCTGGTACCTGGGCCAATGCCCACTCTTCGATGACCTGCGCTTGCGAGGGTTTTGAGTCGCTTTCATCGGGGTCGGCAAATGGATCGGGTTTGGGTACTTCCTCGCCGGTTGGGGCCGGGGAGGTATGGCTGGCGCCTTCGCGAGGGGTCAAGACAACCCGGCGCAGGCGCACCACATCGCCTGGTGCAAACATTTTTTCCGCAGATTGCAGGCGCGGGCCACGGGCACTCTCGGAGATGTAGGGACGAATGGCATTGAGCCCGTTGCGCCAGGGAACTTCCACCACCCGTCGATCCCGCAGCTGTACCTGCAGTTGTCTGGGTTCGACCGCAGTGACCACACCGGGCTCAAGGCCCCCCAGTACAGGAATTTCATTGAGTAGGTCAATCAGTTGGTCGCTGTCGTGCAATAGTTCCGGTGGCAATCGCTGCTCGGGACCGCGGTAGCCGTGACGGGTATCGTAGGTTTCGAGTCCGTGTTGCAAGGCCTTGCGCGCCGTATCCTGAAGGCGGCTATCCACGGTTGTAATCACCTGATAGCCGTCGGTATAGGCGCTATCGCCAAACAGCGCCACGGCCTCCCTTCGAGCCATTTCGGCAATGTAAGGGGCATCCAGGTCCAGGTCGCGGCTGTGATAGCGGGCAGTGACCGGGGCGGTAATGGAGTGTTTGTACGCATCCTGGTCGATATAGTCCAGGTCCAACATGCGCTTTAGAATCCAGTTGCGCCGCACCAGTGCGCGGGTTGGATTGGCAATGGGATTGAAGGTTGAGGGGGCCTTGGGCAGCCCCGCCATCATGGCCCACTGGGCCAGGTTGAGCGCTTTGATATTGCGGCCATAGTAGACTTGTGCGGCAGCCTGGAAACCGTAGGCGCGGTTACCCAGGAAAATCTTATTGATGTAAAGCGTCAGGATCTCGTCTTTCGTAAGCTCACGCTCTATCTGTAGGGAAAGCAGGATTTCATTGAACTTGCGCACAAAGCGTTGTTCGCGGCTCAAGAAGAAGTTGCGCGCCACCTGCATCGTCAGGGTGCTGCCACCGGACTGGATGGCGCCGGTTTGTATCAGTTGGGAGGCGGCCCGGATCAGCCCCTTGATGGAGACGCCATTGTGGGAGTAAAAGCTTGCATCCTCAGCGGCGAGAATCGCCTGGATAAAGGGTTCGGGCGTTTGCTCGATGGTAATCGGGCTGCGCCGTTTTTCCCCGAACTCGCCAATCAGTTTCATGTCCTGTGAATAGACCCGCAGGGGTGTCTGCAGGCGGATATCCCGCAAACTTTCAATGGAGGGCAGCCCCGGCTTCAGGTAGAGGTAAATGCTGGCGAGCACCATGGCGGTAGCGGCCAGGCCGGCGAGGCAGAACCAGAACAGCGCCAGCAGGCGATTTTGGACTTTTGCAGTCATGAAATGGCTTCTGTGTACTTCAGTTGTAGGATCCGATGAATAATTATACGAATATTGTGCGCTATTACCTATGCAAATGCCGCTTGAAGCGGTAATTTAAAGTGCTATAACATCAACCTCTCATAACCCACGGAAAAGATAAGAAAAATGGGGATTTTCCCTTTTCTGAATAAAGGCCAAAAGGCCATGTTGGGACTCGATATTAGCTCTACTGCGGTGAAATTGCTGGAGTTGAGTCGCAATGGCGATAAATATCGAGTGGAGGGTTACGCCGTGGAGCCTCTGCCCCCCAATGCGGTGGTGGACAAAAACATCAATGATGTCGGGGCTGCGGCCGAGGCTATCCGCAAGGTGGTGCGCCGTTCCAAAACCCGCTTGCGTCAAGCCGCTGTGGCTGTTTCCGGCTCGGCGGTGATTACCAAGACGCTGGAAATGCCCGCGGATCTCTCCGATGAAGACTTAGAGGCACGGATTGCGCTGGAGGCGGACCATTATATTCCCTATCCCCTAGAAGAAGTGAGCCTGGATTTTGAAGTGCAGGGCCCATCGGAAAAAGGGGAGGATCAGGTGGAGGTGCTGCTTGCGGCATGCCGAAGCGAAAATATTGATCAGCGCGTTTCCGCACTGGCAGAAGCCGAATTGGAAGCGGGCGTGGTCGATGTGGAAGCCTATGCCATAGAGCGCATCTACACTCTTTTGGAGGGACAATTGCCACCACAGGAGCAACTGACTGTCGCTGTTGTGGATATTGGTGCCACCATGAGTGCCTTGTCCATTTTGCTGGATGGTAAGACTGTTTACACCCGCGAGCAACTTTTCGGCGGGCGTCAGCTCACCGATGAAATACAGCGCCGCTACGGCCTTTCAGCGGATGAGGCCGCCCTGGCGAAGCACCAGGGTGGTAGCGGATTGCCTGACGATTACCACGCTGAAGTGCAGGAACCCTTCCGGGATGCGGTGATTCAGCAGATTACCCGTTCACTGCAGTTCTTTTACTCTTCTACCTCCTACAGTGATGTCGATTACATCCTGCTCAGCGGCGGTGTTGCGGCCATGGAAGGGTTGTCCGAACTGGTCGGCGAGAAACTGGGAAAGCCCACTTTGGTCGCCAACCCGTTTGCGGGGATGAGCATCTCCTCCAGGGTCAACCACAAGGCGCTGGGTAAAGAGGCACCGGCCCTGTTGATTGCCGCGGGTCTGGCGATGCGGGAAAAGGAGTACTGATATGGCCAAGATTAACCTGCTGCCCTGGCGCCAGGAATACCGTGCACAGAAGCAAAAAGAATTTCAACAGATCGCCCTGCTGGTTTTAATGGCGGCAGCCGCATCTGTATTTCTATGGATGGAAACCGTGGACCAGCAGGTTGACCGTCAGGATGAGCGCAACCAAATCCTACAGGTGAGGATCAATGCGCTGGATAAACAGGTCGCGGAAATCAAGGAACTGAAAAAACACCGCCAGGAGCTGATTGATCGCATGCGGGTAATCCAGGAGCTGCAGGGCAACCGCCCCCTGGCTGTGCGCTATTTCGATGAGCTGGTGCAGGCCACACCAGAGGGGCTATGGTTGACCTCTCTTGTGCGTAAGGGAAACAGTCTGGCCCTTTCCGGTGTCGCTGAATCCAACAATCGGGTTTCGTCTTTTATGCGCAACCTGGACCAGTCTGACTGGTATGACTCCCCGAACCTCACTGATGTCACGGCGAGTCCTGCGTTTGGGGAGCAGGCGAGCGCTTTCCAGCTCGGGGTCAATATGAGTGGACGTAAAAAAGACAGTGAACATGCCGATGCAGACAATTAAAGGAACCTGATCATGGCATTGGGAGATACCCTAGACCAACTGAAAAATCTCGATATCAACGATATCGACTTCAGTCGTGTAGGCGTCTGGCCGCTGGCTGGGCGCGTTGCGCTTTTGAGCCTGGCTGCGGCGGTGCTGGTAGGGCTCGGGTACTATTTGTGGATTAGCGACCTGTACAGCAAACTGGAAATCGCTGCAAAAAAAGAGCGGGAATTATTTTCTCAATTCGAGCACAAGCAGTTTGAAGCGCAAAACCTGGAATCCTATCGTGCACAGCTTGTCGAAATCAAGCAGAATTTCGGTGCCCTGCTCAAGCAGTTGCCCCAGGATACCGAGGTTCCGGGCCTGCTGGAGGACATTGACGAGTACGGCCGTGGCAGTGGCCTCACCATTGAAAAAGTGGCACTGGAAGACGAATTGGTGGGTGAGTTCTATGTGGAACTCCCAATCCGTATAGAGGTTCAAGGTGGCTACCATGAATTTGGCGCCTTTGTCAGTGGTATTGCCGGCATGCCGCGCATCGTGACACTACACGATTATGAAATTACCACCAATCGAGACGGGGCAGGCCTTCTGAATATGGTCATCAACGCCAAGACATATCGCTATAAAGATCAGGAGGAAGAGGGGTGATTAGGTATAGCGTCCTCGCTGTTAACCTCCTGGTGGTTTCAGGGTGTAGTCTGAATGCGGACCACAGCGACTTGCGCAAGAGGATGGCTGAAGTGGAGCAGAAGCCCCGGGGTCGGATGGAGCCAATACCGACCTTTACGCCTTATAGTCCCTATGTGTACAGCACGGCAGCTAGGCGCAGCCCTTTTGTTCGCCCGCTGCTGGAGTCGGAGCAGCGGCTGGTGGGGCGCAAGCTCGATATCGCACCGGATATGCATCGACAGCGGGAGCTGTTGGAAAGAGTCAACTTCGATGCCTTGTCTATGGTGGGCACCCTGTCCGGCGACGGACAGCTCTGGGCTTTGATTGATGATGGTGCCGGCGGTATTCACCGGATTACCGTCGGCAATTACATGGGTAAGAACCATGGGCGCGTAGTGAATGCCACCGCTTCACAAGTCGACGTACTGGAAATTGTACCGGATGGTACCGGTGGCTGGATCGAGAGGCCGCGGGCACTGACGTTGAAAGAGAGGGACAATGGATAATGATCAATAAGCAGTTCGCCAATTTTTTGGCCCCCTATCAGCTACTACTACTCGGATTGCTGATGCTCCCTGCTGCAGCGCAGGCTCAGGTGAATCAGCTGAATGATATTCAGTTTTCCGAGCTGCCCGGAAGCCGAGTGCAATTGCGCTTGACTTTTAGCGACGTACCCCCCGAGCCCACAGGGTACACAATCGAGCAACCAGCGCGCATTGTGATGGACTTCGTCGGTGTTGAGAGTGTATTGCCGCGAAAAAAATACCCCTTGGGGATAGGGAGTGCCCGCAGCGCGGTGATCGTCTCCAGTGAGGGCCGCACGCGCTTGATTGTCAACCTGGACCAGTTGCCGGTGTATACCAGTGCACGCGAGGGCAATCAACTGGTACTGGACATCGGCGCCGATTCGACAACTGGCGCCACGGTAGCTGCGCCGGCCACCCCGGTTTCCCACGATCGCGGTGCCAGTGTGAGTGGTGATCAGCAGTTTCTCAGTTCTGGCAGGGTGGCTATCAGCAATGTCGATTTTCGCCGCGGCGAGACCGGCGAGGGGAAAGTGATTATCAGCCTGTCTGACCCTGCCGTGAACATTGATGTTGAACGCACCAAAGGCAAAATATATCTGACGTTTCTCAATGCCGAGTTACCGGACTCTTTGCGCCAGCGCCTGGATGTAACGGATTTCGCAACCCCGGTGAATTCAATTACGGTAGATCACGATGGACGAAATACCGTCATTGCCATTGATCCGGCGGATGTCGAGTATGATTATCTTGCCTACCAGGCGGATACTGAGTATGTGCTCAGTGTGAAACCGCTCTCGGCTGCTGAAGTTCGTGAAAAAGAAAAGGTGTTCGAATTTTCCGGCAAGAAAATGTCATTGAGTTTTCAGGATATAGAAGTACGTTCGGTTCTGCAGATCTTTGCCGATTTCACCGACCTCAATCTGGTGGCGAGCGACACCGTGCAGGGGCGTATCACTCTGCGCCTGGATGGTGTCCCCTGGGATCAGGCCCTGGACCTGATTTTGAAAGCAAAAGGTCTGGATAAGCGCCAGGAGGGCAGTGTCATTATGGTGGCGCCGGCCGCGGAGATTGCCGAGCGGGAGCGCCAGGAACTTGAGACACGCAGGCAGTTACGGGAGTTGGCACCACTACGCACAGAGTATATTCATGTCCGCTATGCCGATGCCGGTGAACTCTTCAAGTTGTTTTCCGGCGGGCAGGGGGGTAGTCAGGGACAGGGGGGCTTCGCTGGTGGCAACAGTGGTGATAGCAATAAAGCCAGTATATTGTCTCCGCGCGGCAGCGCGATTGTCGATGAGCGTACAAACACGATCATTCTCACGGATACAGAAGATAAGATCGCACAATTTCGTGAATTGATTGAGGCCATCGATGTCCCGATCCGCCAGGTAATGATCGAGGCCCGTATTGTCACGGCAAACAGTGATTTTACCCGCGAACTAGGTGTCAAGTGGGATTATGTAGGTGATCAAGAAATCAGTGATGATGCTCTGGGGCTTAGCTCTGGCAGCTTGAAATTGAAGGACGACGCCACCCTTGGTGCCCTCGAAGGCGAGTTTGAACCTTTACTGGTGGATTTGGGGGTAAGTAATGCCGCAGGTAGCATCGCTTACGCCATCCTAAAAAGAGACTTTTATCTTGGCTTGGAATTGTCTGCCTTGGAAGCAACCGATGCGGTTGAAATCGTTTCCCAGCCAAAGGTGGTGACGGGAGACAAGCAGGAAGCCATTCTTCAATCGGGCGTTGAGATTCCCTATCAGGAGGCGACCTCTTCAGGGGCATCCGCTATCACCTTTCGCGAGGCGGTGCTACAGTTGAAAGTTGTGCCGCAAATCACGCCGGACAACAATATTATTATGGCGTTGAGAATTGAACAAAACAGTGTTGGCGAGCTTGTCGACGTGAGCGGCGGTGGTCAGGTACCCTCAATCAATGTCAATACTCTGGAGACAAAGGTGTTGGTCCGCAATGGCGAGACGATAGTCTTAGGTGGGGTCTTTGATAGTAGTGTGATCGAGGGGGTGACCAAGATTCCTTTTTTGGGGGACATACCCTACCTGGGAAATTTGTTCAAGAGAACGATTCGGGAGGATAACAAACGCGAGATACTGATGTTTATTACCCCGCGCATTATGGAAGACGAGACGTTTTTTGCTAAGTGATCAACCGCTCCATTTTTTTAGTCGGCCCTATGGGGGCAGGCAAATCCACTATCGGTAAATTGCTGGCAGCACAATTGCGGCTGCCGTTTGCCGATACCGACAAGGTGCTGGAAGAGCGCACCGGGGCGGATATTCCCTGGATCTTCGATGTGGAAGGAGAGGCGGGATTTCGTCGGCGGGAAAGTGACGTGCTCAAGGAGCTGTGTCACGGAGTTTGCCAGGTGATTGGCACTGGTGGCGGTATAGTACTGCTGGCAGAAAACCGGCGGATGCTGAAAAAGTGCGGCCATGTTGCCTATCTGCAGGCCGGTGTGGAGCAACTGCTCGAACGCACTTCAAAAAATGCCAATCGCCCGCTCCTGTATGTCCCCGATCCACGCAAGCGTATTGAAGAGATACTGCGGGAGCGCGAGCCCCTCTATCGCGAGGTGGCAGACGTGATCTGCACTACCGACCACCTCAATCCCAAACAGGCTTCCGTTCTGGTGGCCGAACGCCTACAGGACTTTCTCTGCCAATAACGCCGCGGGCACTCTGTGCTAAAGTGCGCTTCGTTTAATTCCCCTTTACGGTGTCAGATTCGAACTGACGGAAAAGAGAGCACCATGCACAGCCTGAATGTAGCCCTGGGGGCGCGCAGCTACCCCATTATCATCGGCTCGAAACTCCTTGGAGATGCACAGTATTTGCTGCCCTCAATTCGCGGTCGCCAGGTCTGTGTGGTGACCAATGAGACGGTTGCGCCCCTGTATCTGGCCCGGCTGCTCAAAGGTCTGCCCGGCTTCGATAAGTTGGATGTTATCGAGTTGCCTGATGGCGAGTCCTACAAGACCCTGAATACGGTTAACCGTATCTTCGATATTCTTTTGGAGAAACGCCACAACCGCACCACCACCCTGATTGCCCTTGGCGGCGGTGTGGTCGGAGATATGTGTGGTTTTGCCGCCGCCTGTTATCAGCGCGGGGTGGATTTTATCCAGATACCCACGACTCTGCTCGCGCTCGTGGATTCCTCAGTTGGCGGTAAGACCGGCGTCAATCACCCGTTGGGGAAGAATATGATCGGCGCCTTTTACCAGCCTCGCCTGGTACTGGCGGATACGGATACTCTGACCACCCTGCCCGACAGGGAGTTTTCCGCCGGTATTGCGGAGGTCATCAAATACGGTTTGATCTGTGACGCGCCGTTTTTTCATTGGCTCGAGACCAATATGGATGCTCTGTTGCAACGCGATGCAGCCATCCTGGCTTATGCCGTTGATCGATGCTGCCGGGATAAGGCGGCAGTGGTCGCCAGTGACGAGCGCGAGTCCGGACGCCGTGCCATATTGAATTTTGGCCATACCTTTGGCCACGCGATTGAGACGGTGCAGGGCTACGGCGCCTGGCTTCACGGTGAAGCGGTCGCAGTTGGTATGGTCCTGGCACTGGAGCTGTCGCGACTGTGTGGCAGTGTCGATAACAACCTGCTCGGGCGGCTGGGGAGCCTTCTGCGCAAGGCCCGGCTCCCACAGCGGCCCCCCGCGGAGATGACCGTTACGGACTTTCTGCAAGCCATGGCGTTAGACAAGAAAGTGGTGAATGGGAGGCTGCGCCTGGTGGTGCTGAAGGCGCTTGGCGAAGCCAGTGTGGCAGAAGACACACCGAGGGAAAAAGTGATAGATGCGCTAAAAAACTGCGGGGTGAGGTGATGATTCCCCCGATATGGCCCATAGCGAGAGAAATGAATAACAGAAAATGATCTCAATAGAAGATAAGTCTGACTTGATTTAACTTGGCAGATTAATAATCTGTAAAATGTTGAAAATACAGTGACATGGAAGTACTATTGCGCGCCCCTATGAAGAATGGTTGGGTGAAAAAACCGCCACAAAAAAGAAAAAAAGAAAGCCCCAGCAGAGGGCTTTTTTTATCCCAGGAGCTTCTATCTGGCTGGGGATTGCAGGAGAGCGCAGCGGGATTCAAGCGCATTTTTTTGCCCATGACAGGTCTGGAGTCGTCCGTGCCTGTGGTTCCGTAATCGATAGTGACGAGGAGTTCTATGGGTAGCAGTCTGTATCAGTTGGATGAATTCAAAGACAACTGCGGTTTTGGCCTGATTGCGCATTTGCATGGCTTGGCGAGTCATCAGTTAGTACAAACAGCCATCCAATCCCTCACCTGCATGACCCATCGGGGCGGTATTGCCGCCGATGGCAAAACCGGGGATGGCTGTGGGCTGTTGTTGCAAAAGCCGGATGCCTTCCTGCGCGGCGAGGCCCGCGCCCTTTTTGCTGCCGAACTGACCGATACCTATGCGGTGGGCTCGGTGATGCTGCCCCTAGATGAGAGCGACGCACAGGCCGCCCGACAAATTTTGCAGGAAGCGTTGGAAGCGCAGGGTATGCGCATTGTCGGTTGGCGTAGCGTGCCCACCAACCCGGAATGTTTAGGTCCTATTGCCCATGCTTGTCAGCCGCGCTTTGAGCAACTGCTGGTCAATGATGCCGTGGAACCGATGGGGGGCGCCAGGTTTAATGCGCGTCTCTATGTAGCGCGGCGCAAAGCGGAAAAACGGCTAAGTGAGGCTGTGTATATCGCCAGTCTCTCCACCAGCGTGCTCTCCTACAAGGGCCTGATGATCCCGGCAGACCTGCCGAAGTTCTTCCCGGAATTGGCCGACCCCCGCTTGCAGTCCGCCATCTGTGTCTTTCATCAGCGGTTTTCCACCAATACCATGCCGCGTTGGCCGTTGGCCCAACCGTTTCGCCTGCTGGCCCACAATGGCGAGATCAACACCATCACTGGCAACCGCAACTGGTCTGTGGCGCGCACCAATAAGTTTGTCACCGGCCTGATTCCCGAGTTGGATGAACTGGTACCGCTGGTCAACCGCGAGGGCTCCGACTCTTCCAGCCTGGATAATATGTTGGAGATGCTGCTTGCTGGCGGCATGGAACTGCACCGGGCGGTACGCATGCTGGTACCGCCAGCATGGCAGAATGTCGAGGGCATGGATGCGGACTTGCGCGCTTTTTATGAATATATCTCCATGCATATGGAGCCCTGGGATGGTCCCGCCGGCCTGGTGATGACCGATGGTCGCCACGCTGTGTGTACCCTCGATCGCAACGGTTTGCGCCCATCCCGGTGGGTGATTACCAAAGATGACATCATCACCGTGGCCTCTGAGGTGGGTGTTCACGGCTATGCAGCAGAGGGCGTGGTGGCCAAGGGGCGCCTGGGGCCCGGGCAGATGCTCTCCGTGGATACCCTGGAGGGTAAGCTGTACCACACCGCGGATATCGACAACATGCTCAAGCGGGCCCAGCCATACAAACGCTGGCTAAAAGAAAAAGCGCGGCGTATCCGCTCCACCCTGGTCACCGCACCGGTGGACAATAATTTCTCCCACCAGCAATTCAAGGTTTACCAAAAGCTGTTCAGTTCCTCCCTGGAAGAGCGCGACAAGGTGGTGCGCCCCATGGCGGAAGCCGGCCAGGAAGCGGTGGGCTCCATGGGGGATGACACCCCGATGGCGGTTTTGTCCCGCTACAATCGCGCCCTTTACGATTACTTCCGCCAACAGTTTGCCCAGGTGACCAACCCACCCATTGACCCCTTGCGGGAGACGGTGGTGATGTCTCTGGAGACCTGCCTGGGGCGCGAGAAAACCGTGTTCGAGGAAACACCGGAACACGCTGACCGTGTGATCCTATCCTCCCCGGTTCTGTCCCATATGAAATACACCGCATTGTTATCGCTGGATCGCCCCGGCTTCGATGCCGAAATCTTCGACCTGAATTACGATCCGGCGGAACTGGGCCTGAAAACCGCCATCGAGAGGTTGTGTGCCCGGGTCGAGGCCGCAGTGCGTGCCGGCACTGTGATCGTGGTACTCTCAGACCGGGATATTTGCCAGAGTCTCCTGCCTATCGAGGCACTGCTTGCCACCGGTGCGGTACACCATCATCTGGTCCATGCGGGCCTGCGCTGTGATTCCAATATCGTGGTGGATACTGCCAGTGCGCGGGACGCCCACCAACTCGCCTGCCTGGTGGGCGTTGGTGCCACTGCCGTACATCCCTACTTCTCCTACAGCATCATCAATCATTTGATCGATACCGGCGAACTGTTGTTGGATGCGGCGGAAGCACAGAAAAATTATCGCAACGGCGTGATCAAGGGGTTGTTGAAGATCCTGTCGAAAATGGGGATTTCCACGGTGGCCTCCTACCGCGGTGCCCTGTTATTCGAATTGGTGGGGCTTTCCAAAGACGTTGTGGATTTGTGTTTTCCCGGTGCCCCCACCCGCATAGAAGGTGCCGGTTTTGCCGAACTGGAGGCAGATATGGCCTCCCGCGCCGATATTGCCTGGAAGGCACGCAAGCCGGTCTCTCCCGGTGGACTGCACAAGTATGTGCACGGCCAGGAATATCACACCTTTAACCCGGATGTGGTGACCGCCCTGCGCCGTGCCGCCAGTAGCGGCGATTACACAGCCTGGTGCGATTACACCGCCCTGGTGAATCGGCGTCCGGTAGCGACCCTGCGGGATCTGCTCGGCTTCAAAGAGTCTATCGACCCGATACCCTTGCAGGAAGTGGAGCCTGTTGCACAGATCGTGCGCCGCTTTGACACCGCCGCCATGTCCCTCGGTGCGCTGTCGCCAGAGGCGCACGAATCGCTGGCCCAGGCGATGAATCGCCTGGGGGGCCGCTCCAACAGTGGGGAGGGCGGTGAAGACCCGGCCCGCTTCGGCACCGACAAGGTTTCCAAGATCAAGCAGATTGCTTCCGGCCGTTTCGGGGTGACGCCGCATTACCTGGTGAATGCGGAAGTACTACAGATCAAGGTGGCCCAGGGAGCCAAGCCCGGTGAGGGTGGCCAGCTGCCGGGCGGCAAAGTGAATGCGCTGATCGCGCGTCTGCGCTACTCCGTCCCCGGCGTCACCCTGATCTCACCGCCACCGCACCACGATATCTATTCCATCGAGGATCTGGCCCAGTTGATCTTCGACCTGAAACAGGTCAATCCCGATGCACTGGTATCGGTGAAACTGGTTTCGCGCCCCGGCGTCGGCACTATCGCCGCCGGAGTGGCCAAGGCCTATGCGGACCTGATCACCATCTCCGGCTACGATGGCGGCACTGCCGCCAGCCCCATTACCTCTATCCGCTACGCCGGTTCCCCCTGGGAGCTGGGGTTGGCGGAAACCCACCAGACCCTGCGCGCCAATGACCTGCGCGACAAGGTGCGGGTGCAGACCGATGGTGGCCTGAAGACTGGTCTCGATGTGATCAAGGCGGCCATTCTTGGCGCTGAGAGCTTTGGTTTTGGTACCGCGCCCATGGTGGCCATCGGCTGTAAATACCTGCGTATCTGCCATCTGAATAACTGTGCCACTGGTATCGCCACCCAGCGCAAGAGCCTGCGCGACGAGCACTATATCGGCACTGCCGAAATGGCTGTGAACTTTTTCCGCTTCGTCGCCGAAGAAACCCGTGAGTGGATGGCGCAGCTCGGGGTGCGCAGCCTGGAGGCGCTGGTCGGTCGCGTGGATCTGCTGCGTGTACTGGAGGGGGAAACCGACAAACAGAAGAAGCTCGACCTGTCGCCGCTGTTGCACACCGATGTGCATCTTGACAGCAAACCGCAAACCTGCCAGTCCGCCAGGAATGCGCCCTGGGACAAGGGCGCGCTGGCCGAGCGTATGGTGGCGGAAATTCTGCCCACCATAGAAAATCTGGCCGGGGGTACATTCAGTTACGAAATATCCAACCGTGACCGCTCCCTGGGCGCGCGCCTGTCCGGTGAGATCGCCAAGCGCTATGGCAACCAGGGCATGGTGGAAGCGCCGGTCAAACTGCGTCTCAAGGGTGTTGCCGGGCAGTCGTTCGGCGTCTGGAATGCCGGCGGCCTGGAAATGTATCTGGAAGGGGATGCCAACGATTATGTGGGCAAAGGCATGGCCGGCGGCAAGCTGGTGATCCGCCCGCCCGAAGACAGCGTCTTTGCCTCTCGGGAAACCAGTATTGTCGGTAACACCTGCCTGTACGGTGCCACCGGTGGCAAGCTGTTTGCCGCGGGCCGCGCCGGCGAGCGCTTCGCCGTACGCAATTCCGGCGCCTTTGCCGTAGTGGAAGGCGCGGGTGACCACTGCTGTGAATATATGACCGGCGGTATGGTCGCGGTACTGGGTCGCACCGGTTATAACTTCGGTGCCGGCATGACCGGTGGATTTGCCTATGTGCTGGATCTGGAGCGGGATTTCTTCGACCGCTGCAACCATGAGCTGATTGAGCTGCGCCGTATCAGCAGCGAGATCCTGGAGCCGCACCAGAGCCATTTGCGCGCAGTGATAGAGGAGAGCACCGCGGAGACCGGCAGTGCCTGGGGTATGGAGTTGTTGGAAAACTTTGACGAACACCTGAGCCGTTTCTGGTTGGTGAAACCCAAGGCGGCGAGCCTTGCGGATCTTCTTTCGGACGTGCGCAAGCGCGGCGAATAAAGCGGGGACAGGGGGACAGGGGGACAGTATGAAAGACAGGCTGAACAACGATTTCCAGTTTATCGATGTGGCGCGTATCGATCCACCGAAGAAGAATATCATCACCCGCACCAACGAATTTGTGGAGATCTACCAGCCTTTCAGTAACAGTCAAGTGGCGAGCCAGGCGCACCGCTGCCTGGACTGTGGCAACCCCTATTGCGAGTGGAAGTGCCCGGTGCACAACTATATCCCCAACTGGTTGCAGCTGATCAGCGAGGGAAATGTGATCGAAGCGGCGGAACTCTGTCACGAGACCAATACCCTGCCGGAAGTCTGTGGTCGCGTGTGTCCACAGGACCGCCTGTGCGAAGGCGCCTGTACCCTTAACGATGGTTTTGGTGCTGTGACCATCGGCAATGCGGAAAAATATATTACCGATACCGCCTTTGCCCTGGGTTGGCGCCCGGACCTGAGCCATGTCACAAAGAGCGGCAAAAAAGTTGCGATCATCGGCGCCGGCCCCGCCGGACTGGGCTGTGCCGATATCCTGGTACGCAGCGGTGTGCAACCGGTGGTGTTCGACAAGCACCCGGAGATCGGCGGCCTGATCACCTTTGGTATCCCAGAGTTCAAGCTGGAAAAATCCGTGATGCAGAAGCGTCGCGCGGTGTTTGAGGAAATGGGGGTGGAGTTCCGCCTCAAAACCGAGGTGGGCAGGGATATCCGCTTTGGTGAGCTACTCAACGACCACGATGCTGTCTTCCTGGGCATGGGCACCTACAGCTATATGAAAGGGGGTTTTCCCGGCGAGGATTTGCCCGGCGTGCACGATGCCCTGCCGTTTTTGATAGCCAATGTGAACCGCAATATGGGCTGGGAGAAGGACTCAGCGGAGTTCGTAGCGGTGGAGGGCAAGCGTGTGATAGTGCTCGGTGGCGGCGATACTGCCATGGACTGCAACCGCAGTGCCATCCGCCTGGGTGCCAAGAGCGTGACCTGTGTCTACCGCCGCGATAAGGAGAATATGCCCGGTTCCCGCCGTGAGGTGGCCAATGCCGGGGAGGAGGGGGTGCAGTTCCTGTTCAATCGCCAGCCGGTGGAAATCGTTGGCGAGGGCAAGGTCTTTGGGGTCAGAATGGTCACTACCGAATTGGGTGAACCCGACGAGAACGGCCGCCGCCGGCCCCAGGTGCTGACCGATTCCGAGGAGGTGGTCCCGGCGGATATCGTTCTGGTGGCTTTCGGCTTCCGCCCGAGCCCCGCCGAGTGGTTTGCCGAGTATGATATCGAGGTCGCGGATTGGGGCGGCGTTGTCGCGCCACAAGAACAGAAATACAAATTCCAGACCGCCAACGAGAAGGTCTTTGCCGGCGGTGATATGGTACGCGGTTCCGATCTGGTGGTGACCGCCATCTGGGAAGGGCGCCAGGCCGGTGAGGGTATTCTCGATTACCTGGGCATCTAATCGGCTCCAGCTGTTCGCAGGGGACCGCTCCCCCCACTATCGCCCTTTTATTGCGCTTCCCTACCCATTCAAGGCTGCACTCCGCTATATTTTTGCCACCCTGTTTATCGTGGCCCCGCCCCCGGTACAATGGCGCTTTTTTAACCCATTCAGTGTGCCTATGTCTGATACCAAATTGCCCGAATTAAAAAATGACCGTTTCCTCCGCGCCCTGCTGCGCCTGCCCGTGGATCGAACGCCGGTGTGGATGATGCGCCAGGCGGGCCGCTATCTGCCGGAGTATCGCGCCAGCCGCGCCGAAGCCGGTAGCTTTATGGACCTGTGCCGCAATACCGAGCTGGCCTGTGAAGTGACCCTGCAGCCACTGGAGCGTTATCCCCTGGATGCGGCGATCCTGTTCTCCGATATCCTCACCATTCCCGATGCCATGGGCCTCGGCCTCTATTTTGCCGAGGGCGAAGGGCCCAAATTCCACAAGCCCCTGCGCAGTGCTGCGGATATCGAGAACCTGGAAGTGTTGAACAGTGCGCGCGATCTGGACTATGTGATGAACGCCGTGACCAGCATTCGCCGCGAACTGAACGGGCGCGTACCGCTGATTGGCTTCTCCGGCAGCCCCTGGACCCTGGCTACTTACATGATTGAGGGCGGCTCCAGCAGGGATTTTGCCCGCTGTAAGGAAATGCTCTACAACCGTCCTGAATTGATGCACCGGCTGCTGTCAGTACTGGCCGACTCTGTCACTGATTACCTGAACGCACAGATTCGTGCAGGTGCCCAGGCTGTACAAATTTTTGATACCTGGGGGGGGACTTTGAGCCACAGGGCCTATCGCGAGTTTTCCCTGCAATATATGGCGCGTATCCTGCGTGGCTTGATCAAGGAGAGCGAGGGTCGCCGCGTGCCTGCCATCCTGTTCACCAAGGGCGGTGGCCAGTGGTTGGAGGCGATGGCGGAAACCGGTGCAGAGGCCCTGGGTCTTGATTGGACCACCGATATCGGCAACGCCCGCGCCCGCGTGGGCGGACGGGTGGCTCTGCAGGGTAACCTGGACCCGTCGGTCCTCTTTGCCGGACCCGAGCGCATCCGCCGGGAAGTCGCGCTAATCCTGGAGGCGTTCGGTCACGGCAGCGGCCACGTTTTCAACCTCGGTCATGGTATTACCCCGAAAGTCGACCCGGTCCACGCCGGCGCCATGATTGAGGCAGTGGTGACGCTTTCGGCAAAATACCATGCATAACGGTGACAACCAGTGTCTGAGTCTGTGAGCGCAGTCCCACTTTTGGCGGGTGCTCGTCAATATCTCTCCATGATATAAAGAGACACTTGTCCAGAGTGTTCCGGCTGTTGCACTCTGGCGGTTCTTCTGGGCGCGTTACAGCCAATTTTCACAGTGGTCGGCACCTCTCCAAGTGGCAATCGAACAGGCAAAAATTTCCGTCGGTGACCTCCAGCGCGGCATGTTTGTTTCCAGGCTCGACAGGCCCTGGGCTCGAACGCCCTTTGCTCTGCAGGGCTTTTATATTCGCGATTTGGAGGAGATTCGCCAGCTGCAAAAATACTGCCGCTATGTCTATGTGGATATGCACAAGACCGTAGGCAGTGCCGGTGCCACTCTTCGTCGTCTCCTAGGCGGCAGTTGCGGCAGACAAGACCGGGCCGCTTCCCGTGTTGTTATCCCCTGTCGCCCTGTGGCTATTGCGCACGGGGCCTACCCGCCGCCGCAACCGGCCCGGCGCGAGGCCGGCAATGCGCGCAAGCTGTACGGGCAGATACTGCAGGGTATGGGGGAAGTGATGGCACTGGTGGCCAGCAATCGCCCACTACCGCTGAGGCAGGTAAACCGGGTGGTGGAAGACCTGGTCGAGAGCGTGTTGCGCAGCCCGGATGCCTTCACCTGGCTGGCGCGGGTGCGGCATAGGGATGAACACACCTATAGCCACTCGGTGCGCGCCAGCATCTGGGCGGTAGTGTTTGGCCGCCATATCGGCCTGGCGCGGCGGGCGCTGGTAAGGCTGGGTGTGGCCACGCTGCTCAAGGACGTGGGTAAGCTGTCTATCGCCAGAGAAATACTGCAAATGCAGCAACGGAATCCCCGCAGCGAACTGGAATACCGCAAATTTGTTCAACACAGTGTGCAATTGCTGGCCACAGATGCGCAAATAGATCCCGAGGTGATCCGTGTTGTGCAGGGTCATTGCGAGCGCCACGACGGCAGCGGCTACCCCGCCGGCTTGCGCGGCGACAGGATTCCGGTACTGTCGCGCCTGTGCGGGATCGTGACCTTCTACGATGAGGCCACCAACCCGCGCGGTGCCGGCCAGTCCATAGCGCCGTCCCGCGCGGTGGCGCAACTCTACGATTTGCGTGGCATCGCTTATCAGGAACAGCTGGTGGTCGAGTTTATCCAGGCGATCGGGCTATACCCCACCGGCACCCAGGTGGAGCTTTCCACTGGAGAGGTTGGCGTGGTGGTGGAGCAAAATTACGGCCGGCGCCTCAGACCCAAGGTGATGATTATTCTGGATGGCCACAAGCGCCAGCTGAGCAAGCCGCGCCTGTTTGACCTGGCTGCCGCCGAAGACCGCGCAGAGAAGCTGATTGAGCGGGGCAAAATGGGTGCCCGGGAAAAAGTCCGTATTTTGCGGGATATAGAACCCGGTGCTTATCCCCAGGTGGATACCGCTGCTGTGCGGGACCACTACCTGTTCAGGGGCGGCGGGCAACTGTCCCGGCTTATCTCGCGCCTGGCAAACTAGCCGGGCTTTTTACAGCCTGTGTAGGCCATATTGGCGAGAACAACCTCCCGTTTACAAAGCCCGGTCCTTGTGGGTGATAAGGTTGCCGAAATGCGCACCCATATGCACCAGAGATTCTGCTTCCAGAGTGTCTAGCCAGCACACCCGGTCTGCACCGAACAGCATGATGACTGTCGAGCCCAGTTTAAAGCGCCCCATCTCCTGGCCTTTTTCCAGGTGGATTGGTGCATTGTTGAGATAGTGGCTGATGCGAACATCGCGCCTGTGCGGGGTTACCTGGCCCGCCCACACGGTCTCGATGCCGGCGACGATCATGGCACCCACCAGGATCATGGCCATGGGGCCGGCGGCGGTATCGAATAGACACACCAGGCGCTCATTGCGGGCAAATAGGCGCGGCACGTTTTCTGCGGTCACTGTGTTGACTGAGAACAGCTGGCCCGGCACATAGGTCATGCTGCGCAGGGTACCGGCAATCGGCATATGTACCCGGTGGTAATCCTTGGGCGACAGGTAAACCGTAGCGAAATGGCCGTGGTTAAATTGCGCCGCCAGTTCCGGGTCCCCACCCACCAGTTCCAGCAGGCTGTAATCGTGTCCCTTGGCCTGGAATATGCGGTCATCGTGAATACTGCCCAGCTGGCTGATGGCGCCATCTGCCGGGCAGGCGAGACTGTGTTCGCCAGTGACAATAGGGCGTGCGTCTTCTTTCAATGCGCGGGTGAAGAAATCGTTAAAGGTGCGATAGGCGGTGCAGTCGGTTTCCTTCGCCTCCCGCATATTGACGCCGTACTTTTCCACGAACCAGCGGGTAAAAGGGTCTTTGATCAATTTGATTTCGGTGTCTGCCAGCCAGCCGGCAGCGCGGGACAGGGCGTGCTGCGGGGCCAGGTACTGCAGTGCGGCAAAAAGTTTTGGATGCATAGAATGACAAGAGTTTTCAGTGGTGTTTAGGGTTCTACCGGGGTATCGGGCAGATTACCCCATTCGCTCCAGGAACCGGGATAGGCACGGATATCCAAGCCCAGGGATGTGCCTACCAGCCAGGTAAAGCCGGAACGGTGGTGACTCTGGCAGTGGGTGACAATTGTGTGTTTGTTATCGATCCCCAGCTTCGCGAGAAACGCCCGCGCATCGGTACGTATACGCAGGTCGCGCTGAGAGTCCATAAGCTGGGTCCACTCGCAGTTGATGGCGCCGGGAATATGCCCGCCTTTCATGGCCAGGACCCGCTCGCCACGGTACTCCTGCGGCGAGCGTGCATCCCACACGAGGAAGTCAGGGTTGCCCAGTTGTGCTTGAATCTGTTGGGCATCCATGATCGCGGCGGTGTTGATCGAGAGATCGATTTCACTGGGCGTGACCTGCGGCTTCTCGGTGGCAAGGGGCAGGCCGGCGCCGCACCAGGCGCGCATGCCACCGTTCAAATAGCTGTAGTTGTGATGGCCGATGACTTCCAGGGTCCACAGGAAGCGCCCGGCCCAGCCACCGCCTTCGTCATCGCAGGCCACCACATGCGTTTCGGGGCGTAGACCAATGGCGCGAAATACACGGGTCAGTTGATCCAGGTCCGGCAGTTTGCCCGGTGCCGGCGGTGTGCCGGCCATCAGGGCCTGGAATGACAGGTGCAGGGCACCGGGAATATGGCCGTTCAGGTAGTTCTGGGAGGCACTGAGATCGACGACCAGCAGCGCCTCGTGCTCCAGCTCGGCGGCGAGGTCTTCCGCCTCCATTATCAGGTTCAACACTTATTCTCCGATGCCAGGCTGTTGCGCAGGTGCAAAAAACTGTTCATACGCCGCTCGCTAATCTCCCCATTGGCCAGTGCGGCGCGGATAGCGCAGTCGGGTTCTCCCTGGTGGCGGCAGTCGCGAAAGCGGCAGTGGCCGATAAAGGGGCGGAACTCAACGAATCCCTCCAACAATGCCGCCTCTTCCAGGTGCCAGAGACCAAACTCGCGGATACCGGGGGAGTCTATCAGATTGCCGCCACTGGGCAGGTGAAACAATTCCGCCGCGGTGGTGGTGTGGGTGCCCTTCTGGGTGGCTTCTGAGAGCATGCCAGTGTGTGCGCCGGCGCCAGGGAGCAGTGCATTCACCAGTGACGACTTCCCAACGCCGGACTGACCCACAAAAACACTGCTACCTTGAGCCAGGGCCTCCAGTAACCGGGACAGGCCTTCGCCAGTTTTGGTGGAGAGTCTCAGCACCGGGTAGCCCAGGTCGGGGTAGGGCGCCAGCAGCGCTTCCAGGGTCTCGCGGTTGCTGCCGTCGATCAGGTCGATCTTGTTCAGTAGCAGAATGGGCGCAATGCCGGTGGTTTCCGCAGCGACCAGGTAGCGGTCGATGGCATTGGCGAAGGGCTCGGGATAGGGCGCTATCACAATGACAATGCGATCGATATTGGCGGCTATGGTTTTCAGGTCGCCATAGCGATCCGGGCGCTGCAATTCTGATGTGCGTGGCAGGCACGCACCGATAACGCCGCAGCCGCTATCGCTACTGGCCGGGCGCCAGGCGACTCGGTCCCCGGTCACCAGGGTGTCGATGTTGGCGCGCAGGTGGCAGCGTTGGCGCAGAGACGGATTACTGTCGCTCTCCACCAGGATCTGGGTGCCGTAATTGACAATCACCAGGCCGGTTTGCTCCGGGCCCAGGCGATCGTGCTCCAGGGCCTGCTCCGCGGACTGACCGCGCTTGTGCGCGCGCGCTTCGCGCTCCTGTTGGGCCTTGGCAATGCGCCACTGCTGGCGCCGGTTCAATTTGCGTTTACTCATGCACTGGTACCTGGGGATCAGCGGCGGATTATAGCTATTGGCGGGTAGGTAGGGTAACTTGCGCGGAAAGTTTGAGGAGACCCCTGTGGATCAGAACAACCTGATCTGGATTGATCTGGAGATGACCGGCCTCGATCCGGAGAGAGAGCGTATTATCGAGATCGCGACCATTGTGACCGATGCGCGGCTCAAAATTCTCGCTGAGGGCCCGGCCCTGGTGGTTCACCAGAGCGATGCGCTGCTGGAGGCCATGGATGAGTGGAATACCGAGCAGCACGGCGGCTCCGGCCTGATGGCGCGGGTTAAGGCGTCGACGATTTGCGAGCGGGAGGCGGAGCGGGAAACCCTAGAATTCCTGCGCCACTGGGTGCCGGAGGGCGCCTCGCCCATGTGCGGTAATTCCATCGGCCAGGATCGCCGCTTTCTGGTCAAATATATGCCGCAGCTGGAATCCTATTTTCACTATCGCAATTTGGATGTCAGTTCGGTGAAAGAGTTGGCCAGGCGCTGGCGTCCGGATGTGCTCGAGGGCATAAAAAAGCACAGCAGCCACCTGGCCCTCGATGATATTCGCGATTCCATCGAGGAACTGCGCCACTACCGCGAGACTTTTTTCCGCCTCTAGCCCTGTGTACCGCAGCGCGTTTTGTCAGGGTGCGCGCTTGATTTTGCGTTTGCGCCTACGCCCGCTGCGCAACCGCGCCAGGGCCCAGTCGATATGCTCCAGCACCAGTGGCGTGGCGGTTTTTCGCGCCTGCTCCAGAACATCAACTACTGCAACGCTGGATTCTCCATTGCCTAGGGCCACTGCCAGGTTGCGCTGCCAGCGCTCGTAACCGATACGACGAATGGGGGAGCCTTCGGTCTTGCGCAGGAACTCCGCCTCCGTCCAGACAAACAGCTTGAGCAGTTCGCCGTTATCCAGGCCGTGGCGCGGGTGGAAGTCCCGCTCGGCGGTGGGCTTGGCGAACTTGTTCCAGGGGCAGATCGTCTGGCAGTCGTCACAGCCGAACACCCGATTGCCCATCGGTTCGCGAAGTGCCTCCGGTATCGGTCCCCCATTCTCAATGGTCAGGTAAGAAATGCAGCGGCGCGCATCCAGCGTGCGGGGGCCGATAAAGGCATCGGTGGGGCACACCTTGAGGCAGGCGACACAGTCTCCGCACTGGTCGTCCTCACCGCTGGTATCCACCGGCAGTGGCAGGTTGGTATAGATCTCGCCGAGAAAGAAAAAGGAGCCTGCCTTGGGGTTGATAATCAGGCAGTTCTTGCCCACCCAGCCGAGGCCGGCCTTCCTGGCCAGGGCGCGCTCCATCACCGGGGCACTGTCGGTAAAGGCGCGCCCCTTGGAGTCGATACCCTGTTCGGCGCAGAAAGAATCGATTTTCCTAGCCAGGGTGGCCAGGCGCTTGCGAATCAGTTTGTGGTAATCGCGGCCATTGGCGTAGCGGGAGACGTAGGCCTTGCTGGAATCCCTGAGCACTTCAATCGGCCGTGTATCCGGAGGCAGGTAGTCGAGGCGGGCGCAGATGACGCGTAAGGTGCCCGCCTCCAATAACTCCGGACGCCAGCGCTTTTCACCATGGGCACCCATCCACGCCATATCCCCATGGTAGCCCGCGTCTATCCAGGCACGCAGGCGCTCGCCGTCTTCCTCAAGCTGGCAATCGGTGATGCCAATTTGCTGAAAACCCAACTCCCGCCCCCAGTGTTTGATCAGGTTGGCAAGTTCAAGGAGCAGTGATTCGGTCATAAATTAAAGTGGCTCGATATCTCGTGCAAGCACACCGCCTGGCCGGGACGGTATACTTTGCTGTCAGGGCGAGTGACGGCGATGTAATCGCCTATTTTGCCACAGATTAAATCTTGACCACATTGCGGGAGTCGCATGGACACGCCTCAACCTCTTTACAGTGCCGAATCGGTTCGGGAGCTCGACCGACAGGCGATGGCTGCACTGGGGATCCCCTCCATCCAGTTGATGAAGCGCGCCGGACGCGCTGCGTTTACCCATTTGCTGGCACGCTGGCCGGATATCGGTCGCATACAGGTCTACTGTGGTGGTGGCAACAATGGTGGCGATGGCTATGTCATTGCGGCACTGGCCGCGCAGAAGAATATTCCTGTCACCGTTTTTGCCTGCACCAACCCCGAGCGCCTTGGCGGCGATGCCCGAGAAGCCCATGACTACGCCTGTCGCGAGGGCGTGCGGATAGTGACCGCTCTCACCCAGATGGACAGTGCCGATGGCGATACCCTGATTGTGGACGCCCTGCTCGGCACCGGCTTTAGCGGTGTACTGCGGCCCCCGGTAGCGCACGCCATAGAGCGTATGTGCAAGAGCAGGGGGCCGGTGCTCGCCGTGGATATCCCCTCGGGGCTCGACGCCGATACCGGCAGTGCAGAACAGGCGGTGTGTGCAGAGATGACGGTCACTTTTATTGGCCGCAAGCTGGGTCTTTATTGTGGCCGCGGACCGGCGCTTTGCGGTGAGGTGATCTTTGCGGGGCTCGGCGTGCCAGAGCCGGCATACGACGCAGTGCGACCACTGGTGCAACGCTATGGGAGTGCCAGTATCAAACGCTTACCGCCGCGCCCTGCCGACAGCTTCAAAAACCAGTTCGGTCATATTCTGATTGTGGGTGGTGACAGCGGTTTTGGCGGCGCGGCGTTAATGGCGGCACAGTCTTCGGCACGCGCCGGTGCTGGCCTGATCTCCCTTGCAACGCGCCCCGGGCACCTGGGTGCGGCACTGACCCGCTGCCCAGAGGTGATGGCGCACCCGGTGGTTTCTGGACAGGAACTGGAGCCGCTGCTCACAGGCCCCGACGTGATAGCGGTGGGGCCGGGGCTTGGACGCTCGCCTTGGAGTGAGCAGCTGCTGGCACGTGTTGGTCGTATAGGCAGTCCGCTGGTGGTGGATGCCGATGCCCTGAATATTCTCGCGCAGGGGCGGGTGCTGGCCGGGGTCAAGCGGGGCGACTGGGTGCTGACCCCCCATGTGGGGGAGGCTGCGCGTCTGCTCGGCTGCGATACCGCCGAAGTGTGTGCCGATCCCCGTGCGGCGGCAGTGGCTGTTCAGCAGAAATTCAGTGGCGTGGTGATACTGAAAGGGGCTGGTACGCTGATTGCCCACGACGGTGGTGTTGACCTGATCAACAGCGGTAACCCAGGAATGGCCTCCGGCGGCATGGGCGACCTGCTCACCGGCATTGTTGCGGCGCTGATCGGTCAGCATCTGCCGCTTGTGGAAGCGGCGCGCCTGGCGGTGTGGCTGCACGGTGAAGCGGGTAATCGCGCCGCCGCGGATGGCCAGCGCGGTTTGCTCGCCACGGATTTGTTGCCCTGGATTCGCCGGCTGGTGGATTGATTGTGGGTGAACTGAAATTGCATCTGGCGGACGAGGCGGCAACGGTGGCCGGCGGTGAAGTATTGGGTCGCGCCTGCCTTGCCAGTGGTTTGCAGCAGGGGTTGACCCTGTACCTGAACGGCCAGCTGGGTGCCGGTAAAACCACCTTTTGCCGGGGTGTGCTGCGTGCATTTGGCCATAACGGTGCGGTGAAAAGCCCCACCTATACCCTGGTCGAGCCCTATGAGCTGGGCGCCCAGCGTATCTATCATTTCGACCTCTACCGGCTCGGTGATGCCGAGGAGCTGGAATTTATGGGGGTGCGGGATTATTTCGTCGCACACAGCCTGGCTCTGGTGGAGTGGCCCGAGCGCGGTGCCGGTGTATTGCCGCAGCCGGACCTGCAGGTAGAGCTGGGAGTGCGGGATAACGGCCGTCTGCTGTATTTAACCGCTCACTCCAAACAGGGTGAGCGGGTCATGGGTTTGCTGGGAAAATTGCGACGGGAACACGGAAAGGAATTGGATACAGGGCAGTAGATATCAGATGAGCCGTGAGGGTTGGTAGTTAATGGAATTGAGGTGGCGATGGCTGATGGCCCCGGTGTGCGCGCTGGCAATGGCGCTGTCGGCTGTGGCGGCGGAAGTGAAAGGTGTGCGCCTGTGGCGTGCGCCGGATCACACACGCCTGGTTTTTGACTTGAGCGGGCCGGCGGAACACAAGCTGTTCACGCTCGGTGCCCCGCACCGGGTAGTGGTGGATATTGCCGATACCGAGCTGATAGCAGAACTGGATGGGCTGGATCTAAAGGGCACTCCAATCGCCCAGGTGCGCCACGCCCGCCACAATGGCAAAGACCTGCGTGTGGTACTGGACCTGCAAACCCAGGTCAAACCGCGCAGTTTTGCCCTGCGTCATCATGATAAACTGCCCGACCGTCTGGTGATCGACCTTTACGATAACGTCAAAAACGCAGTGAAGACCCTGAAGCAGGTCGGTGGCGAAAGGGATATTGTCATCGCCATCGATGCCGGCCACGGCGGTGAGGATCCCGGTGCCCTTGGGCCGGGCAGGCTGCGGGAAAAAGACGTGGTGCTGGCAATCGCCAGGCAGCTGAATAAGCAGATGAACGGCAGGCCGGGATTTAGCGCCAAACTGGTACGCACCGGTGATTACTATATCCCCCACCGCGAGCGGGTGAATATTAGCCGCAGGATGCGAGCAGACCTGTTTGTCTCCATCCATGCGGACGCCTTCACCCGCAAGGATGCCCGGGGTGCCGGCGTGTATGCAGTATCGACCCGTGGTGCCACCAGTGAAACCGCGCGCTTTCTGGCCCAGCGGGAAAATGAATCGGACCTGATTGGTGGCGCAGGCAGCCTGAGCCTTGGCGACAAGGACGATACCCTTGCCGGTGTATTGCTGGACCTGTCCATGACCGCCACCATGAATGCCAGCCTGAATATTGGCGCCAGTGTGCTGAACCAATTGGGCAAGGTGGCCCATCTGCACAAGGAGCGCGTGGAGCAGGCCAACTTTGCCGTACTGCGCTCGCCGGATGTCCCCTCTATTTTGGTGGAGACCGGCTTTATCACCAATCCCCAGGAGGCCAAGCGCCTGCGTGACCCCAGGTTCCAAAGCAAGCTGGCACAAAAACTCAGTGACGGTATAGTGGCCCACTTCAACAGTCACCCGCCGGCGGACACTTGGCTCGCAGCGCAACGGGGTGGAGGGGCGCAGCGACATGTGATTGTCCGCGGCGAGACCCTATCGGGTATCGCCGCACGCTACAAAGTCTCCGTGGCTGCGTTGAAAAAAGCCAACGGTATCGATACCTCGGTGATTCGTGTGGGGCAGACCCTGAATATCCCCTCCGGATAAAGCCCAGCCGGAGTTAAATGTCTCGCCGGGTCGGTCAGGCAGCAGCAACAGGCCAGAATCCATGCACGATCGCATCCAGCAGCTATCCCCGCGCCTCGCCAACCAGATCGCCGCTGGTGAGGTAGTGGAGCGGCCTTCTTCGGTGATCAAGGAGCTGCTGGAGAACAGTCTCGATGCCGGTGCCACACGCCTGGATGTGGATATAGAGAAGGGCGGCATCAAGCGAATGAAGGTGCGTGATAACGGCAAGGGGATTGACCGGGATGACCTGGCGCTGGCGCTCGCGCGCCACGCCACCTCGAAAATCCATGCGCTGGAAGACCTGGATGCAGTGGCAACCCTGGGCTTTCGCGGCGAGGCTTTGGCCAGTATTTCCTCGGTGGCACGCCTGACCCTGACCAGCAGCCGCAACGAGCATGGCAAGGGCTGGCAGGTGAGTGCCGAGGGTCGCGAAATGCGGGCCCAGTTAACACCGGCAGCCCATCCGCGCGGCACCACCGTGGATGCGCGCGACCTGTTTTTCAATACGCCGGCGCGGCGCAAGTTTCTGCGCACCGAGAAGACTGAATTCAACCGTATTGACGAGACGATCAAGCGCCTGGCGCTGTCCCGCTTTGATGTCTCCATCAGCCTGCGCCACAACGGCAAAGGTGTTCTCAGCCTGCGTGCCGGTAGTAATCGCGTGGAGATGGAGCGTCGTGTAACCCAGATCTGCGGTTCGGCGTTTATGCACAACGCCCTACATATCGAGGTGGAACGCAGCGGACTGCGCCTGTGGGGCTGGGTGGCCGAGCCGGCCTTCTCCCGGTCCCAGGCGGACCTGCAGTTTTTCTATGTCAATGGCCGCGCCATTCGCGACAAGGTCGTGAGCCATGCGGTGCGCCGTGCCTTTGCCGATGTGCTCCACCACGGTCGCCATCCCGCCTTTGTGCTCTACCTGGAGCTGGACCCGGCGTCGGTGGATGTCAATGTGCACCCGACCAAGCACGAAGTGCGCTTTCGCGACAGTCGCCTGGTGCATGATTTCCTGTTTGGCAGTCTGCACCGGGCCCTGGCGGATGCGCGCCCAGGACAGCGGGAAAAAGCTGCAGAGAGCGCGGTGGCCGAAGTTGCCGAAACTGTGGATATGGGAAAAGCGACCGGCATCCGGGGCGGGGAATTTGCCGGGCAACAGAAGATGCCACTGAGCAATCGGCCATCTCCGGGGAACCTGCAGCAGCAGATACATGCCTACGGTACCCTGCACCAGCCCTACCAGGGGGGGGCAGGGGTTGCGGAGCCCCTAACAGAAGGTTCCGCTGGCGTAGATGCGGTGGCGCCACTGCCTAGGGGTGGTGAAGCGGCCTCCGGGGAAGGGGTACCGCCGTTGGGGTTCGCCATTGCCCAATTGCACGGGATTTATATTCTCGCGCAGAACGAGCAGGGCATGATCATAGTGGATATGCATGCCGCCCACGAGCGCATCGTTTATGAACAGATGAAGGTGGCTCACACTGCCGGAGGTATCCAGGCACAGCCGCTGCTGGTGCCGGTGAGCCTGGCAGTGAGCCAGGGCGAGGCAGATTGCTTTGAGGAGCGCAGTGAAGTCTTTACCTCCCTCGGTTTTTTGCTACAGCGCGCCGGGCCCGAGACTTTATTGGTGCGCCAGGTGCCCACGATGCTGCACGGTGCCGAGGTGGAGCAACTGGTGCGGGATGTGCTCTCTGACTTGCTGGGACAGGGGGATAGTGAGCGTATCGGTGAGCGTATTAACGAGATTCTTGGCACCATGGCCTGCCATGGCTCGGTGCGTGCCAACCGACGCTTGACGGTACCGGAAATGAACGCCTTGCTGCGGGATATGGAGCACACCGAACGCAGCGGCCAGTGCAATCACGGCCGCCCCACCTGGACGCAGGTTAAGCTGGCGGAGATGGACAAGTGGTTTATGCGCGGTCAATAACCGCGAATTGGAAGTAGGTGGCGATTTGACCGAGCGCACTTCGGGCGACAAACCCCGCGCAATATTCCTTATGGGGCCCACTGCATCGGGCAAGACGGATCTGGCCATGGCCATTGCTGACCGTTTACCGGTGGCCCTGATCAGTGTTGATTCCGCGCTGGTCTACCGCGGCCTGGATCTGGGTTCGGCCAAACCGACGACGCAGGAATTGGCCCGTTACCCCCACTGCCTGATCGATATCTGCGAGCCCAGTGAATCCTATTCCGCTGGCCGCTTTTACGCGGATGCCCTTCTGGCTATGGATGAAATCAGTGCAGCCGGTAAAATTCCTTTACTGGTTGGCGGAACTATGTTGTATTTCCGCGCTCTCTTGCAAGGATTGGCAGCATTGCCCAGGGCCGATACGCAAGTGCGCGCTGACATCGAGGCGCGTGCCGAGCGCGAGGGCTGGCCGGCGCTGCACGCGGAGCTGGTCCGGGTCGACCCGGAACTGGCGGCAGAATTGCATCCCAATCACTCGGCGCGTATTGAGCGGGGATTGGAAGTCTACCGCCTCACCGGCGTGCCGTTGTCTCGACTGCGCTGCGAACGGACCGGTGGCGGGGTGCAGGAGCGCTACCAGCTGCACCAGTTGGCGATCATGCCGAGGGACAGGGCGCTGTTGCATCAGCGCATCGAAGTGCGTTTTAAACGAATGCTCAAGGCAGGGCTGGTTGATGAAGTGCGGGGGCTGCGCGCGCGCGGCGACCTGCACGGGGATCTGCCGGCGATGCGTGCGGTGGGCTATCGCCAAGTGTGGCAATACCTGGAGGGGCACTGCGGTTACGATGAGATGGTTGCCGCGGGTATCGCCGCCACCCGCCAACTGGCCAAGCGCCAGTTGACCTGGCTGCGACGCTGGCCGGCGCTGGCGACTTTGTATACTCAGGATACCGAGGGCAGGGAGCGCGCGCAGGAGGAAATAGTGGCGGAAGCCTTGAAATTTCTCGCCTGAGCAACCATAACGTGATTGGGCCAAAAAACGACAGGCCCATTCAGTCAGTTTTCACAGAGTCCGGCCTTTTCCGGATCGCTACTACACTACTTACACGCGTATTCAACCTCAGTCGTTCTTTGATCCGCGCATTTCGCGGGTGTGATTGTGGCCTGCATACCGAATTCAGCTTTTTGACAAGGAGAAAAAAGATGTCAAAAGGGCATAGCTTACAAGACCCTTACCTCAACGTATTGCGCAAAGAGCGTATCCCGGTTTCTATCTATTTGGTCAACGGCATCAAGCTCCAGGGACAAATTGAATCTTTCGATCAGTTTGTGGTGTTACTGAAAAATACCGTCAGCCAAATGGTGTACAAGCATGCAATTTCCACTGTGGTTCCATCCCGCGCGGTGCGCGTACCGCTGCTGAACCCGGCGGCTCAACACGGCGGTGAAGGTCATGCAGAAAGCGGTGAGCACGAATCCTTCAGCTGAGTGGTCCGCGCGCTAAATTGACCTGTGCTCCGCTTGAGCGGGGCGCCCGCAGTTGAGTCAGCGCACAACGACCTCGCCAGCTGCCACTTCCCGTCAGGGAGCCGGGCCGGCACCCGTTTTAGCAACAGAGAATTCCCATTGTTTTTCGATCGACCGGAATCCGGTGAACTGGCCGTGCTGGTGCACCTAGAACTCTCCGCTATCGACAGTCCCGATGACCCGCGTGAGTTTGAGGAACTGGCCCTCTCTGCGGGAGCAGATCCCGTCAGCTTCATCTTTGGGCAGCGTGCAACTCCGGACCCGAAAACCTTTGTCGGGCGTGGCAAGCTGGAGGAGATTGCTCAGGCGGTACAGGAACAGGGCGCGGAGCTTGTGATCTTCGATCACATCCTTTCCCCCAGCCAGGAGCGCAATATCGAGCGCGAACTGAAATGCCGGGTGCTGGACCGCACCGGTCTGATTTTGGACATATTTGCCCAGCGCGCACGCACCCATGAGGGCAAGCTACAAGTCGAGCTGGCACAGCTGCGCCATATGGCCACCAGGCTTGTGCGCGGCTGGACCCATCTGGAACGGCAGAAAGGCGGTATCGGCCTGCGCGGGCCGGGTGAAACCCAGTTGGAAACCGACCGCCGTCTGTTGCGCGCGCGTATCGACGCCATCGAGAAGCGTCTTGGAAAAGTCCGGCGCCAGCGGGAGCAGGGCCGGCGTGCGCGTTCCCGTGCGGAAGTCGCCACGGTGTCGCTGGTCGGCTACACCAACGCCGGCAAGTCCACCCTGTTCAACCGCCTCACCGACGCCGAAGTGTATGTGCGCGATCAGCTGTTCGCCACCCTCGACCCGACCATGCGCAGGGTTGAATTGCCCAATGTCGGCGCCATGGTATTGGCAGATACCGTGGGGTTTGTCTCGCACTTGCCACATAAACTGGTAGAAGCTTTTCGAGCCACGCTGGAGGAAGCTGCCAATGCAACCCTGCTGCTGCATGTTGTGGATGCCGCCGCGGAGGACCGCTTGCACCTGATGGAAGAGGTGCAGGCGGTTCTCGGAGAAATTGATGCGTCAGACCTGCCGCAGCTGGTTGTGTATAACAAAATCGATTTACTCGCCGATTTTGCCCCACGTATGGATTGTGATAACCGGGGTGTGCCGCGTGCGGTTTGGCTATCCGCCGCTACCGGTGAAGGTTGCGAACTGTTGGTGGAGGCGATCGCCCGGCGCCTGGGTGAACAAATGGTGCGTGGCCGGTTGGTGGTGAGACCCCAGCAATCCCGCCTGCGCGCCCAGTTGTACCAGATCAACGCCATTCAGGGCGAGGCCTATCGCGACAATGGTGATTGCGAGCTGCAGCTACTGCTGCCGCGCAGGGACTTCCAGCGCCTACTGGCGCCATTTACTGCCGGCGACGATGGCCCTGTTTGGCTGCCCCTGGTGGACACGGGTGAGGGCAGCGGGCAGAGGGAACACTAATGGCCTCTGAGCAGGTGTGGGTATTGTTGTACAACCGCAATTGCGACAGACTTGCCTGCAGCTGAGTCCTGGCGGCAATATTTTTCCTGCGGTGATGCTAGAATCCGCCGGAGTCAAAGTGTTAATGATCAGAGTTGGAGTAATCTTGATGGCCTGGAATGAGCCGGGTGGTAATAACAAAGACCCCTGGGGTGGTGGTAATCGCAAGAACGATGGCCCGCCGGACCTGGACGAATTGTTCCGTAAAATTCAACAAAAACTCGGTGGCCTGTTCGGCGGCGGCAGCCCCGGTACCGGTACTGGTAATTTCCCCTGGATGTTGATCATTGTCCTTGGCGCATTGATTTACGCGGGCCTGGGGATTTATCAGGTCAATGCCAACGAGGCCGCGGTGGTGCTGCGCCTGGGCAAATACCACACCACGGAATCTGCCGGTCTGCACTGGAACCCGCCGCTGATCGACAGTGTCACCAAGGTCAATATGACCGAGGTGCGGACCGAGCGCACCACCGGACAAATGCTCACGGAAGACGCCAATATTGTTGAAGTGGTGCTTACCGTACAGTGGCAGGTGGGCGATGCGGAATCCTATGTGCTGCGTGTGCGCGATCCGGTCAAGAGCCTGCAGGAGGCCACCGACAGTGCCCTGCGCCATGTGGTGGGTTCCCTGACCCTAAACGGCGTGATTTCCCAGAACCGAACCCAGGTGTCTACGGATACCCAGCAGCGCCTGCAGGAATATCTGGATCTCTACCAGACCGGTATTCTTATCGATGTGGTTAACCTGACCGAAGCCCAGGCGCCGCGTGAAGTGCAGGATGCGTTTGACGACGTCACCAAGGCTCGCGAGGACGAGGTGCGCTTGCAGAACGAAGCCCAGGCTTACGCCAACCAGGTAATCCCGGTAGCCCGTGGCCAGGCCCAGCGTATGATCGAAGAGGCGGAGGGCTACAAAGCCCGCGTGGTGGAGAGTGCCCGCGGTGAAGCGGTGCGCTTCGAAAAGCTGCTGGCCGAATACGAGCGCGCCCCGGAAGTCACCCGCGAGCGCCTCTATCTGGATGCGCTTCAGGAGGTGATGTCCGGTACTTCCAAGGTTATGGTGGATGTCGAAGGTGGCAACAACATCATGTACCTGCCGCTGGACAAGCTGGCCCAGGAAAGCGCGACGCCGGCGGCGCAACGCCAAGGCACCTCGCCGGTTGTGGTCGAGGAGGTCTACCAGCGCGTTGTTGAGCGGTTGCGCAACGATGCGGCCAACAGCCGCCGCAGCCAGACTGTGCGTTAGGAGGAGATGGAATGAATAACAGAACACTGGCCATTATCGCGGGCGTGCTGCTCGGCATACTGCTGATTTCCTCCAGCGCCTTCGTGGTGAAGGAAACGGAAAAGGCGGTGCTGCTGCGCTTCGGTGAACTGGTGCGTTCCTACTACGAGCCCGGGCTCTACTTCAAGTTTCCGTTTGCGGAGAAGCTGCGCAAGTTTGACGCGCGTATCCAGACGGTGGACTCCAGCCCGGTGCGTATGCTCAACAGCGAAAACAAGTTTATGATGGTTGATTCGTACGCCAAGTACCGTATCTCCGACGTGAGCAAGTTCTATATCGCCACCCGCGGCGACGAGCGCAACGCCGTGCGCCTGCTGTCCGAGCAGATCAATGACCGCCTGCGTAACCAGTTCGGTGTGCGCGACCTGCACGAAGTGGTGAGTGGTGAGCGCGACGAGCTAATGTCGGAGATCACCAAGAACCTGAACCTAGTGGCGCAGAAGAATTTGGGCGTGGAAGTTATCGATGTGCGCGTCAAGCGTATCGACCTACCGCCGGAGGTGTCCGAATCGGTGTTTCAGCGCATGCGCGCCGGCCGGGAGCTGGAAGCGCGGGATCACCGTGCCAAAGGTGAGGAAGCCAGCGAGCGTATCCGCGCCAATGCAGACCGCCAGGAGGTGGTGATTGTGTCCGAGGCTTACCGCCAGTCCGAGGAGCTGCGCGGTGGAGGTGATGCGGAAGCGGCCGCTATCTATGCCGCAGCCTACAACAAGAACCCCGAGTTCTACCGCTTTACCCGCAGCCTGCAGGCTTACAAGGAGTCCTTCAAGAGCAAGTCGGACATGCTGTTGGTGGAGCCGGACAGTGAATTTTTCCGCTACCTGAAGAACCCTAAAGGGGAGTAAGCGGGAAAAACCAATCGGCGCTTTACCTACGGGTCTGCGCGTCTCTTACGGGAGTCCCGGGCTGTCGCACCGACAGCCCCAAAAACCCTACCTTCCCGCCAGTACTTGATGCTAAAATCACACAAACCGGGCCTCGCCCGGTTTTTTTGTGGCAACTGCCGGCCATCCTGTTAACTTTGAAAAGTCCGTTTCACCATGACCCAAGCTGATCGCTGGATGTTGCCCGATGGCATCGCGGAAATTCTGCCTGCAGATGCCGTTCAGGTTGAAACCCTGCGCCGCCGACTGTTGGATCTCTACCACTGTTGGGGCTACGAACTGGTGATACCGCCGATGCTGGAATTCACCGAGTCCCTGTTGATTGGGATGGGGCGGGATGTGGATCTGAGTACCTTCAAAGTTACCGACCAGATCTCAGGCCGCACCTTGGGTATCCGCGCCGATATCACCCCGCAAGCCGCTCGTATCGATGCGCACAGTTTTCCGCGCGCCGGTGCCAACCGCCTGTGTTACGCCGGCCATGTTCTGTATACCCGACCGCGCACGGCCATGGGTTCCCGCGCCCCGTTCCAGGTCGGTGCAGAACTGTTTGGTGTCGACAACCTGAATGGGGATATCGAGGTCATTTCACTGATGCTGGAGAGCCTGCAGATTGCCGGGGTTGAACGCATTCACCTGGATCTCGGCCACGTTGCCATCTATCGCAGTCTGGCCGAGGCGGGGGGGCTGGACGAAGCACAGCGCGAGGCGCTGTCCGCCCTGCTACAGAGCAAAGCGAGCGCCGATGTGCGCAGTTGGGTGGCGGAAAATGTTGCCGACCCACAGACGGCCGCCTGGTTGCAGGTATTGCCCGGGTTGGCGGGGGGCGTGGAGTGCCTGGAGAGGGCTGACGCAATGCTCGCCGGTGCGCCGGCAGCGTTGCAGGGCGCGCTGACTGACCTGCGCAAGGTGGCAGATGCCCTGCACGGACGCTACCCGGCGGTGGAACTGTTTTTTGATTTAAGTGAAGTGCGCGGTTACGACTATGAAACCGGGCTGGTGTTCGCCGCCTATACACCGGGGCACGGCCAGGCGCTTGCCAATGGTGGCCGCTATAACGGTATTGGTGCGGTCTTTGGGCGCAATCGCCCGGCCACCGGCTTCAGTAGCGACCTGGTAGCGCTCAATACCCTGGGCAATGGCCCGGCACCGGGCGCCGGAGCTATTCTTGCGCCGCAAGTCCATGGGTCGGATGACGCCGCCGGGTTTTGGCGCACCGTTGGCGAACTGCGCGCGCGGGGAGAGGTGGTGATTGCCGCGCTGTGCGGTGACACAGACAGCGATCTCCATACGCGCTGCGACCGCGAGCTGGTGCTCGACAGGGACTCCTGGGCGGTGAAGCCACGGGATTAAGGGATAGCGGCCACAGCGGTGCCGCACACTGTGCGGCAGAAATCCCTGATAGCCACTTTTGCCGGGGCTTACAGCTTCAACTAGAGAAAAACCTGAGTTTAGAGATTGATACAGATGGGCGTGAACCTGGTAGTGTTGGGAACCCAGTGGGGTGATGAAGGCAAGGGCAAGATTGTCGATTTGCTAACAGAGAAAGTCTCTCTGGTTGTGCGCTTTCAAGGTGGGCATAACGCCGGTCACACCCTGGTTATCGACGGTGAGAAAACCGTACTGCACCTGATTCCCTCCGGTATTCTGCGCCCAAGCGTAACCTGCTTGATTGGCAACGGCGTGGTACTGTCTCCCGAAGCACTGCTGGATGAGATGCAAGCGCTGGAAAAGAAAGGTGTGCCTGTCAGAGCGCGTCTGCGCCTGTCACCGGCCTGCCCATTGATCCTGCCTATACACGCAGCACTCGATGCAGCTCGTGAGACAGCCCGCGGCGATAAGGCGATAGGAACGACCAAACGCGGCATTGGCCCGGCCTATGAAGACAAGGTGGCTCGCCGTGGCCTGCGCCTGGGTGACCTGTGCAACTGGGATCACTTCTGCAGCCAACTCAAGGAGCTTATCGATTATCACAATTTTGCCCTGACCCGGTATTACAACGTGGAGCCGGTCAGTTATGAGGACACGCTGGAGAAGGCGAAGCACTGGCGTGAGCAGCTGGTGCCGATGATCACCGATGTAGCGGATCGCTTGCACAAGGCCCGTGAGCAGGGTGAACACATCCTGTTCGAAGGCGCCCAGGGCTCACTGCTGGATATCGACCACGGCACTTACCCGTTTGTAACCTCTTCCAACACGACTGCCGGCGGTACCGCCACTGGCTCCGGTTTTGGTCCGCTGTACCTGGATTATGTACTGGGCATCACCAAAGCCTATACCACCCGTGTTGGCAGTGGCCCCTTCCCGACCGAACTGGACTGTGAAGTCGGCCGCTATCTGGGTGAGAAAGGCCACGAATTTGGTGCAACGACCGGACGAGAGCGCCGCACAGGTTGGTTCGATGCCGTAGCCGTGCGCCATGCGATTCGTATCAACAGTATTTCGGGCCTGTGCCTGACCAAACTGGATGTGCTCGATGGCCTCGGGGAAGTGAAGATCTGTGTGGGCTACTGCAACAGCGCCGGTGAAGCCGTAGCAGTCCCCTTCGACGCCGCTGGCTGGGAGGGCGTGGATCCGGTTTACGAGGTCATGCCCGGCTGGGGGGAGACCACCAAAGGCGTGCGCAGCGAGGCGGATCTGCCGCCTAATGCCAAGGCCTATATCGCCCGTATTGAGGCGCTGGTGGGAGTGCCTGTAGAGATAGTTTCCACAGGGCCGGATCGCAATGAAACCATTGTGCGGGCCTCTTCTGCGCTCTGTAAAATGGGAATTCACAACGCGAGTGAGTAAGCTTTGGCGAGCGGGAAGTGAATCAATGGTCTGATGCAGTTCTTGCTATTTTCCATGGGGCCACTGATGATGGGGTTTGATCCATGCCGTTGGCCGAGCAGTTTTACGGGGCTCGAAACCTGAATTTGACCGGGTGAATCCATGCCTAGATCCGTATCCGTTACCAGTCGCTATAGCTTTGCCGAAGAGATTGCCAATAGCGTCACCCACGGTATCGGAGCGCTGCTCGCCATCGCAGGCCTGGGGGTTCTGAGCGGTTTTGCCGCCCTGCGCGGTGATGCCTGGCATATTGTCAGTGCCAGTGTCTATGCCTCGACCCTGATCCTGTGCTTTCTCGCCTCGACCCTGTACCATGCCGTGAGCCATATCGGGGCCAAGGCGGTATTGCGCACACTGGACCACTCCTCGATATTCCTGCTGATTGCAGGGACCTATACGCCGTTTACCCTGGTGACTCTGCGCGGCCCCTGGGGCTGGTGGCTGTTCGGGATTATCTGGGGGCTGGCCCTGTTGGGACTGATTATCCAGCTAACCCCGCTAAAGAGGATTCGTGCCCTTTCCATTACCCTCAGCGCGCTGATGGGGTGGGTGGTGATCGCCGCAATCAAGCCGCTGGCGGGCAGCCTTGAAACCGGTGGTCTCTGGTTGCTGATGATAGGTGGCCTCTGTTATACCGGCGGCATCGTTTTCTACCTGTGGCGCAGCCTGCGCTTCCATCACGCCATCTGGCATCTGTTTGTTTTGGCCGGTGGGATCCTGCACTTCTTTGCCGTGCTGTTTTATGTGATCCCCTGAATGCCGTGCGCCCGCGGCGATTGCCGGCAAACCGCCCCTGTGGCCGGTCACCGGTAAAAACCGCCTTTCAGATCATGGGGACTCGGTCTACCCTTGAGCGAGCAGAATCCAGTATCAAGGGTACCGCAATGCGTCAACCGTACAGAACCCCTTCGCTGCCCTGTCTCCTCGCGCTCTTTGCGGCACTTTTCTGCACTGTTGCCCAGGCGGCCGATCAGCCCGACCCGGCTTTCGAGCAATGGGTGCGGGAATTTCGCCAGACAGCCATTAGTAATGGTATTTCCGCACAGGTTTACGATCAGGCATTTAAGGGCATTACCTCGCCGGACCAGTGGGTGTTGGACAGGGCCAGTTTCCAGCCGGAGTTCAAGGCGCCGGTATGGCAGTACTTTGATAACCGGGTGCAGCGCAGGGCGATTGAGCGGGGCAAACAGGAAAAGGAAAAAATAGCGCCCTGGCTCGACAAAATCGAGAAACGCTTTGGCGTGGACCCGGATATTCTCCTGGCGATCTGGTCGGTGGAGTCGAGCTTTGGCGGTATTCTCGGCAATGACAAGGTCTTGCGCAATGTGATCCGCTCCCTAGCGACCCTCGCCTATGCCGACCAAAAACGCAAAAAGTTCGGTCGCCAGCAGCTGCTCGCTGCCCTGAAGATACTGCAAGCCGGGGATATCGAAGACCGCTATCTGCTCGGTTCCTGGGCTGGTGCCATGGGCCATACCCAGTTTATTCCCACCAGCTACTTGGCTTACGCAGTGGATATCGATGGCGATGGCAAGCGCGATATCTGGAACTCCGTGCCCGATGCCCTGGCCACAGCGGCCAATCTGCTGTCGAGCAATGGCTGGCAGCGCGGCAAGCCTTGGGGGTATGAAGTGACTATCCCTCAGCGTAGACTGCCGGCGGGCAAACTCACTGTGGCGGAGTGGGAAAAACTCGGTGTCAAGCGCGCCAATGGCGACCCCTTCCCCAGTAAGGCGGCGGTGGCCGAACTGAAATTGCCGGATGGCCGCCAGGGCCCGGTCTTTCTGGTATTCAAAAACTTCTTTGTGTTGAAGCGCTATAACAACTCCGATCGCTACGCAATAGCCATCGGCCTGCTTGCCGATCGCATCGGTGGCGCTCCCCCGTTGGTCAAGGACTGGAATCGCCCCTTTACCCCCCTGCAAAGCGGCCAGGTGGAGGAACTGCAGAAACTGTTAAATCAGCAGGGCTTTTACAGTGGCGAAATCGATGGCAAGGCCGGCCCCGCTACCCGCAAGGCCATTCGGGCGTTCGAGGCGCGGGCTGGCGTTGCGGTCAAGGGCTATCCCAGCAAAGAGGTGCTTGAATTACTGCAGCGGCAGTAAGGTGCGATCAGAAGTTTTCATCCGGCAGCAGGCTGTCCTGCAGCAGCTCGAGGTTTTCCACCACTTCCTGCGGCTCGCGGAAATAGGCGATGTGGTACATCGCCTCGCCCTCCTGCACCAGGGGGATATTCTGTTGCCCGATAATAATGCCCACGCCGTTGCAGCAGACCCGGTCGAGTGCATTGCCGAAAGGGTCGGCAATCGTTGCCAGCAGCTCCCCCTCGTGTACCTGATCTCCCAGGGACTTCATATAGTTGGCAATACCACTGTCACCGGCCCTCAGCCAGCCGCTGCGCCGCGCGACAAACGGCTCGATGGGGTTGTTCCTGCGTCCTTTCGGCAGCATATGCAGGTGCCGCAGGACATTGATCACCCCTTTTACGCCGGCGCGGATACAGAGCTCGTCAAAACGCAGGGCCTCCCCTGCTTCGTAGAGCAGGATCCTTACCCCAAGGTCCGCGGCCGCCTGGCGCAGGGAGCCGTCCCGGATGGAGGTGTTTAGCAGCACCGGCACACCGAAGGCTTTGGCCATAGCGCGGGTGGCTACGTCATCCAGGTTGGCGCGAATCTGTGGCAGGTTACTGCGATGGGCGGCGCCGGTGTGCAGGTCGATGCCATAGTCGCATTTGGTCACGACTTCGTTGAGGAACACATGGGCCATACGCGCCGCCAGCGACCCTTTGGTCGATCCGGGAAAGGAGCGGTTGAGGTCGCGCCGATCGGGTAGATAGCGGGTGTGTTGCAGTACGCCATACACATTGACCATCGGTACCGCGATCAAAGTACCGCGTAGCGACTGCAGCGCGCGCCTGCGGATCAGGCGGCTGATCACCTCAATGCCGTTTAACTCATCCCCGTGCACCGCAGCGCAGACAAAGAGGACCGGGCCGTCCCTTTTGCCGCGCTGTACATGGACGGGAATGGCCATCTCGGTGTTTGTATACAGGCTGACAACGGGCAGGTCGATGCGGCGGGACTCCCCTCTGGACACCGGAATATCGCCAATTTCAAAATCGGGCGTGGCTTTCATGGTTCAGCCGCACGATTGACCTGATTATCAGAGTGTAGAGGTTGGGCAGGAGGATGGCGTAAGCACCGCCGGTTGTCTTTGGACCCGGCGTCAAGTAGTGATCGACCCGTCTCGGAGCCCGCCCACTGCAGTGTCGGCAGTGCAGCGTGTAAAAACCCCAGGTCCGTTAAGCCAGATCCGCAACCCCGGGTGCCAGTATCCCAGGGGGTGATACCACAGGCCGGTCTCGGTATCGGCAATCAGGTTGATACCGCGCCAGGAGTCGGGTTGCTGTCGATTGCTGCTACCGGTATTTTCCCTTTTGCCGGGATCCTGAAGCCAACGCACTGCCCCTTTTGCATCGCAGATGGCCAGGGGCTTACCATCGGGACTGTTCAGGTAGTGCTCGCTGCCAGCGGATTTCCAGTGGCACAGAACGGTGCGGGTCAGAGGGTGGTGTATCCAGTGACCGGGACTGCGGGATTTTCCATCTATCTGCAGGGTTTCCGCCCAGATCCCCAGGCCACTCCAACGGGTAATCACCCGTCGCTGGTGCGTGGATTTGCGATGTGTACAGGTTTTACTCAGACGCCGGCCGAAGGGATCGTAACGGAAGTAGGTTTTGAACTCAGCGCATTCTGCAGTGCCCATCAGTCCCCAGCCGTCGTAGTGATAGCGGAAATTCCTGCGCGCGGGCATGTCCCGCACGCCGATGACATTGCCGCGTTTGTCCCGGTCTATTTCCACCCGGGCAGACCCCGTATGGCGAACAGAGGCGGTGAGTGGTAAAGGGGGCGGTTGTTCGAATTTCCAGGCCGGGGTCCCGCCGCTCTCCAGAGCGGACAAATGTCCGTACTGATACCTGTGAATACTGCGCACCTCCCCCTGCACCAAAAGGGTATCCCGGCCCTCTGCCTCGGTGCGTAGTATGGGCGCTCCATTGGCGTCGATGCTATACAGGGATCCGCAGGGTGCGAAGGTGTAGATGAGGTCGAGATCATCCGAGCTGGCGCTGCGTAGCCAGCCACGGGAATCGTACTGATATTTCAGGCTGAAGTCGCGGACGTCGCTGCTGTTGTGATTTTCGGCGATCACCCGGCCGCGCTGATCGTACCGGAAGCGAACCGAGGCGTGCAGATTGTTGGCCTGGATCAGTCTCAGTTGGGTGTCGTAGTGAAACGCACTGCTCTGGCCGTTGTTGTTGCGAATCCCGGTAACAGCTCCGCGCTCGTTGTAGAGAAAATACCAGTGACAATCGTTGTCGCAGTACTCGCGCAAAGTGCCGTCGACGTCGTAGTGCCAGCGCAACTGGCGACCGCCCGGTGCCTGGTGGCAGACCAGTTGCCCGAGCGCATCGTATCGCCAACAGTAGTCGCCATTGGAGGTCCGTAGCTGCGCCAGCTGGCCGTGGGGCGTGCGCAGCAGTTCCCAGCTGTTGCCATCGGCAAAATGGATCTGACACGCCCGCCCGGCACTGTCGAACTCCCAATGGAGGCGCTGGTTGTTGCCGGCGTGAATTGCGCAGGGCAACCCGCGCCTTGCGTAGTCGAGGGTATAGTGGTGAAGACCCAGGCGGGCTTCGCGCACTTCACCGGCCGCCCCATAGCGCCACGCGCAACGGGCTTCGCCGCCTGTTACTATTGCGGTCACCCGCTGCCAGTGGTCGTACTCGAATCCCCACTGCTGTTCCCCGCAGCGCACGGTTTGCAGTTGCCCCTGTCCATCCCAGATAAAATCCACCTTGCCTCTCTCGGGGTCGATGATCTGCGAGAGCTGGCCCCGGTCGCTATACAGAAACTTCCACGCCTGCTTTTCGGGATCGATCACGGTCAGCGGCCGGCCGCTAGCACTGAACTGGTAGCGCCAGGCCTGCTCTCCAGCGATCAGTGCGGCCTGGGGAAAGCCCTGTTGATCGTATTGATAGCGGGTGCTGATACCACTGTGGGTGCGCCGAGTGCAGCGCCCGAAAGCATCGTGGCGGAAGAAGGTGCGCTGGCCGTGACAGTCGATGTGCTGGCACAGGTTGCCGTAGGTATCGTAGAGCCAACTGCGTTGGCGCTGTCCCTGGCGCTCGCAGGTCAGCTGGCCAAAACCATTAAAGCAGAGCTGCTGCGGGTCCCTGTCCTGCGTCTCCACCCGACAAGTATTGCGCTTGCGCTGCCAGCGCAATACGGTCTCTGACGTATCGAAGCGCACTTTTTGACAGCGCTGGCGGTGGTCGTATTCAAACTGGCAAGTACCAGACTGGTTGCTACTCAGTTCAATAAGGGCAAGGTTTTTATAGTGATACTGCTCTGAGCTTTGGGCACTAGTGGCTTCGGTGAGAAGCTCACCGTGAAAGGCATAATGACAGAGGTCCCGCTGGTCTTCCGGGGCGTGATGATTGACCAGCTTATCGATCCGGCCGCCATGAACCTGAAATTCCACCACCCGTCCCCAGGAACTCACGATCTTTCTGGGCAGTCCTGCGCTGTAGTCAATGGTCAGGGTGTTGCCGCACAGATCGCGAATCTCGCTGAGCGGCAGTGTTTTGTTGACACCATCTGCACGAAAAATCTTGTGGGCTTGGTCAAATGCAGTGAGGCAATAGCTGTGCAGGCTTTGGCGCGATAGCAGCAGGCGTTCGAACCGGTTGTAGCAACCATGGCCTACTGCGGGCTGTTGGAAGCGGATCCTGCGCCCCTCGGCGGTCTGCAGTTCAACAAGGTTGTCTTGCACCAGCAATTGTTCGCTCAGGGAATGGCGCCAGCCGGCACCAATGCCCGAATCCTCACGAATAGAGGTGCGGTAGTAGCGTTTCCAATGAAAGGGCAGCGGACCCGGTATCGCCATATCGATCCGCTCAAAGGCCACCTCGCCATTGCTGCCAATGACCCGGTCACCTATCCGCCGGCATTGGCCCAGAGGCGGAACGGGGGTGCCCAGGTGGTTGACACCAGGGGTGTTGATAAAGTGAACCGGGCCGTCACCAATACCGGGCAAATGCCCGACCGCCGGCGCCATCGCAATAGTGTATTGATTGGTCGCTACCGATGGCGCTTGTGGCCAGAGCGGTGGTTCTCGATCGACAGGGCCGGGACTCGCAGATATACCCCGGATAGCGTTCAACCACTGGCAGGCGGCAGCCGGGTCTTGCTGTGAAAAAGTGACAGGTGGTGGGTTTAGGGTCTTGAGCAGGTCGGGTACGAGTTGGGCGGGATGTTCCGGTGTCATTCTTCAGCTTCCGGAAAATAGGTTAGCGTTGCGATTTACGCACAGTCACATCCAGTGACCTGGGCCTTTGGGTTACACTCTGTTCCTCTGTACGCATTTGCGGCAAGGGCCGGGAGGCGTATTCGAGGATGCCGGCGCTGATATTGTCCCGGCCCCCGAGTTTGTTGGCATCGTCGATAAACCGGTAAACGCACTCCAGCGCGGGGCGATGCGTCGCCAATACACGCTCAATCGTGTGGTCGTCCAGGTATTCTGTGAGTCCGTCACTGCACAGCAGCAAGAGCGCATTTTCTGTGAGTTTCCAGCTGTTAATTTCCGCTTCCACGCTCGCGGATACGCCCAGTGCCCGGGTAATGTGATTGCGCACCCCGGATTGTTTGGCCTGCCCAGGGCTGATTTGGCCGCTGTCGAGCATTTCTTGCACCACACTGTGATCCCGCGTAAGGCGCTGTAAGCCGTAATTGTTCCAAAGGTACGCGCGGGAATCGCCAATGTGTGCGACGATAAGAAAATCGTGCCACATAACAGCCACAACCAGGGTCGTACCCATATTGGCAAGTTGTGGGCTGCGGGTTTTGGTATTGAGCAGCGCGGTATTGGCACTGTTGATGGCATCGATCAGGGTTGCGCGCAAAATCAATTGCTGCTGCTCCGGGCTACAGGTAATAAAGGTGTTTTTGAGCAGGTTGTCGAGATGGGTCTGAATGGTTTCCGCCGCCAGCTTGCTGGCCGTGGCACCCCCTGTATAGCCACCCATACCATCGGCCACCACGATATAGGCGAAGGGTTTATCCGCGCAGGCATACCAGCGAATACTGTCTTCATTTTCCTCGCGTACTTGACCAATGTCGGTACGCCCGTTGACTGCCAGACTTATCTGATCCATGTCTGGTGCAATTCCCCTCTATTAAAACGCAATAAAATGCAGCGTAACATGATACAACCCATAACCGTCGGTAATGTTAACTTGCCCGCAGCTCAAGTTTGAATTTTTTTCTCAGAGTTTGCGATAATAAAACCCCTATTTATCATTATTAAAGGCACCGCGCCTGTTAAATGAAGGACACGTTGGCAAAATGCCCCGTTTGCCCAGACTCAATCTGAGAGATATTCCCCAGCATATAGTACAGGTGGGACACAATAACCTGCCCTGTTTTTTTGATGAGGAAGATTATCAATATTATTTGATTAGTTTGCGGAATGCTGCGGACCAATACAGTGTGGATGTGCACGCATACGTTTTGCTACCGAACATGGTCCAGATCATTGCCACGCCGAGGATTCCGGATGGCATTTCCTCTGTGATGCAGTCTCTGGGGCGACGCTACGTGCAGTTTGTCAATCATCGCTACAAGCGCTCCGGCACCCTCTGGCGAGGCCGCTATAAATCCAGCCTGATCGATTCGGAGGGCTACCTGCTCACCTGTTATCGATATGTTGAACTGCGGCCGCTATATCTGGGACTGGCGGATTCCCTGGCAAGTTACCCGTGGTCAAGCTTCAACTATCACGTAAACACAAAGCACGATAATCTGATTTGTGATCATCACCTCTACCTCGCCCTGGGAGAAAACGCCCAGGAACGCGCGCAGGCTTACAGAAAACTGTTTCGTTACAGCTTTGACCGCAGGCTGCTCGATTACATTGCCGAAACCATCAAACTGGGGCAGGTATTGGGTGGGGATGCCTTCAAGGACAAAATCGAGCAGATTGCCAATCAACGGGTTCGTCCACTCAGGCGAGGACGACCGAAAAAGTCAAAAAAAATCGAAAAAGAATCAGTAGAAACCCATTAGATAAAAACGCATGATGTGCTCAGGAAGCTATCGATAAAACGGCAATGGATAGTTTACTAACGGATAGTAGAGCGTGAGAAAAATTACCCGAACAGACTTTCCTATTTCAGGCGATGGTAAAAAGCAATGATAGCGACAGGCCCTGATATCCTGAAGGTTGCGATCCTTGGAGACTTCAGCGGGCGCGCCAGCCGCCGCCAGTGTGAGCCGGGCAGTATCGCTCAGCGCAGGGTCTATCTGCTAAATCGGGATACTTTCGAAGGGGTTTTTGCCGACCTTGGGGTGCGCCTGCAGCTGCCGGTGACAGAAGGGCCTCTGCCGCTGTCCTGTTTTGACGATTTACACCCGGATTACCTTTTCACTCGCCTGCCGCTGTTTAAAAAATTCATTGAACTAGAACGCCGGCTGCGGGATCCGCAGCAGTTCCGGCAGGCCGCCGAGGACATCCGGCAGTGGAAGCCGGAGCTACGCGAGGCTCCCCCCCAAACCGCGACTTCTGCCGACCGGTCCATCCTCGATACAATGCTCGCTGCGGACCGCAAGCACCGGGCCAAAGAGTGCAGCAGTACGTTTCAGGTTGAGCGGTTGATCCGGGATATTGTCGCCCCTTATGTGCAGAAGAATACCCATCCCCACCAGGGCGAATATTTGAACGCTCTTGCCGAGGCGACCTCCGATGCGATGCGTAAGATCATGCACCACAGTGACTTCCGCCAGTTGGAAGCGAGCTGGTACAGCCTGCAGTTTTTGTTGCGGCGTTGCGATGAGCACAGGAAACTGCAATTCTATTTGATCGATGTCAGTAAAGAGGAGTTGCTTTCAGATTTTGCCGGTGCGGAAAGTAATCTGGAGCAATCCCAGATCTTTAAACTGCTGGTGGAGCGTGAAACGGTTTCGGGCAACCGGCCCTACAATCTGGTCCTCGGTGACTTCTATATCACCGATGAGGAGCGCGATCTGCATTTGCTGATTGATCTCTCCACCATTGCGGAGGCGGCGGGCAGCGCCCTGCTGCTGGGCGGTGATACGAAGCTGGCCGGCTGCCCCAATCTAGCTGGTTCTGTCGATCCCGACGATTGGTATTACCCCATGAGTGAGCGCTTTGCCGAGAGCTGGCAGGCCGTACGGGAATATTCAGCGAGCGAATACGTCGCCTTGGCCGCACCCAGGTTTATGCTGCGCCTCCCGTTTGGCAGTGGGGCGGCCACCACCGAGCAGTTCGACTTTGAAGAACTGACAGCAGAGCAGGGGCACCAGTATTATCTGTGGGGCAACAGTGCCTACCTGCTCGCACTGGCGATTTGCCAGGCAGTTTCCGCGAACGGAAAATTGCAGGTACCGGTATCCGCCAGTTATGAGGACCTGCCGTTGCACCTGCGCAAACTGCCCCAGGGACAGTGGGTGACTCCCTGTGCCGAAGCACTGCTGACCGATAGCGGTGCCACGCAGTTTATGCAGGCGGGGCTCAGTACCCTTCGTTCTGTGCAGGGGCGGGACCAGATTATTCTTCCCAGGTTGCGCTCCCTCGCCGGCGGGGCCCTGAAGGGTCCCTGGGACTGAAACTGTCTGTGCGATGGATCTGGAGGACCGGCGGGTTTTGCAAGGCGCAAGGCCCGGTTTTGGTGATATGACCGGCAAAGCTGCCCCGTGTTTGGCGATGCCGTACGCTGGTCAGAACGCTTTGCGGGCAAATGAAGTAAATCAATAGTATGAGTCAGGAAGACATGGACCTCATTTTCTCTGTATTGGCAGACCCCCCAGGGGCCAATATGCTCAAACACACCAAGCTGTTTACAAAAGCGGGTGGGAGCTTGGGCCGCTCGGCAGACAACGACTGGGTGCTGCCCGATCCCGACCGCGTTGTCTCTTCCAGACACGCACAGATTTCCTTTAGTGGGAATCAATATTTCCTGACGGATACCAGTACCAACGGTACCTTTTACAATGGTGCCGAGGAAATGATCGGCAAGGGTAACCAGATGCCCCTGAAAGAGGGGGATATCATCCATATGGGGGAATACCGCCTCAAGGTGGCTCTGCGCCAGCCGCAGGTGGAAAGCCATCTGCCCAAGGGCCTTGGCAGTGCCGATTTTCTCGACACCTCAGACCGCACCACCTTTAGTTCCAGCACCAGAGCGAAGATACAGAGCCAGACCGATGCCGGGGAACTGGACAACTGGCTGGAACCCGGTAGTGGCGCCGATATCTCCCAGTCCGGGGAGTGGGGCTATATCGGCCCAGGGGCCCAGCAAACACCGTCCGGTGACAGTCTGTTGGGCGCCGATGCCGGCCCGCTGGATCCCCTCGCCGCTTTTGACCAGCCACAGGCGTTTGCTACGTCGGATGCCCCGGGTTTGGGGGCGTTGGATGGGTCGGTCAGCCAGGCCGGTTCGGGCCAGTGGTCCGATGAGGAGTGGTGGAAGGATGGCAGCGAGCAGGACCATGTGCCGGCGGATCAGCACGCAGTGCATATCGCCCCGGAGCCGCCCGTGGAAGCGCAGACAGCGGCCCAGCCGCAGGTAGCGCCACCCAGTCAGTATCAAAGATCCCCCGTGTCGTCACAGCCACCGCCCCCGCAGCCACAGGCCCCGCGGGGATTTTCGCCATCGTCGCCACCGATGGCACCTGCGCGAGCGCAGGAGCCTCCCCCCCAGTTGACGCCGCACCCTGCGCAGTCACCTCAGGATAATCCGTTTGCGGATTCTTTCGCCGCTGTACAGGGCCAACCGATGGCGGGCGCGCCGGGATTCGGTATGGGGCAGGCGCCCCCGTCCCGCCCTGCGGATTCTGTCGCTTCGGGGTACCCCTCTTCCCCGTTGCAATCGCAGACCCAACCGCCTATGGCGGGCCAATCGAGTCAGGTTGAACCCCCAGCACACCCGCTACAGGCACCGCCCGCAGAGTCATCAGCGGCCAGTGTTCTGGCGACAACGTTGGGTCTGAATATGAGCCCTGTGCAACAGCAGCAGGCGGATCAGCAGGCGGCCGAGATCGTTCGCGAAACCGTCGTACGTCTGATAGACCTCTTGCGCGCGCGCACCAGTATTAAAAATGAGCTGCGTGTGCAGCGCACCATGATTCAGACAGAGGCCAATAACCCACTGAAATTCAGCGCAACCGAGCGAGATGCCCTGGAGGCCATGTTTGCGGGCAACAGTGCATTTATGCAGCCAAAAGAGGCAGTGCGGGACAGTTTTGAAGATCTTTCCGATCACCAGGTGGCGGTGCTCGCCGGCATGCGCGCGGGCTACAGTGCAATGCTCAGCTACTTCAACCCTGAAAATATCGAGCGGCGCCTGGGTGATATTTCCGGGGTCTTCGGCAATAAAAATGCGAAAAAGTGGCAGGGCTTTGACGCACTGTACCGCGAACTGGTTGGCGACCCCGAGGCTTGTTACCGCAAGCTGTTCGGTGATGAATTTGCTGTGACGTATGAAAATCAACTGTCAGAGTTAAAGAATGCCAGACAGCTGCAAAATGAATATATTGATCGAGGAAAAGGAGTTGGTCGTGTCGAAAAATAATTGGTTCCGTATCACTCTGCTTGGCTTTTTGCTGGTCTCCCTGGCAGCCTGCCAGACTACCAGGCGTACCTTGAACCTGGACACCAGTATCGAGCTGTCGATGGATGTCCGAGAGGACGTCAATCCCGATGGCGATGGGCGCGCGTCCCCCGTTGTAGTGCGCATTTTTATGTTGGCGGACGATCGTCAGTTTGCACGGGAGGAATTCCTGAATCTGTACGAAAATGCTGAATCCCGTCTGGGCAAGGACCTGCTGGATACCGTGATCCTGAAGGAGTTCGCTCCCGGTGAACAGCGCGTGGAAGCATTGGCACTGGACCCGGAGGTGAAATATATCGGCCTTCTGGCCGAGTTTGTGCAGTATCAGAGAGCCGATGCCCTGATGGTGCTGCCGATCATTGATCACAAAAAAAATGCGTACCAGATATCCCTGGCCGATACTCGCATCGGCACCCCCGACGAGATTGCCAAACGTCGTCGCGACAAAGCATCCGCCCTGTCGCGAAGGCGCGCTAGTGAGGCCCAGGACAAAACGATAACCATTTCCAGTGAGGACTATGAGTCGATGAAAAAGCGCCTCCGGGAAATGGAAAATTCTAAATAGCGCGCTGCGCAAAGCACGGGCAGGTTTTATTTCCAGCACTGGTCCATTTGGCTCGGGCGTTACAAGGAAGACTTATGTCGGCAAACAACAAGGTGATCTGGAGTGAGGGTATGTTTTTACGCCCCCAGCACTTCCAGCAGCAGGATCGCTATCTCGAACAGCTGGTCGAAGCGCGCACCGCTTCCCTGGGCCCCTACACCTGGGGTGTGGTTGAGCTGGCGATTGACAGCGAACCGCTTTCCATGGGCAAGGTCTCCGTATCCCGCCTGCGGGCGATTTTCCCAGACGGCACGCCAATCCTGGCGCCGGAAAATGAGCACCTGCCGGATGTGCTGGATGTGCCTGTGCATACCCGCGATGAAGTCGCCTATTTATGTATACCTCTGAAGCGCCCCGGCAGCCAGGAGTCCATCAGGGATCAGGAGGACTTTCCCCAGGCCCGCTACCAGGCGGCCAATTTTGATGTGCGCAACAGCGCTACTGCTTCCGGTGAATCCGCCCGTATCCAGGTGGGCAAGCTACGTGTCTGCCTAAAGTTGGAGAGCGATGACCTGAGCGGTTACGCCGCGATCGGTATTGCCCGGATACGTGAGTGCCAGCCGGAAAAACCGCTGGAGTTGGATACAGATTATATTCCACCACTGCTGAATGCCGAGACTTCGCCGGTGATCAAAGCCTATATCGAAGAGGTCAAGGGGCTGCTGGATCATCGCGGTACCGCGCTGGGGCACCGTTTGTGTGACAGCGGCAGAAGTGGATCGGCGGAGATTGCCGACTACCTGTTGCTGCAGGTTATCAATCGTTTTGAGCCCATGCTGAAACAGATTACCGCACAGCCGCGCCTGCACCCCCACAGTCTGTTTTTGGAATTGCTGCAACTGGCTGGAGAGTTGTCGACGTTCACCTCGTCAAACAAACGCCCAGCGGAGATTCCCGGTTATGCCCATGAAAATCTGCAACTGAGTTTTGCCGGGCTGTTTTCCGCCCTGCGCCAATCCCTGTCCACTGTCCTGGAACAGACCGCTATTCCCATGGAACTGGTGCAGAGGAAGTTTGGCATCTATGTGGCACCGGTGACCGATCCCTCGATGCTCAAATCGGCCAGCTTTGTCATGGCTGCGAAAGCGGATATGCCGGGTGACCTGTTGCGCAGCCGCTTCCCCACCCAGGCCAAGGTGGCCCCAGTGGAGGCCATTCGCGAGTTGATCTCAGCACAGCTGCCGGGACTGTCCCTGCGCCCACTCCCGGTGGCGCCCCGCCAAATTCCCTATCACGCCGGATTCACCTACTTCGAAATGGAGCGCAGCGGCGAAATGTGGCAGGCCATGTTGAGATCCGGCGGTTTTGCCGTACATCTCGGCGCGGAATTTCCGGGGCTGTCCATGGAGCTTTGGGCCATCAGGAATCATTGACATGAGCAAAGAAAGCTTCACGCCCCCGCCGGCACCCGATGGCGGCGACAGGACAGTGATGATACCAACTCCGGGTGCCGCTGCCCCGGTGCAGCCGGACCCGATCCCGCAACAGTTGTTTGCCGATCCGGGTAGCGCTGCAGACAGACAGGTGCGCAACAGCCTGAACCCCCTGGTGTCTGCGGCCTCCAAGCTGCTGGGAGTGATTATCAAACTGCGCACTACCATGAACCACGCCAATGTACCGGACCTGCACAAACGCCTGACCCGGGAAATTCAGGCATTTGAACGCGAGGCCAAGCAACTGGCGCTAACTCCGGAGAGCGTTCTCACTGCGCGTTACTTACTCTGTACTGTGGTGGATGAAATGGTGTTGACCACCCCCTGGGGAACGGCCAGCGGCTGGAGCCAGCACTCGCTGCTGAGCTTGTTCCACAAAGAGACTTTTGGCGGTGAGAAGTGCTTCGCCATTTTGCAGCGCATGCTCGAAACCCCGGCCTCTCACCTGGAGTTACTGGAGCTTTTCTATCTGTGCCTGAGCCTGGGCTTTCAGGGCAAGTATCGCCTGGTGCAGCGCGGGCACGAACAGATTGAACAGATCAGGGACGAGCTTTACCGCACCATTGAACAGCACAGGCCGGCCATGGAGCGCGACCTGTCACCGCGCTGGCAGGGCTGTGTCGAGCGCAAGTCACGCCTGATCCACTTTGTACCGCTGTGGGTCATCATGAGTGTCGCCGTCGGTCTCTTGGTTGCCACTTACAGTGGTTATCGCTGGTGGTTGTACGAAACGACAACACCGGTTGTGGATCGCGTGGCGGATCTCACAGACAGTGAGAGAGCGCTCCCGCCAGGGGAAGGGTAACACTCGGACCGTACAGAGCCGGTGCCGGCAGGGCCCCGGGAGATGGAGTTTTTCATGAAACGCTTGCGCGACTTTTTTACCAACAAATGGGTGGTCGGGCTGATAGGCCTTTTGGCCCTGTCCTTGCTGATTTGGTTTGGGGCGAACTACATCAAATTTGGTAGTGACAATGCCACGCTCCCCCCCACTATCCGCATCATTATCATCGTTTTTATTTTTGTACTCTGGTTGGTCTGGAACCTGAGTCAGTGGCTGGTGGAGCGGCGCCAGAACCAGGCGCTGATTCAGGGCATAGAGGCATCCCAGGAAGCGGCACAGGATCCCGATGAAGCCCATTCCCGCGAGGAACTCGATGCGCTTTCCGGGCGCTTTCGCGAGGCTATGGATGTCTTGCGCAATGCCCGCTTCAAGTCGGGAAAGGGCAAGGTATCCCTTTATCAACTGCCCTGGTATGTCATTCTCGGCCCTCCCGGTTGTGGCAAGACCACGGCACTGGTCAATTCCGGGTTGGAATTTCCCCTCGCCCAGAGCCACGGCAAGGGAGCCCTCGGCGGTGTCGGTGGTACGCGCAACTGTGACTGGTGGTTTACCAATGATGCGGTATTGATCGATACAGCGGGCCGCTACACCAGCCAGGACAGCCACCGGGTGTATGACAACACTGCCTGGAAGGCGTTCCTGGGGTTGCTGAAGCGCTACCGCCGCCGCCGCCCGATCAATGGCGCCCTGGTCGCAATTAGCCTGCAGGACCTGATGGTGCAAACTGAAGAGCAGCGGCAGCACCAGGCGAAAACCATCCGCCAGCGGGTGAATGAGCTGCAGCGGGAACTGGGAATCCGCTTTCCCATTTATCTCACCTTTACCAAGTGTGACCTGGTCGCAGGGTTCAGTGAATTTTTTGACAACCTCTCCCAGGCTGAACGCGAGCAGGTGTGGGGCCTCAGTTTCCCGCGTGAGGTCGATGCCGCTGCCGGTGCCCCACTGGATAATTTCAAGTCGGAGTTTGATCGGTTGATTGAGCGGCTCAACCAGCGCGTCCTGTGGCGGGTACACCAGGAGCGCAATATTGAGAAGCGTGCATTGCTTCAAGGCTTTCCCGCGCGGATAGAGAACCTGTCCGGCGTGCTCACCGAATTTGTTAAACAGGCTTTCGGGTCCAACCGCTATGAGACTGTGCCTATGGTGCGGGGGGTATACTTTACCAGCGGCACCCAGGAAGGCAGCCCGGTTGACCGTATGATGGCCTCGGTAACAGCGGACTTTGGCCTGGAGCGCAATGTCGGGCCCAGACACCAGGGGGTTGGAAAAAGCTTCTTTTTGCACCGGTTGCTGAAAGACGTTGTGTTTCCCGAGGCGGAACTGGTCGGCGTCAACCGCAAGATCGAAACGGCCACCCAATGGCTGCGCAGGGGCGTCTATGCTTCTTTGGCAACGGTTTTTGTCGGAGCCGTATTTCTCTGGAGCGGCAGTCTCGCCCAGAACAAACTGTCCATGGGGGAAGTGAGCGATCACCTTGCCGCTTACCAGCAGGCAGAAGGTGCACTGAAGGATACAAGGCCGTCATCGGTAAAGACACTCAACATGCTGGAGCCATTGCGGCAGGCCGGCGCGGTGTACGATCGAGATGAACACCCCTGGATTGGCAACCTGGGGCTCTATGACAAGCGGATTGAAAAGGGGGTGGACAATCTCTACCGGGGCAAACTCGAAGGTGTTTTTTTGCCGGCGTTGTTGCGGGATATTGAGAGCGACCTGAGCCGCCTTGGCAGCGATGACCCAGCGCTGGGGAATACCCTCAGGACTTACTTGATGTTCTTTAATGCCGACAGGATGGATATTGGCACCATAGAGAGCTATTACGCGGCGCGCTGGGAGCACCTGTTGCCGGGGAAGGCCCGGGAACAGGAGCATCTGCGCTACCATCTGGATCAATTGCTGGCGCAGCCTGTTCCCACCAGCGTGGAGCAAAACACACGGGTCGTAGCCCGCGCACGCCAACAGCTGCGACGCATACCCGTACCCCAACGGTTGTTTGCCCAGTTGCAAAATACTGACCTGGGGCAGGTCTCGGTGGATCTTTACCAGGAAATTGGCGGCGATACCCAGCAGCTCTTCGGGATGAATGCAAACGATTCCCGGTTTCGTATTCCTTTCCTCTACACCAAAGCGGGGTACAAGGAGCTGGAATTCGATGCGGATTCCCCGCTGATGACCAATATGGCGAAAGAGCGTTGGATTTACGGTGGTGATCTCAGTGGGGAGGACTTTACTGAGGCCGACCGGGAAAAGCTCGGCGAGGAGGTAAAGCGTATCTATCTGGGGGAATACCTGCAGCGCTGGCAGGCATTTCTGGGCGGATTCAACATTCGGCAATTCGAGAGTACTTCCCAGGCACTGGAAGTGCTGTCAAATCTGTCCGACCCGATTTATTCGCCGCTGCTTGCGGTTGCGGAAATTACCTCGGACAACACGCGCCTGACACCGCGCCCGGAGTTGTCCGTAGACGCCTCCGGGGTCGCTCTACCGGTCTCCAGTACCACCCGCAAGGTAGGTGGGGCCGCACTTGACAGTGCGGCGGGTGCTTTGCGGGATCAGTACAAACCCAATATCGTCGATTTGCACTTTGAGGAAGTTCAGCGCATTACCCAGAGTGAGAAGGGGCGGACGGCCAGGGTTCAGGAATACCTGCTGGCCATTCATCAAATTCAGGAATATCTGACCGAGATTGACAGCGCACCCGATGCTGATGAGGCCGCATTTGCACGGGCCAAGGCGCGCTTTGGTGGAGGTGGCGATGCCATCAAGCAGCTCAGAATTAAGGCCGCCAGTGCCCCGGCGCCATTCGACCAGTGGCTGACCGATATCGCCAACAGCACCTGGGGACTGGTGATGGCGAAGGCCAAGGCTCATCTCAACCAAGTGTGGAATGAACGGGTCTATCTCAGTTATGCCAACAGCTTGGCCGGACGCTACCCACTGAGTGGTGATCGCGACCGGGAAGTGCCGGTGATGGAGTTTAACCAGTTCTTTAAGCCAGGCGGCATTGAGCAGACGTTTGTGAACGAGTATTTGAAGCCGTTTGTCGATACCAGAAACTGGCGGATTAAGTCTGTCGAGGGTCAGGGTATGGGCCTGTCCCGGGAGGCGTTGTCGCAACTGCGGCGGGCGGAGCGCATCCGCAGGACGCTTTTTGCCGGGGGTGAAACCGCATCCTATGCATTCCGCATCGAGCCCACCAAGCTGGATTCCAGTGTGCGCCTGTTTGAACTGGAGCTGGGGGATCAGCGCGTTCCCTACTCCCACGGACCCAAGACCAGTAAGAAGCTCACCTGGCGCGGCGGGGAAAGCAACAGGGTCAGGATTATTTTTGAAGACCTGAATGAAACTGTGCATCGAAAACACTTTGAGGGGGATTGGGCGTGGTACCGCCTGTTGGCCAGTTCCGATCTGGTGGTTGGGCGCAGCAAAGCGGAACGCCTGGTAACTTTTTCTGAAGACGGTCGTAAGGCGCAGTTCAGGCTGATTGCCTCCAATGTCAACAACCCGTTTGATCGCAACCTGCTGCGCGGTTATCGATGTCCGGAGGCCCTGTGAGCGGTATCGGACTCTTTGGCAAACTGCCTGGACACGGCGACTTTATCCAGCGCCAGTTGCCCGGCAGTTTTGTCAAGGTGTGGGATGAATGGTTACAAAGCGCTGTACGCGGTTCCTGTGAAATCATGGGGGAGCAGTGGCTGGATTATTACCTGACGAGTCCAATCTGGCACTTCGCGCACGGCAAAGGGGTGATCGATGAAAGTCCCTGGGCGGGCATCCTGGTACCCAGCGTGGACAGTGTAGGTCGCTACTTTCCCTTAACCATTGCCACGGCGCTGCCGCCAACAGTGGATGCTTTTGCGTTTATGTCGGCCGCCAAACAGTGGTATCAGAGTCTCTCCGAGCTGGCGATCAGTGCCCTGCAAAACCGCTTGCACGCCGACCAGTTGTTTGCGGCGTTTGTCTCTGCCCCGGAAGGTATCGGTGTGGCCAGTGGGCCGGGTATGCAGTCCGATGTCTATATTGCCAGCGGCGATGTGGGTGGTGTTGAGAGTAGCTATGGGGGCTTGCTCGGGCAACTCTGCCGCCGGCATTTTTCCTGCTATAGCCTTTGGTGGTGTGAGGGATCTCAACACTTGGAGCCCACCAGCCTGCTGTGCCCGTCGCTGCCCACTCCGGAATCCTATTGCGCCATGTTGGGAGCCGGGGGCCGACTGCCGGCAAAGCAATAAAGCAATAGTATGTTTAACCTGCCAGTAAGCGGATTTGTCAGCTGTGGTAACGCATTGGAAAATTTGCAGGTGGTCATCTCGTATTGGGTTTTATACCCATGCTTACCAGTAGCAAAGTGGGCTGATACAGGATTTTCTCACGGGTATAGATCGGCGGAGTCCGTTCCACACCGGGTGATTAAACTGTGTATTTACAAGGCGCTGACCCTCCTTAACCCAGATGGGGCAGAGATGGCTGTGTAAAGGAAAAATCAAATCTATACAAATAGTGTTGGCTGAGAAAGTATTGACGGGAGCGGGTAAGTCGCCAGAAGAGGCAAAAAATCTGTAAATGCCCTGCTGATGACGTTATAAAAACCTTCTATTGCAAAAATATCAAAATTGTTTTGATTAATTTTTTGTGTTGAGCCCATTTTTTACAGTATCGTGGTTTGAAGATGCCATTTGCTTTGATTCGATATCTACAACGTGTACTCTTCCCAGAATCCTTACTTGAAGGAGTTGAGTCGATAGAAGGGGCTTTTCCATGGCATTCCCAAATACAGTAAATATAGAGGCACTTGTTGCTCCGGTTTCTTCAGATAAGCCTGTCGGTGAGGATATTCGAGAAGATCGTTCACCAACCTCAGATTATTATGCCATCAAGGATGCCCGCAATAGTGCCAGAGCCGCTGAGCGCTCGGCCATGTTCGATGATACGGACGCTGATCTGCTGGCGCCCTGGCGCGATGTGGCCAGGTTCGCAGAAAAAATCCTCATCGAGAAAAGCAAAGACCTGGAAGTTGCCAGTTGGTACACCGAAGCCCTGATCCGTTTGCACGGATTTAGCGGGCTGCGCGATGGCTTTCAGCTGATTGACCGGTTGCTTGAAGATTTTTGGGATGGTCTGTACCCGCTGCCGGACGAAGACGGTATTGAAACCAAAGTGGCACCACTGACCGGTCTCAATGGCGACGGTGGTGATGGCACATTGATGATGCCAATTCGCAGCGCCGCTATTACACCGGAAGGCGATTGCAGTGAATTCTCATTCTTTCAGTACCAGCAGGCGCGGGATGCAGACAGAATTGCGGATGAGGATGCGAAAACGGCACGCATTGAGACCCTGGGCTACAGCCTGGAAGCGGTCAACCTGTGTGTGAACAGTGCGAGTGACGACTGGGCCCAGAACCTTATTGAAACAATAGAAACCGCCCTGAGCCATTTCGGCAATATGAACAATGCACTGCGAGCGCGGTGTGGGCACGAGGCACCACCGTCAACAAATATTTCCTCTCTGTTGGATGAGGTATTGCGCACTGCACGCTTTATTTACAAAATCCAGCTGCAATCCATCGCACAGTCCGAAGCGGTCGCGCAGAATGATGCTCCATCCAGTGAAACTGGGTCTGATATGCCCGTCGAGACTGGGGTGGCTGACAACAGACTCTCAGTGCCCGCAGGGCCTGTGTCCTCGCGAGAGGACGCACTTGGGTTGCTGGAGCAGGCCGCGAAGTACTTCCGTACCTATGAGCCGCACACACCTTTGGCGCCGAGCCTGGAAAGATTGATTGGCTGGGGACGTATGACGGTTTCTGAATTGATGGCGGAGCTGCTCCCAGATGAGCAGGCACGTGTGCTTTACTCCCAGTTAACCGGTGTGCGTCTCGACGGAACCGATAGTCAGCGCTACGTGGCGCCACCGCTAACCAGTAACAGTCGTTCCTCAGCACCAGCAGCCCCCGAACCGGTGCCAGCGGCCTCTGGGCCGGTGTCCGCTTCCGATGATGGTTGGGGGCAACCGCAAGAAGAAACCAGCACAGGCTGGTAGTTAATTGACAATAGTCCCTAAAGCTAGGAAAGGAGACCTGAGATGTCCGAGAGCATCCACAATAAACTCAAGCGTGTGCGCAAACCCCGTGTGCATATTACCTACGATGTAGAGACCAATGGCGCTGAAGTCAAAAAGGAACTTCCTTTTGTGGCGGGCGTCATGGGCGATTATTCGGGGGATAACGCTGAAAATCGCAGGGTATTGAAAGATCGCAAATTTGTGCAAATAGATCGCGATAACTTCAATGATGTAATGACCAAAGTGAATCCGAAGTTGAATCTGCAGGTGGAAAACACGCTATCCGGAGATGGCAGCAAGATGGCTGTTGATCTCGACTTCAAACACATGGATGACTTTTCTCCTGAGCAAATCGTTGAGCAGGTTGAACCACTGAAGCAGCTTCTCGAAGCGCGCAGCAAATTGCGTGATCTCCTCAGCAAGGCCGATCGTTCAGAAGAACTTGAAAAGGTGTTGGAGGATATCCTGAAGAGCACGGAAAACGTCGGTGCTATTTCCGAGCAACTAGGCTTAAACGGGGATAAGGGAGAGGACTCAGAATGAGTACAGAAGTAGAAAATATTGCGGAAAGCGAGGCCGAGGAGCAATCGGCTGGCCTGCTGGAGCAGGCGATCGCGGCAACCAAGCAAACAGAGCCGCAGGAGGCCCAGGATCTGATTGCGAACCTCACCGAGCAGGTGTTAAAAGGCACCGTGACCTGGGACCGCAACCTGACCCAAACGATTAAGAAAGCGGTCAGTGCACTGGATACCGCAATGTCCAGACAACTGTCCGCGATTCTGCGCGATTCCAAATTCCAAAAATTGGAGGGTTCATGGAGAGGGCTCAACCACCTTGTTATGAACAGCGAGACCGGCGCGACCATGAAAATACGCATGCTCAACCTGAGTAAGCGCGAATTGTTCCGCGATCTGGACAAGGCTGTTGAATTTGACCAGAGTCAGACTTTCAAGAAAATTTACGAAGAAGAGTTTGGCACTGCAGGGGGAGAGCCCTATGGCTGCATGATCGGCGATTTTGAGTTTACCAGCCACCCGGAAGATATCGAGCTTTTGAGCAAAATGTCTAACGTTGCCGCAGCGGGCTTTTGCCCATTTATCGCGGCTGCAGGCGCGGGCATGTTTGGCTTTGATGATTATACCGAACTGTCCAAGCCACGAGATCTCGGTGGTATATTCGAATCCGCCGAATATATCAAGTGGCGCAGTTTCCGCGACAGTGACGACTCCCGATTTGTCACTTTGGTAATGCCGCGTACACTGGCCCGCACTCCATACGGAGCCAATACCAAACCGATCGAAGCGTTTAACTTCGAGGAGTTTGAAGTAGACGAGTCCGGTGTTTCTCGCTCGGCAGAGCACAATCAGTACTGCTGGATGAATGCTTCTTACGTTATGGGTACCACCATGACCAAGGCGTTTGCTGAAAACTCTTGGTGTACAGCAATCCGCGGTGCCGAGGGTGGTGGTAAGGTCGAAGGGTTGCCTTCTCATGTGTTCAAGAGCGATGATGGCGATCTGGATCAAAAGTGCCCCACCGAAATCGGTATCACTGATCGCCGTGAAGCGGAGTTGAGTGCACAAGGCTTTCTGCCCCTGTGTCACTACAAAAATACCGACTACTCTGTCTTCTTTGGCTCCCAGAGTGCGCAAAAACCCAACACCTATGATGATCCGGATGCAACATCGAACGCAGCCATCTCCGCGCGACTTCCCTACCTGATGGCCACTTCCCGTATCGCCCACTACCTGAAGGTCATGGCGCGGGATAAAGTGGGTTCATTTATGGAAGCCAGTGACTGCGAACGCTGGTTGAATAAGTGGATTATCCAATACACCAACTCCAACCCGGATGCGAGCCCGGAAATGAAGGCGAAGTACCCGCTTTCCGAAGCCCGGGTAGAGGTCAAGGAAATTCCGGGACAACCGGGTTGCTATAGTGCCGTGGCTTACCTGAAGCCCTGGTTGCAGATGGAAGAGTTGACTACGTCCATGCGCATGGTGGCGAATATCCCTTCTGCCGGATAATGCCCAGGTCCGCCGGACAAAGGCGGGCCATGTTATCAAAAGGTCTTGTCCTGGGCCGGGATTCTATCGAGTCTCTCAAAAATACTACTTGTGGGAGTGTCCGGTGTCTCGTACGACAGCCCGCCCGATAGCGGAAGATCACATAGAAATACTATCGGAAAAATTGGCCAGGGGGGAACAGACTGAACTTCGGAATTTTTTACAGGAACCGGATACCCTGTTTGCTTTTGAATATTGGTTGAGCGAGATCTGTCCCTGCCCTAAAGAAAAAAGCTTTTCTGTTCGCCAGTATCTCAATCGTATGATCGTGGAGCTGGACGAGCTGATTTGTAACCAGGTTAACCGGATAATACACCATCGCCGCTTTCAGCGACTGGAGGCCAGTTGGCGCGGCCTATCCATGTTGGTTTTCAATACGCCCCATTCGGACAATATCAAGATAAAGTTGCTGGATGTGAACTGGAGGGATCTCAGCAAGGATGTGGAGCGGGCCTCGGATTTTGATCAGTCCGGTCTTTTCCACCTTGTATATAATGAGGAATTCGGTACTCCGGGCGGAGAACCTTTTGGCCTTTTACTGGGGGATTACTATATTTCCCACCGCCCTTTGCCGGAACATCCGTACGATGATGTCTTTACCCTCCAAGGAATAGCGCATACAGCGGCCGCCGCATTTGCCCCTTTTGTCTGTGCGGCCAGCCCGCAACTGTTCGGTGTGGATCACTTTGATGACCTGGCAAAGCCCATCCGGTTTTCTGAAGTTTTTCGTCAGGGTGAATATATCCGCTGGAACAGTCTTCGCGAGTTGGAAGACAGCCGTTTTATCGCAGTGACTCTGCCACAGGTGTTGATGCGGAAACCCTATAGTGTTGATTTTTCACTATACCGTGGCTTGCGGTTTGAAGAGCAGGTTGCGGCATTGCATAGCCGGCACTACTTGTGGGGCAATGCCTGCTTTGCCCTGGGTGCGGTATTGCTGCGGGAATTCAGTGAGGTCGGCTGGTTTTCCCATATTCGTGGCGTTGCCCGAGACCACTTGGGCGGTGGACTGATGACCCAGTTACCGGTTGTGCCTTACAAGCCCGACAGTCGCCCGGGCACGGTGCGTATGTCCACCTCCATTCTGGTTACCGATTTTGTCGAACGGGATCTCTCTGAGTTGGGTTTTGTTTGTCTGAGCCATTGTTACGATACGCCCTATTGTGCCTTTAACAGTGTTCCCTCGCTGCAAAAAGCCAAGCAGTATACTTCCAAGGCCGCCACTGCAAATGCCAGGATCAGTTCAATGTTGCAGCAGATACTCTGTGCATCGCGTTTTGCCCATTACATCAAGGTAATGATCCGGGACAAAGTGGGCGCTTATATGAATGCGGCGGATTGCGAGCGCCAATTGCAGCATTGGCTGGATCGCTATACAACTGGGCGGGACGACCTTTCCTGGGAAATGCTCGCGCGCTACCCGCTGCGTGAAGCCCGGGTCAGGGTGGCCGATGAACCGGGTAAAGCCGGTAGCTATCAAAGCGTGATTCACTTGAAGAGCCACTATACCGTCGATCATCTTGTATCAGAGTTGAAACTGACCACAGCGCTGGCAACGATTGGGGTGGGAGCTGCCTAGTTCGATGGCAAAAGAAAAGCGTCTGCTGGCACCGATTTTGGATCGACTGCTGGAATCCTCGAGCAAACTGGATATGCACCAGTCACACCAAATATTGCGGCAGTTGCGTGAAGGCGTGCGGCGGGATCTCGAGTATTTATTTAATACGCGCTACCGCTGTATTTCTGCAGCAGATAGCCTGACGCACCTGCAGGGCTCCAATATTAATTACGGCCTGCCGGATTTATCCACGATTAATCTATCTTCTCTGGGTAGCAGAAAACTGTTCTGTCGTGATATTGAGAAAACCATTGTGCACTTTGAGCCGAGGATTCGCTCTGTCAAGGTGACGACACAGGAAAAGATAGATATGGAAGACCCGAGTATACGGTTTCGTGTCGAAGCGGTGCTATATGTCAACCCGGCCTCGGAGGTCATTGTTTTTGATTCCGCCCTGAATCCCGTGACCCAAATGGTCGACGTGTCCGAGATTATATAATGAGTGAACGTTTAATCGATCTCTACGAGCGCGAGTTGGCCTTTATCCAGCAGACAGCCGCTGAATTTGCCCGCATGCACCCCGCAGCGGCCTCCAGGTTACAACTGGATACGGAGACTGTAGATGATCCCTTGGTGGGGCGTCTGCTATCGGGCTTTGCCTACATGAATGCGAGGGTTCAGCAAAAACTCAGTGACGACTTTCCGGAACTGACAGATGCTATGCTGGAAACCCTCTATCCACACTATTTGCGCCCGATTCCCTCCTGCGCCATTGTGCAGTTTGAGCCAGATGAGGATCTAGACGCCATAACGCCGGTGGAGGCCAGGACACTTTTGGAAAGCGAGCCCTTTCAGGGGCAGGTCTGCCGGTTTACCACCTGCTACCCCGTGGAAATAAGCCCGTTCCAGCCGGTAAGTGTCAGCTTAATGCCCAGGCCTTTTATTGCACCTGGCTGTAATGATGTCCAGGGCGCCAATGCGGTTCTCAAGTTAACCTTAAAAACCCTGAGTCCGGATTTGAGCTTTGCAGAAATGAAGCCGGGATGTTTGCGTTTCTTCCTGCGGGGGCAGCCTACACATGTTTACAGCTTGTATGACTTGCTGTTGACAAAGTGTGTAAAACTGGTAGTGGCGCACGGTGAGACTGATCCCAAGCCGACTTTTCTATCCCCGGATGAGATCGGGCAAGTGGGACTGGATGAGGATCAGGGTCTACTGCCGTATCCCGACACAGCATTTATTGGCTATCGCCTGCTCACCGAGTATTTTGCCTTTCCGGAAAAATTTCTGTTCCTGGATATCAAAAACCTCCAAAGGGCAATCAACGAGAGTTTTGAAGACTCCCTCACGCTCTATTTTTACCTCTCGGAAACTCACGAAGAATTAGAAAAACAATTGGTCCCAGGTATGTTTGCACTCGGCTGTACGCCGGTGGTGAATCTGTTCACACAAAGTGCAGACCCTATTCCGCTAAGCCACGCGCAGTATCATTATCAAATAGTACCCGATGCCCGCCGAAACGATGGATTGGAAATTTACTCTATCGATGAGGTTACCGCAACGGATGGAAATGGGGAGGCGACCAGGTATCGACCATTTTATGGCATAAAACACAGTCAACACCATGCGCAACAGTCTGCTTTCTGGTTTAGCCGACGGCGTGAGGTTATTGAAGGGGAGCATCGTAATGAGTATGCCTCCGAAGTCGATATTAGCTTGGTGGACCTGAATTTTAACCCGCACCGGATTAGTGATCAGACACTGGATATCAAGTTAACCTGCTGCAACAGGAATCTTCCCAAAAAGCTCCCCAGCGGGAATGCGCAACCTTACCTGGAAGTGGTAGATGGGGATCTACCGGCAAGCCGCATTAGCTGTGTTATCGCACCGAGTGCGACACTGCGGCCGCCGAGGCGGGAGCGGGGCTATTGGCGACTCATTTCTCACTTGAACTTGAATCATCTGTCTCTTTGCGGAACCCAGGGTTGTGATGCTCTCAAGGAGATATTCAGACTATATGACTTTCGTGATTCTGCGAGTATAAGGAACTTGATAGAGTCACTATTAAGGCTGAATACCAAACCAGTCACCGCTCCAATTCAGATAGATCAGAGCATTGTACTCTGTCGGGGTACCGAGGTTGAAATTGAGCTGGATTCAATGATGCTGACAGGAACCAGCCCGGTCTTGTTTGCCAGTATTATCGAACGCTTCCTTGGCCTCTATTGTTCCATTAACTCTTTTACAAAATTAATTGCCACAATAAACGGCAGAGATGGAGAACTGAAGAGATGGCCACCTCGTGCCGGAGAAAAAGCGTTACTGTAATAGAGCGGCTGAGTCGAGAGCCCTATAGCTTTGACTTCTACCAGGCTGTACGTCTTGTAGAGCGGGCTGTAACTATGGCCGATGATGATTTCTGTAACGCAGCCATTGCCGGTGCGGCACCGCCCTCCAAAGAGTTTATTCGTTTTAGTGCCCAGTGTGGACTTTCTTTTGTCGGTTCAGATGTACTGAGCCTGGAGAGGAAGCCGGTTGACGAAAGTGACCTTCAGGACAACCTGTCGAACCAGTGGCAGATGGAAGTGGGGTTTACCGGGCTGATTGGCAGTCAGGGTGTTATGCCCTACTATCTTACGGAGCTTGTGCAGAAGGAACTCCGGGAAAATAACACCGCCCTGCGGGATTTTCTCAACCTGTTCAATCACCGTCATATCTCGCTACTTTATCAAGCCTGGTCCAAATACCAACTACCGGTAAACTATGAACGGCAGCGATTGCGCAATGAAAGGGAACCGGACCTCTTCACTCAGGGTATAGCCGCTTTGGCCGGGTTGGGCACCAGCGAAATGCGTTACCGTATACCCGTACCCGATGAGGCTCTTCTGGGCATGGCAGGCCACTTCAGCCAAGCGCGTTGTTCTGTTGCTGCGCTGACCAGTATGATTAAAAATTACTTTGGCCTGTCTGTCACTATTGAGCAGTTTCAAGGTCAATGGGATGCGCTGCCAAGAGATATTCTGTGTCGTTTACCCTGCATAAGCGCGCCTGATGGAGTAAATAATTGCCTGGGGAAAAACACCATTCTCGGTACGCACTGCTTCCAGGCACAAAATAAATTTCAGGTGGTTATTGAGCCAATGGCGTATGAGCAGTTTATGACCATCGCCCCCGGCACCCAAGAGCTGGAGGCGCTAAAGGCATTTATCAAATTCAGTGCGGGAATCGAACTGGATTTTGAACTCTTAGTCACCCTACCTACAGATCAGGTACCACCGGCACAGCTAAACAGGAAACCTGAACATGCTCCCCTGCTGGGCTGGAATACCCATATGGTCAGTGACCAGGAAACTGTCGAACTCGTAGAAATCACGTTGAGTGCCGAAAACATATCCCCGGATGAAGCTTTACCCACTGCAGAATATTTACTTACCCATTAATTTTAAAAGGAATTTTAGACCGTGATACATATCGACCTTAAACGGTTAGTGGATAACATGACACCATATATGCGCGATTCCCTTGAAGGCGCTGCCGGACTGTGCCTTGCACAAAATCAATACAATGTAGAGCTTGAGCACTGGATGCTGAAGCTTTTGGATCAGTCTGATACGGATCTCTACCTGTTGTTAAAAAAGCATGGCGTTATTCCGGAAAAGTTAGCCAAGCAGTTGGCAACTGCCATTGCAGAGTTTCGCACTGGCAGCAGTCGCCCCCCGGCATTGTCGCCGACTATTGTGGAAGTCACTAAAAATGCCTGGATGCTCGCCTCTATTGACTATGGGTATCACGCTATTGGCTCGGGACATTTGCTGGCCGCCCAGATGTTGGAGGAAACTTCTCGAAGGCAGTTACTTGAATCCTGCCCGGAACTCAAAAGCATCGCGCCCGAGTCTCTTCGAGAAACAGCGCGAGTCATGTTTGGCCAAAGTGGCGAATCCAGCCATATAGTAGCGGGCGTGACAACGGATGGGGGCATTACTGCAGCGGCCGTGGTGGCGAGCAAAGCACCGGCGCTGGATAAATACACCATTAATTTGACCGAAAGGGCCAAACAAGGGGAAGTCGATCCGGTCCTTGGCCGGGATGAGGAAATCCGCCAGTGTATTGATATTTTGACACGCCGCCGACAGAACAATCCGATATTGACCGGTGAGGCTGGTGTGGGTAAAACCGCAGTGGTTGAGGGTTTTGCCCTGCGAATTGCCAACGGCGATGTACCCGCACCGCTCAGGGGGGTGGCGGTGCGCACTCTGGATCTCGGTCTCTTACAGGCCGGAGCCAGTGTCAAAGGTGAGTTCGAAAACCGCCTGAAGTCTGTGATTGAAGAGGTTCGTGCTTCGGCAACGCCGATCATTTTGTTTATCGATGAAGCCCATACCATGATAGGTGCAGGTGGGAAAGAGGGACAGGGGGATGCGGCCAACCTGTTAAAGCCGGCTTTGGCCAGAGGAGAACTCCGAACACTTGCGGCGACCACCTGGGCGGAATATAAAAAGTATTTCGAACGCGACCCCGCACTGACCAGGCGCTTCCAGGTTGTGAAAGTAGAGGAGCCTGGCGAAGGGGATGCCATTGATATGATGCGCGGTATTGCCACCAGCTTGGAGCAGCATCACAATGTGCGTATCCTGGATGAAGCTATTATCGCTTCTGTCAAACTATCACACCGCTATATTCCCGGACGTCAGCTACCGGATAAATCTGTCAGCCTGTTGGATACCGCCTGTGCCCGGGTTGCGCTAAGTCAGTCTTCTACACCTGGCTCTATTGAAGATGCACGCAATACGATCGACCGCACTGAAACAACCCTGAGCAAGCTGGAGCGTGAAAACGCAGCTCTGGGAGGATATGAAGAGCAGTTGGCCGAGCTGAGCGCACTTAAGGAAACGGAACAACAGCGTTTGATTTCTCTGGATCAGCAGCTGGTCAAAGAGCGTGAACTGGTCGGGAAAATCCAGGACCTACGCGATCAGGTTGACTCAGAGTTTATGAATATCCAGAGCAGTGATGGAGCACCGGATACCGCTACACTGGCAGATTGTCAGCATCAGCTTAAATCTCTCACTACGGACCTGTTGGATGTTCAGGGCAATACCCCTTTGATACAGCCCGCTGTGGATGAGCAAGCCATTGCTGCGGTGGTTGCCAACTGGACGGGAATTCCGCTTGGCAAGATGGTTAGCGATGAGATCATCGCGGTGAAGACTCTGGCCGAGCGCTTAAACAAACGCATTATCGGGCAGCCTCATGCGATTGAAGCGATAGCGCAATCCATTCACACCGCTCGCGCCGGTCTCACCGATCCCCGCAAGCCTGTGGGCGTATTTATGTTCTGTGGAACCAGCGGTGTAGGTAAAACCGAGACCGCACTGGCCCTGGCAGATGAGCTCTTTGGCGGTGAGCAGAATGTCACAACCATTAATATGGCCGAGTTTAAAGAAGAGCATAAGGTTTCCATGCTACTCGGCTCTCCCCCCGGATATGTTGGATACGGCGAGGGTGGTGCTTTGACCGAAGCTGCACGGCGCAAGCCTTATTCGGTCATTTTATTAGATGAGATGGAGAAAGCGCATCCCGGTGTGCAGGATATTTTCTACAATCTGTTTGATAAAGGCATCATAAAAGATGGTGAAGGCCGGGATATCGATTTCAAGAATACCGTTATTATCATGACCTCCAATGCCGGTGAAGAAGCGATCAGGGCCATCTTTAACCAGGTAGAGGAAAGGCCGGAGCCGGATGTGTTACTGGATAATATCCGCTCTCATCTTTTACAGAAATTCAAGCCGGCATTTCTCGGTCGTTCCAATGTGATTGCCTATTATCCTCTGGACGATGAGAATTTGATGACCATCTGCAAACTCCATCTAGGCAAGATCGGCAAACGCATAGGGGAGCATTATGGTGCTTCCTTTTCGTTTGATGAGGATGTGCTGATCAATATCGTCGCCCGGTGTCATGAGACTGATACGGGTGCGCGTAATATCGAGATTATTCTCAACAGGACCCTGCTGCCTGAATTAGCCAGTGTGTGTCTGGATAAAATGGCGAAAGGCGAAACGGTCAAAGCCATTAAGGTATCGGGGAGCGCATCCGGCGATTTATCCTACAAAGTAGATTAAAAATCACAGGTGCAGCCGTGAGAGAGTGTAGTTAAGCACTCAGCCTGGCCTTAGATGGGTCTTTCTACAACCCATTTTGCGAACACTATAGGAATACTAAAAATACTGTTGTGCAGTGGCTTATCTATTGAGCGGCCCCACCACCGGCCTGCGGCCGGTGGTGGGGTCTTTCCGGGTACCACTAGCCCGGCAGTCTATTTTTTGATCTGGATGCTGTTTTGTGCCAATACCTCCCCCATGGCAATGCAGCGACCGCTTGAGTAAAGATGATTTTTAAGCGCTTTCACCAGCATCGGTTTGAGTTGCTGTTTTTCTGCCAGTGTGTCTTTGATTTTCTGTGCATCCTTTTGGTTGCACATCAACGGAAAGATACTCGCATAGGTGCTGATTAACTCCGGAGAATCCTCGGCGTTGATTTGACTCAGGGTTGCAAAAATACGCTCGCTGTTGGTATTAAAAAGCCCGATTTGTTCGGAAGGAAACATTGAGTAGGCGGCCTCCCGGAGTTCACTCAGTTTGAATTTATCGCGATGCATACTCAGGTTGTCCAGCCACTTTTGTTTACTTTCCGGCAGAGGGCGTACGGCTTCAGCAGCGATGGCATTGAGTTTTGCGCGATCAGAGTTATCCGCTTGTAACTCGCGCTCAATAGCTTGTTCGTAGTCGGAATATAAATACCGATTTTGCAGAGTGATCAGGTCCCAGCGCATATCCGGGTCCAATTTCAGACCACCAACAGTCAGCTCGCCTAACAACATCTGTCTGGCGTGGGAGAGGGCACGGGTGGAGTGGGCTACATCGGTAAAGGCCCTGAACCAGGTTTTCTGTCTGTCACTACCTGCAGGAGACTGCTGCAACTGTGTCCAGACGAAGTTTTCGATGGCCAGCTGCAGCTCATCCCGGCGCACATTTTCGATAGGGATTTGATTCAGGTAACCATAGGCAAAGCCCAGGTTGCGGGCATTCAAGCGAACCGCATTGATGTCCTGCTCAGCGGCGCCGTTGCTGAGAAGAAAACTGATATATTTGTCCAGGGGCAGTTTTGCATCATAAGTACTGTCAAACAGACTTTGCCACAACATCAAGCGGATAAAGGGCGGTTCGATATCGTTAATGTGTTTTGACATATTCTCGACGGACACCGGATCCAGATTAACCTTGGCAAACGCCCAGTCTCCTTCGTTGGGATAGAGAATCTCGGGGCAGGGAAGGCCTACGGCCTCCTTTACCTTGGTTATAGCGCCACTGTATAGCACAGGCAGGGTTGCCACCTGTTTCATACTTTCGCTTTCCATGCGGTAGAAGCCGAGTTGTGTGCGTTGTGTCCGCAGGGTTGGATACTCCTTGGGTGCAGTCTGTTTCAGGGTCAGGCCGGTAATTTGATCCTTTTGACACTGAAAGCTGGCCTCAATCGTGTTCAGGCCGGCTTTGTAGAGCCATTGTTGTTGCCACTGGTCCAAATCCATCCCGGCGGCCACACCCAGGTGGCCCATAAAGTCATCCAGGGTCGAGTTGCGGTAGGACAGTGCTTTCAGGTAGTTGCTGACCCCCTTTCGAAACGCCTCCTTGCCCAGGTAGTAGGGAAGCTGTTTGAGTATGGAGCCGCCTTTGCCGTAAGTAATTCCATCAAAATTAGCGAAAGCCTCATCGGTATTTTTGACCGGCAATTGAATGGCATGGGTAGTGGGGCGCTGGTCTGCGTTATAGGCCCACTGTTTGGTGCCCAGATAAAAATTCTCCCAGGTATTGGTAAATTCACTATTTTCGGCCAGGGACAGATTGGCCATATAGGTGGCGAAACTTTCGTTCAACCACAGATCATCCCACCAGTTCATGGTCACCAGATCACCAAACCACTGATGGGCCATCTCATGGGCAATCACATTGGCAAGACGCATTCTCTGTGCTTGAGTTTTTTCACCACGGGAAACGTAACTATCGTTAAAAGTCACTGACCCCACATTTTCCATGGCACCGGCATTGAAATCAGGTACCAGGATTTGGTCATATTTTTTGAAAGGATAGTCAATTTCAAAATAGGGCTGAAAAAACGCAAAAGACTGTTTGGTGAAGGTGAACCAGTCGTCGGGCTTGACATACTGTGCCAGGCTTTGGCGAGCCATCAGCCGCAGGGGAATGCCGTCGGCCTCATCTTCCCAGATATGATAAGGGCCGGCGTGAAGGGAGAAAATATAGGATGAAAACTTCTGGCTTTGTGGGAAGAACCAGTGACGCAGCTCCCCCTTTTTTTCTACACGGCTTTCTCGCTCAGCACTAATCACTATCCAGTCTTTGGGGGCAATAACATCCAGGGTATAATGCGCTTTTAGATTTGGCTGGTCGAAATGCGGGAACAGGCGGTTGGCATCGTAGGGCTCGAAGTCCGTATACATATAGACTTTACCATCTTTGGGATCTTCAAAGCGATGGAGCCCGGAGCCGTTTTTGGAGTAGGGGTGCTGGAAGTGCACCGTGATAGCATGCTGTAGATTGGGGAGGTGTTGTGCGGCAATCGTGATAAAGTGGTCGTTGTATTCGACGGGAATATCCCGTCCGTCCACGGCGACAGATTCTACCGTGCCCCCGGCGAAATCGATAGTCAGTGGTTGTTGCAGGGTATGCTGGAATGTCGTATCGGCAGTGACGGTGCCGGAAAAGCTATCGCTATTCCTGTCTAAATTGGCACTGAGCTGGTAGTCCACCTGGGCCACCTGCCGCTTGCGCAATTTGGCATACTTTTCAGAAAGTCCCGGTATTGCGGCTCTGGTTGGGATTGTTGCAGCTGCATCGGGGACGGATTTTGGTGTGCCGGAAACCTGGCTGCAGGCGGCCAGGATGGCACCGCAAATCAGGGTGACGGCAAGCCCAGGTGCCGCCAGTTTGCTCTTGTGGATCATATTTTCCTCTCCGTTCTGGATATTTTTTGTTTATTTTTGATTGCTAATATTCATGCAGTAGGCCCTGTTGCCCTGTTAATGAATAACGGCGACATTGAGGAACCAGGAATGCGGTGATCGACCCCACCCATGGAGAAGGTGGGTAGCTTCGTAAAACCAATAAGCTGCCAAAAGGGGATTCTACCCGATGGCTAGCGGGTAGGTTCATTATCGAGCGGGATTATACGTTGAAATGCCGAGTCTGTGCGATGCGCTTCGTGAGCGCTTTCAAGGACTATCGACCCATCCTGTAATGGTGTCGGCGTACCTAACACAATCCGGCCCGGATAGGGTTGTGTGTACGATACCGACTACAGGACCTATCGGTAGCAGTGTCCACAGTGGCCAGAGTCGGGATAACGTTGCCCACTCATCATGGTAATAATGGACCGTCACGGGCCATTTTCACTGGCTGGAGAGCGTTTTGGTGCTGGGATGTAGTCGATACTTCACGCCTGCGTCTGGGGGAGGCCGGAAAGTGGAAATAGTGTTTCTGCTATATAGAAACCAGAACACCTTGTTTAGTCCACACAGAGCAAAGCCACACGTCGGCACCCATCTCACTGGATGATGGAGTACATCTGGCAGCGGCATTGGCAGCCATCCGTGGTGTCCAGTCACGGAATCTGCTACTACTGAACGAATCAGGCCGCTCTCCGCCCCTGGGTTCCCACCAACCACCTGGAGAGGACCGGGGGGCTAGCCACGCAATCCCATGGGCGGTGTGTTTTGGCACTGTATTTTTTTGCGATGAAAGTGGTCTATGGCCGGCCCGGGCTATAACGGCTGAGGAAAGAATCGGCGCCATAGCCGAAAGGATGCCCTTTGTGAAAACCCTGCGACTGATTCTCGGCGATCAACTAAATCACAAGCACTCCTGGTACCGTGAAAACAGTGACGAGGTACTCTACTTTATCGCCGAAATGCGTCAGGAAACGGATTATACAGTCCATCATATCCAAAAAATAGTGGCCTTTTTTGAGGCCATGGGCCAGTTTGCCAATTGGTTGGAATCCCATGGGAAGCAGGTTATTTACTACCGCCTGGATAATAGGGAAAACCAGCAAAACCTTGCGGCAAATATCAAGCAACTGATAAAACGTTTTGCTATTCAGAAGTTTGAATACCAGCTCCCGGATGAGTATCGCCTGGACAAACAATTGAAAATACTCACCCGGGAACTGGAAATAGAGTGCTGTGCCTACGACACGGAGCACTTCTTTACCAGCAGAGAGGCGTTGTCGAATTTTTTCCGTGGTAAAAAAACTCTGCTCATGGAAAATTTCTATCGTCATATGCGCAAAAAGCACGATATCCTGATGTCTCAACAAGACAAACCGGAAGGCGGTAAATGGAATTACGACCAGAGCAACCGCAACAAGTGGAAGGGCGACTTGGTGGTGCCCGGACAATGCCGGTTTCGCAAGGAGGTTGGTCATACCCTAGCCCGTATCCGACAAGCGGGCGTAAAAACCATAGGCGATATAAATCCAGAGGGTTTTTCATGGCCGGGAGACCGAAAAGACAGCTTGAAAATGCTGCAACACTTTTGCAAACACCTGTTGCCACACTTCGGTGACTTTCAGGATGCCATGGACCCAGAGGAAACCTGCCTGTTCCACAGCCGGCTCAGCTTTTCCCTCAACTGTAAGCTGCTGAGTCCACGGGAGGTGATAGATGCCGCAATCCATCGATGGCGGAAAAGCCAACGGACTATTTCTATCAGCCAGGTTGAGGGGTTTATCCGGCAGATATTGGGATGGCGGGAATATATGCGTGGTATTTATTGGCGAGAGATGCCCGGATACTCGCACTGCAATGTATTGCAAAACAGAAACCGACTACCGAAATGGTATTGGACGGCGGATACTGAAATGAACTGCCTGTACCACACAATCAAAAACAGCTTGGAGCACAGCTATGCACATCATATCCAGCGTTTGATGATAACGGGGAACTTTGCACTTCTCATACAGACACATCCGGATCAGATTGATGCCTGGTATTTGGGAATCTATATTGATGCGGTGCAGTGGGTGGAAATGCCAAATACACGGGGGATGAGTCAATTTGCCGATGGCGGAATGATCGCCACTAAACCCTACGTCAGTAGCGGAGCCTATATTAACAAAATGAGTAACTACTGCGGGGATTGCAAGTATAATGTCAATAAAAAAACGGGTGAAGGAGCCTGTCCATTTAATTATCTTTACTGGAATTTCCTGATGGAAAAGTATGACTATTTTAAAGGTAATCCCAGAATGGCCATGGCACTCAACATGTTAGATAAAAAACCAAAAAAAGAACGGCAGGGCATACACCGCCAGGCCAATGCCTTTATTCGATCAATGAGTCAGTGAGTTCTGGTGTTTTTATTAATAAGTCCTCCAGTTTCCCGAAAGTGGCAACAGGCAAATTGAGGTTGCCCGCGTAATACCATATAGATAGTTTTACTGCCGGGTCGGAAGGAAAGAATATCCCCCTCCCAGGACGCACTGTGAATACACTCCTGTGCGCTCGCAATCGCTATTTATACCTCATACAACCCTGAGAGAGGCATATTCTTTCCTCCTGCCTTACCAGCAGGTCGCAGAGAGTCTCGGCCAGGAGGAACATATGCCTACCTGGCGAATAACACAAGGGGTGCGCCGCTGATCGCTACTAACCATGCCATGGGCTAAGGGCAACTTTGCGAAGCTGCCCGGTATTCTCGGACGATAGCCGATTAAGTCATAAGCCCCCAGGTTGATCGCGGAGAGAATAGTCAGTCTCCCGAAGATACCAACGCACCCTTCTGGTGCTTGCGCAGGCGAAATGCCAGCCAGATCATGGGCAGACCGAAAATGATCGCGTAGGCTCCGATCACCCATACCAATGCAAGGGCTCCGGCACCGGGGCTTACCAGTATGGCAATACCGAAAATGACCGAGAGTATGCCGATTGCAATCAGCAGCCACTCGTTGTCAATCTCCTTGCGCAGGCGAATCGCCCCGACAATTTCAAAAATGCCCCGCACCAGCGCCCAGGCACCAATAAAAATCACCAGCACCAGGGCGGTAACCTGTGGATAAAGGAAAGTAAAGATTCCGGCAGCCAGACTGATTAGCCCGGATACAATCAGCCACCATAAGGGCGAGGATTTGTGCCGCCCTAGAACGGCTGCAACCAGGGAAAAAATACCATCCAACAGGGCGTAAATGCCGAATAGCAAAACCAAGGTGAGCAGGGTAAGGCCCGGCCAGATAAATGTGAGTAAACCAAAAATAACCGCGACGATTCCCCGTAGCAGTAGCAGCCACCAATTGGCAGAAAGTGCCGGTAAAATTCGACTCGCAGGAAAAGAAGAAGGATCAGTGGACATAAAGTAATACCCAGATGACGTCTTTTCTTCAGTTTAAGTGTTGCCGGGTATAAATAACCAGTTTTTTGGGAAATTTTCCCAGACAGATAACGAAAAAGTGGGGAAGTGGAAGGAGGCGGCCCACGAGCGCGACCCGACAGTCGACTCTGCAAAGACCGGGATCGCGCCGCGGGCCGCTATTTCCAGTGTAGCTGCAACTGGCGAATTGGGTTTTAGGATGCAAGTCAGCGCTTTTGCCGCTTCGCGGAGGTTGTTAAATTGTGGACAATTCCTGAATTTTTGTCAGTGTCTCAAGAGCGGCGCGGATAGGTTTTCCACAACCGGTTTGATCACTCGGTGAATAAGAGCGGAGTTTGCCCAGCCCGGAGGCTGGGCAAAACGTCCGGCTTTTGAGCATCAGGTAAGCGTGTTGATCACGCTGCGCAGCTTGTCAACAACTGCGTCGATCTGGTGTTTTTCGATAATCAGCGGTGGCGACATACACAGGGCGTCGCCGATACCGCGAGCCATCACGCCCGCCTCCCAGGCCATGCCGGAGACTTTGGCACCGAATTTACCACTGAGCTTTTCCGGTGCGCGCAGCTCAATCGCACCCACCAGGCCGTAATTGCGCACATCAATCACAGTGTGCCCGTCTGCCAGGCTGTGCAGGGCGTCTTCCCAGTACTGGGCGATCTCGCCGGATGCGCGGGTGAGCAGACCCTCTCGCTCGTAGATATCCAAAGTCGCCATACCCGCGGCACAGGCCACCGGGTGTGCAGAGTAAGTGTAGCCGTGGAAGAATTCGACCATACCTTCCGCAGCGGCATCCATGATGGTGTTGTGTATCCCCTCTTGCACGAATACCGCACTTAGGGGCACCGCTGCATTGGTAATACCCTTGGCCGAAGTGATCATATCCGGGGTGACACCAAACTCGATGGCACCGAACGCGGAGCCGGTGCGGCCCCAGCCCGAAATCACTTCGTCGAAAATCAGCAACAGGTCGTGCTTGTCGCAGATCGCGCGCAGGCGCTGCAGGTAGCCTTTTGGTGGTAACACCACACCGCCGGCTCCGGCAAAGGGCTCTACAATGACCGCGGCGATCTGGTCCGCACCGTGGAAATTCACCAGGCGCTCCAGGTCTTCCGCCAGTTCCACGCCGTGCTCCGGCAGACCCCGGCTAAACGCATTGCGCTTGATATCCAGTGTGTGGCGCAGGTGGTTGGCTTTGACTGGCTGGCCAAAGCTCTGGTAATTCGGGGCAATACCGCCCACGGAAATACCGCCAAAATTCACCCCGTGGTAGCCTTTCTCACGGCCGATAAACATGGTGCGGGTGCCCTTGCCGCGCGCGCGCTGGTATTGCAGGGCAATTTTCAGTGCGGTCTCCACCGCCTCGGAACCGGAGTTGCCGAAGAACACGCGGTTAAGGCCATCGGGTGTATGTTGCACCAGGCGGTTGGCGTATTCGAAACCCAATTCGTGGCCGAAGTTAAAGATGGAACTGTAGTCAAGGGTTTTCGCCTGTTTGTAGATCGCATCGGCGATCTCCGTGCGGCCGTGACCGGCGTTGCTGCACCAGAGGCCCGCAGTGGCGTCGATAATCTGGCGCCCACCCTTTTCAGTGAGGTAAATGCCCTCTGCGCGCTCCACAATCCGCGGGGCGGACTTAAAGGCGCGATTGGGTGTAAAAGGCATCCAGAACGCGTTGGTTTGCAATTCAGACATAGACAATATCTCCGCAGATTCCCTGAAATTTCAATGTGTATCGGTGCGGGGGCTACGGGCTCCCGGTTCTTGATTCAGGCGCTTTTCACCGGTATGGACAAGCACAAGGCGATGTCGTTCAAAGCCGGTTTCAGGCGCCGAAGCAGCAGTACTTGGTCTCATAAAACTCGGCCATGCCCTCGACACCGCCCTCGCGGCCAATGCCTGATTCCTTATTGCCGCCGAACGGTGCCACAGTGGTGGAGAAAACGCCGGTATTGCAGGCGACCATGCCGTATTCCAACGCTTCCACCACGCGATTCGCGCGCCGGATGTTCTCACTCATCACGTAGGCGGCGAGGCCATAGGGTGTAGCGTTTGCGCGGCGGATTACATCGGCTTCGTCGGTAAATTTTTGCACTGCCGCGACCGGGCCGAAATTCTCCTCTGTGGCGATACGCATTGCGTCGGTCACACCGGTAAGCAAGGTGGGCGCAAAATAATTCTCACCATTTGGCAGCTGTTCGCCACCGAGTTCTATTCTTGCACCGGAGGCTACCGCATCCTGCACCAGGTTCTGTACCCGCTCCACCGCGCGGCGGAAGATCATCGGGCCCATATTGACCCCCGCTTCGGTACCGTGGCCGATCTTCAGTGCGGCCACTTCACTGCGCAGCTTCTCAACAAACTCATCATGTACGGCTTGATGCACATAGATGCGGTTGGTGGCCACACATACCTGGCCCGCATTGCGAAACTTGGTGGCCATACAGGCTTTTACCGCCGTGTCCATATCCGCATCGTCAAATACGATAAACGGCGCATTGCCGCCGAGCTCCATAGACATTTTCTTTACGGTGCTGGCACACTGGGCCATCAGCAGTTTGCCCACGGGGGTGGAACCGGTAAACGTGAATTTTGCCACGCGTGGGTCCTGGGTCAGCACCCTGCCGATGCCCGCTGCATCGCTACCAGTCACCACATTGAGGGTTCCCTTTGGCAGACCTGCCTCATCCGCCAACTGACACAGTGCCAGCGCAGACAGCGGGGTTTCCTGGGCGGGCTTGATCACCACGGTACACCCGGCGGCCAGCGCCGGTGCCGCCTTGCGGGTAATCATGGCGTTGGGGAAGTTCCATGGGGTGATGCAGGAGACTACTCCCACTGGCTGACGGATAGTGCTCAAGCGCATGGCCGGGTTGTGGGTGGGAATGGTTTGTCCATAGGCCCGGCGGCACTCCTCGGCGAACCACTCGATAAACGAGGCACCATAGAGGATCTCGCCCTGGGCTTCCGCCAGGGGCTTGCCTTGCTCCAGGGTAAGAATACGTGCCAGATCCTCGCTGTTTTCCACAATCAGCTGGTACCACCGTTTGAGGGTGGCAGCGCGCTCACCCGCAGTGCGGCGGCGCCACTCCGGCAAGGCTGCCGTGGCAGCGGCCACGGCAGCCTCTGCATCCGCTGCCGTGCCATCGGCCACATTGCCCAGCAGCTCGCCGCTGGCAGGATCACACACCGCCATAGTGCGCTCAGCAGCCCGCCAGGCTCCATCGATATAGTTCTGAAATTTCAACAGGTCTGGATTTGCCAGCTTCACGAGAAAACTCCCGGTAAACGGTGATTAGTGAACGTGTTGCGCCGATTCTGGCGGCAGTGAAACGCAGAAAATAGTAATATTTTTGCAACTAAAATTTAGATTTATCAAATTTTAACCCATCTTATACATCAATTGCTTTTCGCACAGACTGAAAAGTGCAGACAATCTACGCCAAAAAGACTGCAACAACAGGGAAAATCCGTCAAATGCGCAAGACCAAAAACGCCCTGAGCGGACGCCTTAGCGATATGGATCTGCGCCTGTTGCGGGTTTTTCGCGAGGTAGTGCGTGCCGGTGGTCTGGCCCCGGCGGAGGTGGCCCTGAACATCGGCCGCTCCACCATCAGCGTACATCTCTCCGATCTGGAAGCACGCCTGGGGATGCAGTTGTGCCTGCGCTCCCGCGGCCGGGCCGATTTCAAGTTGACGCCGGAAGGTGAGGGCCTCTACCGGGCCATTCTGGAACTGGACGGCCACCTGGCTGCTTTCAAAAGCCAGGTAAACGCCATTCAGTCCCAGTTGACCGGTACCCTGCGCCTGGTGATGCCGGATGACCTACTGGAAATCCCGCGGCTGGACCTGCCCGGTACCATCGGTCGCCTGCGAAACCGCGCTCCCCAGTTACAATTGGAGCTGCAGCTGGCCGCCCCCCAGGAGCTGGAGTTGGAGATTCTCGCCAATCGCGCTGACGTGGGCATCAACCCCCTGCACTCACGCCGTCCCGGGCTGGAATACCAGCCCCTCTTTCATCACCAATCCGTCCTCTATTGCGGCGCCAACCACCCCTGTGCCAATACCGACCGGTTAAGTGAAGAGTTGCTCACTCAGCAGACACTGGCCGCCCCCAGCCACGCCGTGTTCTCCGGGGCTGCTCACTTATACCGTCTCTTCCCCAATCGCTCCACCGCTAACCATATGGCCGCACGGCTGGCGATGATCCTCTCCGGCTGTTACATCGGATTTCTGCCGGAATATTTGGCGCGGCGCTATGTGGAGGCTGGCAAACTGATCCCCCTGCTGGCGGAGCACTTCCACTACCGCATCCTGAATGCGGTCACTTACAAAAAAAGTGCTGCAGAGCACCCGGCGCTGCGGTTGTTTCTGGAGGCTTTGGTGATTAATGCATCACCTTGCAGTCAGAGCGGCCCTCCATAATCCATTTGATTGGTAGCTTGATGACCTGCGCTGCTATGGAGCGCTGCCTGTATTTCCAATGCCCGCACGCGTCGGCGTCTTCCCGAGGGGCATGCACCCAAAACCGGCTGTGGCCTATTCAGGCTGTCGGGCCCTCCCGCCAATCGGGGACTTTACGGTTGTGTAGCAGTGTTTCACCGCAAATAGCCCTGTAGAGGTAGCGTTGTACTGGCGCCAGTCTATTTACCCTGCCATCGTGGCGAAGATCTGGATCATACGCTTTTATTAAAGCCATGGAATACAAGGACTACTACAAAATACTCGGTCTTGAACGGGGTGCGGATCAGGCCGAGATCAAGCGTGCCTACCGCAAGCTGGCGCGTAAATATCATCCCGATGTCAGCAGTGAGGAGCATGGCGAAGAGCATTTTAAAGAGGTGAACGAAGCCTACGAAGTGCTCAAGGACCCGGAGAAGCGCGCCGCTTACGACCAGCTTGGCGCCGGCTATCAGTCCGGCCAGGATTTCCGTCCGCCGCCGGGCTGGGATGAAGGGTTCGAATTCCACGGCGGTGGTTACACCAATGCGGACCCTGAGGCGTTCAGCGACTTCTTCGAAAGCCTCTTCGGCCGGGGCGGATTCAGCCAGACCTATGGTGGCCGGCAGCGGCACCAGTACAGCGCCCAGGGGGAGAACACTTATGCTCGTATCGCGATTGATCTGGAAGACAGTTACCGTGGCGGTACCCGCCAGATCACCCTAAAGCACCCGACGCTTGGTGCAAACGGGCGCCCACAGCTGCGTGAACGTACTCTCAATGTCAAGATTCCCAAGGGCATTACCGGGGGCCAGCAGATTCGCCTGGCGGGACAGGGCGAGCCGGGTATGGGCTCGGGCGGACCCGGTGACCTCTATCTGGAAATCAATTTCAACCCCCATGCGCTCTATCATACCGAAGGCAAGACGGTGTTTCTGGATTTACCCCTGGCGCCCTGGGAAATCGCACTTGGGGCCAAGATACAGGTGCCTACCCCGGATGGGCCAGTAAAGATGACTATTCCCGCCAACAGTGCCAATGGTAAAAAGCTACGTCTCAAGGGCCGTGGAATCCCGGCCAGGCAGGCTGGAGACATGGTTGTCGTACTGCAGACAGTGACACCTCCGGCCAGTACCGATGCCCAGCGCGAGGTCTACCGGCGGTTTGGCGAGGCGTTCGAGTTCAACCCACGCAAAACCATAGGGGGCTGAAGGTGAGTGGCGAAAAGTTCGAGCAGGTGGTGGGTGTGTTGTTGGACGAAGAGAGCGAGATGAGCCTGAGCGAACTTTGCCGTGCCTGCGGTATGTCGGCGGAGCGCATTATGACCCTGGTGGAGGAGGGGATTATCGAGCCCAGCCGCACCGGCGCCCCCTGGCGTTTCAGTGGTGTTTGTGTGCGCCGGGTTCGCCGGGTTTATACCCTGGAGCAGGATCTTGGCGTGAATCTTGCCGGCGCGGCCCTGGCTATCGAACTGCTCGAAGAAATAGAGCGGTTGCAGGCACACCTGACCCGGCTGGAGGAGCGACACAAGGGATAACAGCTCCACGCGGAGCGGCGTATATTGTGGGGGATAGCTGTCCGCAATCAGTGGTGGCAGGGCAAATTCTGCAATCCAGGACCCCGGTGCAGAGGGGATGCCCGCCCGACGGTGCAATCACAGCGCGGCTTTGGTAATTGTTGTAATCAGATAGCCGGTATACCCGAGGTAGGCCAGCAGCAGTGCGGCACCCTCCCAGCGGTTGATGCGGCCATGGCCGCGGAAACCGTAGGCGAACACAAACAGGGCAATGGTCAGGCCGATGACCATCGGCCAATCCCTTGTGAGCACTTCCGGCGGCACGCTCGGCATGGGCGTGATAGTGCCCGCGATGCCCACCACGGCCAGCAGGTTGAACATGTTTGAGCCGACTACATTACCAATGGCGATGTCGTGCTCCCCCTTGCGCGCCGCCACGATTGTGGCGGCGAGTTCCGGCAGTGAAGTGCCCAGAGCGACAATGGTGAGGCCGATAATCAGGTCGCTGACCCCCAGGGATTCGGCAATCGTCACCGCCCCCCACACCAGTATGTGGGAACTGGCGATCAGCAGCAGGAGCCCGGTCACTACCCAGAAGAGGGCCCGGCCCAAGGGCATGGCGTGCGTCTCCAACTCTCCTGCCAAGTCCCCCTCCATTCGATCCCCCTTGCCGTGCAGTGCAGAGAAAATACTCCAGCCAATCAAAGCAAAGAAACCGCCCAACAGGGTAATGGCCTCCCAGCGCGCCAGCTTGCCGTCCCACAAAAAAGCACCGCTCAGCAGGGTAATGGCCAGCAAAAGCGGCAGCTCCTTGCGCACGATCTTTGAGTGCACCGTAAGGGGAATAATGAGTGCGCTCAGGCCGAGGATCAGGCCGGTATTGGTGATATTGGAGCCATAGGCGTTGCCCAGCGCCAGGCCGGGGCTGCCATTTAGGGCCGCGATGGCCGAGACCACCATTTCCGGGGCGGAGGTTCCAAAGCCGACCACCACCATGCCGATCAGCAGTGTGGGCATGCCGGCGTGCCTGGCGGTAGCTGCGGCACCTTCTACAAACTGATCGGCGCTCCAGACCAGCACAACAAATCCGGCGATGATGGCGACTGCGGCGAGCAGCATAGGCGATCCTTAATCGAATAGAGGGGCACTGCCCCGCAAACGGGGGCCGATTGTACCGGCTCTGGCGGATACAAAAAGGGGGGGGCTGCCCTTTGTCTGGCGAAGTCGGAGGAAATCAATAAAATGTCCGCCCAGTCATACAGTTTTACTGCCCCTGTGAGCTACAGTCTTTGCATGACCCGGTAAATCCGTGGGGTGGCGTGTGAGCGTCACACCCAGGTGTGGGGTTGGTGCGGCTGGTGAGTATTGTCTGCGCAGGTCGGGCAAAGCATGCGTGGCAGATGTTGCAATATCTCTATACCAGCCGCTGTGCGGAATTAACAAAAGGAGGCCGATATGCGACTCAAAACTTCAATCGGGATACTGGCTGCGGTGATAGTACTGACCCTGTCTGCCTGCGGGCAGAAGAAGGCGGGGATGGGCGAAGGCATGGGAATGGATAAATCGGAGATGGGCTGTTGCCAGCACGGGGAGAATACCTGTGCCAGTGATGTCACCAAATCCCAGTGCGACCAAATGGCGGGTAAATTCCATAAGGGCCACATGTGCAGTACCGATGCTGGCAAGTGTACCCCCAAGGAGCGCTAATGGTTTCGGGCGTGTTGCAGATTGGTAACACGCCTGCGTGCGCCCGAATCCCTATCCTGCCCTAACTGCTGTTCTCTCTGAGTGTGACACCGACTTGCCTGTTGCTGGTTTTGTGGCAAGGGAAGCGCTGTTGATACGATATTCATGACCCCCCAAGCCAGGTTGGTACCAGCCGGCCTCGCTTTGTGAACCCCTTGACATTAGTTACATGTGCAACTAAGTTCTTTGCGCTTTAAATCAACCATCGCAGCCTCGATTTCAGGCGCCGCGATGATAAGAGACGGAGGACTGCATGGCCGACTTGTTTGAAAATCCGATGGGTCTCGATGGCTTTGAATTTGTGGAGTTTACCGCACCGGAAAAAGGCATTCTCGAGACTGTTTTTACTGCCATGGGCTTTGAGAAAGTCGCCCGTCACCGCTCCAAAGAGGTGGAGCTGTGGCGCCAGGGGGATATCAACTTTATCACCAACTACGAGCCTAAAAGCCACGCTGATTACTATGCCCAGGAGCACGGCCCCTCCGCCTGTGGCCTGGCCTTCCGTGTGAAGAATGCCAAGTTCGCCTACGAAGAGGCCCTGCGCAAAGGCGCCCAGCCGGTAGATGTTCAGACTGGCCCTATGGAGCTGCACCTGCCGGCGATCAAAGGTATTGGTGGTGCCACCCTGTATCTGATCGATCGCTACAAGAAAGGCGAATCCATTTACGATATCGACTTCCACTGGGAAGAAGGCGTGGACCGCCACCCCGAAGGCTGTGGCTTCCACACTCTGGACCACCTGACCCATAACGTATACCGCGGTCGCATGGATTACTGGGCCAAGTATTACGAGGATCTGTTTAATTTCCGCGAGATCCGTTACTTCGATATCAAGGGCGAATACACTGGTCTTCTATCCAAAGCCATGACCGCGCCGGATGGCAAGATCCGCATACCGCTGAATGAAGAGGCAGCCGGTGGCGGTGGTCAAATCGAAGAGTTTCTAATGAAGTACAATGGCGAGGGCATCCAGCATATCGCCTTTGCCTGTGACGACCTGATCGCCTGCTGGGATCGCCTGAAAGAGCAGGGCATGGAGTTTATGACTCCGCCGCCGGACACCTACTACGAAATGCTGGAAGAGCGCCTGCCGGGCCACGGTGAGCCAACCGAGGCATTCCGGAGCCGTGGTATCCTGCTCGATGGCACTACCGAAGGCGGCCAACCGCGCCTGCTGCTGCAGATTTTTTCTGCCAATATGCTCGGCCCGGTATTCTTCGAGTTTATCCAGCGCAAGGAAGACGAAGGCTTTGGCGAGGGCAATTTCAAGGCCCTGTTCGAATCCATTGAGCGCGACCAGCTTAAGCGCGGCGTCATTAAAGAAAAGGAATAAAACCCGGAGGCTTCAATGGGCATCAAGCGCATTCACCACGTGGCATATCGCTGCAGGGACGCCAAGGAGACCGTAGAATTCTATCGCGATCTTCTCGGCATGGACTTTCAGCTGGCCATTGCCGAAAACGAGGTACCCTCAACCGGTGAGCCGGACCCTTACATGCATGTGTTTATGGATGCGGGTATGGGAAATGTGCTCGCCTTCTTCGAAATCCCCAACTCCCCGGAGATGGGGCGCGATGAAAACACCCCCCAGTGGGTGCAGCACATCGCCTTCGAAGTGGAGTCTATGGAAGACATGCTCGCGACCAAAGCGCGACTGGAAACGGCCGGTGTGGATGTGCTCGGCCCTACCGATCACACGCTTTTTCAGTCGATCTATTTCTTCGACCCCAACGGTCATCGTATTGAGCTGGCCGCCAATACCGCCAAGCCCGGCATGCACAAGGAGCTGAAGCGGGTGGCCGAAGAGATGCTGGAAGAGTGGTCGCGTACGAAAAAAGCCCCAAGGCATGCCGCCTGGATGCATGGGGAAGAAGATTTTGTGGAAAAAAACTGAAGGGGAGGCACAGTGAAGTTAGCCAGTCTGAAATCCGGCCGCGACGGCCAACTGGTTGTCGTCAGCAACGATCTTACCCGTATGGTGGCAGCCGGTGATATCGCTACGACCATACAGAGCGCACTGGACAACTGGGCAGTAGTGCGCGGTGAACTGGAGACACTGTACCAGCGCCTGCAAAGCGGTGAAATCCAGGGCGAAGCGTTCGATCAGACCCGGTGCGCCTCGCCTCTGCCGCGCGCCTACCAATGGGCCGATGGCAGTGCTTATGTAAACCATGTGGAATTGGTGCGCAAGGCCCGCGGTGCCGAGGTGCCGGAGAGTTTCTACAGCGACCCGCTGATGTACCAGGGTGGCTCCGATACCTTCCTGGCCCCGCGCGAGCCGGTGAAGATGCCACAGAGCAATGGCTTCGGTATCGACTTCGAAGCGGAAATTGCCGTGGTCACCGATGATGTGCCTATGGGGGTGTCCGCTGAGGATGCGCTGTCACATATCAAGTTGGTAATGCTGGTGAACGACGTTTCCCTGCGCGGCTTGATTCCTGCAGAATTGGCCAAGGGGTTCGGATTCTACCAGTCCAAACCCTCCAGCGCCTTCTCGCCGGTGTGTGTCACTCCCGAGCAATTGGGCGATAGCTGGCGTGAGGGCAAATTGCATCTGCCGCTGGTTTCACAGCTGAACGGAGAAAAGTTTGGCGAGCCCAATGCCGGTATGGATATGACCTTTCATTTCGGTCAGCTGATCGCCCACGCTGCCAGAACCCGTCCACTCTGTGCGGGCACCATTATTGGTTCCGGTACCGTGTCCAATAAATTGGACGGCGGCCCCGGTAAACCGGTGGCAGAGGGCGGTGTCGGCTACAGTTGTATCGCCGAGATCCGTATGATTGAAACCATCCAGAAGGGCTCGCCGAGCACACCGTTTATGGATTTTGGCAATACCATTGCCATTGAAATGTTTGACAGGAATGGTCAATCTGTTTTTGGGCGTATTGATCAGGTCATAGAGCAGGCATAATTGACGCTCTGTATAAAATCCGGCTGTATTCCGTGGGCTGCGGCTTTTCAAGCTGCAGTTTTCTGTTCAGTCGGGTTTTTTACCAGAGATGGCCTTCGTCTGTTTCCCTAATCCAAGCCGGTCTGTAACTCCTGGGTGTGTACATGTGATGGCCCTAGCCTGAATATTTCACCAAACTTATTATGCTCAGGGGCAGTCGCACAATCTTGTTTCGGGTATTCAGGCAATAGATTTTTGTTCAATAAATAGTGCACTCAGCTGAATTGCGGCGCAACTCCCCAAATCCCCATGCTTTTGCTGCACGCCGGGGACAGCGCTCATGCGGTCCGCTGAACAGGCGCTCCGTCGTGTGGCGAAATAGCTTTTGCCGATTCCGATAACATAATCGACGCTCCGGCGATCACACCCATTCAGAGGGCGCGGCACACAAAAGCCAACAATGATCAAATCGGCTATCAATGTGGGATTCCACAATCATTTTGATGGTTATTCCGGGAATGCCAGTGCAACTGGGTGAAGTTGGCTGGATTCCAAAAGGTTGTGTTGGTCTTCCCTGTGCCGTGCCCCCCAGAGACTTAACGAATTGACAGACCATTAGCAGATAAAATTTAATTAGTATTCTGTGCCTGTTCAAGTATGATCCAACGCCAATGCCACATCAAAAAATAGTGCCAGAGTGGATTTAAAAACCGATCTTTTACTCTGTCTGCATAGGAATTTTTCTGCTTCAATGCGCGCCTAATTGATTGAGAGTCGCTATCCAAACTCCGGTGTATGAATTGAACTGGGTTTTAGGAATGCGCTTCAGATTCGAATCTAAGTCGTTAAAAATTTCATGATGATTCGAATTATTCCAACATATGAGGTGCCAGATGGCTAAGTATGATTTTCTAAACGAAAAAGTAAATAGAGTTAGGCGGCGCGTTGGTAGAATAATAAATGGCAAGAATTTACCGCCCTATGCCTACCGGTTCGACACTAGAGAGCCTGCCGTGATTCGAATATCTGGTTTTCAGCCTTGGGATGCTTTAGGGGCTGTTTCACTCATGGAACATGTGAACAACGCATTTGCGGCCAAGCATTCAAAAGCAGGACTGCAAACTAAGTATGAAAGCCAGTGGGTATCCACAGGTGGTTATGGATTAATTGCAAAAATTGATCCTACATTCGCGCAACAGATATTGAATACAAACCTTTATAAGATTGATACTTCCATTGCGTTGCGTACCGGTAATTTTTCTGATGCAAATGACCATTTCGACCGGGCAGGTGTCAATAGGCCTTATGCAACACAGAGGGAATGGATTAAGAGTGGTGGAATACCCCAGGAAGCCGTTATAGAGTGCATGGAGGGTCTCACTTACGCTAATCAGCTTGATAATCGGGGCAACGCCCCCGCCGAAAATTTACTGCAAGGCTGGCGTAGATTTTAAAGGTTTATCAACAGGTATAACGGATAAGGGTAGATCGCGTAAAGGCCAGGCGCGCCTGGCCTGTATCTGGGGTTACCCAATGATCGTGGGGCGACGCTTGCAGATGTTGCAAGGCGTGTCGGATCCGCCAGTGGGGCAGCGGGAGGGAAGCCGGTTGCTCTTTACACTGAAACCCAGAGGCCGGACAAAAAACCAATATCCGGGTTGAGCCGCAACCAATCGGTTCCGGTCTGCTTCATGGGCATTTTACAAAAGCATCATTGAGCACTCTTGATAGACTGCTGAATAATTACGGGTAAGCCAGATTTCACTCGGGTTTTTACTTTTTTAATCAACTGGCTTTTCGCTTATTCCTATTGAGAAACACATCCTCGATGGGATCTCCACTTATCCAACTGCTTTGTAGACCGCAAGAGGAAAATTGCTGTAGTGACGAATAAATAAGTCAGGTCACTAAATTTCAGGAAACTTGGTCCAAATCCGATACCCTTTGCATAAACACGGCATTTTCATGACACTTTTATTGGATCCTTCCGCAGTGTTATTGTTTTCATGAATGGAGAGAAGAATTGCCTGGCGCCAATTTGGCGGGCCCTGTTCGTTTCATGCCTGCACTTTTCCCGGTTACTGGATCATGTCCTTCCAGGCAGCGCGTATTACGATAGTACGGTCTAGGCTATATCTGGAAATTACTGTTGTCGTTCAGAATAATCCAGCTGGTGTATTTTTTAAACTTTGCAAGATCAGAAATAAGTCCGGTTCCGATTTGAATATTGACAGAAACTTCAATAAATACTCGGCCGGACTGTCAGTACGGAGCCAAGTGATTGGCTTCATAGAAACTAGAAATAATTTCGGAAAGAGTACCAATCTTAAAACACCCTTGGTAATCGGTTCCAGCATATTATGCTGGTCAATATCATGAAGTTGGTGCTTGAAATTACTCTCACTGCGAATCCCGCCAACAATGGCCAAAAGGAGAATACTATCCAGGGATGCTTCACCAATACCACTAGCAGCATGGATAACACCGGCAGCGGGTACGACCACCATTGTTCCGATACCGCCAATTGTCCGGCTCATTGCATCGCTCATAAATGCTCCGTGGCCTTCGTGGGTAACCAGTAAGGGAGTTATTGCCTCTGATTGATCTAATGCGTCGTATATTTCGGTTTTGTGAACAACGGAGATTCATAAGGTGTGAGTAACCCCTGCCTGTTCAAGGGAATATTGAACTTACCAGGCGCCGGTTTTTTTCATCATTGTTATTCATGACTGCTGATAATACAGACTTGTTATTGTTCTCTGGTGGAAAAGATACTAAAGAAGTTAGTTTCTCAGTGCTGTTCCAGCAGTAACGGAAAGTATGCAAATTGAGGCAGCAATAAGGGGTGAGGAGTGATATAAGTCATAGCGCTGTTTTTCTTCATGGATAAGGTGATACAATGTAAAAATTTTTAGTCGCCTGTAGTTACATGGATTGCCTTACTTACCAGTAGGAAGTAAGGGTGCAGAAGTGAGTAAGAGAGTACTATCACTATCATTCCAGGAAACCGTTCATGCGTCGTCAGCAACGACTTCTGAAAAAAAATAATGTGCACCGTTTTCATAAGGCGCTGGTTCGACAGGGCGTTGATGTAAAAACCATCTACGATGAGTTGGGTATAGATGCTTCCGTAATGTTGGACGAAAAAAATGCCAGCGTCAGCATGTCAAAATACCTGGCGCTTATGGAATTAGCATCTGAGCACACTGGCTGTCGTTTCCTGTCGGCGAATATGGCACTCAACCCTGAAACCCAGTATCAAGGTGTGCTGGGCTACATTCTATCCAATGCACCTGTATTTTCTGCAGCACTGTCTTTACTTAGTCAGTACATCATGCTCGCATCTCCAGGAGCGTCCGCAAATTTTAGAGAAGCTAGTGGTGAGTGTTTTCTTACCTACAAGATACACCATGCGACAGTGACAGAGTGTCAACAGGACGTGGAAGGAACTATTGTCCAGTTTGTGCTGATGATCAGGAATATGCTCAGCGAGCAAACTTGGTTACCAAATAGTATCTATTTTGAGCATGGAAATTCCGACAGCTTGAACGAATCAACATTTCCATTGGCATGTGATGTTATTTTTGATCACCATTTCAGTGGTATCAGTTTTCCAGGAGAGTTATTGGATTATCCCATCACCGGTTCAGACCCTAAACTTCTGGAGTTGCTGGAAAGCCATGTACGATCCACACCAGAATACCTTGCCCACAGCAGTTCGCTGGTGGATCAGGTGAGGTTTCAGATTGGCGTCAATCTTGAGGATCGAGAGGTCAGTGCAGATAAGATTTCTTCAACCCTTGGAATGAGTCGCCGCACAATGCACCGTCGTTTAAGTGAACTGGGCACTTCATTTTACAGCTTGAAAGAAGATATCGTTTTTATACGAGCTAAAGAATATCTGTCAGATACGGATGTAACGATTACTGAGCTGGCACAGAAGCTGGGGTACTCGGATTCCAGCTCTTTTGATCGGGGCTTCAAGAGAATGGCGGGCTTAACACCCCTGAATTACCGGAAAAAGTACAGTCAGCTTTGAATGGAATGAATGATTGATCTGTGTGCTTTCTCAGGAGCTCACCGATCAATATCTTCAAAATAGCGTTGATATTCTGAGTGGTTTTTACGATGCCTTTGGTTGGATGAACTTCATGATTTTCACTATTATCCACTTTATTAAAGCTACCAGTGAAATCAGAAATCCCAGTTTATAACCCATGGACTTGACCGGTGTTGTATATGCCTTGATATCCAGCAGGTCAGCAGTATTTATTAGTGCCAAGGTCTGTACAACACCCTCTACCAAGTCCAGGGGAAGTGCGGCCAGCGGGGGGAGAGCCAGTATCCATCCGAACTTGCCAAATGCATTCATGGCGGCGCTGGTGAACAGTGAGGCAGCGGCAAATGGCAGGATGAGGTCCAATGTGTTAGTGAACCAAAGGTGTTCTGTAATCTGCTCAGAAGTCATATGGCTTAGTAGTATACGGGCACCTTCCGGGTCGCTGATACCATCTATAAGCATCAGGTTTGCATAAGGTACGATCCATTTGGAAAAGAGGATCATGGGTACTGCAATAATCATTAAAAAAACTAATACTTTTGGATTTCTTAGAGAGTTAATGATTGTTCCCATATATTTTCTGCCAGTTCTTTATTAATTCTGTTTTTAGTTTTAATGGTTATTTAGACTGGTGAGGCAAGTTTCATCACGCTCTGTAGCATCATGTTGCGGTAGTAGTCTCTTGGAATTGGTAGGGAGCCTGCTGTGTCTTCCAGGAACTGAACATCAGGATCTGGATTACCTGTTATCCGGCTGGCACTAAGATAGCCGATATTATGCCCGGGCATAATCCCGAGTCCGTTGTAAGCGATACCGATATGAACATTGTTTTCACCAATAACACTGAACACAGGTTTTTCCGATACCGTATGTCCGGTAACGCCATGCCATGCGATGTCTGGTTGAAGTTCACGGATATTAGGGTAACGTTTTTCAAATAAATTGAGAGCAGTGGCTTTTGCGCCCTCAGGACTATGCCATACTTGAGAATCAAACTTTTCATAACCCAGAACCATTCGCATAAAGAAATGGCGGGTAGGTGTTAAGCTGAAGGTTACAGGTAGAGTGACTTTCTCGAAACGTGTCGTCCACTGGTCCAGGCCATACCGGTTAATTTCATCGAGCGTCAGTTGCCGTGTTGCCAGGGTGTATTGATGAATTGGAAAAGCCGTGTGAGGGAAGATACCGAGGCGTGAACTGTAGGCATTGGTGGCAACCATAGCATGGGATGCAGTCACATCGCCCCCTGGTGTGTTTATGGTGACTACCTTACCATGATAAATCTTCGTGGCTGGAGATTGCTCAAAAATTTCAACACCAACATCGAATGCTGCTTTTAGATGGCCGGACAGTAATTTTGCTGGCTGTATTTTGTAATAGCCTGGTGATACGACACCGCCATTATAAGAACGACTATGAAGACGTTCATTTAGTCTAGGGGCGGGTATCCAGCGTTCATTGGAAGTCATTCGAGAAATCAGAGTGGCCGCCTGGGACGAATTATTGGCGAGTATCAGGGTTGGAGACGGCATAAAATCACAGTCAATCTGCTGGTCATCAATAAATGCTTTTAGTCGTTCGAATCCCCGATCAGCGAAGTCCTGATTATTAATGCCCACCTGACGGGCGTAGACGATTCCTGAGTTTCTGGAACTGGCGCCAGAACCAACCATATGGGATTCCAAAACGATGACATTCCAATCAGGGCGCATCTTTTTCGCATAATAGGCACAGCTCAAACCTGTATAACCAGCTCCGATAATAGCGAGATCTACTTTTCTTGAGTGATCAAGGGGTTTGAAGCTAGGCTGTGTTGGCAATTGTAGGGTCCACAGGGACAGATCACGTTCTACATTGATCTCAACACCACGGGGGGCTGTAAGTGCTCCTAAAATTCCTGGGGCCGCAATAGCTGCTGCGCCGCCTCCAAGCAATAACTGGCGTCGAGATAGTTTCATAATGATCCCATAATTTGTAGTTAGCTTCCGGGCACGATATTACGCCTGGTATCTATCTACTTTTAATGAACCGAAGTATGACTAATTAAAATAAAAATGGTTAGAGAGAGGCTGCTCATCATAAGCTTTACAATGAAAAAAGTGACTAATATTTAACACGATAACTCGGATTTATTATTTTAATTCGGTTCGATTGGAGTTTATTGAATTGAAAGAGGAAGTACTTGTCTCGATGAGACAGAAAACAGACATTTTGGGCCTAAGTTTCAGAAAGGGAATAATACATGGGAATCAATACGTTATCAGCTTGACAAGAGGTTTCTATTTCCCGATGCTCTATTCCGGATATCACGCTCATTCACAAAGGCTGATATTTTAAATCCGGCATTTCTTTGTATATTATCAAGAGTGAAATCTAATTCTTTATATCTGGATCACTACATCTAGAACAATAACAAGGTGATGTATGGGTGAATTTTATATTCAAAATGAATACGGGTTTTCTGTCTTTCAATTGGTAACGGCAATGATTGGTATGGGGGCGACTCTAACTCCCAGTGATTTCAGGGAATTGCTTCTGGAACCTAAAGCAGTTGCCTGTGGAACACTGATCCAAATTGTGGTGGTCCCTGCCATTGCTTTTGGTTTCATTTCGGTATTTGGTCTCACAGGTGGTATTGCATTTGGAATAGCGCTAATTGCAGCGGTTCCCGGAGGTTCTACATCCAATATATTTACCCACTTTGCCCGGGGAAATCTGGCGCTGTCTGTGGCAATCACGGCGATTACTACATTACTCTGCTTGATTACCACGCCGTTAGTTCTGAAAATGCTGATCAGTTCTGATATGCCGGCAGATTTCGTTATGCCCACGGGTAAAATAATGAAAGAAATAGCTGTAACCCTATTGTTACCATTGTCACTGGGTATGCTTTATCTACGTTTATTTCCAGACACGGCCATTCTACTTTCACGATGGGCTATTCGTATTTCCATGTTCGGCCTGCTAATGATCATCGTTGGCGCCTCCCAGGCAGACCGTTTGGACCTAGAAGCGTTTGGAATGAAGAATATCTATTTGATTCTTTTCTTGATTTTGGTGATGACCTTGTTGAGGTCGCTACTATTCAGAGGAACTTTAGGTCTTTCTCGGTGGGATGCTACAGCGGTAGATATGGAAGTGGTGGTACGGAACATCAATCTGGGTTTGATGTTGAAGGTATTGTTGTTTCCAGTAGTTGCCGGTCAACCAGACCCGGTAGGTGATATTGTCCTTATTTCTCTTCTGATGTACGGCGCACTGCAGACGTTTGTTGCCATCGGTCTTGTTGGTTTTAAGCGTTATCGGATGAAGAGACTGATAGTTGAGCAGGTCTGAACTTCTAGAGTTTAAGTAATATTCAGTGAATATAAAAAAGCAAAATAGTATTCTTGCATCTGTTTGTGCTCGATGTTCAATTCCTGCGTTATCAGCGATCTGCTTACGCGTGTTTTTAAACAATTGAACCTGGTTTACATACAAAAAATCAAAGCGTATGATTCTCGGGAAGGTATTTTCAATGCCGGCTGCTTTGAAAAGGCAGCCTGACCAAAATGATTCATATTTCTTATTATCAGAAATGGCCGCCTTGCCTTTGGAGTATGCGAATAAGTTCACAAGCACGAGTTAATCTCAGAACAGTTCAGCCACTGATGATTTTCTCATGCCCAGCAGCTTAGCTTTGCAGATAGTGAGTTTGTCTAGAAACATCGAACAACTCGCAAGGAACGATTTTTGGCAAAACTGGAAAAACTACTGCCTTGGCATAGGCTCATCAATCTCATTGAGCCTTACTACCCTAAACGCTAAAATGGTCGTCCACCCTACACACTGGAAGCCATGCTTGGTATTCACTGTCTTCAACAGTGGTACGGCCTCAGTGAAAAAGGTATAGAAGATGCCCTTTATGAAAAGCATCAAATTGGTCGAGCTACTTTTACTGAAGTCAACAGCTGGCTGGTAGAATCAGGGGTGATCCTGAAAGAAGGTACCCTAGGAGGCCGTCCGAAAACTACCCATAACACAAATGAGAGCTTCAATATTTTTTCAATCGTTTAAAAATTAACCTATATTCTGGCTATTTGGGATAGGAAATTCCAGTTTTTGCCCTTTATATGGCCATTTTCAGTCTTTTCGCTTCTTCAATACAGATTGATCCTGTGGAAATCGATTTGGCAATTTTTTTGAAGTCATAAGCACTGCAGACCAATGAAAATTCTCCGGCTACTTTTTCTTTGCCCCGGACACTGAAACCTCGGAATTCTGAGTTCTTGATCTGGTCAAAAGACGGTTCTGCAATGGCCTTACATCGTTTATATACCGCTTTGGCTTCTTTGGTTTCCATTTTGCGGTTCATCGCCTGAAGTATTGCCTCGTGCCGGTTAGTGCGTATCACCTTACCGGGATCTTTGTTATCACCACTGCACCGTTTATGTAAGAAGAGCGTGTATTTAAGAGGGCCTCGATAGACTGGAGTAGCCGGCATGAAGTAGTATCTCCATCTTTTTCACTATAGAGAATATCGATATGACACTGGAAGAGTTTGTTGCAGTCATTAGGGGGGAGGGCGGAAAGGCGGCATCAGATGAAGCGCTTTCAGCTTTCGAGCGCAGGATGGATTTGACACTTCCCCAGGAGTTGAAACACTTTTTGAAATGTTGCGGTGGTGGGCGCGTCATTGAGACGCCTGTTGAATATCTCGATGAGCGAGGTGCACAACTGATACCCAGGCGTATGTACAGCCTGGATGAAATGCAGGGGGCATTCAATTCACCTGTTGACTCATGGGTCCCGAAGGCGCTATTGTCGATCGGAGTTGACGAAGGCGGAAATACGATAATGCTGTGCCTCCGCAAGGACCGGTTCGGCCAGATTTTCCTTTTCGATCACGAATGCGTTCACTATCCAGGTGATGATGAATGCCCTGATACAATCGAAACTATTGAGGAGGCCGAAGACTATCGTTTAGGATACTACGCACCCAGTTTTCGTCAGTTCCTGGATGATCTTCGGGTTGTGGAAACGGTATGATGCGCGTCGGCAAATTACCCGGAGATATGAAAAAACTCAACAATCTCCGGGGTTACACATTTATGCAACCCTGCTTATATCACAGCCCGTTGGGGTGATACCCCAAGTGAGATCGGGTAAAGTTACACAAACTCATCAAACTCTTCCTTATTTTCGAGTTCGCAATAAAGAACATCGCTCCAGTATAGTCCCAAGGGAGTATCATTATCTAAACAGTCGAAATTATCGTTGAACAGGATTCTATAAAATACGTTAAGGGGTGGAGCTTTCTCTTTTTCAGCCGCTCCTTGGAGAATATCCGCGGCCATTCTGGGATCTCCTGGGAGTGAATCGATAGCGGCCCCGACATCACGGCAAGCAGTAACTTCAGCTTCAACACAGGCGCGCAGTGCAGCTTCCTCTTCCTCCTCCATACAGTCCAGCTCAATGGTCTCAAGCAGTAGATAGCGATCCTGATGCTGCTGAAGGAAATCCACCGTTTCATCCAGCATGGACAACAGAGGTGCAGACTTTTCTGCGGCAAGTAGTCGCACGACTTCGATAAACTTTTTGAATCGTATGAATCCCGCCTCAAAGTCACCGCTTATCGCATAGAGCTGTGTCTTATCATCGGGTGAATCACTTTCAAAGCCGTCTGAAACCAGTGAAGCACAAAGCTTCGGGTTGCCCGACAAAAGGATGCGGTATGACAGCGGAACATTATATGGCCACTCTGATAAGCCAGAAATCGATTCAGGTCGGTCTGTATAGGAGATTGGTTGGTTGCTGAGGCTGTACAGATATGAGCGGTTCGCCAATTGCATATACTCCTGGAACATATACCCGTGAGGGTATGGGTTTTTGCGATAAAGCATCTTTCGAAAAGGTAGATTATTAGAAAGCAAACGCTGGATAATGGCAAGTCAAACATACCGAGTAGTAACTGCTGCCAACCCAGAGGACTTTGATAATTCTGTGAGGTAAGAGAGTGTACAAAAACTCAGGCGGGTCAAGGCGTGTATCCTTAACCATAAGCAGAGTTTTTGGTACATTTTTTCCAAGTTTTGGATTTTATATCATTGACAAAACTGCTTCCTGACTCAATGATAATGGTTGCTGAACTAATATGTGCAGTTCAAGTCCGGCGTATCGACAAGCAGGAATCTGGCAACTTGATAAGTATCATCCACTGTGCCCAGTCTATACACTGTGTATACTTCAGTGCATAAGAACAGCTTTTAGCTTGATGCGGAGGAAAAAATGAGCACAGCCCCAAAAAGTGGAGTTATAGTTTACTCAAAAAAGTTCAAGAATTTATCTAATTTCTATATTGTAATGTTTTGGGTGAATTTATTGCGGGAAACAAAAGAGTTTGTCAGTATCGGTAATGATCAACTGAATATTGTTGTGCATGCACCACCCTTTGAAGTATCGGCGCATACTCTTAATACCATAAAAATATTTCTTACCGCAGAGTGTCTTAATAAAGCAAGAGGCAAAGCTGAAAAATTGGGTGGTCAAGCATTGGAGGGAGAGTGGTCAAACCCTTTATTTAAAGTGTGCAATATGGTTGATCCTGATGGCAACCAAATCCAACTTAGAGAGTTCATATCTTAGCAGGTAACCCCAGTCCCACTTTTAGCTTCTGTGCCCATAACGAGTTGCTCGCCTTTTCTGGCGGCTGCGATTTGTCTACAGTTATCCATGGGGTTTTGTGATATTAAACCTGGAGGTTGTGATGAGGAAAATTTTAATTTTTGGAAATTCCGGTTCTGGGAAATCTACACTTGCCAGACATATTGCAGGTAAAGAGGGTTTGGCCCATTTGGATCTGGATCTTTTGGCATGGCTGCCAATATCGCCACCTCAAAGAAGACCTATTGAAGAATCACGGATAAGGATAAATAGTTTTCTGCAGGAGCAGAATGGATGGGTGGTTGAGGGATGCTACACTGATTTACTGGTACTTCTGAAGCATGAAGCCACGGAAATAATATTTATGGACCTCGGCGTTGAACAATGTATCGTCAACGCCAGGAATCGCCCCTGGGAGCCGCACAAGTACAAGACTCAAGAAGCCCAAGACGCAAATTTGGAAATGTTGGTCAGCTGGATTAGGGAATATAATCTAAGGTCAGATGCAGTCTCCTATCAATCACATCGTAACTTTTACGATACTTTTCAAGCCAATAAGAGGATTTATACCGAGAATCAGGTGAACAAACACTGATTCGATACAATTACCTTTGCCTCTATAGAGGGTGTTTAAAACGCTGTATTATAACCAGCCGTAAAGATTATTGTCTTTCTCCAGGCGACCGGAAATCCGCAAGTAGTTTCCGATCGCAAAAAAGCAGCCCTCGATTACGCCACCCATGTTATGGTTACGAAATGATTTGAACAGAATAATGGAGAGAACAGTGAAATCTGGCAGCACCCTGGGCAACCGCCTTATTCGATTCTCCGGTGCCCTAGTGGTCACCTGTATTCTTGCCCCGGCGGGCTGGGCCGCTACAGCCACCGAGCAACTGCACAGTGTGATTGAGGACCACTGGAAATACAGTTTACGCGAAGACCCTATCACCGCCGGGCGTATGGGTGTGCGGGATTATAACCGACAGCTGCCGGGGGTGACCGCTGAGGATCGCGCGCGCCGCCTGGAGGCCGAGCGCCAGTTCCTCAATCGCCTCAACGCCGTGGATGCAAAGGACCTGGTTGAATCGGACAGGATCAACCGTAAACTGCTCGCGTGGGTACTGGAAAGCGGTATTGAAAGCAAGACGCTGTTCCTGGAGCGGGTTCCCCTGAACACCTTCTCCAGCTTCTACAGCAGCGCACTGAATGCCAACCGGGGTCTGGCCATGCACCGGGTCAGCGACTACGAGGATTATATTGCCCGGATTAGAGCATTCGGCCGCTACTTCGATGAAAACATCGCCAATATGCGCGAGGGCATACGCACCGGCTTTGTACTGCCCAGGATTGTGGTGGAAGGGATAGCGCCCACAGTGCGTGCACAGGTCTACTCAGACCCCACCGAGAGCAGTTTGTACAAGCCTTTCGCGGAAATGCCTCAATCTATTCCAGCCGTAGAACAACAACGCCTGCGCGATGCCGGTACAGAAGCAATTCGGCAAGTGGCCATCCCGGCTTTTGCCCGCGTTGCCGACTTCCTTGAGGGAGAGTATCGCAAGGCTGCCAGCGAGACCATTGGCGCAGAACAGATACGCGATGGCAGCGAGTACTACCGCCACAATATTCGTTATTATGTCACCATGGATATGAGCCCGGCGCAGATCCACCGCATCGGACTTGAAGAGGTGGGGCGCATCCGCACGGAAATGGAAGCCTTGATCAAAGAATCCGGCTTTAAGGGCAGCTTTGAGGAGTTTACCCACTTCCTGCGTACAGATCCGCAGTTTTATGCCAACACACCGGAAGCACTTTTGAAGGAAACCGCCTATATCGCCAAGCGTATCGACTACCGCTTGCCGGAATTTTTCAATGTGCTGCCGCGCACGCCCTATGGTGTGGTGCCGGTGCCCAGTGAGATAGCCCCCAACTACACCACGGCTTCCTATAACCCCGCCGCCATTGGCGGTATCCGCGGCGGTGCCTACTGGCTGAACACCCACGGACTGGACCAGCGTCCCCTGTATGAGTTGCCGGCGCTGACCCTGCATGAGGCGGTACCGGGGCACCACCTGCAAAACGCGCTTTCCCAGGAGCTGGAAAATGTACCGGACTTTCGCCGCAACCTTTACCTGAGCGCCTTCGGTGAAGGCTGGGCTCTCTACTCGGAACGCCTCGGCAAGGAGATGGGTCTGTATACCACTCCCTATGAGCACTTTGGGCGCCTCAGCTATGAAATGTGGCGCGCCGCCCGCCTGGTAATCGATACGGGTATCCACTCCCAGGGCTGGACCCGCCAGCAGGCCCTGGATTTTCTCTCTGACAACACCTCCCTATCGCCGGCCAATGTGCGTGCGGAAGTGGACCGCTATATCTCCTGGCCGGGACAGGCGCTCTCCTACAAGATGGGTGAGATCAAAATTCGCCAGCTACGCGCCCAGGCAGAAAAGGCCCTTGGGGACAAGTTTGATCTGCGGGCATTCCACGACGCCATTCTCAGTAATGGCGCCCTGCCGCTTTCCATGCTGGAAACGCAGATACAGCGCTTTATCGCCGAGCAGAAAGCCCCTTAGCAAGGATTGAAATGCATTTTCAGCAGCCTGCAACCCGAACGGGGATGTTCGAGCTATAAATCACGTTTGTCAGTGCTTGAGTTGTCGCGCGGGATCTTCTGGCTTTTTTCCGCGTGCTCAATTTCCATCAATTATAGAAAAATAAACCTTTAAAATCACATGGCTTATAACAGCTCTGATTATAAGGGTTCATGTTTCAGTGCCTTGAAGGGTACGGGCGTACAATTTAAAGAAGTATTCACTCAACTACGTTTGTGATTAGAAGGGTGGATCACCACACGGGTCTTGTCCGTGCCTACTGGATGAAGCTGGACTGCACTGCGGCAGTGCAGGAGAAGTTTAACGAGAATGAGCTGCACCGGACTGACCGAGTGCTGAGATTCTGGCAAGTGCCGGAAATATTAGCTATATAGGAATAGATTTTGAGCATTGGAGATATTGTAACTTTAAGACTTAATAAAATCGAAGAGCTGATAGATAAATGCCCATCCTATCTATTACCACTGAAATTTCTTTTATGGTTAATTTTTGCTTTATTAATCACAACGATTAACTACCTTGCCACTATAAAATGGCCATTATATTCAAAAACAAGAAGAAACAGATTGAGTCTCTCGGTTATCCCATCAATATTAAATCAAAATATGAATTAGAGAGTGTATTAAAGACTCACAATTTTGCACTCCTCGATTTTTGGACTAGATGGTGTGGCTCTTGTTTGTTAATGAATGACGCACTTAATAAAATTTCAAAAGAATATTCTGAAAATTTGACGGTTGTAAAAATTGATGCTTCTTTTGATTCGGAAATTATGAATCAATATAATATTAAAGGTTTGCCTACAATCATGCTCATTAAAAATAACGAAATATGTGTCCAAAAATATGCGGCGCTCACTCTCAAAGAATTGAGAGATTTAGTTAAAATAAATATATAGTAAGGTGTGGGTTCAGCCCTGAAGTGTATTATTGGTAGTAATAATTGTCAGCCTTGTATATCTCCTCGGCTTTAAGTATATCCATCTACTTGGTAATCGTATGGATCATTGATTGTACTTTCTTCCTTATGTTGAGCTTGCAGTTTTTTGTGTTTAAATTAATTTAAATTTATTTTTTTATCATTTATCATGCGTTAGATGTGGAATGATCATTGATTGAATTTTTTGCCCATGGCCCACTGATTAACGCCTTGCCCCTCCCCAATACGCCATAGCAGGAAAGAATTTGGTTTATCTGCTGACGAAAGGACCTCAATGACTTAACGCACCCATCTCCGACCTCATAAAAAAGGCTCTCCAGGAAAATAAAAGTGATTTGTAGCTGTGTAATTATTTCGCCGCGACCGCTTTGCAACTGTCTTTTGCTGCCAACCGATACAGACAGTGACGCGACAGCGGGCTTTCAGCGGGAACTTGGGGATGTGCAAACACCAGGGTATCCCGCTGGATACCAAGGCGCTCCATCAAGTGCTGGGAGCGAAGATTTGGCAGGGCAGTAAAGAAAACCACTTCGGCAAGTTGCAAACGCTCAAAGGCCACCGCCAGGGATGCGCGCGCGGCTTCAATGGCATAGCCCTTGCCCCAGTGAGGATGGGCCAAGCACCAGCCAATTTCTACCGCGGGGGCAAACGGCAGATCATCGGGGACCGGTTTTATACCGGCAAAGCCGAGAAATTTCCCGTTCTCGTTAAGTTCCAGTGCCCACCAGCCCCAGCCATATTTCTCTATCTGTGTGCGGCTACGCGCGACAGCCGCGTCACTCTCCGACCGTGTCAGTGGGGTAGGAAAAAACGCCATTACCCTGGGATCGGCATTCATTGCAGCGCAAGCGGATTTATCAGCCTCACACCACTGGCGTAACCGCAGGCGTTTGGTGGTTGGTTGTATCAGTATTGGCATTGGATACTCACGATTCTGTTCTGTGTTCCCGCTGAAAGCTTCAGAGTTATAACCAATTCTGGTGTTTAAGGATTTGAAAGAAAGCAGCGTATCTGATTGATATGTTGTCGTCAAACAGTCAACCAACCAATCGAGACAGGGATAGAGAGGAGTTGCCAACAGCCGACCAGTGCGCTGCTTGATCAGGCTTGTTGAGCACTAGAGTTGACAGTAACTCGTGGTTTGTGCACCATATATTCTAAAGTGATTATAAAAATACCGCATAGCCCAACGAGCTGTTAGCCTATTAGCTCCACTTAAAGGAATACCATTAACTTAAAGGACTATCATTAATGAAAATTGGTAAAACTTTACTGGCCTTGTTCCTCACCGTATTTGTAGGAAAAACACTTGCAGAGGTTGTTTATGTCGGTGGGACATTACACACATTGAATATGTCAGATTTTCAACCTTCTGGAGATACCAAATTTACTGCTTTCGTCGATGTGATTGGTGATTTTGGTCAGGATTTGATATTTAGTATCAACGGAACTATTGGAGGTCAAGGTGATCAGAGTGTAATCAACGCCCCTGTGCTTTTTTGTTATCCTGAAGGTGACCATTGTGTATTTTTGGGATATAGTAGAATTTTTTCAAACCAGTTCCGTTACATTGCTGAAATCCAAGTGACATGCAGTGGCAGGGCCATAGGGTCTGATATGGATAATAAAAATGAATTGTCCGATATAGAAATTGCCAATAAATATCGAGAAGTAAAATTGTTAGTCAACAAGCGACTTTCAACCCAAGGAAAATGTAAACAGCTAAAAATTGATCTTATCGCACCGCACACAGAAACCTATATATCCCCTCCCCTCGACGACCCCTCTCACCCAAGTAGTGAACTTTTGCTGAGAGGCAGTATTAGTAAGATCGATTTAACGATACTTATTGCTGAAATTTTTTAAGTTAGTGCTAGCCGAAACTTTTTGTTTCACTCATTGCAAGCCTCCTACGAGAATGATAACCGAATCAGGGGCTTGAGGGCTTGAAAGAAAGCAGCGTAAGGGGTTGATTTGTTGTCGTCAAACAGTCAACCAATCAATCGAAACAGGGATAGAGAGGAGCTGCCAACTGCCGACCAGTGCGCTGCTTGATCAGGCTTGTTGAACAGTAGAGTTGATAGTAACTTGTGGTTTGCGCATCATCTATTCCAAAGTGATTATAAAAATGCCTTATAGCCCAACAAACTGTTAGCCTATTAGCTCCACTTAAAGGAATACCATTAACTTAAAGGACTATCATTAATGAAAATTGGTAAAACTTTACTGGCCTTGTTTCTCACCGTATTTGTAGGAAAAACACTTGCAGAGGTTGTCTATGTCGGTGGGGCATTACACACGTTGAATAGGTCAGATTTTCAACCTTCTGGAGATACCAAATTTACTGCTTTCGTCGATGTGATTGGCGATTATGGTCAAGATTTGGTATTTAGTATCAACGGAACTATTGGAGGTCTAGGTGACCAGAATGTACTCAAGATACCGAGGTGTCTTAATATGGGTGTCGTTGTTGGCCCCTATTATGGTGGTTGTATACAAAGTTGGGGATATGTTAAAGAATTTAGCAAGGAATTCCGCTTTATTGCTGAAATCCAAGTAACATGCAGTGGCAGGGCCATAGGGTCCGATATGGATAATAAAAATCAATTGTCCGATATAGAAATTGCCAATAAATATCGAGAAGTAAAATTGTTAGTCAACAGGCGACTTTCAACCCAAGGCAAATGTAAACAGCTGAAAATCGATCTTATCGCACCGCACACAGAAACCTATATACCCACTTTCCCCCCCGACCTGGTCCCCTTTCACCCCCCCATTGAAGTTTTGGAGAGAGGCAGTATTAGTAAGATCAATTTAACAGTACTTATTGCTGAAATTTTTTAAGTTAGTGTTAGCCGAAACTCTTTGTTTCACACATTGCAACCTTCCACCGAGAGTGATAACCGAATCTGGTGTTTGAAGGTTTGAAAGAAAGCAGCGTATCTGGTTGATTTGTTGTCGGCAAAAAATCAACCAACCAATCGAGACAGGGATAGAGAGGAGCTGCCAACAGCCGACCAGTGCGCTGCTTGATCAGGTTTGTTGAACACTAGAGTTGGCAGTAACTCGTGGTTTATGCACCATATATTCTAAAGCGATTTTAAAAATACCTCATAGCCCAACGAGCTGTTAGCCTATTAGATCAACTTAAAGGACTACCATTAATGAAAGTTGGCAAAACTCTACTGGCCTTGTTCCTCACCGTATTTGCAGGAAAAACACTCGCAGAGGTTGTTTATGTCGGTGGGGCATTACACACGTTGAATAGGTCAGATTTTCAACGTTCTGGAGATACCAAATTTACTGCTTTCGTCGATGTGATTGGCGATTTTGGCCAGGATTTGGTATTTAGTATCAACGGAACTATTGGAGGTCAAGGTGATCAGCGTGTAGTCAATACCCCGGTATGTTTAAGTACCTACTACACCGACCGATGTCGTTCTTCATGGGCATATCGTAGACGTTTTTCAAAGGAGTTCCGCTACATTGCTGAAATCCAAGTGACATGCAGTGGCAGGGCCATAGGGTCTGATATGGATAATAAGAATCAATTGTCCGATATAGAAATTGCCAATAAATATCGAGAAGTAAAATTGTTAGTCGACAAACGACTTTCAACCCAAGGGGAATGTAAACAGTTAAAAATTGATCTTATCGCACCGCACACAGAAACCTATATACCCCCTCCTCCCACCACAGTCCCTGAAATCTGGGCTCCATCTTTCGGTTTCTTCCCTGAGGTTTTGGAGAGAGGCAGCATTAGTAAGTTCGATTTAACAGTGCTTATTGCTGAAATTTTTTAAGTTAGTGTTAGCTGAAACTCTTTGTTTCACACATTGCAACCTTCCTCCGAGAGTGATAACCGAATCTGGTGTTTGAGGGTTTAAAAGCAAGCAGCGTATCTGGTTGATTTGTTGTCCGCAAACAGTCAACCAACCTATCGAGACAGTGATAGAGAGGAGTTGTCAACAGCCGACCAGTGCGCTGCTTGATCAGGCTTGTTGAACACTAGAGTTGACAGTAACTCGTGGTTTGCACATCATCTATTCTAAAGCGATTATAAAAATACCTAATAGGCTAACAAACTGTTAACCTATTAGATCCACTTAAAGGACTAACATTAATGAAAGTTGGCAAGATTTTACTGGCCTTGTTCCTTATCGTATTTACAGGAAAAACACTTGCAGAGGTTGTTTATGTCGGTGGGGCATTACACACGTTGAATAGGTCAGATTTTCAACCTTCTGGAGATACCAAATTTACTGCTTTCGTTGATGTGATTGGCGATTTTGGCCAGGATTTGGTATTTAATATCAACGGAACTATTGGAGGTCAAGGTAACCAGAAGGTACTCTCGATCCCGGTGTGCCATGATCGGGGTAACCCTGATCCCTACTTTCGTGGTTGTCAAGTCTGGATAGGCGCTAGACGTTTTTCAAAGGAGTTCCGTTATATTGCTGAAATCCAAGTGATATGTAGTGGAAGGGCCATAGGGTCCGATATGGATAATAAAAACCAATTGTCCGATATAGAAATTGCCAATAAATATCGAGAAGTAAAATTGTTAGTCAACAGGCGACTTTCAACCCAAGGGAAATGTAAACAGCTAAAAATTGATCTTATCGCACCGCACACAGAAACTTATATACCCACACGCACTCACCCCGACCCCTTTTGGCCCGGAATTGAAGTTTTGGAGAGAGGCAGTGTTAGTAAGATCGATTTAACAGTACTTATTGCTGAAATTTTTTAAGTTAGTGTTAGCCGAAACTCTTTGTTTCACACATTGCAACCCTCCTCCGAGAGTGATAACCGAATCTGGTGTTTGAGGGTTTGAAAGAAAGCAGCGTATCTGGTTGATTTGTTGTCGGCAAACAGTCAACCAATCGAGACAGGGATAGAGAGGAGCTGCCAACAGCCGACCAGTGCGCTGCTTGATCAGGCTTGTTGAACACTAGAGTTGGCAGTAACTCGTGGTTTGTGCACCATATATTCTAAAGCGATTATAAAAATACCTCATAGCCCAACGAGCTGTTAGCCTATTAGATCAACTTAAAGGACTACCATTAATGAAAGTTGACAAAATTCTACTGGCCTTGTTCCTCACCGTATTTGCAGGAAAAACGCTCGCAGAGGTTGTTTATGTCGGTGGGACATTACACACATTGAATAGGTCAGATTTTCAGCCTTCTGGAGATACCAAATTTACTGCTTTCGTCGATGTGATTGGCGATTTTGGTCAGGATTTGGTATTTAGTATCAACGGAACTATTGGAGGTCAAGGTGATCAGAATGTACTCTCGTTCCCGGTGTGTTTCTCTCCGCATCACCCTCCCGGCCCTGGTGTTTGTCACATCTGGGGAGCTGATCAGCGTTTTTCGAAGAAGTTCCGCTATATTGCTGAAATCCAAGTGACATGCAGTGGAAGGGCCATAGGGTCTGATATGGATAATAAAAATCAATTGTCCGATATAGAAATTGCCAATAAATATCGAGAAGTAAAATTGTTAGTCAACAAGCGACTTTCAACCCAAGGGGAATGTAAACGGCTAAAAATTGATCTTATCGCACCGCACACAGAAACCTATATACCCATTCTCCCCCCCGACCTGTTCCCCTTTCACCCCCCCATTGAAGTTTTGAAGAGAGGCAGTATTAGTAAGATCGATTTAACGGTACTTATTGCTGAAATTTTTTAAATTAGTGTTGGCCGAAACTCTTTGTTTCACTCATTGTAGCCCTCCTCCAAGGGCCGACAACTTAAACTACAGCATCCGGGCTCGCTCAAACCCTGGGCCCACTATACTTGTTTTTTACTGACGGATTTTCGCCAGCCACCGGTCCAATTGGTCCGCAAAGGCTTTGCGATCCGCCTGATTGAGCGCCGGTGGGCCACCGGTATGCACGCCGCTGGAACGCAAGGTATCCATAAAATCGCGCATATTCAGGCGCGCGCGGATATTGGCCTTGGTGTAGCGTTCCCCGCGGGGGTTTAGGGCCTCGGCGCCTTTATCGATCACCTCTGCTGCCAGGGGGATATCGCTGGTAATCACCAGGTCCCCCGCTCCACAGCGCTGCACAATTTCGTTATCGGCCACATCGAAGCCCGCAGTCACCTGTAGAGAGCGGATATAACGGGACGGCGGCACTCTGACTGCCTGGTTTGCTACCAGGGTCATTTCTGTTGCAGTGCGCTCTGCAGCGCGGAACAGAATTTCCTTGATGACCACCGGGCAGGCATCGGCATCGACCCAGATTCTTGTCATGGTTGTATCGCCTTTTTGAGCGTATCGGGCGGCAGCCCCGCATCGCATTTCCTGCAATTGAGTTGAATGCCCAACCTGGACGCGCGCCCCGCCTCAGTGATCACCCAGGGCCGGTTGGTCCAGGGCGGGTTGTGGCGCACATGCTGGCAGTGGCCACAGGCAAGCTCGGCCACCCAGTGATCTTCTTCATCCAGGTGATAACCGGCAATGGGTTGTTGCATGGGATTACACAAGCAGAGAATAGGGCGCAGTTATAGCTAATCCCACTGTCAAAGTACACGCCGAGGCGAACGTTCTTACTGGCGCTGGGAGGATTCGAGCCAAGGCTGATAGAATCCCCTGCTTTTCCGTCGTGCAATAATGATGTAGCCCCCTATATGACCCAACTTAATCCCCGCCAGTCTGAAGCGGTGAAATATGTCGACGGCCCCTGTCTGGTACTGGCCGGTGCCGGCTCTGGCAAGACCAGCGTCATCACCCGCAAGATCGTCTACCTGATCGAGCAGTGTGGCTACGCCGCGCGCAATATCGCCGCCCTCACCTTTACCAACAAGGCTGCCCGGGAGATGAAAGAGCGGGTGGGTAAGCTGCTGGCGGGGCCGAATGGCAAGCGCTCCAAGGCGAGTCATGGTCTCGTCGTATCCACCTTCCACAACCTGGGCCTGAATATCCTGCGCAAGGAGTACCGCGCCGCTGGCTTTAAGCCGGGCTTCTCCATCTTCGACGCCGAAGACGCCCGCGCGCTGATCAAGGAGCTGATGCTGCGCGATGGCGACCTGGATACAGATCTGCTTGAGCGGGTGCAGAACCAGATCTCCAACTGGAAGAACGATATGCGTACACCGCGCCGCGCCCTGGAGCAGGCGCAGAGCCCCGGCGAGCAGGCCATTGCCATCGCCTATGATCGCTACTGCGAAGCCCTCAAGGCCTACAACGCAGTGGACTTCGACGACCTGATCCTGCTGCCGGTGCAGCTGTTCGACAGGGACCCGGAGCTGCTCCAGCGCTGGCGCAGGAAGATCCGCTACCTGCTGGTGGACGAATACCAGGACACCAACAATGCTCAGTACCTGCTGGTGAAACTGCTGCTGGGGGGGCGCAGCAGCCTCACGGTGGTGGGGGACGACGACCAGTCCATCTACGCCTGGCGCGGCGCGCGCCCGGAGAATATGACGGCCCTCAAGACTGACTTTCCCGGTCTGCGCCTGATCAAGCTGGAGCAAAACTACCGCTCCACCAGTCGTATACTCAAAGTGGCCAACCAGCTGATCGCCCATAATCCCCATGAGTTTGACAAGGCGCTGTGGTCCGACCGCGGCCTGGGGGAAGAGATCCGCGTGATCAAGTTGATCAACGAAAATGACGAGGCCGAGCGCATCGCCAACGAGATTTATCTGCAAAAAAGCCGTCGCGGCTGCAAATTTATGGACTTCGCCGTGCTCTATCGTGGCAACCACCAGGCGCGCCTTGTGGAGCTGAAGCTCCAGGAACACCAAATCCCTTACCAGATGTCCGGGGGCACGTCGTTTTTCGCCCGCGCCGAGATCAAAGACGTGATGGCCTACCTCAGGTTACTGGTGAATCCCGATGACGATAACGCTTTCCTGCGCATTATCAATACCCCGCGCCGCCAGATAGGCACCAGCAGCCTGGAAACCCTGGGCCATTATGCCAGGGATCGCGAGGTCTCTATGTTCAAAGCCTGTTCCGAGCTGGGCTTCAAGGAACATATCAGTGGACAGGGCTACGAACGCCTCAACCGCTTCGCGCTATGGCTCGAAGGTGTGCAGCGCAACTGCCATGAACGCTCGGTCAGCGATGCCCTGCGCGAGATGCTTGAGGATATCGACTACGCCGGCTGGTTGGCGCAAAACGCCAGCAGCGAGAAAGTGGCCGAGAAGCGTATGGAGAATGTGTACTGGCTGCTGGAATCCCTCAATAAGATCATGGAGGGCACCGATGATGAACTGGAGCAGGATATCCGCCTGGAACAAGCTATCTCCAAGCTGATCCTGCGGGATATGCTGGAGCGTCAGGAGGAAGAGGAAGCCACCGATAAGGTCAGCCTGATGACGCTGCACGCCGCCAAGGGCCTGGAATTCCCCCATGTGTTTATGATCGGCATGGAGGAAAACCTGCTGCCGCATCGCAACAGTATCGAGGACGACAATATTGAAGAGGAGCGCCGTCTCACCTACGTCGGTATCACCCGCGCTCAGCGCACCCTCACCATGACCCTGGCGGGCAAGCGCAAGCAGTTTGGTGAAACCCAGGACACAACGCCCAGCCGTTTTTTGGATGAACTGCCCGAGGAGGATGTGATACGGGAAGGGTTCAGTAAAACCACGCCGCAACAGAACCAGACAAAGGGAGAGGAGACCCTGGGGTCGCTGTTGCGTATGTTTGATTGAAGTGCGGGCAACGCGATACCTTTATCCATGTTCCGCCACCAGCACTTGGTATCCTCACAGGGAAAGGGCCCCATGCCAATAGACAGTGCCTATCTGGCCGATACCGGTGAAAAAAGGCCGCTTAAGGGGCGGCCTCCAGGCAGCGCGTACGGTTACTTGCTTTTTTCCACCATATAGTCAACGGTGGCTTTGATTTCGTCGTCGCTACAATCCATACACAGACCTTTAGGCGGCATGGCATTGATACCGTTGATGGCGTTGGTGTAGAGCGTATCCATACCCTTGGCGATACGCGGAGCCCAAGCGGCCACATCGCCAAGCTTGGGTGCGCCCGCTACGCCTGCGGCGTGGCAGGTGAAGCAGCTCGCGTTGTAGATCTCCTCGCCACTGCGCCCAGCGGTACTGGCGCTCTCCGGTGCCGCCGCTACCGCTGCTGCACATTCCTCCCCCTTCATACAGGTTTTGCCTGCCGGAGCAATACGCTCGGCAATCTCCTGATCAACAGACTGGGCTACTGCCGCAGCCGCACTGACGGTCAGTGCCGCCACGATACCCAAAATACTCTTCATACTACCCCCTCAAAGGACTGAATTGAATTGAGCCCATACCGCGGCATAATTCCACGCCGCGCATTATAAGCACACCACCAGTCCTTGCCAAAGGCCGGTTGACCCGACACAATGCCTTCCACACCCCGCAGCGCTTCTGTATACTCCGCCCACCCTGTATTGGCAGTCACTTCCTACCCCAGCCGTGGACAGTATGTTTTTCTGAAGGCGGGAGGCGGATTACGGGGTATTGGCCTTACCATTAAGGCCAGAGGGGTTGATGGTCCAGGCCCCACACTACCCGCTCGTAGCTCAGCTGGATAGAGCGCCACCCTCCGGAGGTGGAAGTCGGGGGTTCGAATCCCTCCGAGCGGGCCAGCTTTCTTTCATTTGACTAAACCCGCAATACTGGGACTTATTGCGGCGAGGCAGCCTTTTCCCGGAGCCTCGCCAGTGGCCTCAAGCCCAACCCCCTTAAGTTTCACGTCGGTATCGGCACTGTAAAAGTAGAGCGCTGATATAACAGGAGGGTCGCGCACAAATCTACTGCCAAATCAGAAGGGGGGAATACCCCTCTCCCAGGACGCGCTATGAACACATCCCTGTAGGCTCATAATCGGCATCCACTCCTTATGCGATTCTGGCAGAGGGGTATTCTTTCCTCCTGCCTTATTGGTAAATGCCGCTCACAGGGCTTTTTTTCCGTAAATAATACTGGAATTGGTTAATTACATATCACTGCCGGTTTCCCAAGAGAGATTCATCCAGAAAATTGATCTCTGATATGCGTTGGAGCTGATTAAAAATATCCGTTTGCCGGTGTGCCAGATAGTTGACTATCTGGGCGTTATCGAGCAGTTTTGTGAGATATCCCTTGGCGAGCGTCAGGTTCAGGACATCAGTGCCATAGCTCTCCTCTACCAGCTGGTATTCCTTCTCCAGGTTGGCCATCTCGCTTTCCATACGGTCTATTTGCGCTTCGGTTAGGCCTTTGATTTTCTTGGGTCTGTCCGGATTAACAAGCTGGCTTTTCGGTGTGGCTGTCCAGAGCACTCTGGCATAGGAAACTGAATACGTCCCTGCATCATTCATTAGAGTGGCAGCCTGTATCTGGCGAATGGATTTCATTTTTTTCAGGATATGAAAAGTACCCGCTGGTGCGTGTTTATCTTTCAATAGATTCACTGCCTCTGGACATATTCCGGTCAGAAGGTCTCTCTTTTGGATGATACTTTTAACGTCAACACCGAGTGCTCGGGCGATCTTATCTTCAGGAACACCGCGTTTGATCGCCTTCAAAATCATCTGATGTTCCTGAATAGCGGTAAGCCGATTAATGTGTTTATTGTAGGTGAAAGACTCATCATCGATGGAGATCAGGCAGGTAACCTTGGATTCATTGATTTCTTTAAGGGCTTCAATTCTTAAGTGGCCGTCGAGAATGATGTATAAATCACTGGCATTTGATTCTGCAATTACGGCTGGGGGCTCAATAATACCTACTGCTTTTATTGATGTGAGAATTTGTAAATATTTTTTACTGGTAAGTAACGTTTTTGGAATAGGCTTGGTGGGAATCAGTTGTTCTATCCTCAAGTCAACGGTTGAATTTATAAAAGCCATTTTAACACCGCCATCATCAATGCTAATTATACTATTTTCAGTCATTCCCCAGCGCCTTCCTTTCTATTATATCGGATATGGATTTCGGCAATGTCATCAGCGCTTCGATTTCAAGAAGATTGACAAATTCTTCCTCACGGAAGAGAGTCCGTAGTGCTTCAACGATAAAATGAAGTTGGCCGTTAACGAATTCTGCTTTCTTGATGAGTAAACGCCTTCGGTCTGCTTCCTTTTTATAGAGTTTCAGGACATCGCGGCCAGACATGGTTTTTTTTGCTGTATTCTGGCGTCCTGAATTATCAACTAAAGTCTTTCCTCTGTTGCGTCTGGCTTCGATAATCTTGCGGGCGATATAGAATTTTTTTCCTCTTAGCTGGCCATTTTCATAGGCTTCTTGTAGTGCCAATTGCTCTTCTCCAGGTGAGGCGGAGATCTTCACTGCTATGTCAAGGGGGAGTTGACTAGACTCTACGGCTGCGAGCAGCCTCTCTTCGCCCATTTTGAGTAGTTTAACAATAGGTTTCACATACTCCACAGTAAGCCCAGTCTTTTGTGCAATTTGCTTGGGGGTATATCTCTTTTCCATTAGGACCCGAATACCTTTCAAGAGATCGAGGGAAGTGTGCTTGCGGCGCGCCAAATTCTCTACCAAGCCCATGGTTAAGGCCTCTTCCTCTTCAACCTTGATGATCATAGCGGGTATCTTCGATTGGCCACAGGCCATATACGCCTCAAGGCGCCCCTGGCCACAAACCAATACATATGGCTTATCGTTTGCCCAGGTGTATTGCGTGACAGTGATTGGTCTTTTCAAGCCTACTTTGGTGATATTCTCGGTGATCTCTTCAAAAACTTTCTTGTTTCTGAATCTAGGATTCAAGATATGTATATCCTGAATCCGGATATTTTTTATTTTAGATTTGCGAATTCCCTGGTTCATGCGGCCTCCTGAATATTGGCACGCTTGGCCATATAGAAGAAGTATTCAAGGTTATTAAAATGATAAGCATCCAGAGCTAAGCCATTAATGTTGCGAAGCTTGAAGAGGGGATTTTGGATATCGAGGCTGGGTAGCAGATAATAGTCGAGGATATCTGCATTGTTGGTGTCCATCCTGACGGCAATGGTAATATCAGGCTTTAGGGATTTATCTAAGCGGATTTTCCAGAGATTTCTCCCTGTGACCGTTTGTAAGCACCGGCAAATAACGATGGAAACACTAATTTCATTATTCACCATCACGAGATCCGTGGTCTCTTCTCGATAGACAGAACCACCAACCTTTTCGATATGTTGCATGGTGTGCTCAACTATATCGGGATGCATCTTTCGAAGATGGCGGTTGATTTCTATAAACCGATAATCTCGTTCTGGGATATAGCCAATTATGGTATAGGCCCGAATCAAGCTTCCAAAGCGGTATCGATAGGCACTACTGGGGGGCATATCATCAGTTTCGTCAATCAGAATGCCCGATAGCCAGCCCTTTTGAGTATGAAGCTCACGTAGCTTGGCCAGCAACACCTCACTAGAGAGTTTTCGGCTTCTCTCAGTGATAATACCCTGGGCCATATAGAAATAGCGTGGATCAATGATAGGCTCGAAAGCTCCATCTGATCGAACCCACATATCAGGGTCGTTTTTGACACGTTGCTTTTTCAACTTGCAAGAGGTGCGGTTGTAAACGTTGTTACCGATGTACTTTTCATTGGTGAGGATCTGATGGACAGTTGCACGCGTCCACTGGCGACCCAGGTCAGTAGTGATTCCCTGCTGGTTAAGGTGATCCGCAATCTCCCGCTCACTCATCTGATCATCCACAAATTCTTGATAGATGGAGTAAACGACTTGGATTTCTGCATCGGGACCAGGTACCAGTATGACTCTATCAGTCTGTAAACACTTATACTCCCCTTGTTTCAGCAAGCCCTTTGAATTGCCATGTTCGTCTGTCAGCATGCGACGGATACCATAACCGGCGGGTCCGCCCTGGCGGAAGCCTTTTTCAATCAGGTTGCATTGACCCGCAAAGACTTTGGCTGATAATTCGCGGCTGTACTCGCCAGCCATTGCCCGTTTAACTCCTTTGATAATGTCTGAGATAGGGCTGCCATCATTCTCAAATTGCTCAGCAATGTATCGAACTTCAATACCAGATTTTCTGCAGCGATATTCATAATAAGCACTTTCATCAGCGTCCTGGAATCGACCCCAGCGGGTTACATCCAGAACGAGAATAGTGTCAAATTTGCTCTGACCTGATTCCACATCTGCAATGAGTTGTTGCAACCCCTTACGACCATTGATGTCCAGGCCACTTTTTCCTTCATCAGCATAATGGGAAACTATCTGGAGATTATGCCGCTTAGCGTATTTTCGTATGGCATTCTCTTGATTTTCGGTTGAGTATTTCTGATGATCTGTAGACATGCGAATATACATAGCTGCGAAAATCGAGGGATAATTTTTCTTATAGCTGTGCGAATTCTGTTTCTCATGCATTCCTATCCACCGCGGTCGGTTTATTTAATCTTAGAGACCTGTATATTTGACTGAGGGTTTATATAAATTGCATATTCAATAATAATAGGCACAGGTAACTTGGTATGTCATATGAAAAAAAGGACCAGTTTATTCCATCTCAACGAGACGAGAAAATAAGAATCTCTATTGCCAGAATTCTACGGGAAGGGTTCTCAGAAACCAACTCTGCAATAAAAATTATTGCAAAACATATTCATGCCAACCCCAGAGGGGTCAAAAATTGGTACCAGGGGACAAGCGCTCCAAATTTATCGCATTTCATCAGTCTGGCCAGTATGTCACCAGCATTGATGTGTTGGTTTTTGCGGATAACGGGCTATTTGGATCTGGCGCGGTGGCTTGATCTGAAGATGGAGGGAGGGGCACCGGCAATGAAGGAGATTGAGTTTCGATTTTATGGAGTCACTTTTGATACTGAAAATATTCCTGGAGGCTTAAAAGTTATACAAAGTCTTAATCATCGGCAGATGTGGCTTTATGCTGAGGTAAAAAAGGAAAATAAACCAACAGCCCAGAGCTTGTCATCTTTTTGGGGTGTTGGTATCGCCACTGCGAGAAGAGATATTTCACACCTCATTCGATTAAGGCTTATCTATTTTTCCGGTGCCAGGAAAACGGGATACTATGCTATTCAAAAATGGAAGGCCGGATAGTCTATTATTTAGACTTTCTTAGGGGTTGGGTGACTAGGGGCGGGAATGCATAGGGGTCAACTTGCACCGTGATGAGATCACTAGACCCTTTTGTATTCATCTGGATTTTCAGAAGAGAAGTTTTTAGTGCGTATCTGACGATCACACTTATTGCAGCTTTTCTTTGCCTCAGTAAGATGTGTGATAGAATTTTGTCGCTTCAATATTTATTTTATCATTTGTTTTGCATCGTAAAATAATATTACCATAGTTTGGTAGTCCTCTTTCTATTTTCTTCCAGCGCAAAGAGATGTTTCCAGTGTATGCGTCGTATCTATTATCTGTCATATGGGATCAATTGAAGTGTCCCTGGCCGGGTACCTATATCTGGCGCCGGGATTGTTTGCGCTGGCCCTGTTTGCAACTGTTATTCGCTTTTTCCAGTCTATGATGCTAATACTGATCACAGTTCTATCAAGCTGATAATGAGACAGGGATTTCCGGTTCGTTAATTTCCTCCTGAGCAATCCAGGCGTGATGTGTCACCAAAATTTATTTTTTGATCTGTATCGATCTACAGTCGATGGCGGAAAATTACTTGATACATTACAAACTTGGCAGTTTATTACTCAGTTTGATCAATAGAGGTTCGAGCTGGGCAGGGAGTGAAACTCACGTTTGATGGAGTGAGTGCAATTTGCTGTCATTTGCATCAATAAATTGTCGAGTCATTTTGGCAGATGCTGATTTAAAATAGAATTTGGTGCCGCGGATGGAAAATGATCAAATGGTAGCTGCAAAGCTCCGCTATGTTGTATTTTTTTTTACTGTATTGAGTGTGGAAGTTTATGCTGACTTTGTGGGAACACTAAATCTCTATGCGAAAGGCGGTAAATACTGGTTCAACGAGGATCGTCTCGACGGTACACCATTTCAGGATTTAACCCTGGGCGATACCACTCGGGATTTGACACTGCGCGATTCCACCGGCGTTGGAGTTGGCCTTGGGTTCAATATGACTAATTACTGGGCTATGGAGGGCGTCGTTGACTACTTTACGGTAAATATTAAGGAAATTCCCGAGAAGGTGGAAGTATACAATTATCACCTGGATTTGCTCTACCAGTTCGCCGGACAGTTCTGCGGTAACTTTTGCTGGCAACCCTATGTTGCCTTTGGTATCGGTGAGATCCGTATAGAGTTCGATGATGCACCGGATCGCTACTACGGGGACAGGGAGGATGAATATCCGGATGTTTGCCGCTACGAACTTGAATATCCGGGAGACGATTGCAATTGGCATGATCGCCAGACGATGTTTAATCTCGGTCTCGGCATTAAATACAGCTTGGGGCCGCGCTGGCAGGCGCGTGCGGACGTGCGTCTTTTTCAAGGCATAGAAGAGGGTGGAGTGGATGGATTTGCCAGTATTGCGATAGGCTACCAATGGGTTGAATATCCGGACTTCTGGTATGACGAGGATGCCGATGGCGTTATCGATGCAACCGATCAGTGTCCGCAAACGCCTGTTGGAATCGATGTGCACCTCGATGGATGCCCTTTGGATTCAGATTTTGATGGGGTGCCCACCTATCTGGATCAATGTCCGAATACCCCGATTGGTATCGCCGTGGATGAGTATGGATGTATCCGATAGCCTGAGTTTCCATAGAGGAGCAAATCGGCGCGCTGGGCCAGTGAATAACTTTCACGGAGTTGGCTGGCAGGATGTGGTCTGTACCGGTCTGCTCTTATTTTAGTGCGTATGGACACCCTTTTCTGGCGAAAGTTATTCACCGCGTAATTCGTCCAATTGCTCGGAAATTTCCAGCCATTCCAGTTCAAGTGCAGCGAGCTTCTCACTTTGTTCGGCTTGCACCTTATTGAGTCGGGCGATTTCTTCATGCTGCCCGCCGTTATAGAGGCTTTCGTCGGCAAGTTTTTCCCGGGTTAGAGAGAGTTGCCTCTCTGCCGAAGACAGTTGGCGTTCGAGGGTTTTCAGTTTTTTTGCCAGGGGTTTCAATTGCTCGCGCAGTGCAGCGGCGGTGCGCCGCTGGGTTTTTTTGTCCCCGACCGGGACGGTGTTGTCCCCGGCAGTGTCCGGTGTTTTTTCCCCGCGGCGTTTTTTCTCGCGATTATAGCCCAATAACCACTGCTTATAATCTTCCAGGTTACCGCTATAGAGTTCGGCGCGCCCATCTGCCACCAGAATAAATTCATCGGCGGTGTTGGCGAGCAGATGGCGATCATGGGAAACCAGCACCACAGCGCCGGGAAACTCCGTCAGCGCCAGGGTCAGGGCGTGGCGCATTTCCAGGTCCAGGTGGTTGGTGGGCTCATCGAGCAGCAGAAGATTGGGTTTTTGCCAGGCCAGGATCGCCAGGGCCAGTCGTGCCTTTTCTCCACCAGAAAAACCGGCCACGGTCTCAAACACCCGATCGCCAATAAAACCATAGCCTCCGAGAAAATCGCGCAGGGACTGTTCGCTGGCATCGGCACTGAGCCTCTGCAGGTGTAGTAGCGGGGAGGCGGCAGTGTCGAGGGCTTCCAGTTGGTGTTGGGCAAAATAGCCAATCGCCAGATGCTCCCCGCACTGGCGCTCGCCACTCAGGGGGGAAAGTTGTCCGGCAAGGGTCTTGATCAGCGAGGATTTGCCTGCGCCGTTGGGGCCGAGCAGGCCAATACGACGGCCCGGCTGGATACCCAGCTGCACTTTATTGATCACTACCTTACCGGTGTAGCCGATGTCTGTTTCACGCAGATCGATCAGGGGATTGGAGGTTTTCTCCGCCGACGGCAGGGTGAAGTGGAAGGGGGAGTCCACATGCGCGGGAGCGATCCGGGCCATGCGCTCCAGCGCCTTTAAACGGCTCTGGGCCTGTTTGGCTTTGCTGGCCTTGGCGCGAAAGCGCCGCACGAAATCCTCCATATGCACACGCTCGGCCTGCTGCTTTTCGTACTGTAGTTGCTGCTGGGCCAGACGCTCGGCGCGAGCGCGCTCAAAAGCGCTGTAGTTGCCGCTGTAGAACACCAGTTTTTGTTGCTCGAAACTGACAATGCCGTCGACCACCGCATCGAGGAAATCCCGGTCGTGGGAAATAATCAACAGTGTACCGGGGAAGCGCTGCAGCCACTGCTCCAGCCACAGGGTGGCATCGAGGTCCAGGTGGTTGGTGGGCTCGTCCAGCAGCATCAGATCAGCCGGGCACATCAGGGCGCGCCCGAGGTTGAGTCGTATGCGCCAGCCACCGGAAAAACTGTGTACTGGCCGTTGTTGCTCGCTGTGGGAGAAACCCAGACCGCTGAGCAATTGCGCTGCCCGCGCTGGGCCGCTGTAGCCATCAATACCCGCCATACGCTCGTGCAGTTCTGCCAACTTGTGACCACTGGTATCACTGCAGCTCTCCGCTGCCGCCAGCTGATTTTGTAACTGGCGCAGTGCTCTGTCGCCATCGAGGACATAATCGAGGGCGGGCTGGTCACTGGCCTCGACCTCCTGGGCCATATGGGCGATACGCCAGGTGCTCGGCAAATCCACCTGGCCGGCATCACTTTCCAACTGGCCGAGCAATAGCTTGAACAGGGTGGACTTACCACAGCCATTCGCGCCGATAATCCCCACCTTGTGGCCGGGGAAAATGCGACAATCCGCGCTGTGCAACAGTTCTCGTGCACCTCGCTGTAGGGAGACACCTTGCAAATTGATCACTGAAAAACCTCATGGAAACAGGCCGATGGATGCTAGCCTATTCGGCGGAATCGGGCATAACCGCTGCCCTCTTAAGAAGGCGCCAGTCGAAAAGAAGTGGGGATTTTAACGTGACACAAACCGCACCTCCATCTCCCCTGCAGAAAAATCCCCTATGGCAGTTCAGCCTGGTATTTTATCGCCACAATGATGTGGAAAGCTTCCTGCTCGATTGTCAGGACAGGCGGGGTGCTGACATATGTATGATGTTATGGGCGAGCTATGCCGCTGTCTGTGGGCACCAGTTGAGTGATGAGCGCTGGTGTGTGGTCGATCGCAGTTTGGCACCGAGGCGATCAATGATTCGCAGCCTGCGTCATTTGCGCCGTCTGCTGGGCCATCTGCGCCCCTATACTCTGGGGCTCTATGGGATGTGCAAGCGCTACGAACTCAAACTGGAGCGCTTGCAACTGGCAATGCTGTGGACAAACTGCGTCGGGGATTGGCCTGGTGATCGCCCGGCTCTGGAGTTGGCCGCTCATCAATACGGTCTGCTAGAAAAAGAACAGGCCCGCTGGGCGAGCCTGATAGAAAGCTATCTGGCAAGCTCGGAAGACCTGGATGCTGGGTGAGCCCTCTTCTCCCTGGCTGCCAAAGCAGTGTGTGGGATGTGCCTTGGGCAATCAGAGCGGTTGAATAAAAGGATTGCCGGAATATTACAAAGCGTCGGGATAGTCCGCCGCCGGCCAGCACCCCGGGGAGGCGCACAAGCGCAACAGTTGTTTGGCGTTTGCGTCCTCTCTGAGGTGGCGTTCAATTGACCAACAGGGCCGGGTTGACCTATGCGGATAAATTACTCACTGCTGCGCTCTTCAGCGGAAAACAGGCTGTTGGCAGGAGTAGCTGGCGTAATGCCTGGCGTCGGGGGAGTGGATTCCAACGGCATTTCCTGCTTGGGGGTAGCGATAGCTTCCACATCGGGCTTGGCCTTTTGCAGTACCGACGCTTGACCGGGTTCGGTCGGCTTGGGCTTTTCACTCGGCGATTTTTCTACTTTCGCGGGCTTTGCCGGTGCTTTGGGTTTGGGGGCAGCCGCTTTGCTGGCGGTGGGTTTGGTAACTTTTTTCACCGGTGGTGCTGACTTTTCGGTCTTGGTTACCGGCTTTTTCGCTTTGGGCGCCGCACTCTTTGCCACAGCCTTGCGCGCTCCGGTGTTTTTCTCAACGGGTTTTTTGGCGACGGCTTTTTTGGCGGGCTTTGCGCCAGTGGTTTTAGCGGCTTTGACGGTGGTTTTTGCCGTGGCTTTCTTCACCGGCGTGGATTGCTTGGCCTTGCCCTTAGGCCGGGCCTTGCCAAGCTGTTTCTCCGCTGTGGCTGCGGCTTTGCGCACGGTCTCGGCTGCCTTGCGCTCAGCTTTCGCCCGGGTTTGCAACGCTTTTGCTTCCGCCATAGAGGCCCTGGCGAGTCGCAGCGCTTCGCTGAACTTCTCGACATTGGCTTTGGCGCTATCGAGCCGCTTTTGCGTAGCGGCGGTCTTGGTAGCCCTGGCCGCGGTGCGGGCGCCGGTGAGTTTGGCCTTGGCCCCGGCCAGTTTGTCTTTTGCCGTGGTCAAAGCCTTTCCGGCCTTTAAAACCGCTTTTTCGGCATCGGTAACCTTTTTGTTGCGGGCTTTATCCAGCTTTACAGTGAGTTTGGAAATTTGAGCTTCCAGTTCTGCGACCGGATTGACAGCTTTTCGTTTGGCAGCCATGAGTAAATGTCCTGACGTTTATTATCGATTGGCACATCCGGGCAGTGCACTTGCCTTGCCTAAACACGAACGACGTCGCTCAAGTAGCGGCGTGCGCACTGTGCATCGCTCCGAAACCGGAAAGAATCTCTAACAGTCCGGAACAACTACCGGTGAGTGACTGATAATAGCGCTGTTTATAAAAAAAATGTATGCCGAACGCAGTGAAAAAAGCGCAGGCCTTTCATTTTGGCAAGCATAACCCGGTGGGCAGGCGCAACCGGAACCCTCGGGGGGGTGTGGTGTCCAGCACAGTGTGCGCGTCTGCGGTATGCACTGGGAGTCGCCTTGGGTTAGACTTGTGCGCACCGGTGGAAAAGGTGCGCCTAGCGGCTTCGGGCCGATACAGGGACGCTTGGGAAACCGCCGATGGCGTTGGGCCAAGGTCAAGCGCGAATCCATAAACGCAATACGGACAAAGAGACAACACCCATGAATAAATACCCTTTGGCTGCAGCAATTGCCCTTGGCCTGGTGCTGACCGGCTGTGACAAGCAGGGGGCCAAGCAAGAAAAAGAAGTTGCCCTGGACACCCAGGAGAAGAAGGTCAGCTATATCATTGCCGAGGATATGGCCAAGCGCCTTCAGTCCCAGGATGTAAAGCTGGACCCGCAGGTGGTGTTGATGGCGCTCGAGGATGCCGCCAGTGACCGCGAACCGCGCCTATCCGATGAAGAGAAGCAGCAGACCATCGCCGCCTTCCAGGAAAAAATGCAAAAGAAGCAGCAGGAAATGCTGGCTCAACAAGAGAAAGAATTTAAAGAAACTGCAGAGAAAAACCTGAAAGAAGGCGAGGTTTTCCTTGCTGAGAACGCCAAGAAGGACGGTGTTACCACCACCGATTCCGGCCTTCAGTACAAAGTGATTACCGAAGGCTCTGGCAATACCCCCAGCGCCGACAGTACGGTTGAGGTGGACTACAAGGGCACCCTGCTCAATGGTGAGGAATTCGACAGCTCTTATGCCCGCGGTGAGCCGGTTCAGTTCCCGGTCAACGGTGTGATCAAAGGGTGGACCGAAGCCCTGCAGCTGATGAAAGAGGGTTCTAAGTGGGAGCTTTATATTCCCTCTGAACTCGCCTATGGCCCGGGCGGTGCCGGTGGCAAGATTGGCCCCAATGCGACTTTGATTTTTGAGGTGGAGCTCCACAAAGCCAATGTTGCAGGTGATGAGGCGTCCGAGAAAAGCGAAGAAAACAAAAAAAGTGAACCGCAGTCTGAGTGATCTGACTATCGGGACTTTACTTAACAGGGGCGTCCATAGGGCGCCCCTTTTCGCTGGCGGTGGATTAATCGATATGGCCTGGATGACAGCCACGGCTATTTGTGGCTGCCTGGGAGTGGGGTAAATGCGAGAAAAGGGCAAACACCGTGCGATCACGGTGCTCCGGTCTGGGACAGGCTAGTTTTTGTGTGCGGTGTGCAGCAGGGCGATCATCCGGTCTTCTGAACTGAAGCGGGTTTCCAGGGCCTCGCCCAGTTGAGACAGATCCGGGTCCAGGCTGGACAGGTCGTCGGTCTCCAGATACTTGTCATTGAAGTCGACAGCGATATCCGTTGTGGCATCTATATCCCGATAGAGTTCATGCGCTTTCTGCAGTCCCTGCTTGTCGTCAAACGCCTGCCCTTCGCGCATCAATTGTTCGTAGACTTCAAAGTGACCGGCTGAAACGTAATCCACCAACAGTTGGCACAGCTGGCGCACCTTGCCTTCGGTGTCCAGGTCACGCTCACTGAATTCCTTTTTTTCCAAAAGGTGGTAAAAGCTCACCAGCAGAGTTTGCCGCGATTGAAGCCATCGGTCGATAATTTCGCTGACACCGCCCCAGCGTTCGCGCGCCGATTTACAATTTTCCAGCATTTCCAGGATATCCTTTTGTCACTCTTGCCGCTGTAACCAGCTTTATTGCCGGTTCCGAAGGCCCCGCCAAGATAAGGGATTCCTCCGCCGGCAGCAAGGCGAAGAGCACAAACCACGCCAGAAGACGGACACGCAGGCAGGTCATTGTCTGCGCGCAGCACTGGGCTAATTAAAACCGATAATCAGTGGCAGTATTATGGCAGTGATTGCGCCGCAGAGTCCTGTGGCGAGTGCGGCAAAGCCACCGCACCGCGCACTGATCTCCAGCGCGCGCAGTGTCGACAGCGTGAGCGTTGATGTCCAGAATATCCAGCACCGCCACCACGGCCAGGCTGGCGGTAACAATGGGGTGCAAAAGTACCGTGGTAATATGCCGGTACAGGGCCACGCCGAGTAAAAATGCCCCCAGGCTCAGGGCAAATAGGGGGCCGTGTAAAAGCTCAGTCACGCCTGTCCCGCCCCGCCGGCAGACATTTTTGCAGCAGCAGGGCCCCCAGGGTCAGGCTGATCAGGGTGAACCTGTCCGAGATCCTCAGGTTATGCAGAGAAAAACGCCCACTGTAGCAGGCAAAAATAACAGGGGTAACAGGTAGGGTAGCGGTGTGCTGATCCCGGCCAGTCTGGGGGGGGCGGTCATAGAGCATTAAACCAAACAGCAGGCGCAGCAAGCCCGCGACTGCGCCGGGTAAGGGCAGGGAAGACGTGTCGCTGAGGAGGCAGCCGGGGCGCTTACATCCAAACAGGATGACGGCGCCGCCCAGCCATTGGGTTTTTGTTGCACGGAGCGAGTGGAGCCATCTCCCTGGGACGGCTCGCTTGCCACCGGTTGTTGTCAGGGTTTACGAAATGCCTGCCAGGCGCCAAACAGGACCAGCCCGGTAAAGCCAAGGGCGGACCAGCCTGGAATACTCAGCCCCATCATGGTCCACAGCACCTCGGCGCAGTTACCGTCACCGGTGAGCAGCGCCCCGAGTACATCGGCCACAGGGAAGGCTTCGAGCATATAGCTGATACCGGGACCACAGGCGGGCACCTGGTCTTCCGGCAGGGACTGCAGCCACAGCTGGCGGCCGGCGAAGTAGAGCCCACCCAGCGCCCAGATGGAGACCAAAAGCCCGTAAACGCGCCTGCCGATGGTATCGGGATTGTGTAGAAAGGCGATCAGAGAGACCAGCCCAACACCGAGCAGCATCACCCTTTGGGTGATACACAGCTTGCACGGCTCCAGGCCGTGCGCGTATTCCAGGTAAAAGGCGAAGCCGAGTAGAAAAACAACGAATAGGAAAACCAGCAGAAAAGTAATGCGCGGGTTGGGTAATATCATGGCTTATCAGGTCCTGAATAGTGCTGCCGAAACCGGGCGGCTTCGAGATTCAAGTCGGTCAGTAATGCGTTGAAATTGTGTTCCAGTTGTTCCCGCCCGGCGTTCAGCTCGGGCAGCATCTCCTGCAGGGCGACCGGGTGGCGCAGGCGTTGCCCGACACGCTCCAGGGTAAGGCCGACCACCCGCTCCTCGCGGTAGCTCTGCAGGAGTTTAAATTGCTCCGCACGCGCCATAAATGCCCTTGCATGGGGGGGAATATACCGGCTGTCGCTGCGAAAGTCTCTCCAGCACCCGGCGCAGAAGTCCTCCAAATCAAGAGGGTGCCACTGGCGCCAGTTCTGTGCCAGCAGGTGGTCGAACCAGATATCCAGGGCAATGCCGGCGTAGCGGCGCCACCCGGGGTCCGACACCTTCAGCGCATCGCGATAGGCGGCGTGGGTTCCGGTCGCGGCATCGATACGGCGGTGCAGCCGTATTCCCGCTTCAATGGCTGCTGGCCGCTCGCCATTTAACGGGCCTTTGACAAAGTCGCCCAGCAGGCCGCCAAGGCGCCAGCGCGCCTCGGGTCCGGAGAGCAGCAGGTGTGCCAGATAGTTCATGGCGCTATCCGCAAGTGGCTCATTGGCGCCTCACCCGGTGCCAGTCGCCACTAGTCCTGGCAACAGAGGTATTGCGCGTAGTAGTGGCTGAGAAAGTCTTCAAAAGAACCTTTATCGTCTATTTCCACCTGCTTCTGCCTGAGCAAAGAGTCCTCTGCCAAGCGGGAGAACTCGCGTACTGCGTCGCTATTGAGTGGGCGGTCGAGAAAATAGCGGCGGTGCTGTTCGGCTTTTTCCATGGCCCACTGGAAGAAATTCAGCTGCTGCGTCTCCAATTCCGCCAGTATCTGTTGTGACGGCGTGGGCGTCTCGCCAAGGACCTTGGCGCGCTGTATACCCACGGCGCTGCGGTGCTGATCGCCGTCCCAGGCGCTGTCGAGCAGCCCGGCAACGGTGTCTATTTCCCCGAGCAGTTGGAGAGCCCAATCGCCGAGGGCGCGTGTATTTCCATTGTGGTTTAACGGCAATTGCGTCTCGTTGCCGCGATAGACGATGCGCTGTTGGTTTTCCTGGGTGGCTCGGTAGTCGGCATCGCTGGCTTTGGGGCTGTGTGTCAGCAGGCAGTGCAACAGGAAACTGTCGAGAAAGCGCATTTGCTGAGCATCGATGCCGAGAGGGGTAAAGGGATTCAGGTCAAGGCAGCGCACCTCGACATATTCGACGCCGCGATTGTTCAGTGCAGACAGCGCCGTCTCGCCGCGTTGGGTCGGGTTTTTGGGACGGATGGGCGAGTAGAATTCATTTTCGATCTGCAGTATGCCGGCGGATAGCTGTTGGTAGTGGCCTTCTGCATCCTTTATACCCAGTGCCCGGTAGGGATCGTAGGGGCAGCTGATGGCCGAGCACAGGGTGGATAGATAGCTTGGCAGGTCGTTGTAGCAAACAATCAGGGATTGTTGTACATCACTGTTGTAACCCAGGTCCCCCATGCGCAGCGAGGTGGCGTGAGGGGCATGCAGGGTGTGGTTGTCCTCGTTGAACGGCGCCAGTTTGTGCTGGCGTCCCTCCACAAACGAAGAGCATACCGCTGGAGCTGCGCCGAACAGATAGATCAGCAGCCAGTAGTTGCGGCGGAAATTGCGAATCAGGTCGAAGTAGCGGCGGGTTTTGAAGCTGCGCAGGGATTCGCTGCTGTTTTCAAACTCGTGCAGCCACAGCCAGAATCCGTCGGGCAGGGAGAAATTGTAGTGAATGCCGGCGATGGTCTGCATGGCACGACCATAGCGCAGCCCCAGGCCCAGGCGGTAGATGGTTTTCATGGTGCCGCTGTGAGAGTCGCCGTAGCGCGCCACCGGAATATCCTTATCCGCGCCGATGGCACAGGGCATGCTGTTGACCCACAGACGCTCATCGCCGATCTGACTATAGGTATATCGGTGAATGCGATCAAGAATGCGCAGGGCCTCTTCCGGGGTGGCTACCGGCGGCGTGATGAACTCCAGCAGCGCTTCGGAAAAATCGGTGGTGATGCTCTCGTGGGTGAGCGCCGAGCCCAGTGTCTGCGCGTGCGGCGTCTGTGCCAGGGTACCGTCGCGGGCAACCCGCAGGCTTTCTTTTTCCAGGCCGCGGCGTATGCCCTTGAGCAGTTGCACAGGCTGGGCCTGTGCCAGGGCGGCTAGGTGGGGAATAGGCACTCGAATCTCCTTGGTACTTCCGGGACGCGCTCTTTCGTTGCTGTGTCAGGTGGCTTTTGCCGGAGCTGAAAGCGCAGCTGTTCAGGCGGTCGATTCCGACTTGGATACATGTTCGTCGGGTTGTGCGGGCGTTTCCACCGGGGTTGGCTCTGGTACGACTTCGGGTGTCTGCTCCGGAGCGACCTCGGGCGCTGGTTGTGGGTTCAGTTCCGGATTGTGCTGCGGGGGCACTTCCTCCGGCGCCGCCGGTGGAATTTCCGGCTCGTCCTGGGGGTCGGCGCCTGAGGCATCTGCCAGCGCCTCTGTCGGAATCAGGGGCTGGCCCTTATTGTTCAGGTCGCACTGCAATAACTCAATGCGCAGGCTGACATCACGGGTATTGGCCTCGAACATCTGGTTGATGGTGACATCCTTGTGCTCACTGCGGAACAGTTTATTCGGCTCACGGCCGTCCAGCCATTCGCCACTTTTACTCAGGAACTGCTGGTGCTGATTGGTCAGCACATACACGTGAATCATTATGTTGGGCAACTTTGATGCTGTAACAGAGAGGCAGTTTATCGACGGGCGCGGTGTGGCTCAAGAAGTCCGTTGGCGCGGGTGCGGCAAATGCCTGTTCCAACGGGTTGAGAGGAGGATTTCTGTGCGCCGCAAACCCGGATTGAAAAAGGCCATGAAAGGCCTTTTTCAACAGCCTGCTAGAGGGTTTCCAGAGGGTAGTGTTGCGGATAGGGCAGGCATGCGCAACCGCTATCCACGGCGGCGCGGGCCACGGCGGCGGCCACTTCCGGCAGCAGGCGTGGGTCTGTGGGCTTGGGCAGGATATAGCCGGGGCCGAAGGTAAGCTCCACACCGCCGAAGCCCTCGCGTACGGAGTCCGGTACCGGCAGGTGGGCAATTTTGCGAATGGCCTCGATCGCCGCCAGCTTCATCTGTTCATTGATGCGCGCCGCGCGCACGTCCAGTGCCCCGCGAAAAATAAAGGGGAAGCAGAGCACGTTGTTGACCTGGTTGGGGTAGTCGGAGCGCCCGGTGGCCATGATCAGGTCGCTGCGCACACTGTGGGCCAGTTCCGGTTTGATTTCGGGGTTCGGGTTGGAGCAGGCGAAAACCACCGGTTTGGGCGCCATGCGCTGCAACTGCTCGGCGGAGAGCAGGTCTGAGCCGGATACCCCGAGGAATACGTCGGCGCCGGTGATGGCATCGTCGAGAGTGCGCATTTGTGTATCCCGTGCCCACTCGCCCTTATAGGCATTAATGTCGGTGCGCCCGGAGTGGATCACCCCGCGGCTGTCGAGCATGGTGATCTGCTCTTTGCGCGCTCCGGCGGCCAGCAGCAGTTTGCAGCAGGCGGTTGCAGCGGCGCCGGCACCGAGGCAGACCATGCGTACCGCATTGATTTTTTTGTCCTGGATCTCCAGCGCATTGAGCATTGCCGCCACCGTCACTATGGCAGTGCCGTGCTGATCATCATGGAAAACCGGCACCGGACAGCGTTCGATCAACGCCTCCTCAATATGAAAGCATTCCGGAGCCTTGATATCCTCCAGGTTGATACCGCCGAAGGTATTGGCAATGGCGGCAACGGTCTGAATAAACTGTTCCGGGCTGTTGGCGTCCACCTCGATGTCCACCGAGTTGATACCGGCAAAGCGCTTAAACAACAGTGATTTGCCCTCCATTACCGGCTTGGAGGCGAGCGGCCCCAGGTTGCCGAGACCGAGAATGGCACTGCCGTTGGTAATCACAGCCACCAGATTGCTTTTGCCGGTGTAGAGGTAGGCTGCCTCGGGGTTTTTGGCAATTTCGCGCACCGGTTCGGCCACGCCGGGACTGTAGGCCAAAGACAGGTCTTCCTGGGTTTCGGCGGCGGTGGTCAGTTCAACTGATAGTTTGCCGGGACTGGGCAGTGCGTGGTAGTCCAGTGCTGCCTGGCGCAATGAATCCGTCATTTGAGGGCTGTTCTCTCGAAAACTGTCGGGGCAACACCGCTGTGTTATCCCGGTTACTGCGGGGAATCAGAGAATAACCGGGGGCGCTTGTGGCGACAAGCGCCGGGGGCACGTTAGACCGCTAATCCCTACTATTTGGCCTGTACTAGTCGGCCAAAGCTGGAATGCTCAGCCGTCAAATACGCCATTTTTAAGGATAGGCATATCATCAATGCCCACAACCTTAAGGGGTCCGAATCATTTTCCCCGTTGTGCAGTTGCACAGACGAAAAACACCCGGACAGAAAAAAAGCACCCGGGAGGCCCCTGGGTGCTTTTTTTCACAGCGTTCGCCACTTGAGTCGGTGAGCGCCTTGATCCGCTGTACGTATTATTTGCTGATGCGGCTGCCAAAACGCTGCTTGAAGCGGTCCACGCGGCCACCGGTGGTCGCCTGTTTCTGCTTGCCGGTGTAGAAGGGGTGGCACTGGGAACACACATCGATCTGCAGGTCCTTGCCCAGGGTGGAGCGGGTTTTGATCACATTGCCGCAGGAGCAGGTGGCAGAGATGTCGGTGTATTTCGGGTGGATATTTGCTTTCATGATTGCCTCATTTCGATACCGCCACCCGATCATTGCCGGGCACGGCATCGGCGTTGGAACAGGAACCTGTGCGGTTCCAGACCGTTTAAAAAGTCGGCGCATACTACCAGATTAGCGCCGGTATTCAAGTCCAGGGACCCTCTCCCGGCGCAGGGCCTAGTCCAATGTCGAAATCAATTGTTGCAGGGCCCCCAGGTGTTGTTCCAGTGCCTGTCTACCTTCCGTGGTGAGGCGGTACCAGGTGACGGGTTTGCGTTCCATAAGGGCCTTGCGCGGATCGATAAAGCCCTGTTCCTCCAGCCGCCGCAGCTGGGCGCCGAGGTTGCCATCTGTGACCGCCAATTGCTGCTTAAAGCGGGAAAAGCTGATTTCCCCGTACTTGGCCAACAGCACGCAGATGGCGAGGCGTATCCGATGCTCCAGAACAGGGTTTAAGGCCCCCAGGGCTTTCACTGTGGGTCCCCGCGGTTGTGTTTTGTGCGCTGTGCGAAGCCGGCCCACAGAAGCGAGATGCCCACAACCAAACCTGTCAGCGTCCAGGCATAAGGGGGGGATATAAGTACCATACCCCCGTAACAGGCCAGCATCAGAAGACCGCTGTAGAGTAATGGGCGTTCCAGATGCACACCAGCCAGGCTGTAGGACAGTCCGGCAACCAGCAGGAATAGTTCAGGCCCTGCCTCACCCTGCCCACTAATCAGGGAGATAAAGACCAACAGGAAGGCTGCGCCGCTCACCAGCCAGTGCAAGCCATATCTGCGTCCGAAGGCGGTGTTGTTAATGCCCTGACGACGCTCCGCTCGCTCGCCTAGCCACCAGCTGACAAGTCCCCCTCCAATCGAGGCCGGCAGCCAGTAGATTGCAGCAAAGCGCGGTGCTAAGTCTGGTAAGGCAAAGCCGATAAAAATCAACAGGCCCCAGAGAAAGTACAGCGCGGGTATGCCGTCCCGCGATGTGCCGCTGCGTACGGCGCTGCTGACATAATCCAGATTGTCCCTGATATTATCCAGGTCAGTCATGAAAATCACTCCGGTTATTTGAGAGAACTCTAAAATTTAGAGTTTTGTCAGTTTACTCTAAAAATTAGAGTCTGCAAGTAAAAATAACTGTCCTGTACCTCACCGAACCAGCCGGTACACTAAGGGCTTTTGCAATAGTCACCGGGGGCAGGGTGCAAGAGGCGGTTCAGCAAAGGGTGATTTTACAATTGGCGGTACCCGTACCGCTGCGGCGCCTGTTCGATTATCTGCCCCCCGAGGGGCTCTCACCACAGGCGCTGGCCCCGGGCCAGCGCCTGTGGGTGCCCTTTGCCGGGCGCAAACTGGTGGCGGTGCTGGTGGCTATTGTGGGGGAGTCGCCACTGGCGGAACTGAAGCCCGCGCTGGAGCAGATTGACAGTACGGTATTGTTTGACGCGCACAGCCGCAGATTCCTCGCCTGGATCGCCGATTACTACCAGGCACCCGTGGGAGAGGTGTATGCGGCCGCCATGCCCGCTGCCCTGCGCAAGGGCAAGCCCGCCTACCATTGGGCCGAGCAATGGCTGCAACTCACCACAGAGGGTAAGGGCCTGCCACAGACGGCGCTGGCGCGGGCCCCTAAGCAGCAGGCCCTGCTGCAGAAGCTGTTGCGCGATGGCAGGCTGAGTCGTGCGCACTTGAAAGCACAGGGCCATTCCATGGCAGCGGGGCGCGGGTTGCAGGAGCGCGGGCTGGTGGAATGGGTTGCCGGTCCCACAGTGCCGCCGCCATTGCCTGGGGCGGATGCCTCTTTGGCCCCGGCGTTGAACAGCGAGCAGCAGCAGGTGTTGGATGTGATGGATTGCAGCCGTTTCTCCGCCAGTTTGCTGGAGGGGGTGACCGGCAGCGGCAAGACGGAAATTTATCTGCGCCTGATAGAGCGGGTATTGGCTGCGGGGCGCCAGGCATTGCTGTTGGTGCCGGAAATAGGACTCACCCCACAGACCCTGAGGCGTATCGCGGCCCGGTTTCCCGATCACAGTATTGCCGCCCTGCACTCCGGCCTGGCCGAGGGCGAGCGCGCCCAATCCTGGCTCGCCGCTGCCGCAGGCCAGGCGGATATCGTTATCGGCACCCGCTCAGCCATTATGACCCCGCTGCCGAGGCTCGGGGTGGTGATCGTCGACGAGGAACACGACGCTTCCTTTAAGCAGCAGGATGGTGTGCGCTATTCGGCCCGCGATCTGGCAGTGGTGTTGGGGCGCAATACCAATGTGCCGGTATTGCTGGGCTCTGCCACACCCGCTCTGGAAACCCTGCACAATGCCTTGACCGGCCGCTACCGGCACCTGCATCTATACCAGCGTGCCGGCGACGCGCACCCGCCGCAAATCCATGTGGTGCCGACTCTGCGCGAGCCTCTGGAGGCGGGCTTTGTCCCCCAGGTACTGCGCCATATCGGCGATGTCCTGGCGCGGGGTGAACAGGCTCTGGTGTTTATCAACCGGCGCGGCTTCGCGCCGGCACTGACCTGTGACGACTGCGGCTGGATCGCCGACTGTGCGCACTGCTCCAGCAAGCTGACCCTGCACCGGCGTCAAGGCCAGCTGCGCTGTCATCACTGTGACCATCGCCGCCCGCTGGTGAACAGTTGCCCCCAGTGCCACAGCCATTCGATCTCCGCCCTCGGAGGTGGCACCGAGCGCAGCGAGGAACTGTTGCTACAGCGCTTTGCCAGCTACCCGGTGATCCGAATCGACCGGGACACCACCGGCAGCAAACAGGCGCTGGACAGACTGCTGGCGCCGGCCCGCGACGGACAGCCCTGCCTGCTGCTGGGGACACAGATGCTGGCGAAGGGGCACCATCTGCCGAGGGTGACCCTGGTGGTGATTCAGGATGCCGACGGCGGCCTGTTCAGTGCCGATTTCCGCGCACCGGAGCGCACCGGGCAATTGCTGGCGCAGGTGGCGGGCCGCGCTGGGCGCGGCAGTCTGCACGGGCGCGTGCTGGTGCAGAGCCGTTACCCCGAGCACCCGCTGCTGCAGCGGTTGCTAGACAAAGGCTATGGCGATTTTGCGCGCCAGTTGCTGGAGGATCGCACCGCGGCACAGTTGCCCCCGGTAAGGACCATGGCGCTGGTGCGCGCAGAGTGCGAGGAACCCGCCTGGGCAGAGGCGTTTCTGCAAAGCGCGCGCCGGTATATGCAATCCCTGGCGCCGCCCTCTCCGCAACTGCTCTATCTGGGGCCGGTGCCGGCTCTGCTGGAGCGCAAGTCCGGGCGCTTCCGCTTTTATGTACAGGTGGTTGCACAGCACCGCGCGCAATTACAACCTCTCCTGGCACGGGTAAGCACCTGGGCCGAAGGGAACAAAAATCGTCGCCTGCGCTGGGCGGTGGATATGGATGCGCAGGATTTGTCCTGAATGTTGCCGGAGTACAGGGCTCCCGCCGGAATTGACGGTACAATGCGCTGATCGGGCAGACCAGCTGGGGAAGAGACCTTCAATGAGCCGTCGCAAAACCAACCGCCGCAGTCAACATTCCACGGGCAAACCCGCCTGGGGGTGGTTTGCCCTGGGCAATATTGTGGGCGGCTTCGCGGTATTTTTGCTCCTCCAATATGGTATTGCCGGGGCAGGTAAAGGCGTTGGCGGCGGCAAGCCACAGATGGCCAAGCCGGCGGCGGAGGCGCCCTCCCAGCCGCGCTTTGATTTCTACACCCTGTTAAAGGAAAACGAGGTGTCGGTGCCGCCGCCCAAGGTGGCCAGGCCTGCGCGCCACCAGGCGGCCCCCGGTTCGGCGCAGGCTGCAGCCAGTGCGTCTCGCCAACAGGTCTATATCCTGCAGGCGGCCTCTTTCCGCGAGGCGGCAGAGGCCGAGCGCCTGCGTGCACAGCTGACTTTGGCCAACCTGGATGTCAAGGTGGAGTCCGCCAGCGACAACCGCGGCACCTGGCACCGGGTGCTGGTCGGGCCTTTCAGTAATCGCTCGCGCATGGCCAAGGCGCGCCAGGTGCTGGCAGAGCACAGCCTGATGCCGCTGGTATTGAAGCGCCCCGCCAAATGAAACCGCTTTGGATGGCGGGCTCCCGGTATCGCAATTGCACTTGTGGTTGTTGAAATCAACCCGTTGCGTCCTCATTTACCTAGCTTTAAGGCAATTTCCGGCACCGGTGGCACCTAGCGCCCGCCGCTGAAGCCCACGCGTAACCCGAGAGGTCTCCATTGGAACAGTATCGCGGAACCACTATTTTATCCTGTCGCCGCAACAACAAAGTGGTGATCGGCGGCGACGGCCAGGTATCCCTGGGAAACACCATCATGAAGGGCAATGCCCGCAAGGTGCGCCGCCTGTACAAAGACAAGGTTATCGCCGGCTTTGCCGGCGGTACGGCAGATGCCTTCACCTTGTTTGAGCGCTTCGAGGCCAAGCTGGAGGCCCACGGTGGCCACTTGACCCGCGCCGCCGTGGAGCTGGCCAAAGACTGGCGCACCGACCGCGCCCTGCGTCGCCTCGAGGCCCTGCTGGCCGTGGCCGATGCCAGTGCCAGCCTGATTGTGACTGGCAACGGCGATGTCATTCAACCGGAAGACGACCTGATCGCCATCGGTTCCGGTGGCCCCTTTGCCCAGTCTGCTGCACGGGCGCTGCTCGACAATACCGAAATGGACGCGCGTGCGATCGTTGAACAGGGCCTGAAAATTGCTGGTGATATCTGCGTTTACACCAATCAGAGCCACACCATCGAAGAATTAACCTTTTAAATGCCGCGCGCCTGTTGCAAGCGCGCCCGGCCCGCCCGAATGTTTTGCAGGAATCCGTATGTCCCAGATGACCCCCCGTGAAATCGTCCATGAACTCGATCGCCATATCGTCGGTCAGCAGGATGCCAAGCGCGCTGTCGCCATTGCGCTGCGCAACCGCTGGCGCCGTATGCAGGTGAACGAGGAACTGCGTGTCGAAATCACTCCCAAAAATATCCTGATGATCGGCCCTACCGGGGTGGGAAAAACTGAGATCGCCCGCCGTCTGGCAAAGCTGGCCAATGCCCCCTTTATCAAGGTGGAGGCAACCAAATTCACCGAAGTGGGGTATGTGGGCCGCGATGTGGAATCCATCGTACGCGACCTGGTGGAGATGGCGGTGAAACAGGAACGCGAACTGGCCATGGTCGGGGTCCAACAGCGCGCGATGGATGCGGCGGAGGAGCGCATCCTCGACGCCCTGCTGCCGCCGGCGCGCAGCACAGAACCCGGCGAAAAGGACAGCAGCACACGCCAGCTGTTTCGCAAGAAGTTGCGCGAAGGCGAGTTGGACGATAAGGAGGTTGAACTCGATATGGCCGCAGCGCCTATAGGGGTGGAGATCATGGCCCCTCCGGGTATGGAGGAGATGACCAGCCAACTGCAGGGAATGTTCTCGAATATGTCCCAGGGCAAGACGCGCAAGCGCAAGCTGCCGGTCAGGCAAGCGCTCAAGCAACTGACCGACGAGGAGGCCGCAAAACTGGTCAATGATGAGGATGTGAAAGGCCGTGCGATCCGCGCCGCGGAACAAAACGGGATTGTCTTTATCGACGAGATCGACAAAGTGGCCAAGCGCCAGGAGAGTGGTGGTGCCGATGTGTCCCGCGAGGGTGTGCAGCGCGACCTGCTACCGCTGATTGAGGGCAGCACCGTCAACACCAAGTACGGCATGATCAAGACAGACCATATCCTGTTTATCGCCTCCGGTGCCTTCCATCTGTCCAAACCCTCGGACCTGATTCCTGAGTTGCAGGGGCGCCTGCCAATTCGTGTGGAATTGGGTTCGCTTTCCTCTGCGGATTTCGAGCGGATCCTCACCGAGCCGTCCGCCTCGCTTACCGAGCAGCAGAGGGCCCTGCTCGCCACCGAAGGGCTGGCGCTGCAGTTTAGCGAGGATGGTATCCGCCGTATCGCCGAGGTGGCCTACGAGGTCAACGAGCGCACGGAAAATATCGGTGCGCGCCGCCTGCACACGGTGCTGGAGCGCCTGCTGGAGGAGATTTCCTTCAATGCCGGTGATGATGGCAGCCAGAGCCTGACCGTGGATGCCGCCTATGTGGACAGCCACCTGGGCGAACTCAGCCAGAACGAGGATCTCTCGCGTTTTATCCTGTAAATGAAGCCGCAAAAAGTCCGTTTAAATCGTGCCGACAAAAGCCTGCAGTTGGTATTCGGCGATGCCGAGTTCACCCTGCCGGCGGAATACCTGCGCGTCTTTTCCCCCAGTGCGGAAGTGCGGGGCCACGGTGCCGGTGAGCCGGTACTGGTCAGTGGAAAACTCCATGTAGGCATCGAGCAGATTGCGGCCGCCGGGCGCTATGCGCTGAAAATCGCGTTTGATGACGGCCATGACAGCGGCATCTATACCTGGGAATACCTGCGTGAATTGGCGCAAAATTTTACCAATAACTGGGACCGCTATCTGAAACGCCTGCGCGCGGAGGGCAAGCGTCGCGACCCGGAGGAAGGAGTGGTGAAGTTTATCGGCTAAACGCCACTGTGGCCTGGGCAGGGTGCAAAGCGTATTTTTACCCCTTTTTTTCTTATGGCGGTAACTATTTTGTCTACCCCAACCGCCACGGGCAAGGCGCTTGAGAAATTGGCCGGCAGGTAATTCTATTGTCATATTTCCGGTCTCTAATGCTCGTCAAATTCACGAGCTTCTGAGAGACCCACCGTGGCAAAGACATTGGCCTGCGCAATAAGCGCCTCTTGTATCGTTCCCCTCATTATTCCCCTCGCTTGTGCAGTTACAGCGGCGGATTTACCCGGCTACCAGACAGGCAGCGCCTGGTTCACCAATGGTGTCGATCGTCTGGCAGCGCGTGCAAGCCACTCCCGCGAGGGAAAAATAGCGAAAAATGTCATTCTGTTTGTTGGCGATGGTATGGGGATATCCACTCTGACTGCGGCACGCATCCGTGAGGGGCAGTTACGCGGTGAGCCGGGTGAAGAGAACTATTTATCGTTTGAGCAGTTTCCGTACAGTGCCCTGATCAAGACCTACAACACCAACCAGCAGACGCCCGATTCCGCTGGTACCATGACCGCGATGATGACCGGCGTGAAAACCCGTGCCGGCGTTATCAATATTGATGGCACTGCGCTGCGTGCCGATTGCCCAAGCAGCGAGGGCAGGGCGTTGAACACCTTTCTCGAATTGATGGAGAGCCGTGGAAAATCCACCGGTATCGTTTCTACTGCCCGTCTCACCCATGCGACTCCCGCCGCCACCTATGCGCGCAGCCCGGAGCGCAACTGGGAGTACAGCGCTGAGGGGAACTGTGTGGATATCGCCACGCAAATGGTTGAGCTGGCATACGGAGACGGCATAGACGTCATGCTCGGAGGCGGTCGCCGCAGCTTCACCACCACCGCTGTTGGCGGTCGGCGTGAAGATGGCCGCGACCTCACCCGTGTATGGCTGGAGCGCTATGGAGATGATCAGCGCGCCGAATATGTGCAGACCGGGGCAGCACTGGCCGATGTGAACCCCGTCTCCACGGAGAAGCTGTTAGGTCTCTTCAGCTCCAGCCATATGCATTACGATGCGGACCGTATCGCCAGGGGCAGCGACGAGCCCAGTATTGCCGAAATGACCGATGCCGCGATCGAGTTGCTGCAGAAAAATGCGGAGGGTTACTTCCTGATGGTGGAGTCCGGCCGTATTGATCACGCCCACCATGCCGGTAATGCCTACAATGCACTGCACGACACCATTGCCTTTTCCGATGCGGTAACAACGGCCCTGGAGAAAGTGGATCTGGAGGAAACCCTGATTCTGGTGACTGCGGACCACAGCCACGTCATGACCATCGCCGGCTACCCCACCAGGGGCAACCCGATTCTCGGAAAAGTCATCGGCAATGATGGCAGTGGTGCGGCGGAACCCGAAGAGCACACAGCAGCTGATGGCAGGCCCTATACCACCTTGAGTTACGCCAATGGCCTTGGCTTTGCGGACCTGGGTGACAACACCGATGCAGATGACCGCTATGGTACAGCGGCCAATAGCGGGCGCAAGGATCTGGTCGGAGTGGACACCCAGGCGCCTGGCTTCCATCAGGAGGCGCTGGTGCCGCTCGCCGCGGAGAGCCATGCCGGTGAGGATATCAGTCTGCACGCGATCGGCGCCGGTGCCGAATTGGTACAGGGAAGCCTCGATCAGAATGCGGTTTTTCACCTGATGGTTGGCGCGGCGGCCCTGCCGGTAACAGAAGAGTAGATTGGGGGTAATTCACCATGACAGTAATCAAAAAGACCGTTTTGGCTTTCTCTATAGCCCTGCTTTTCGCAGGTTGCAGTGATGACGATGCCAGCAGCCAGGGCCCTGCAGAACTGCCTGAAGCACAGGTGTCGGTACTGGGCCTGCCACAGGTCCAGCGTGACAGCCACTGGTTTAAGGAGGGCCAGCAGGCTGTGGAAGCAGCCCGGGCACAGGCCATCAACAATACTCCCGGTGCTGCGAAAAATATCATTTTGTTTGTTGGCGACGGTATGGGCATTTCCACGGTCACCGCTGCACGAATTCTCGCCGGGCAACAGCGGGGTCTCAGTGGCGAGGAGTACCAGCTCAGCTTTGAGAGGATGCCCTTCTCGGGCCTGGTGAAAACCTACAATACGAACCAGCAGACCCCCGATTCCGCCGGGACTATGACGGCACTGGTCACCGGTGTGAAGACCAAGGCCGGCGTATTGAGTGTGGCAGAGGATGTGGCGCGCGGGGATTGTAGCGCGAGCCTGGATCGCCCGCTGACCACCGTCATTGAACTGGCCGAGGCGCTGAATAAGAGCACCGGTATTATCAGCACCGCGCGTATTACCCATGCCACACCGGCGGCCACTTATGCCAAGGTACCCGAGCGGGGGTGGGAAGCCTCTGCTCCGAATGGCTGTCGCGACATTGCGGCGCAATTTGTTGCACTGAAGGCCGGTGATGGAATCGATGTGGCCATGGGGGGCGGGCGCCGCAATTTTCTGCCCGCTGAAGAGACCGATCTGGAGGGCGAAAAAGGCCGTCGTGCAGACGGCCGCAACCTGATCCGGGAATGGCAGGCGCGCTATGGCGACGGGGTAACCAATGCCATCTATGTGGAAGACAGTGCGGGTTTCGAGGCCGTGGATATTGCCTCCACGGACAAGCTGCTGGGCCTGTTTCACCCCTCGCACATGCGCTATGAGGCCGATCGCGGTAATGACGCTGCCGGTGAACCCTCCCTTGCCGAGATGACAGCCACAGGCCTGGAGTTGTTACAGAAAAATACCAATGGCTATTTTCTGATGGTGGAGTCCGGCCGCATTGACCACGGTCATCACGCCGGCAATGCCTATACCGCCCTCACGGATGCGGTGGCGTTTGCCGAAGCAATCCAGTATGCAATGGATAACACCAGTGCAGAGGACACCCTGATCATTGTGACCGCAGATCACAGTCACGTGATGACCATTGCGGGTTACCCGACCCGCGGCAATCCGATTCTCGGCAAAGTTGTGGGTAACGACAGGAGTGGTGAAGCGGAAACCGCCTACGCCCTGGCAGCGGATGGCCTTCCCTACACCACGCTGACGTATGCCAATGGCCCGGGACACAGTGCCGATGATCATGGGGGTCGCAGGGATCTCACCAGCACCGACACCACCGCCGTGGATTACCGCCAGGATGCCCTGGTGCCCACAGGCAGTGAATCCCATGCGGGGGAGGATGTGGGAGTCTGGGCGCGCGGCCCCGGCGCGCACCTGGTGAGCGGCACCAATGAGCAGAATTACCTGTTCCACGTTATGGCCCGCGCTGGAGGCTTGCTGGAGTATTAACAGCCCGGCAAACCGGTCTTCCGGGGCCTGTTTGATTTACCTGGCAATACTCGATTGCAACTGCGTATCGTGGTGCCCATGCAGGGCCCGCGCTGGCCGAGCGGCGGCTCTCATGCCGCCGGATTCACGGAATATTGCCGGGCTGATTGGCAGGGCGCGGGCGACGTTGATCAACCCGGCACTGCGGGGCAGCCCCCAGCACCGGTGTTGGCCAGGTTAGCGATTTAACAATCCCTTTACCGCCTGCGGCAGGTCTGCCGGCAAAATCACATTCTTGGCGTTGTCGGACTGGGAGAGTTCGGACAGCGCACTGATATAGCGCTCACCGAGTAGATACATCACCGGCATTTCCTGGTTGCCGATGGCCTGGGTCACCCGCTCGATGGCCTCGCGGCTCGCATCAGCCAGCACAACCTGGGCCTTGGCATCGCGCCTGGAAGCCTCCAGGCGCCCGTCCGCCTCCAGAATCGCCGCCTGCTTTTCCCCCTCGGCCCGGGTCACGGTCGCACGGCGTTGGCGCTCCGCCGCAGCCTGTTCCTCCATGGCCTTTTGCATGGTTGGCGAGGGGTTGATGTCCTGGATCTCCACGGTTTTCAGGTTGATGCCCCAATCGGCGATATCGTCGGAAATCCCTTCCTTGAGTTTTGCCTTAATCAGCTCACGTGACGAAAGTGCCGCATCCAGGGACATTTCACCAACAATAGAGCGCAGCGCCGTCTGCACCAGGTTCTGAATCGCAATGGTATAGTCCTCCACACCGTAAACCGCTTTTTCCGGTGCGATGATATTGATGTAGGCAACCGCATTGGCAATGATGGTGGCATTGTCCTGGGTGATGACTTCCTGTGACGGAATATCGAGTACGATGTCCTTGGTAGTGACCTTGTAGGGAATCTGGTCAATGTAGGGGATCACCACGTTCATGCCCGGCTTCAGTGTCTTGTGGTATTTGCCCAGTCTCTGGACGATGTGCTTGAAACCCTGCGGCACAATACGTACCCCTTTGGCGATGGTAATGACCACCAGTACCACCAGCGCCACAACAACATACAAACCTTCCACCAGTTTCTCCTCCCCGAATAAATGTGTAATTTTTTGAATTAAAGTGCTGTAACAATCAGCGTGTTACCGGAAATGTCCGTGACCTGAACCCGCTCGCCCACCGCCATATCTGTAGTGCAGAGAAACAGCCACTCCTCCTCACCGAGAATGGGTGCCGGGAATTTCAGTTTGCCGCGGTTTCTGCCCGTGTTGGATTCAATCACCATCCCCACTTGCCCGTTCAGTGCCTCAGCCGCCATACCGGCAGAGGTACGATCGCGCCATTTGGGTTTGATAAACGTCAGCCAAAGCAACAGTGCGGTTATGGAGGCACCGATCCACAGCAGCAGTTGCAGGGCGATCGACAGGTCGGCGACCAGGAGCAATGCGCCCACCAGAAGCGCGGCCAGCCCAAACCAGAACAGAACGAATCCGGAAACGAAGATTTCCGCCGTCACCAGCAGCAGGCCCAGCACCAGCCAGTGCCAGTAAGCGATATGAGTATTCAACCAATCCAGCATGGCCAGTTTCACCGTGTTATGTATTTCTGTCGAATGTTATGCCAAAAGCCCTCGATGGTCGATAAATTACCCTGTTGGGGTTGTTTGCTTACAACTCGGCACCCACAGGGCCGGTGATTCGCCGGGCAAATCGTTCCGCCTGAACACTTGCTATGTGTGTGCGCGGAACAGCACGAATTTCCCTTTCGGGAACAGATCCGCACTCAGGTGCTTGATCTGGTGGAAGAGTGCGGTCCTTCGCTGACTGGTGGCCTCCAGCAGCGGGATCAACTCGCCCGATAGAGCCTCCTCTTCAGCCTTTAGCAGGGTGCACAGCAGGTACAGGTCGCGCCAATCGCCCAGGGCCTGGGCAAGGGCTTCGAGCGGAGTGCAGCGATCAGCCAGTGGTGGATAGCGCTCTTGCAGCAGACGGCAGTGGTACCAGTGGTCTTTTGTGTGCTTGCGGTATTCGTGCAGGGTCTCGGCGGATTTGCGAGAAATCGCCACCGTTTTCAGGCTGCAGGCGTGCCGATAGGTGTTCAGAAACCCGCGTTGGCTGTGCTTCCAGCGCAATTGTGCCAGGGGCCAGAACGGGATACGCCCGGCGCCCTGCAGCAGCAACTCACCGACCTGCCCCAGTGCTGCCCGGTCGCCGAGCCGGCCGCTGCGCCCGGTGATAAAAGCATGGGTGCGGGGAAAATCGACAGGGGTGGCAATCGCGGAAAAGGCATCTCGGATCGACACCAGATCGCGATTGGCGGACAACTGGTTGGCGAGGGTGCGGTAGTGGGCATTCTCACGCCGGTACAGCGCCTTGTGGTCTGCACGTATCAGGCGCAGCAGCGCGCGCATTTTCTTGCAGTGCTTGCGCACCTCGTGCACCGCCTCGTGCTCGGGCAGTGTGTTCAGGGCCGAGATGGCGTCGGCAACCTCCGCCTGTGCCGTGGCTGCGAGGGCCGCTGCAAGTGTTTGCTTGCTGTTGAGTCGGTAGACCATGGTTTCCGCTGTTGCCCACTGAACGCCAATCGGTTCGAGGGCCGGTTTGCCGGCCTTGCAGGGTGACCGCTGAGCTGTGCCGGCAGCCTGACGTTGCGCCGAGGTGCAATCCGTTCGGCAGCCCGAATGGCCGGGTTTACAGTTTAGCCGGCGGCAGTGCCCGGCGGGCCCGGCCAATGTACAATAGCGCCTCCAAGGTTGACTCGGCAGGCAGGACATGAAGGATCGCAAGACCACCCACTTCGGCTACCAAGAGGTCCCGGTGGAGGAAAAGGCCGGTCGTGTGGCGGAAGTGTTTCACTCGGTGGCGTCGCGCTACGATGTGATGAACGATTTGATGTCCGGTGGCATCCACCGCCTCTGGAAGCGGTTTACCATCGAGTTGTCCGGCGCGCGGCCGGGACAGCAGATCCTGGATATCGCCGGGGGCACCGGCGATCTCACCGCGCGCTTCTCGCGTATCGTGGGTGCCAGCGGTCAGGTGGTGCTGGCGGATATCAACGCATCAATGCTGGAGGTGGGCCGCGATCGCCTGATCGACCGCGGCATCGCCGGCAATGTGGTGCCGGTGCAGGCGGATGCCCAGCATCTACCCTTTCCCGACAATACTTTCGACTGCATCACCATCGCTTTCGGCCTGCGCAATGTCACCGACAAGGATCTGGCCCTGCGCGACATGTTGCGGGTGCTGAAGGCCGGTGGCCGCCTGCTGGTGCTGGAGTTTTCCAAGCCACAGTCCCGGCTGCTGGAAAAAATCTACGACCAGTACTCCTTTCGCCTGCTGCCACTGATGGGCAAACTGGTGGCCAACGATGCGGACAGCTACCGTTACCTGGCAGAGAGTATTCGCCGGCACCCGAACCAGGAAACCCTCAAGCAGATGATGGTGGAGGCGGGTTTTGTCGAATGTGAATTCCATAATATGACCGGTGGTATCGTGGCACTGCACCGGGGGATCAAGCCCTGAACTGCGCCGAGGGATACCCGTGTTTTTCCAGGCACGAGGCCGAACCGTCATGAGCGACCCAACTTTTCGCGCGGGATTTGATCTCGCGCTGGAAACCGCCATCAACACCGCCCTGCAATACGATCCGGCCACCCGCGCGCGCCTGCAGCCACTAGATGGCAGAACTCTTGCGCTTGATCTGACAGCGCCACAAATACAGTGTTATCTGTGCCTTGCAGGCGACCGGGTGTATGTGCGCCAGCAAGAGGACGGGGGAGTGACCACCCGGATAGGCGGCTCAGCGATTTCTCTTGTGCGCCTGCTGAAAGACCCGGATGCCACCCCTGCGGCACTGGGTGTGTCCATCAGTGGTTCGAGCACCCTGCTGGCGGAATTGCAGGAGATCCTGCGCGATCTGGATATCGACTGGGAGGCCCCGCTGGCACAACTGGTTGGCGATATTCCCGCACACACGATCGGCACTGTGTTGCGCGGTGCCAGTAGCTGGCTGAGTGCCAATCTCAACCGCGCACCGGCTGCGGCGGCGGAAACCATCAGCGAAGAGTGGCAGCTGACGCCGCCGCAGGCGCAGTTTGAGGCCTTTGTGGAAGACCTCGCCGAACTGTCTCTGGCCACAGAACGTCTCGAGGCACGTGTGCATCTGCTGCAGGCGCAATTTGCGCGCAGGGAGGCAGAGTAGTTTTGCCCCTTCTTCGCAGCCTTACTATTGCGCGGGTTTTTCTGCGCTACCGCCTCGACCGGCTGCTGCCGGTGGAGCACCGTCCACTGTGGCTGCGCGTGTTGCTGGCGCCACTCACCCTGTTGCCGAAGCCAAAGGCGGCGCGCGGCGAGAGCCTGCGTTGTGCCCTTGAAGCCCTGGGTCCTATTTTCGTCAAATTTGGCCAGTTGCTCTCTACCCGTCCCGACCTGCTGCCGGCGGATATTGTGGTACAGCTCGGCGACCTGCAGGACAAGGTGCCCCCCTTTCCCAGCGAACAGTGCATCGCGCTGGTCGAGGAAGCCCTGGGGGCGAGTGTCGATGCGGTTTTCGCCAGTTTTGAGCGCGCGCCGCTTGCCGCGGCCTCGGTGGCCCAGGTACATGCCGCCGTGCTCAACTCCGGTGAATCGGTGGTGGTGAAGGTATTGCGGCCCGGCATTCATGAAGTGATTCAGGAGGACCTGCGCCTGCTGGGGGTGATCGCCCGCACTATTGAGCGCTTTGTGCCGGACGGACGCCGCCTGCGCCCGGTGGAGGTGGTAGAGGACTATCGGCATACCATCGAGGGTGAGCTGGATCTGGTGCGCGAGGCCGCCAACGGTACCCAATTGCGGCGCAACTTCAGCGCGTCTCCACTGCTGTATGTGCCCGAGGTGTACTGGGAATACACCCGCACCAACGTACTGGTGCTGGAGCGTATTGAGGGTATCCCCGTTACCGACCTGGCGCAGCTGCGTGCCCAGAATACCAATATGCAACTGCTCGCCGAGCGCGGTGTGGAAATTTTCTTCAAGCAGGTATTTGAATACAATTTCTTCCACGCGGACATGCACCCGGGCAATATCTTTGTGTCCCGCGAGCACCCGCATCGCCCGCAATATATCGCCATCGATACCGCTATTGTGGGCAGCCTGTCGCGGGAGGATCAGTATTATCTGGCGCGCAACCTGCTCGCCATGTTCCGCCGCGATTACCGCATGGTGGCGGAGCTGCATGTGCAGAGCGGGTGGGTTCGGGCCGACACACCGGTGAACACCTTTGAAGCGTCAATCCGTGCCGTGTGCGAGCCCATCTTCGAAAAACCCCTGGGGGAGATCTCCTTTGCGCGGGTGCTCATCAGCCTGTTCCAGACGGCGCGCCGTTTCGATATGGCGGTGCAGCCGCAACTGGTATTGTTACAGAAGACCCTGCTGAATATCGAAGGTCTGGGCCGGCAGCTTTATCCACAGCTGGATCTGTGGAAGACTGCCCATCCATTTTTGGAGCGCTGGATGCGCGACCGTATTCACCCGAAAACGCTCCTGGGTGAAATAAAGCGCTACGGTCCCGAGTGGCTGGAGAAATTCCCGCAGATGCCGCAGCTGGTGTACTCCGCCCTGGAGCAGTCGCGGGAACTGGCGCCCCAGTTGGAAACGATTGGCGAGAAGCTGGCGGGCGGTCAGCGCCGGGGGCGCTGGCGCTACCTGCGCCGCGTGGGCGGTGTGCTTCTCGCCGCCGGTGCCGTGGCCCTGAGCAAGCCGCAGTGGCTGGAGCAGCTGCCGCCCTCGGGCTGGGCCCTGGGCTTCGCTGCCCTGGTGCTGTTACTCTGGCCCTAGCTCTGGCCAGGCCGGCTGAGCGGCAGCGGAGCGGCCTACACTTGGAACTCCGAAGGAGGAGACATTGACTCAGGCAAAAGCGACGAGTGGTTTTCTCGACCAGGTCTGCTGGAACAGCGACGGCTTGGTGCCCGCCATTGCCCAGGACTTTAATACTGGGCTGGTGTTGATGCTGGCGTGGATGAATCGCGAATCCCTGGCGCTCACCGCCAGCGAGGGTTATGCGGTTTACTGGTCGCGTTCGCGCAAAAGCCTGTGGCGCAAGGGCGAGTCCTCCGGTTTCCAGCAGAGGGTGCACGAGATGCGCCTTGACTGTGACGGTGACACGGTACTGCTGCTGGTGGAACAGCAAGGCGGCATTGCCTGTCACACCGGGCGCAGCAGCTGCTTTTACCAGCGTTTTAGCGATGGGGAGTGGCAGTTAAACCTGCCGGTGATCCAGGACCCCGCAGCCATCTACAAGTGAGCCCCGCCATGAGAGACCTGCTCAAACAACTGGACGCTGTATTGGAAGATCGCAAGCGCGCAGGAGGCGCGCAACAGTCCTATGTGGCCAGCCTGCACGAAAAGGGACTGAACAAGATTCTGGAAAAGGTCGGAGAGGAAGCCACAGAGGCCATTCTCGCAGCCAAGGATGCGCAGACCAGCGGTGACAATCGGGATATGATTGCCGAAACAGCGGATCTCTGGTTTCACACCCTGGTGATGCTGTCCCATCTGGGCGCGAATTCGCAGGATGTGCTGTGTGAACTGGGCCGTCGTTTCGATCTTTCCGGCCTGGAGGAAAAAGCAGCGCGATCTAACGAGGGCTGAATACGGATTGGGCGCCTCCTGTGATACTGGGTTATAAAGGGCTTCTGAAAAATTACGGCTTAACCCCTGGCGGTCGAAGCGCGCAGAGCGCGGCTTGACTGTTAAAGCAAATGATATGGAGACAATTATGGGATTCGGTGGAATTAGCATCTGGCAGTTGTTGATTATTCTGGTGATTGTCCTGCTGCTGTTCGGAACCAAGCGCCTGAAAAATCTCGGTGGAGATCTGGGTGGCGCCATTAAGGGTTTCCGCAAGGCGATCAAGGACGATGACAAAAGCAAGGGCGATGATAAAAATAAGGATGCCGATAAGGACAAAGATCCCGAGCGCTTGCAGCAGGATGCGGAGGCAAAGCCCGGCCAGGGCAGTGTGACCAAGGAAAAAGACCAGCAGTCCCAGGACAAGTAAACCGCAACCATTACGGGAGTGGTACTCCGTGTTTGATATCGGCTTTTTTGAACTACTGGTGGTCGCCGTGGTGGCTCTGCTTGTGGTGGGCCCCGAGCGCCTGCCCGACGCCATCCGTACCACTGCGCGCTGGTGGTCCGCGCTGAAGCGCACCCTGCACAGCGCTCGCGAGGAACTGGAAAAAGAAGTGGGTGCCGATGATATCCGCCGTGAACTGCACAATGAGCGTATCCTGCGCGAAATCGAAGAGAGCCGCCGGGAAATGGAGCAGACCTTCACAGAAACCAATCAGGAAATCACCGGCTCCCTAGAGCAGCAGGCCCGCGAAACCGCCTCCGGGACGCCACTCCCTAAAGGAGAACCGACGCAGACGGAAGCTGCCGAAGGCACTGTTCCAGCCGAGCCCAGTCCCACCCATCCGCGAGCGGAAAAAGAGGACTATCTACCCGAGCAGGATGAAACGGCAGAGGAGCTTCAGGATCCGGAATACCCGGAACACTGGCACGATTTCGGCGATCCGGACATGAATCCGGACCACCCAGAGAATATCGCCCAGGACACAGAAAAAGAATCGCAACAGGAAAAAGACAGCCAGCCATGAGCGACCAGTCACAGGACAGTCATCAGCCGTTTATCGACCACCTGATCGAACTGCGTGATCGCCTGCTGCGTATTCTGTTGGTGGTGGTGATTTTATTCGCCGGCATGGTGCCTTTTGCCGCGGAAATTTACGATTATATAGCCAATCCCTTGCAGGGCAGGTTGCTTGGCGATGCGGGGATGATTGCCACGGAGGTGACCTCCACCTTTTTGACCCCGTTTAAAACCACATTTATCCTGTCTTTTTTTATTGCCATCCCGTTTGTACTGTATCAGGCTTGGGCCTTTATCGCCCCCGGGCTGTACAAGAATGAAAAACGGATAGCCATCCCGATCCTGATGACCAGCGTAGTGCTTTTTTACGCGGGCATCGCCTTCGCCTATTTTGTTGTATTCCCCATTTTATTTGATTTCTTTGTGGGTTCTGCCCCTGCGGGTATTAAGGTCATGCCGGATATGCGCAGTTATCTCGATCTGGTACTCAAGTTGTTTTTCGCTTTTGGCTTCGCCTTTGAAATTCCCATTGCGACGGTGCTGCTGATCTGGAGCGGCGTGGTGGATGCCAGGGTTCTGGCGCAAAAACGCCCCTATGTAATTGTGGGATGTTTTCTGTTCGGTATGCTGCTGACACCACCGGACGTGATTTCCCAATCTCTGTTGGCTCTGCCTATGTGGCTGTTGTTTGAGGTAGGCATTCTTTTTGGGCGCTGGGTAAAATCGAGCCCCGGTAAAACCCCGGCGGAAGGGAGATAATGCGAGCTGCGGGGCGATGCACAGGGAGCTATCTCACCATGTGGCAACGATTTCTTATCGCTTATCGGGCATGGCATTGCCCACCCGTAAAAGAACCCGAAACTAACGTCAACCTTCCAACATTCATTCCCACCCGATATATTTACACCAGTTGAGCTGGCCGGACTCGTTTGACAACCTATCCTTATTTTGCAGGTGGCATTTCATCTAGGGGCGCTTTTCTCAACATATGTGAGAGTTCTCAACCGTTCGACGCTATCACGCAACCTGGGGTAGTCGAAAGAGACAAGTCCATACAACGCTAAATGATCCCACATGGAATTTAACTGAAAGCGCAAGTATGAAGGCTGGCCGAGAAACACCTCAGCATGCGACTCCAACCAATCCAGCCCGTTATTAATAGAGCTTCTTGTCTTATCAAAACGCGGATACGCATCAGTATTTATCCCGGTTCGCTCTGCAAGAATCAACTCAACCTCGGCAGACATAATGCTATCCATCACTGCACGTGCATTTAATACCTTTGTATTATTTTTTAAAACATGGAATCGGTCGATACTGTCAAATTGCTGTATCAGGTACTGAACAATATAGTCTGACTCAAAGACTGGACCACCGTTATCAATAAGTGTTGGTACTTTCATCAGTGGATTAGGACCAAAAACACCAACAGCTTGCTCAGCTACGTTACCAATATCGATTAGTTCGATACATAAATTTAACGCGTCGATTATTATCCTTACCTTTCGAGAAAAATGCGAACTTGGGGTGTAGTAAAGTTTCATCATTTATTTCAAAATTGAGTGGGCTAACCCTCACCGCAGCGGTGAGAAGGCTTTAGTTTGTGAGTTCAGAATACGCTTTTTGCATGCGCGATGACAGTGCATGCAATGTGTTTGATTTTAATCCAACTGCTGTGATCACCTAATTTTTTTGGGGTGTAAAAATGTTGGCCTTTTTTGTTTTTCTTTTTTCGTTTCAGGTTTTGAGATTGCGATCAAGTATCCAATGTAAATTATAAACAAAGATCCAGCAATAGATATATATTTCAAGAGGAATGGATATAGATTAATTATTTTATAAAAGCCAAGGCCAATAAACACCAGTTATAGTATAAATTCAATAGTAGTTTCTGAAAAAATAAAATGTTTTTCTAACCCCATAGTTTGCACCAGAAGCTACAATCACAAAATTTACAGGGCCTGGCGATATAGACATCGCAAGTGAAAATAAAAACATTGAAAATAAAAGTGACATCAGTTCCACCTTTTTAGATTTATTGGTATGAGCATCTAAGGCTTGGCACAACGGAGAATCACACAGTTGAGAACAGCTTACTCAAGCTGCTTTACGCCGGTATACTGAAAGCCTCCGAGCGCTGGACGCACCCGATCCAGAACTGGAACTTGACGCTGTCACAGCTGACGATCCACTTCCCGGATCGCCTGGAGAAATATATCAGCCTATGAGGCTACTTGGCTGACACAGAGTTTTGAACACCCTCTCAACTTCATTTACAGGGTTAGCTATACGGTCCATAGTCCATTCATTACATGAAGTACACAATTCAATACTGTGCTTTGCTTTTTCAATGAAATGAGATTCAGACCAGAGATGACTCATGCCGTATTTTTTAGCCAAGCCTTTCTGGGCCTCTATATATTCATCCAGCTTATCTTCGTAGGTAACCGACTCAAAATTATCATTGGATGCCTCCCCGGTAAAACTGCTTTTTGAATGTATTTCATTATTTACGTATAACGCCTCAGATCACCGATAGCAAAAAACAGAGTGAGGAAGGAGCGGCACTTTTTTCTGTCCGAGCGCCTGTGCTTGTTAAGCATAGATGAGTAGAATTACCAATGTTCGCGACAGGATATCCAGTCGACATCTGTGATGCCGGGACAATTTGCTATATTACTCAAGCTAACAACTGATCTAGCGTAAGGTGCACCACCTTGAACAGCAGGTAAAACGACACGTTGAGTCTGTACAGTATTGGCAGCAGGGTTCGCCCAATTTTGTCCGCCACCCGCTGCAAGAATTGTATCGAAATATGGTATACCTCTTCTCCCGGCTACTTCTAGCTGGATACCATTTGCAACGCCCAGTGCAGCATACGGAACACCATAATAATCTTGGCACATTAGATTGGGGCCAATGGTAGTTATACCTGCCGGATTTCCAGGCAACCGTTGAAGTCTATGATTTAATATATTCCATCCATTATTATTCGGAAGTATTCCTCCATCCACTATATAAAAATGTATTGAGACGCCAGCTGGAACTAGAAACTGAGGAGGGTTAATGGGAGGCCCAACAACCCGCCCGCCATGACAGTTCACTAATATTCTTGGCATTACAATTCCTTTTGGTTTAAATTATTCGAAAAGTTGCTACATCTGGTAGCCTAACATTTATATAGTGTTCACCATGCCCACTATTATCCTGATTACTATTTCAAAAGCAATTCTGCGTAACCACTACAGAATTTCTATTGAAATTAAGCAATGGGACAAATTTGATACGGTCGTACAAAATAGAAAAACGGTCATCGCGATTACTATCCCGGAATAGACTATCATTTGTAAGGCTCTATATTAACTCGTTTTTTTCAGCTCAATTCTCTTTCCCGCTAAAATAACAGTCACGGCGACCAAAATTCCGGCTCGCATCTGGTCCTATTGCCTGTGAAACTGCACCACTATCCAGATACGCGTATCGCCAGGGCCTTCTCTCTCTCGTCCGTTGACACACCTTTCCGGTGCAGCCACGGCAGTGCCGCCTGCAGCAATCGGGCCTTGCGAATCTACAACGGCACCAGGGCGAAGCAGAAGAGCACTGTCTTGCCGTCCTGACTGCGCTTAACTTTCCAGGGAGCGTATGAGAAGGTAGGCGTTTGCGGTGTTGCTCGGGGCTGCACAGGCTTTCGAGAGCGCCCGCTCTGCCGCTCAGCGCTACGTCTTTTTATTGGGGCGGTGCTTGAATGGCCTGAGGATGGCTGGGGTCTGATCGGTTGGGGTCTCCTCAAGCGCCCAGGCTTCTTCCAATAGCCGCAGTAAACGCACGGCTCGCATCACCCGGTTACCCTTGCCGGGAGCAATATGCAGATCCACCGCGTTCTCTGTGATAGCGACCAGCGTAATAACAAAATACCCACCCAGGCGCAGTGGCTGAAACAATCGACAAGGTAATATAGGCATCTTTATAGGCTTCTTGATTCACCTGTGACAGAGACGCTCGGAAACAGCGCATCGCGCCGTTTGTTTCGCCACAGGCGCAGTCCTTGTGGGAAAAAGAAAGGGAAGTTTAGAGTAGGGGTGCGCAGTCAGAGGCCATGGCAAACGCACCCACAGGCCGCCTGCTTTCTAACGTTGAAATATTCTCAGGACAACTAATCCAATAAGATACTCGTTGACCCTTTAGAAACGAGTGTCTTATGTCCCTTGAAGAAACCTTTTTTGTCCACTTTGAAAACCTGGAAGACCCAAGGCAGCAGAATCATCACCTCAAACACAGCCTAATCGACATTGTTGCTCTATCTATTTAAGGGACCATATGCGGCGCCAACACTATGGTTGAAGTTTGTGAGTTTACCGAAGCCAATCTGGAATGGTTACAAAGCTTTTTGGATCTAAAAAATGGAATACCGACCCATGACACCTTCGAAAGAGTATTCGCAAAAATAAATCCTACTTTCTTTGAGGAATGCTTTAGAAACTGGATTAATTCTTTGGACTTATCTCAAGATGGACCTTTAAAAAGGTCATTGCGATTGATGGTAAAGCGAGCCGTGGTTCAGGTTGTCAAACAAAGAAAATCAAGCCGATTCATACCGTTGCTGCGTGGGCCTCTTCGCATAAGATCATGCTAGGGCAAGTCAAAACAGAAGAAAAATCCAATGAAATTACAGCTGTTCCTAAATTATTAGAAAAAATTGATATTGAGGGCAGTATCGTCACATTGGATGCCATGGGCTGTCAGACCAAAATCCAACAACAAATTATCAATCAGCATACTGACTATGTAGTCAATTCCAAAGGAAACCAAGGTAGCTTGGGAAAAGAAATCAAGGCGCTCTTTGTTCACGGGGGCAGTTTCCAGTATAAAAAGATCTACAACCGGCATAAGATAGAAAAAGTACGCGGTCGCAGTCGAATGGAGACACGAAAATATAGTTTGATTAGGCTTAGGGACTGCCCTGAATTTGAGCATCGGTGGCCAGGCTTGAGAAGCATTGGGCGGCTCATTGTCAAACGCACGGGGAATCATAAAACAACGGAGTCGGTCAGATATTTTATCACAAGTTTAGCCTATGACGATATCGATAATTTCATGCACTCGGCTCGCAAGCATTGGGATATTGAAATTAATTTACACTGGCCCCTGAATGTGGCTTTTAGGGAGGATGCGAGCAGAATGAGAGTGGGTTTTTCGGCAGAGAATATCGGGCTCATTCGATGTATTGCGTTAAATTTATTGAAACAGGAGACCACCCATAAACGAGGTATTGAGAGTCGAAGAAAACGCGCAGGGTGGGATCGTGATTATTTATGGAAAGTACTGACTGCCGATCAAACGATCATAAAATAGACTAATTGAATGCGTTTGCCATGGCCGCCGGGGGCGAAAGTGACTCGAAAAGCTCGCCTTCAGGGAGACGTTAATTGAAGGCGAACGAGTGTATGGCGTATCATTCAAGACAGCCTCGCTAGATATCACGTTATCTATTGGGGTTAGCCATCTCTCGGTGTTCTTGCACTGGGAGGTGGCGCTTACGTCTTACTCACCGGGTCATGATGTGATCCTTCTTTATGGACGGGTTGATCAATTTATTGGTTGTGGTTATGAGCTTCCCGCGAGCGTTCGTATTGTAGGGCGCTCGCGGGTGAAATGATGATTGTTGCGCTATTTTTATTTTTTCTTCATAAGCACCGGTTTACGGATTGGGCAACGGGACAATTGACCTACCCTAATCGCTTTTTGCAATAAATACAATCAAGGTGAGGCTTAAGGCGGAGCTTTACACGACACCAGGTTCCGTTCCCCCGCCAGCGACGCAACTATTTGCGTGCATCAAGCTATCCGTAATTCGCGCTCTGGACATCCAGGGCCTGTTTCGGTAAAGGATATAGAAGGGAAATTTTACCCCCCAAACGGAGCATTTTAATAAACCTGGGTATGCGCAACCGGACGCACCGTATTGTATCGTAGTGTGGTGGGTGGGTGATGACGGGGTGTCGTTTTGAAATAGCACCTCTGTGTGTATGGTTAGGCTAAACCCGGTATACATAGGGCTGGGAAGAGTCCCTTTACCAATAATCCGGATTTGGATTCTGATGCATGCTCGGGGAAGCCGTGTACCTATTTTAAGGCAACTAATCAAACAGCCCGAGCAGGTGTTCTTTGGCTGCCGGTGTTATCGTTCGATTTTTCTTCCTCCCTCAAGGTCAGTACCTCATAGCCACGGTCAGTGACCAACAGGGTATGCTCCCACTGTGCCGATAATTTTCCGTCCCGGGTAACCACTGTCCAGCCGTCTTTTTTGACTTTGGTTTTGCGATTACCCTGGTTGATCATGGGTTCAATGGTAAATGTCATCCCCTCGCGTAGGACAAGCCCGGTGCCGGCACGGCCATAATGCAGTATCTGGGGCGCCTCGTGCATTTCCCGGCCAATGCCGTGGCCACAGTATTCGCGTACAACACTGAATCCCCCACGCTCTGCATGATTCTGTATCGCGTGGCCGATATCGCCCAGTGTTGCGCCGGGTTTGACGACGTGGATACCCGCCCACAGGGCGTGATAGCAACAATGCACCAGTTTTTTTGCACGCGAGGTGACACGGCCAACCATGTACATCTTGCTGGCGTCGGCGATATAACCGGACTTTTCTAGTGTGATATCCACATTGACGATATCGCCATTGCGCAAGCGCAGGGATCGCTGTGGCAGGCCGTGACAGACTGCGTCATTGACAGAGGTATTGAGGGCGTAGGGATAGTTGTACTGCCCCTTACTGGCCGGTCGCGCCCGCAATTGCCCGACAATAAACGCCTCTGCCCGGTCGTTGATTTCCATGGTGGAGATACCGGGTGAGATAACACTATCGAGCATGGCAAAGACACGGCTTAAAAGCCTGCCGGCATCGCGCATCAATGTTTGCTCCAGGGCAGTTTTGACCCTGATGTTATTCATGGGCCAGCGCTTCCAGGGTGAATGGCTGTGTGCGCAGCAGCTTTTTGCACAACTGGTTGTAATTCAGCTCCGGATTCAGCTCGGCCAGCAGGCCGATCTTGATCCAGTACTCGGCCTGGGCGTTGATTGAGCGGGTCCAAATTGTGCTCGCCTTGCGAATTTCGTTGTGCAGGCTATCGGAGATTTTAACAATACCCATTTTATATATTCCATATATGTTTCATTAATGAATTATATAAATCTAATTCAATGAGGGCAAGACGAAACAAACCGTAGAATATGCAACTTATTGCATAAGAGCCATAGGCGCGCTATGGTGAGAAAATAACAACAATAGTGAAGGTGCCACCATGACAGACACTGGAAATAAGAAACGCAGTGCCCCCAAGCCGAGCCGCCTGCGCATCGGCCGACGCTACCGCGCCAGCCGCCTGGACGGGCCCTATGATGCCTTGGTGATTGGCTCCGGTATTGGCGGCCTGACTACAGCAGCCATGCTCAGTGCCGCGGGTAAGAAGGTTGTGGTGCTGGAACAGCACTATACAGCGGGGGGTTACACCCATGCCTATGATCGCAACGGCTATGAATGGGACGTGGGCGTGCACTATATCGGTGATGTGGGTGAACATCCCACCATGACCCGCAGGATTTTCGATTTTATCTCCAATCACCAGCTGCACTGGGCGCCCATGGACGACACCTATGACCGAATCTGTATCGGCGAGGCGCAATTTGATTTGCGTGCCGGACGTCGGGCCTTTGTCGATGCCCTGGCAAAAGACTTCCCCGATGAGCGCGAAACGATAGAGCGGTATCTGCTGTACCTCGATACGGTGGCCAAGTCCATGCGCCGGTTGGCGATTGAAAAGCTGCTGCCTTCCTGGTGCGGACCGGCCGTGCGCCTGTGGAGAAAGCTGCGCGATCCGGCCTGGCTAAACAAGACCACCCGCGAAGTGCTCAACTCGCTGACCAGGAATGAAAAACTGATTGCGATTCTCACTGGTCAGTGGGGCGACAATGGCATGCCCCCGGCACAGAGCAGTTTTATTATTCATGCGTTGATTGCCAAGCACTACCTGTATGGTGGCTATTACCCGGTGGGTGGGGCCAGCAAGATTGCAGAAACGATTATTCCCCGCATTCAGGCCGGCGGCGGTGAAGTATTCACCTATGCCACGGTGGAAACCATTCTCCTGGAAGGTGATCGTGTGCGCGGTGTGCGTATGGCAGATGGCACTGAGATAGAGGCTCCGCTGGTAATTTCCGGCGCCGGTGTTTTCAATACCTTTGCCAGGTTGCTGCCCCAGAGTGCCAGCGAGCGTATGGGGTATCTGCATCGCCTGAAAAGCGTTAAGCCCTCCATGGCACATATCTGTTTGTACATAGGTCTGGAAAAAACAGCGGAAGAGTTGCAGCTGCCAAAAACCAACTACTGGATCTACACCAGCGAGCATTATGAACGGGATATGTACGATTTCCTTGAGGACAGCAGCAGGGAAATACCGCTGACCTATATTTCCTTCCCCTCGGCCAAAGATCCCACGTTCGCCCAGCGTTATCCGGGCCGGGCCACGATAGAAATTGTGGCGCCGGCCAATTACGAGTGGTTTGCCCAGTGGCGCGACAAGCCCTGGGGCAAACGCGGCGATGATTACGAGGCACTCAAGGAAATATTCAGCCAGCGCCTGCTGGAAAGTTTGTTCCAGAAGTTTCCCCACTTGCGGGGACAGATTGATTACTATGAATTGTCAACCCCGCTTTCCTCAGAGTACTTCTGCTTTTACCCGCGCGGTGAAATCTATGGGCTCGACCACGATCCCAGTCGATTTGAGCAGCGCTGGTTGAGGCCCAAGACCCGGCTCAAGGGCCTGTATTTAACCGGCCAGGATGTGATGAGCTGTGGCGTTGCGGGTGCAATGATCTCGGGAACCCTGACTGCGCAGAGTATTCTTGGCTGGCGCAAGGGTGCAAAGCTGATGCGCCGGGTACTGGGCAATACACCGAGTGTGACAGACGCCAAGCGCGTTGAGGGATCCATAAAGGCCACCGGCTGAGCGCGGCATTGTTTATGATTTCAATGGCAGCGATGCTGGGTGAAATTTTTCCTGTGCAAAAGCGCAAATATCGATGTTCCGCCGCACCCGGTCAGCGCCGCGGCAGTTGGCTGGGAATCCGGTCGAAGTTCAGTACCCGAATTGCCAGGCGCCGGTTTTCCTTCTGGCCGGTTTTACTGTTGTTATCCGCAATGGGGTCGGTATCGCCATAGCCCTGGGCCTGTAGCCGCTCTTCGGATATGCCGCGCTCTATCAGAAAATGTTGAACCCAGTCGGCGCGCCGCTGGGACAAATTCAGGTTTTTCTTCGGATCACCGGCATTGTCGGTATGGCCCTCGATGGCGATTTGCAGATCGGGAAAGTCGCGCATGATAACCAGCAGCGCTTCAAGGTCGGCAATGGTCTCCATGCGCGGCGCAAAGCCTCCGGGCTCGAATGCCAGGCGCAGGATAAAGGTATCGCCCCTTTCGCGTGCGTTCCCGCGCAGAAAGCGCACCAGTGCATCGGCAAAAGGGGCTGCCTGCCGTGCCGCCTTTTCGCTTTCCCCCGACTGCACCTCGGCCGCAGGTTGCAGCGCATACTTTTTGTTGGGGTCGTGGCAGCCAAACAAGAGCACCGTCGACAGGGCGAGATAGCAGACGGATGGGAATTTGCCCACCATAACAGGATTACCGGTTTCTCGACGTCAATTCCAGTGTAGAACAAGGGCCAGGGCCTTTATCCCGTGTACAGGTGTGCCGTTGGGGGAGGGGAGTACGGTAGAGCAACGGGCGGGCGCCGAGGGTATCGCCTGTCTGTTTGACGGGGGATTAAAGAAAATCCAGCACCGCCATCATATTGTTGATCACTTGCGCGCCAGCCTGTTCCAATAGGGGCGCGCGTGCCGGTTGGGCGAAGCCAACCACCCGCATCCCCGCCGCGGTGGCCGCCCGTACACCGGCAATGGAGTCCTCCACTACAAGGCAGTGTTCGGGTGCAGTTCCCATGGTGTCTGCTGCGTAGAGGAACAGCTCGGGCCAGGGTTTGCCGCGGGACACATCCTCGGCACTGAAAATCCTGCCGTCGAAGTACTCGTAGAGCCCGGTCTTGCGCAGGGTCAGCTGCATTTTCTGGTGGGAACCGGAAGAGGCCACGCAGCTCGGTAATCCCATCTGCACAAGCTGTTCGAGCAGGCCCTCTATTCCGGCCACAGGCTGCAATTCTGCGTGAAAGGCCTCGCGAATACGTCGTTCGGTATTACCGAAATAGTGATCCGGCAAGGGTCCGCCATAGCGCTTTTCGATTTCCAGCAGGCAGTCCCCGGCGGGGCGGCCGCTGAACTGTTCATCGAGCTCTTCTGCGCTGGCCGGCATACCCAGCTTGTTCATCTCTTCAGCCAGTATGCGACAGACGATACGCTCGCTGTCTACCAGCACACCGTCGCAATCGAAAATGATCAAATTTGTGGAGGGCATAATATCCAATAGGCATTAGCGTGCAGAGAGCAGCATCAGGCCGAGTACCACGCCGATAATACCGCTGATGCGCAGGAAATTTTCATTGCCGCGGGAGAGTTTAATCGCCAGCGCCTTGCCGCGTTCGAAACCGATTTGCAGCATATAGGCGCCACTTAGCAACACCAGTACGCCGAGTGCATTGAACAGGATATACCAGTGTCGCGTATCGGCAATAAGCAGCAAGACCAAGCCCACTAAAATCCGCGCCCAGGCGGAAAAGGCGTATCCGGTTTTATTCAGTCGCTCACTAAGATTGCGCGCCAAATGTGGTCGCGCAATAATCGCAACAGACAGTGTGATGATGGCGATGCCCATAAGCCACACAATCGCTTTAATCATGATTTTCCTTCCTTGTTGTACACCGGTATCAATTTTCGCGGATATTTACCCCATACTGTCGGCTGTATGGGGCGCAGGCCGTTAAAATACAAGACACGCTGCGCAATGTACCAGTATCCCAAGGGCGATGATCCGGTCGCCAGGGGAGGCCGACCCGATCACCGGGTAAAAAACCGCTGCCTACAGATCGCCCCACTGGAACTGCAAGACGGAGAGTGCAGCAATGGGGGCGGTCTCTGTGCGCATAACCCGCGGTCCAAGGCGCAGCGGGATAAAGTCACGGGCCAGCGCAGTGTCGATTTCCACCTGTGACAGGCCGCCCTCGGGACCCACCAGCAACAGGGCGGAATCGGGCTTTCCGTGTTCGGTCTGCCACTGGTGCAGATCCAACCGGGTGCGGTGATGCAACACCAGTTTGGCTGCCGGGGCGGTCTTTTGCGTGAGGTTCTGCAGATAGTGCGCCAGTTTCACCGGTTCGGCAATCTCGGGCAGCAAATTCCGCCCGCACTGCTCGCAGGCGCTGATGGCAATCCGGCGCCAGTGGGTGCGTTTTTTCTGCAGGCGCTCGCCGCTTAGCTTCACCTCGCAGCGTTCGGTCAGCAGTGGCTGGAGTACAGTGACCCCCAGTTCGGTGGCCTTCTGTACCACCCAGTCGAAACGCTCCCCGCGGGAAATGCCAATGGCCAGCGACAGCGCCAGAGGGGACTGGCGGTTTTCCGCCAGAAACGTCTCAATGCGCACCCGCGCACGTTTGCCTGTTGTCGTCAGCCTGGCACTGTACTCTCCGCCGTGACCGTCAAACAGCGTGAGTGGATGGCCGCTGCCCAGGCGCAAGACTTTCACCAGGTGCCGCGAGGCGGCTTCGTCCAGTTCAATATCCCGGAGTTCAGAGAGTGGTTGCCCGGAGAAGATACGCGGGATGCGCATAGAGGGGGAATCCTGTGAAAACGCCACAAAAAGCCGACAGGGCGCCGGCTTGGGTGGATATTTTAGGCAAGACTGCTCAAACGGCGCAATGACCGCTTAAGCCCTCGCGCATGATACAAGCAGCCCTGCGCAAGCGTGCATATTTTCCGGTTGGCAGTCAAATGGGACACGGGGGACCCATTTGGCTGTCAGGTTGGATTCGGATCAAACCGTCTCCAGGGAGACCGGTGCATCGGGCCCTTCTACACGTCTGCGCTTGGGCCGGATCACCTCGATCACCTTGTACAGGTTCGGTACCAGAATCAGGGTGACGGCGGTGGCGAACAGCACGCCAAAGGCGAGGCTGATCACCATCGGGATCAGGAACTGCGCCTGGATGGAGCGCTCGAACATAATCGGTACCAGCCCGATAAACGTGGTAATGGAAGTCAGGATAATCGGGCGGAAGCGGTCGCGCCCCGATTGGATCACCGCGTCCATCACCGCCCACCCCTGGGCGCGCAGTTGGTTGATACGATCCATCAGTACCAAGTTGTCGTTCACCACAACGCCCGCAGCGGCGAGAAAGCCGAGCATGGACATAATACTGATATCGTGCCCCATCAGCAGGTGCCCCACCACCGCGCCGAAGAAGCCGAAAGGCACCGCGGTGAGGATCAGCAGCGGCTGCGAGTAGGAGCGGAAGGCAATCGCCAGCAGTGCGTAAATGGCGAACAAGGACAGCACAAAGAAAGCCAGGATAGCCCCGTTGAACTCCTCTTCTTCCTGCATCTCTCCAGCGGTTCTCAGGGAGAAACCGGGGAACCGGCGCTCCAGTTCTGGCACCAGACTTTCGCGCATATCCTTGAGGATTTCCTGCGTAGAAGAGGTGTTTGGCGTGATTTGTGCGGAGACGCGCACGGTGCGCTCGCGGTTATTGCGGCGGATAGTGGTATAACCGGGGACATAGACCGCTTCGGCCACCGCCGAAAAGGGCACCTCGCCCGCATTGGTGCGAATGCGGATGCGATCCATCTGCTCTTCGCTGGCGCGTTCGTCTTGGGGATAGCGCACCATCACCCGCACATCTTCGCGGCCCCTGGGAATACGTTGCACCTCCTCGCCGTAGAAGCCCTGGCGCACCTGCCTGGCGACATCGGCGAGGTTGACTCCCAGGGTGGTGGCATAGGGCTTCAACTGGATTTCGATATCGCGGCGGGCGCTGGTGAGGTTGTCGCGCACATCGTAAATACCGGTGTAAGTATTCAGCTTCTCTTGTACTGCGTCCGCGGCGGCGCGCAGTTCATCCATATCCCCCGAGGCGGTGCTCAGGTTCAGGCTCATGCCATTGCCGCCATCATTGATGGTGGAGTCGATATTCAGGTCCTCGACACTGGCGGGAAGCTCGCCGATCAGTGTGCGCCAGCGCAGCGCCAGGGTCTTGGAAGTGACATCGCGCAGTTCGCCATCCACCAGTTGCAGTATGACGTAGATGTTACCGCGCCAATTGAACACCAGTGAATTTTCCAGGAAGGGCTGGCCCTGGTTCAGTGCCAGCATCTCCTCGTCCACCGCGAGCTTGTCCGCCGCCGCGAGTATCTGTTCCATCACCCGTTCGGATTCGCGAAAGGGCTCACCGGAGGCCATGGTGGCCTGCAGCTCCAAGAGGTCAGAAGGTACCTGGGGGGCGAAGGAAGAGCCCACATAGCCACTCAAAAATACCGTAATCGAGAGTCCCAGGGCCAGCAGGAAGCCCATAACAGTGGTGCGGCTGTTACCGAGGGATTTTTTCAGCAGCGGCAGGTAGTAACGGTCCCCGGCGGTTTTCATCGCCCCGGCAAAGTGCCCGCGCAACGTCTGCAGCTTGATACCCAGTGTGGACCTGGCGGGCTTTTCCGGTTTCATGCCCACCAGATGCGCCGGCAGGATCAGCAGCGATTCAACCAGGGAGAAAGCCAGACACAGCAGCACCACCACGGGTAAAGACAGCATCATCTGCGCGGTGTAACCGGGTAGAAACAGCATGGGGATAAAGAACACCATGGTGGAAGTCACGGCAAAGATCACCGGTGCAGAGACCTGTTTTACCCCCGCCTCCGCAGCCGCCAGGCCGGTAACCCCACGATCATGGGCGGCATGCACCGCTTCCCCCACAATAATCGCATCGTCCACCACAATCCCCAGAATCAGCAGGAAAGCGAACAGCGAGAGCATATTCAGGCTGACGCCGGTGACCGGCAGCAATGCGAGGGCGCCGAGGAAGGCCACCACAATCCCCACGGTGACCCACAGGGCAAGCGCCGGGCGCAGGAACAGCATCAGCAGAATGAAAACCAGGGCGAAGCCACTCAGCGCATTCTTGGTGAGCAGGTTCATCCGGCCCTCAAAAGACTTGGAGAAGTCGAACCAGATATCGAACTCCATGCCCGGCGGCAGCTGCGCGCGGTTTTCCGCCATAAATGCCTTGATACGGTCCGCGGTACCCACCACGTCCAGGGGCTCGCCCTGGCTCACGCGCAGGTTCATGGCCGGATTGCCATTAAAGCGGATGACGTTGTTGTACTCTTCGAAGCCGTCGCGCACGGTGGCCACATCCCGCAGCAGCAGTACAGAGCCGTCGGCGCGGCTGACAACCGGGATACGCTCGAAGTCCTCGGCGGTATAGGCCTGGCCGCGGGTCTGCACCTGGATATCCCCACGATCCGAACGCACCATGCCTGCGGGCAGGTCCAGGGAGGAGCGCCGCACAGCGCTGGCGACATCGTTAAAACTCAGGTTATAGCGGCGCAAGTCCAGTTCGGAGACCTCGATCGACAGCTCATCCGAGCGATCGCCCCAGATATCCACCCGGCGCACGCCGGGAATCAACATCAGCTTGTCGCGCAAATCCAGCGCAGTCTCCTTGAGCTGGTGCTCGGAGACAGGCCCACCCACGGCGATCATCATCAACTGGGTATCCCACTCCTGCAGGTGGATAACCGGGCGTTCGATCCCCTCGGGAAAGGTGTTGATACTGTCCACCTGGGCCTTGATATCGTTCAACAGGCGCAGTTGGTCGTAGCCATCCACTGCCTGGATGTCCACCGAGGAGTGGCTGCGGCGGGAGGCGGAATTGACCTCTTTGATCCCCTTGACCTCGGAGATGGCCTCTTCCACACGCACCGTCACCTGCTGCTCGACTTCTGCCGGGCCGGCGCCGGGGTAGGAAATCTCTACCGCGACGATGCCCGGTTGAATCGCCGGGAATACCTCCCGGTCTATACCGCTGATGCCGAAAAAGCCACCGATAATAATCATGATCATCAGCAGGTTGGCGGCCTTGCTGTTGCGTGCAAACCAGGAAATGATACCGTTCATCAGCGACCCCCGGGGTAGGTATTGTCTGTGGCGGTCCCGGTCACCGCTGTGGCCGGGGACTCAGCCTTAGCATCAACGCTGTTGGTCAGGTGCGTGGGTTTTGCGTTTAACGGATTGGGCGTGAGGACCATCCCTTCGCGGGAATAGCCCAGGCTGGAGACAATCACGCGATCGCCAATGGCGATATCGCCGCGCAGCCACACCTTGTCCGCAACGCTCTGCAGCAGCTCTACCTCTTTGAAGATCAGTTGGTTCTCTTTATTCAAAACCAGCAGGTGGTTTCCCTCATGCAGGGCCTGGCGCGGCAGTATCACCACGTCCTCGAAGGTTCTGCCGGCAATATCCGCCTCCACAAAGAGGCCGTTCATCAGCGGTGCCGCGCCCTGGTAGGGATTTTGTACCTGTGCCACCGCGTAAATAAAGCGGCTGTTGGGATCGATGCTGGCCTCGGTGCGCACCAACTGTGCGCGCCACTCGTGCTCGCGCCCCGCCACGACAGCCCTTAGTCGTACGGCAGGGCTGTTTTTGAGAGATTGCCCCAGGGGCAGATTCAGCAGTGCCAGCTGCTGATCCGTCAGGGGCAGGCGTACTTCGGCGATACCGGTGCTGTGAATTTTTGCCAGCCTGGTGCCCGGAGCGATATATTGACCCAGGTCGACATAGGTTTCTACCACGCGACCGGCGAAGGGGGCTGTGATGGTGGTACGCGCCAGGTCCAGCTTGGCCTGATCGCGATCCGCCCGCGCTGCCGCCACGGCGGCTTCCGCTGCGGCCAGGTGGGGTTTGCGCAGGAACAGGGCATTGGCGGTCTCGCTGCCCAGGTCACGCCACTCGCGCTTGGCCTGCTTTGCGCGACCTTGCTCCTGGGCGAATGCGGAGTTGGCATTGGCCAGTTGGGATTCGGCGCGGGTGACATTGTGCACATAGTCCGCCTGCTCAAGCTGCAGCAGGGCCTCCCCTGTCGAGAAAAAGCCACCGGGTACGAAGGCTGCATTCACACTTTCAATCACACCGCCGACACGCGCCACCACCTCAATCTCATGGCGGGCATGTACGCTACCCTGGCTGGGCACCAGCAGGGCCTGGGGGCCAGGTGCTATATAGAGGATATCCGCCACCGGTGGCACCACCGCCTCTGCGGGCTTTTCCTGCGGTTTTGGCTTCAGGAGCACCGTTGCAGCAATGGCAATCGCCCCAACGGCTACAACAATCATTAACAGCTTGTTCTTGTTTGATACTTTCACCGGCTCCCTCTACCCCATTTCATGATGGAAGTTGGTTAAATTTTGATTAGCGAGCATTTTACTGGAGTTTGATGCAAATACGAGGGGGTTTCGCTGCAGGTCGCCGCACAAACGGGTGCCCTGTCGCAAACCTTCCTCGCCGTGCTCGCCTGGCGCATAATGCCTACCCAATTTACCCTGATACAGGTGGGGTAGTGGGCGGTCACAGCCATGAAAACAGATGGCCCGCGACCCGCCTGAATGTCGCTCCCAGAGGTATGAGCCCTCTCGCAAAACGGATGTACACATCACATGCTGGATATCAACGTTCGCATCGCCGAAGAACTCAATGTGCGCCCGCAACAGGTCACCTCCGCAGTCTCCCTGCTGGATGAAGGCGCTACCGTGCCATTTATCGCCCGTTACCGGAAGGAGGTAACGGGCGCTCTGGATGATACCCAGTTGCGCACCCTGGAAGATCGCCTGCGTTACCTGCGGGAGCTGGAGGAGCGCCGCGGGGCCATCCTGAAAAGTATTGATGAGCAGGGCAAACTCACCCAGGAACTGACCCGGCAGATCAACGACGCCGAGACCAAGAACCGCCTCGAAGACCTCTATCTCCCCTATAAGCCCAAGCGACGCACCAAAGGGCAAATCGCCATTGAGGCGGGCCTTGAGCCCCTGGCCGATGCCCTGATCAAGGATCCCGGCCTCGACCCCGCCGCAGAAGCCCAGCAGTACCTTAACCCCGATCACGAAGATGCCTCTCTGCAGGTAAAAGACAGCAAGGCCGCCCTTGACGGGGCCAAGTTTATCCTGATGGAGCGCTTCGCCGAGGACGCGGAGCTCCTTGGGCGTCTGCGGGATTTCCTCAAGCGGGATGGCCAGGTCAGATCCAAACTGCTGGAAGGCAAAGAGGAAGAAGGCGCTAAATTCCGCGACTATTTCAACTACGCCGAGGACTGGTCCCAAGTGCCGTCCCACCGCGCCCTGGCCATTTTCCGCGGCCGCAATGCGGGCATTCTGGCGGTCAGTGTGGGCCTGCCGGAGGAAGCGGAGGCACCTGCCTCCGCTGGCCATCCCTGCGAGGTCATGGTCTCCAAACATGTCGATATCTGCGATCAGGGCCGCCCCGCGGACCGTTGGCTCGGCGAAGTGGTACGCTGGACCTGGCGTATCAAGCTAGGCACGGCGCTGGAAACCGATCTGCTCGGATCTCTGCGCGAAAAGGCCGAGGAAGAGGCCATCCGGGTCTTCTCCCACAACCTCAAGGATCTGCTGCTGGCGGCGCCCGCCGGACAGAAAGCCACCATCGGCCTGGACCCGGGCCTGCGCACAGGGGTCAAGGTCGCCGTGGTGGATGCCACCGGCAAGCTGCTGGATCACACCGCCATATTCCCAACCCCGCCCCAGAACCGCCTACAGGAATCTGCTGCGATTATCGCCGCTTTGTGCGGTAAATACCGCGTGGGCCTGATTGCCATCGGCAACGGCACCGCCAGCCGTGAGACCGACAAGTTTGTCGGCGAGACCATCAAACAATACAAGCTTAGCGCCCAGAAAGTGATGGTGAACGAGGCCGGCGCCTCCGTATACTCGGCCTCTGCATCTGCCGCGCGGGAATTTCCCGATCTGGATGTCACCATCCGCGGTGCCATTTCCATCGCCCGCCGCCTGCAGGACCCGTTGGCCGAACTGGTGAAAATTGAACCAAAATCTATCGGCGTCGGGCAGTACCAGCACGACGTCTCCCAGGTTCAACTGGCGCGTTCTTTGGATGCGGTGGTGGAAGACTGTGTCAATGGCGTTGGTGCCGAGCTGAACTCCGCCTCTGCTCCGCTTCTGACCAGGGTTTCCGGACTCACCGCCACCATCGCTGGCAATATTGTCAGCTATCGCGACCAGCATGGTGCCTTTACAAACCGCCAGCAGTTGCTGAAAGTGTCGCGCCTGGGGCCCAAGGCCTTCGAGCAGGCCGCCGGCTTCCTGCGCATCGGCAATGGCGAGAACCCGTTGGACCGGTCGGGTGTACACCCGGAAGCCTACCTGGTAGTCAGGCGTATCGCCGAGAAGAACAACCGCGAAATCAACGCCCTGATCGGGGACGCCGCCTTTCTGCGCCGGCTCAACCCCGCCGACTACACCGATGAGCAATTCGGTGTTCCCACAGTGACCGATATCATTGCCGAACTGGAAAAGCCCGGTCGCGACCCGCGCCCGCAGTTTCGTACCGCACGCTTTGAAGAGGGTGTGGAGGGCATCAAGGATCTGCGTGTTGGTATGGTGCTTGAGGGCACCGTCACCAATGTCACCAATTTCGGTGCCTTTGTGGATATCGGTGTACACCAGGACGGTCTCGCGCATATCTCCGCACTGTCGGAGAAGTTCGTCAAGGACCCGCGCGAAGTGGTCAAAGCCGGCGATATCGTTAAAGTCAAAGTGATGGAAGTGGACACAGCGCGTAAACGCATCGGCCTCTCCATGCGTCTCTCGGACGAGCCCGGCGCGCAGGATGGCGGCACTGTCCAAAGGGGCGATCAGCACGAGAACCGCCAGGCCCAGCGCTACAACAGGCAACAGGGCAACCGCCAGCAACAGGGTGCTCGGGGCAGTATGGGTGATGTGTTGATGGCGGCGATGAAAAGCAAGAAATAAAATAGGCAGGTATCAAAAAGGGAAATCTATGTCTCATTGCCTGTGAGAACGCGATTGCTCGAGGCCATTGTGCCGGGTAATACCGCCAATATGTTTTCGGTATGACATGTTGGGGCCGTTGTTGCAGATTACAAAAATGGATCTAATGTCGAATAAATTAGCTTTTCAACCTCAGGCAGCACCGCCGGGCGAACAATGAATTTAGATACCTCTATAGATAGCCCTGAACGGATAGTGTCTTGACAGCCCCAACCCGCTACGCATCGGAAGCTTGTTTTCGTTTAGTCTGGTTTGAATTCTTTGGTCTTGCCAAGGTTCACTGCTGTTACCTCGTCTGGCGTGTAACAGGGTTTCCGTCGTTGCTGGGCAAGATCAGTTCTGGGCTAAATGAGGAGGCAGTGTGTAAGCAGTGTACGCTGGGATTTGTGTAAGGGGTGTTGGTAAACCGGGATTTCTACCGCAACCAGTGAAAGTGGTTGAATGACTGGGAATATCCAGCCGCAGGAGCCCCCTGTCTTGAATAGCGTACTTGCTACTGTATGCCGGGCGGATGCAAAACCCCTTTTAGGCCGAGACTCAACAAATAGGCATTCACGGTGGTTTCGATTTTCTCGGCGCAATCCATACAGATGACCTGCTGTAACAGCCGTTCCATATCCGCCTGTCGCACTGCCCGCAATGTGGCTTTGACACGCGGCAGGTTGGTGGCGTTCATCGACAGCATATCGTAGCCCATGGCCACCAGCAGCAGGGCGCCGCCGGGTTCTCCGGCCAGCTCACCGCAGATACCCACCTTGCTGCCCTCAGCGTGCGCTGCAGTAACGATTTCCTGCAGGGCCCGTAACACAGCGGGGTGCAAGGCGTGGTAAATATTGGCCACGCGGCTATTGCTGCGGTCTACCGCCAGCAGATACTGGGTGAGGTCGTTGCTGCCCACCGAGATAAAATCCGCATGTTCGGCCAGTTCGCGCACCTGGTAGACCGCAGAGGGTACCTCCACCATAACGCCCAGAGGGGGCATGTTGATATCGTAGCCCTCTTCCAAAAGCTCCCGATAGGCTCTTTCTATCAGTTTGCGCGCGGCTTCCAGCTCGCCGAGTCCGCTGATCATCGGCAGCATAATGCGCAGGTTATCGAGCCCCAGGCTGGCTTTCATCATGGCGCGGACCTGTGCCAGGAATATTTCCGGGTGGTCCAGGGTAACACGGATGCCGCGCCACCCGAGGAAGGGGTTGGTCTCTTCTATAGGAAAGTAGGCCAGAGATTTGTCACCGCCAATATCCAGGGTGCGCATGGTAACCGGCAGGGGGGCGAAGCTTTCCAACTGTTCCCGGTAAATCTCCCGCTGCTCCTCCTCCGAGGGGAAGCGGTCGCGCAGCAAAAAGGGCACTTCGGTGCGGAACAGGCCGACACCCTCGGCACCGCGTTCCCTGGAGCGCACGACATCGGCCATCAGCCCGGTGTTGACCAACAGGCACACCCTGTGGCCATCAGTGGTTTCGGCAGGCAGACTGGCTGTATAGTCCAGATTGCGGGCGAGTTCCCGCTCTTCGGCCACAATGGCGTTGTAACGGCGTTTGAGCTCTTCGCCCGGGTGGATATGCAGTGCGCCGCGATAGCCGTCCACAACCACGGATATGCCATCAATGGTCTCGTAGGGCAGGTCCTGCACGCCCATAACCGCTGGTAGCCCCATCGCCCGCGCGATGATTGCCACATGGCTGTTGGCGGAGCCCTTTACAGAAACAACGCCGATCAGTTTTTGCCGGGGAACTTCGGCCAATACCGCGGCGGTGAGTTCTTCGCCCACCAGAATGGTGTCTTCCGGGTAGTCGCGCTCGCTCTGCTGTTGTTGATGCAGGTGAGCCAGCACCCGCACGCCGAGGTCGCGCACATCGGCGGCTCTGTCGCGAAAGTAAGAGTCGGACATGGTTTCAAAGCGCCGTACATGCTCCAACATAACCTCGGCCCAGGCCCTCGGCGCACAGAGTTGCTGTTGCCGGATGCGATCGCAGACTTCGGTGGCGAGGGTGTTGTCGTCCAGTATGCTGATGTAGGCATCAAAAAGAGCGGACTCTTCGCGGCTGAGTTCGCTCTTGAGGCGCTCCCCCGCCTGGTGGATTTCCTCCCTGGCGGCAGAGAGGGCCTGCTGGAATAGGGCCAGTTCAGAATCTACATCCAGGCACAGGCAATAGGGCACCGTGGCCAGGTTGGCCTGGGGTGTGACGATGCGCACGTGGCCGATCGCGACTCCGGGGGATGCGGCAATGCCGCGAAAGTGGGTTTCGCGCTTCTGCTTGCCCATGCTCGCCAGTATCCCGGTGGCTTCCGCATGGGCAATCACACCGGCGAGCTGGGCCGAGAGGGTCACCAGAAACGCCTCTTCGCCCTCATCGAAGCGACGCTGTTGCTCCTGTTGAACGACAAGAACCCCGAGTACGGTGCGGTGGTGGATAATCGGTGCGCCGAGAAAAGCGCAGAAACGCTCCTCCCCGGTCGCGGGGAAATACTGGAAGGCGGGATGGGAATTGGCCATTTCCAGATTGATGGGTTCCTCGCGGGCCACCACACTGCCCACCAGCCCCTCGCCCGGCGCCAGGTGTACCTGACCGACAGCATTGGAGTGGAGGCCGTCGGTGGCCATCAGCACATAGTTTCCGGACTGCTTGTCGCGAAGATAAACAGAGCAGACCCGGGTGTGCATCACCTCACGCACACGTTGCACAATAATGTTGAGCACCGCAGGGAGGTCCCTGGCGGTGCTGACTTCCTGTACGATACTGCGCAGAGATCCGAGCAATGGCCTGTCCTCGCCAATCAACGGAGAAAGTTCAGGCCCGGAACCGGTGGGTGCTCCGCTCGGGCCTTTGGTGTTCAGACACCGGGCTCATCACTGGCGAAAGGGGCGCGCTATTCGTCCTGTTTGCGCAACCAGCGCCTCTCCAGCTGTATCTGCTGTGGGGCCAGTTCGGTCAGCGCGCGCCGATAAACCTCGCGCTTGAAGGTCACTACCCTGCTGAGCGGGTGCCAATAGCTCACCCAGCGCCAGTGATCGAATTCTGGCTTATAGCCGTTTTCAAAACTGATGTGGGTCTCCGCCGCCTCCAGTTTTAATAAAAACCATTTCTGCTTCTGGCCGATACACAGGGGCTCGGAACGCCGACGGATCATCCGCTGTGGCAGGCGATAGCGTAACCAGCCGCGTGTACAGGCGATCAGACTGACCTGATCGCGGGTGAGACCGATTTCTTCGTAAAGCTCCCTGTATAGGGCCTGTTCCGGGGTTTCGCCTGGATTAATGCCGCCTTGGGGGAACTGCCAAGCGTCCTTGCCACCGACCCGTCTGGCCCACAGCGCCTGGCCGTGGGCATTCAGCATAATGATACCGACGTTGGGGCGAAAGCCCTCTGCATCTATATTACTGCTGTCTTCGCCACCCTGCCTCTGCTTCCTGTTGTTAAGCGCAGGGGGATCGTTGCGATTTGATTGCTTGTTGGGCCTACGGCGGCTTCTTCTCCCGGCTTGAGCCGGCTTGCCGTCGTCCAAAATAATACCGTCCTTAATACTGTTGCGTGTTGCTGTGCGCCGCACTCGCTTGCCCCGTATTGTTCCACAGAGGGGGGTTTACAGCAATTCGGTGACGCAGTCTGTGTGACGCGCGCGAATGCAGGGTAAAATTGTATGACGCTGAGGTGGCAGTAGCTGGATTTTGGCGGTGGAACTTCCTTTGCGAATCGATGGTAACGGGGCTGATTAGCGGTGCACTTGGCAATTTTTGATCTCGACAATACGCTTATCGGCGGAGACAGCGACCATGCCTGGGGCGAGTTTCTGGTACAGCGCTCGCATGTGGACGGCGAGCACTACCGCTCCACCAATGACCGTTTCTATCGGGACTACCAGCGGGGAGAGCTGGATATCTCTGCTTATCTGGAGTTCGCACTGGCGCCTCTGTCCCTGCTATCGCGCGAGCAGCTGGAAAGCCTGCAAAGGGAATTTATGCAGGAAGTCGTCAGTGCGCTGTGGCTGCCCCGCGCACAGGCGCTGATCGGGGAACATCGCCGCAAAGGGCACCATATCATGATCATTACAGCGACCAATCGCTTTGTTGTGGAGCCGATTGCCGCACACCTGGGAGTGGATACCTTACTGGCCACAGAGCCGGAGGAGCTGGAAGGGCGCTTTACCGGGCGCGTGGTCGGCGAGCCCTGTTATCGGGCCGGCAAGGTCGTGCGCTTGCACCAGTGGCTGGCACACAACGCTGTCTACACGCGTGGACAGAAGTGGTTTTACAGCGACTCGATCAATGACCTGCCGCTTCTGACTGAAGTAGAGCACCCGGTCGCTGTGGATCCGGATGCCCGCCTGCGCACAGAGGCGGAAGCGCGGGGCTGGCCGGTGATCAGCCTCCGATAACCTGCAAACTCTGGCAAAGTGCAACACGGGGAATTGTGTGAACGGAGATACCTTACGGCAAATAGCCTGCGGGCTGTTACTGGCCAGTCTGGGGGCCGTGTTGGGTTGTGAACAAAAATCTGCAGCGCCGCCAAAGGCCGTGCGGGGGGCTGCGCTACAGCCCGTCAGTGAAAAGGCGGCCTCGGATCTCTCCCTGGCGATATGGCAGGCGGGCCAGGCACAGGTAGTGCACACCCGCGGCCACGCGGAGACCCTTCAGCGCACAGTGGTGGCACTGCTGGAGCAGCCCGGAGAAGACCAGCTGGAAAAAGCCAGGCTAGCCTGGCTGGATGCCCACCGGGAGTTCGCTGCGACACTGCCCTACATCCAGTTGGCCTTTTCTCCGGTGGCTTTGCGCAACCAGGGCCGCGAACTGCTGCTGGCTCTGGACAGCTGGCCTGCGCAGGCGGGCTACCTGGATACGGTGCCGGGCTATTCGGACAGCGGCATAGTCAATGACACCGCCATTGAGTTAACCCTGGCAAACCTGCGCAAGCAGCACCGGCTCACTGCCCACGAGGAGGCGAGCATCGGTTTCCACGCGCTGGAGGTCATGCTCTGGGGCCCTACCAGCGAGCGTATGGCGGCACAATTTGCCGCCGACTCCAGAGGGGAAAAGCCCGAGGCCCTGGCTGCCAATCGGCGCCGCGTACTGACCCGCCTGATCGCCCGGGGTATTGAAGAAGATATGGATGGTCTGGCCCGCAGTTGGCCCAGCAGCGCCAATAATCTGTCGCGCCGGTATCTCGCCCTTGGCCCTGTGGCACGGTTGCAACAGATTCGCGCCGCCCATACTCAGGTAATCGACGAATTGCTATTGCCGCGCTTGCCTGAGGGCTCTGAAAGCGATGTGGAGAGCAGTCGCGCAGCGGACTCCAAGCAGGCGCTGCTGGCGGCTATGGCAACCTTACAATCCAACTGGATACCCACAGGGGGAGGCGGCCTGGCGGAATTGTTGCTGGATCGTCACCAGGTGAGTGCGCTGGAGCAGACCTTTGCCGATCTGGAAGCCTTGTTATTGGAGATGGAAGACCCGTTTGAACTAGCGGAATTGGGCCAGCTGGCCAAGGCGCGCAAATTGCTGGAGAAGATGGCGGGCCTGATGGCCGGTACTACCCAGGTCCCCGCTTCCGAAATGAATATTATGCCTGCTGTTCTGCCGGTAGAGTAGGGCGCAACAATATAAAACCCCGGTACAGGCCGGGGTTTTATATTGGGTAGAGGGAATCCCTGAAAGCGCTTTACCAGCGGCGCACCGGGCCGGTGTCCACGTGAACGAAGTTGCTCTTAGGGTAGTAGCCAACGCCACCCGCTTTCAAATTCAGGGCCGCCTGCCGTAGTTTTGATAGGGAAACACCGGGCATACGGATGTCCATGGCCATACCGCGTGTATGGTAGCTGCGCTTGGCAACACCGCGGCCTGCGGCGCGCAGCTTGGCATTGGTCTTGGCCGAGCGATATCCGGAGATAATCTCAACAGTGCCTTTAAAATTGAATTTTTCCTTCAATTTATACACGATATCAAGCAATTTCGGGTCCATTCGGGTCACTTCGTTGGCCCGGTGGTCACGCAACAGCTTGTTGAACTGCTTGAGACCACTGCTACTGTAGTCTCCATTGCTCCAGTAGGCGGCCTCCAGCTTCTCCCCGGTGTGCAAGTTGCGCATTTTTAGGGTGCGGGAGCTGCCTACTTTGGCAAAAGTTGGCCCGGCGCTGACCGCCGCCGCCGTTGCGCAGGTCACTGCCAGAAACCGACGTCTGGATGGATTCTTCATAATTCCGCCTCGTCGTTTGGGTGCGCCAGTGGGTCGGCGCATCCGGGTACAGCGGAAAATGTACAAAAAATAACCAGATGTTACAAACCGCAAGCTGTTAATTTGAAAAGATTCGAAGGCTTTGGTTGGTAAATAGTTGCTTCTGAACTAGGGCCCAGGCTCCACCCTGGAGCTATTCCGATGCCGCCGGGCGGGTGGCGAGGACAGCGTTGTCATTTTTGAACACAGCATAAAAATTCATTTTTTTGTGACTGATTGGTTCTTTTCTTGCGCTGGAGCGCCGGGGATGGGGGGCGGAACTAGTCTTCGGCTGGGGGGCTGGTTTTCTTGTCGCGGTGGTAGATATCGCGCCGGAATTGTGGGCGCCCGTCGCGATCCAGCCAGGCGGTCATATAAACGATATAGAGGCGGGGCGCAGGCTTGATGCGCACGTTGTGGGCCTGGTCTCCGGTCGCTGCCTGAGCAATCTCAATCCTGTCCCAGCCCTGGGGCGCCAGTAATGCGTAGGCTAGCTCTTCCGGGTGCTGCAGGCGCACGCACCCGTGGCTGCGCGCGCGCACCTGCAATGAAAACAGGCTTTTGGCCTGGGTATCGTGCAAAAAGATGGCTCGCTTGTTGGGCGTGACAAATTTTACCTTACCCAGTGTGTTCCCGGGGCCACTGACCTGGCGCAGGGTGGCGTGGCCGCCTGCGGCGCGGGCAAGGCCCTCAGTGGTAATCGGGGAGGTGGCCCCGCTGTGGTATTGGATAACCCGATACCCGCGCCGGTGCATGGCAGCGGGGTTGTGGCGCGCCTTGGGCAGAAGCTGTGTGATCAGAATACTGCGCGGTACCGTCCAGGTGGGGTTGAATATGATATGGGTGATACGGCTGCGCATATCCGGTGTGCGGGTACTGCTTTTGCCCACTACCGTTTTCATATCGAGCACGACCTGACTGTCCTCCACCAACTGCAGCCGGTAGTCGGGCACATTGACCAGTACGTAGCGGCTCTCGGCGGGAAGAGACAGCCTGTCCCAGCGCTCGGCGTTCAGGGTCATTTGTTCGGCCCGCTCCGAGGGAGGGACAGCCAGTGCAGCGAGGGTCTCCCCTTCTGCAACGCCGCTGGGCGCGAGCCCGTGCCGGCGCTGGAAATGCTCCAGGGCGGTCTGAAGGGCCCTGTCGAAGCGCAGGGAGTCTCCCGCGGGAGCGGCGGTTGGCCCTGGCTGTCCGCGATAGTCTCCGTAGAGTTCCAACAGCTTGCGCAGCTGCAACACCCGTGCATTTCTATCGCCGGCCTGTAGCGGCCCGCCCCGGGCGATTGGCTGCCAGTGTTTGACCAGTTCCCGGTAGCGGGCGGCCGCTCTGCGCAGCTGTTCGCCAGAAGTTGCCGGGTCGAGTGCCTGCTGAACCCTGGCTGCCAGCAGGGCGCCACCGCTTGGGGTCGCAGACGCGATCACGCTCAGCAGCGCGGCGAGACCGAGTTGGCGCAGGTTACAGGCCACGATGAATGCCCGTAGATGTACTTGGGGTTAGCCACGACCTGCTCCTGCTACGGGGTTGTCGCGGCGATAGATATCCGGGCGGAATTGCAACTGCCCCTTTTCATCTATCCAGGCAGTCCAGTAGGCGATGTAAACGGGTACTGGCTTTTTCAGCGCTACGCCGTGGGTGCGGCTGCTCCCCAGGGCGCGGTTGATACGCGCGTTACCCCAGCCGTTTTGCTGTCCCAGCATCATTCGGGCAAACACCATCGGCTTTTCCAGGCGAATACAACCGTGGCTAAAGGCCCGTTGGGACTTTTTGAACAGGTGTTTGCTTTTGGTATCGTGCAGGTAAATGGCATGGCGGTTGGGGATCATAAACTTGACCCGACCCAGGGCGTTTCCCGGCCCACCCCTTTGATGCAGCATAACCTTGCCGCGGCGCACAGCGGCGATATTGCCGCGGGTAAAGGGCACGGCTCTGCCGCGGTGGTTGATCAGCCGATATCCTCTGGCGCCCAGCGCAGAGCCGCCTTTTGGCAGCAGCTCTTTCAGGGCGATACTCGGTGGCACGCGCCACACTGGATTGAACTCAAGTCGTGTCATGCGGGTGGTCAGTTGCGGGGTTTTGTGTTTTGGCTTGCCCACCACCACCTTCATGCGGAATTGTTCGCGGTCGCCCTCCATCAGGCGCAGACTGAAATCGGGAATGTTGACCACGATATAGCGCGGTCCCAGATCTTTTGGCAGCTGCTCCCAGCGTTTGAGATTGGCCGCGAGGACACGCACCAGCTTGGCGGGATTGGTATTGAGGCGTTTGCGGGTGTGCTCGCCAACCAGTGCGTTCGCTTTCAACCCGTGACGCCGCTGGAATCTGCGCACTGCCTGTTGCAGGGATTTGTCATACACATCGGCGTGGAGGTTGTCCTTCGATCCTGCAGTATCAAAATCACTGGGGCGGTAATCCCCGTACAGCATCAGCAGGCTGCGCAGTTGCGCGACACGCGGACCGCGACTGCCCGGTGCTATCGGTTGCCCGGCACGAAGCGGTTGCCAGTGGTCACTGTCCGCCAGCACCCGGTAGCGCGCCAGTTCCTCACTGAGCAGCGCGTATTGCCGCCCCTCTGGTGAAAAGGGATCGCTGCCGGCAACTGTATTGGTATCAATAGCCTCCCCGGTCTCCGCAGTGGCCGGGTGCAGCCCGGACCCTAGGGTTAGGACCAGCAACAATACGAGGGCGCTGACGTGCACAGGGCCCCTGTGCAGTGTACGTGCAAAGGGCGGACGCTTGCGAATACCCATAAGTCACCCATGTCAGCAATGGAAGGATCGAAGAGACTGAAACACTCTGCTCACATTGGTAACTTGTGACTGCGGAACTCTTTAATATTTTTGAGAAATGCGTTCCCTGGGCTCTACTAGGTAAAAGGAATATAGGGGTGGTGGCCCATGCGGAAACTCAGGGCCGGGTCAGTGGAATGCGGCGGCAGATCTAGAACTGGTTATCGGTGAGGCCATCTTTCGCATAGATATCCGGGCGAAAATTCAGATTGCCCTGGCCGTCGACCCAGGCGGTCCAGTAGGTGATGTAGATGTTCACCAATCGGGTCAGGTCGACCTCGGTGGTTTCTTCGCCGGTGGTGAGCTGGCCGATACGCCACTGGTCCCAACTCCCCTGGGTACGCAACAGGGCCTCTGCCAGGTGACGTGGCTTTTCCAGGCGAATGCAGCCGTGGCTATAGCCGCGGTCCGTCAGGGAGAAGAGGGTGCGGGCGCGGGTATCGTGCAGGTAGACATCATGTTTGTTGGGTATCTCGAATTTTATCCGGCCCAGTACATTCTCCTCACCTCCCATTTGGCGCATTAGATAGGAGCCGGCGCCCGCGGCCGAGAGGTTGCCGGAGGTGAGGGGTAGATATTCACCACTTCCGCTGACCACCCGGTACCCCATGTTTTCCATACCGGTGGGATTCTTGCGGGCCTTGGGCAGTATTTCATTGACGAGAATGCTGCGCGGTACCGTCCAGGTGGGGTTGAATATCACTTTGCTGACCCGTGTGGTGATCTCGGGTGTTGCGTGTTTCTTCTTCCCCACAACCACATTCATGGCCAGTTTGACCTGGCCGTTCTCAACATATTGAAGCCGGTAGGCAGGGATATTTACCTGGATAAAGCGCTCCCCCAGGCTGGCGGGCAAGGCTTCGCGGCGGCGGATATTCATCTCCACAATTTTCGCCCGTGCAGCGGGAGAAAGGTTGAGGCGCTTGCGGGTGGTGCGTCCCACGATGCCATCTGGCTTGAGGCCGTGGCGTTTCTGGAAGCGCGCTACAGCCTGGTGCAGGCTCCGGTCGAACCGGTTGTGATCGGCGCCGCGATAGCGGTAGTCAGCCTGGTAGTCGCCGTAGAGAGAGAGTAGATCCCGCAATCGGCCCACATGGGGGTGGCGGGCCCCCATCGTCATTGCTGGGCCTGGGGGAATTGGGCGCCAGCGTCCACTGGTGGATAGGTTGCGCAATTTTTGCAGTTGGTTTCTCAACGCATAGGCATCACTGCCATAGGGGATATTCTCCTCGAAATAGCGACCCTCGCTATTGACCGGGGATGCAATAGCTGCGCTGTTGCGAACGCGATTGTCGCGCCCACGATTGTTGCGGCTCTGGTTGTAATAGATCCGGCTGTCGCTGCCACTGGCGCCTGGGCCGCTTCCGCTGCGGTCTCTGTGTGTATTGTGGCGCATCCGATTGAAGCTGCGGGCGGAATTGGCGGCGTTTGAGGGGGTGCGTTCATCGTCGGTGTTGTAGTCCTGGGAATAGGGGTGGCTGTGTGGACTGCTGCCAATGATGCGCGCCCGGTCGTAGCCGCGAAAATACTTGCGTCCACTGGGCTCATTTGAGGCTTGTTGGGGAGGCCTGGGCAAAGCAACCATGCGAAACCCCTGGTCTTCGCGAAATACCGGGGTAATACCGCGGTGTGGGCGGCTTTTGGGTCTGATGCGATCCAACTGGGTATCCTGGGCGTAGGAGACAAACGCATCGGTCAGAAGGACATCGAGCACCGCGGCCATCTGCAGGCGTTGTGGGGTATCGCGCAGGGTGCGGTCGAAATATCCGAGGTGATAGCGGTAGTCGACCATGCTGCTGGGATTGCCGGAGCTGGCCGCAGTGAGTTGCCTGAGCAGGTCGTTGGCGCTGTCGCTCAGGCTGTAATTGTCGAACCAGAGCAGGCGGTAATCGGTGCGCTGGTAAATTTTGCGCACCGCTGCGGGGTTGAAAATGGGGTCCTGGGCGGGCCAGGCATTGGGGTTCTCTTCCAGCCAGTGTACTAGGTGGGGGCGCACGGCATTTTCCGGCAGTACCGGCACGGTTTTCTGGTTGGCCGCAAAGGCGTAATAGAGAATGGACACACACAGGCTGCCGAGAATCAGCAGGGGCAGAATGGATTTGCGTTTGCGCTGTTCTGGGTTGAAATACGACATGGTACCTCAGCGATACTGCAGGGGCCCGGCGTTGTCTTGTGGATAATCCCGGGCGCCAGATCGTTGTTACCTTCCCAACCTGTGACGAGCCTAACCTGATACTGCTCGGTGTTTAGCGATGGCTCGCACTTGTCATGCGTCCCGCGCGACCTCCTCTTTTCAGACGCCGATTGGCATTGCGCACTTGCGCGTAACTCAACCAATTGCCGTCTGTGAGAGTAAGTATGGCAATAAATGCAGAATTTGCTTGGCGTTTCCTTCTTCTCTTGGGAGTCACCGGGGGGAGGGCGGCAATGAGGCAATAACCGCCGAAGCGCCTGTGGCACGGATGTCGATTTGAAGGGGAATATTTGATTAGCGGGTAAATACTTGAGCGATCAGATACGGCCAATTATTTTGCCATGGCCCTTTAGTTTCAGAAGCAAGGGTACTAGCCGAGAGCGAAGTGACGCAGTGGTCCCTCGGGCTCTCCCTGTGCAAAAGACTGCTCCCACAGCTGGCAGCGCCCCGTTTTACGAACAGCAATCAGGGTGCTGGCGCGAGTGCCATAGCCGGCTTGGTCATTGTCTGGCGCCGCTGTGCCGGGCGAGGGGGATTTTCGGTTGTCTATGTGTACGAATATGGGAGAGAGCGCCCGCTCTCTTGCCGGACCCACGCCAGTGTGCGGGAGTTCTGCCTCGGGCGCCGGTTGACTGTGGCGCAGCAGGGCCAAAGCAGGGCGCACAAAATTGTCCTCGGTGATGGTATCGCCAATGCCCCGCATGATACGCCTGAGCCCTTTCTTTCCCCGCTCAACCTTCGGCCAGGGGGCGTCCGGCGCGCCATTGGAAATACCGTGTACGCCGATTGGAATGGGGAAAGGGGCGTGGCGATTGCCGGCGCAGATCAGTGGTTTATCGGCCTCCAGATCAAAGAGCAGTGCATTGAAGCCGCGATAACGCTGCCCCTGGAGCCCCAGGGCAAATTGGTAGGGTGTACTGTTGCCGGCAAGGAAATGCAGGGGGATTTCCCCGCGGGAGAGCAGGTCTTCGGGCACGGCCCGCCCGGGTTCGCGGATATTGGTCACTGCGGCGACCCGGCCGCGGGCCATTCCCGCCCAGGTGCCACCGCCCTGCAGATCGCGCCCCGCGACCAGGCCGAGCCCTTCCCAGAGCGCTGCGGGTGCGCTGGGCCTGGCATAGTACTCGTCGCGATTGGCGATCAGCAGCAGCGGGTAGTCACAGTGGCAGCGGTAAGCGAACAGCAAAAGGCACATAGCAGTTTTCCAAAGTGGCAGGGCTGGATGCGCCCCTTTCGCTGAGGGGGGCTTTGTGAGCATAATACGCCTTTATCGCTGCCAATCTCGATTCACCCATGCTGATTTATCCTGAAATTGACCCTGTGGCCTTCGCCATTGGCCCCTTTAAAGTGCATTGGTACGGGCTTATGTACCTGGCCGGCTTTATTGTTGCGTGGTGGCTGGCATTGCGGCGTAGCACCAGGCCCTGGTCCCCGGTGATCAAATCTGAAGTGGAGGATTTGATTCTCTACTGTGCCATCGGGGTGGTGGTCGGCGGACGCCTCGGTTATATGTTCTTCTACAACCTGCCGGAGCTGATTGAAAGTCCGCTGTCTCTGCTGAAGGTGTGGGAAGGGGGGATGAGTTTCCACGGTGGCCTGATTGGCGTGATGCTGGCCACAGCCTGGTACGCTCGTAAGATTGGCACGACCTTCCCGGCCCTGATCGACTTTGTCGCCCCCCTGGTGCCTATTGGTCTGGGATTGGGGCGCCTGGGTAATTTTATCGGTCAGGAGTTGTGGGGGCGTCCTACCCAGGGGCCATGGGGTATGGTTTTCCCGAAGGATCCGGAGCTGTTGGCGCGCCATCCTTCGCAACTGTACCAGGCTTTTCTCGAAGGGCTGGTGCTCTTTGCCCTTCTTTGGTGGTTCTCCAGCAGGCCGCGCCCACGTCTTGCCGTTGGCGGTCTGTTTGTACTGCTTTATGGGGTTTTCCGTTTCCTGGTGGAGTTTGTGCGCGCGCCCGATGGCCATATTGGTTTTGACCTGTTTGGCTGGATGACCCGCGGGCAGCTGCTGAGTTTGCCGATGATCGTGGCCGGTATTGCGCTCTTGGTGTGGAGCTACCGCACCCAGCCGTCGCCGGAGGGGCGGGACAGGAGCAGTGCCAGGCAGGCGTGCACCCATTCGAAGGGTGGGGCGCCACAGTAGATGAAGCAGTATCTGGATCTGATGCGCTATGTGCGCGAAAACGGCGCGGAGAAGGGAGATCGTACGGGCACGGGCACCCTGAGTATTTTTGGCTACCAAATACGCTTCGACCTGGGCGAGAGTTTCCCGCTAATTACTACGAAAAAATGCCATTTGCGTTCGATCATCCACGAACTGCTGTGGTTTCTGCAGGGGGAGACCAATATCCATTACCTGCGCGAAAACGGGGTGCGGATCTGGGATGAGTGGGCCACAGAAGCCGGTGACCTGGGGCCGGTATACGGTCGCCAGTGGCGCTGCTGGCCGGCGCCGCACGGGCATCATATCGACCAGATGGAGCAGCTGGTGTACCAGTTGAAGACCCGGCCGGACTCCCGCCGCCTGCTGGTCAGTGCCTGGAACCCCGCTGAGCTGCCAGACGAGAGCGTCTCCCCTGTGGACAATGTGCGTGCAGGGCGCATGGCCCTTGCCCCCTGTCATGTGCTTTTTCAGTTTTATGTGGCGGACGGCAAGCTGTCGTGCCAGCTGTACCAGCGCAGCGCGGATATCTTCCTCGGAGTGCCATTCAATATTGCCTCCTACAGCCTGCTTACCCTGATGCTGGCGCAGGTGTGCGGGCTGCAGGCTGGCGAGTTTATTCACACCTTCGGTGATGCACACTTGTACGCCAACCACCTGGCGCAGGCAGAGATGCAGTTGCAACGGGAGCCCTTGCCGCCACCAACGATGCACTTAAATCCAGATGTGAAAGACCTGTTCGCCTTCCGCTTTGAGGACTTCGAGCTGCGGGATTACCGCGCCCACCCGCATATTCCGGCACCGGTAGCGGTTTAAAGGGGCGCTGTGGATATGGATATTTCTGTGGCCCTGATTGCTGCAGTGGCGCGCAATGGCGCTATCGGCAAAGACAACGGCTTGCCCTGGCGGCTCTCCGGAGACCTCCGGTTCTTCAAGCAGATCACCATGGGCAAGCCTGTGGTCATGGGGCGCAAGACGTTTGAGTCCATCGGCCGTCCCCTCCCCGGGCGCAACAATATTGTGATCACCCGTAATGCCAGCTGGCAGGCTAATGGTGTTGAGGTGGTGGCGTCACTGCAGGCGGGGCTCAGTCGGGCCCGCAAGTGGGCCTTGAAGGCCGGTGCGGCGGAGGTGATGGTGATTGGTGGGGCGCAAATTTACCGCCTAGCCCTGCCCCTGGCGGCGCGCCTTTATATCACTGAAGTGGATGCTGAAGTGGATGCTGACGCCTTTTTTCCAAAGCTGGATGACTCATGGGTCGAAATTGTAAGGGAGTGTTACCCTGCTTCAGACAGGAATGAGTATAATTACGCATTAGTTCAATACGACAGATTTAAATAAAAACAATTTGATTAAAAGTTGATCAGTCTGTTAAATTCTCTGACAGCCTGCACAGGGAATGGCGCCGCTAATGTGTGAAAGTGACTCGATCGTGTTACCCGGTTGTTACCTTGTTACCCATGCTGGCCGATGCTGACAATCGGCATTTGAATAATCAAATCGGCTGTTTACAATGTGCGGCTCCTAGCTGTCTTCTAGCCAATGTTTTTAAAACAAAAGGACACCGCGTTTTGGCAGCTAAATCATCGCGACCATGTTGTGAAATATTGAACCCACTGGGGGGTCTAATGAAAACCAAGCGATTCATGGCTGTGGCGCTGGCCACTGTGCTGTCTGCCGGCGCGCTCTATGGCAGCGTAGCCAACGCGGATACTCTCGATAACGTCCTCGCCGTCGGCCAGCAGAAAACCACTGCGGCCCGGGCATCGCAAAAACGCATTGACAAGATTGCCGAGGAAACCAGCGGCCTGCTGCAGGATTTCAAGGTGGTCAACAAGCAAATCGACGGTCTGCGCGTATACAACCGTCAGCTGGAAAAGCAACTGGCCAACCAGCTTGAAGTGATCAACGACCTGGACGAATCCATCGCCAACGTCACCGTCATTGAACGCCAGATCCAGCCACTGATATTGCGCATGCTGGAGGGCCTGGAGCAGTTTATTGAACTGGATGCGCCCTTCAAACTGGACGAGCGCATGGCCAATCTAGTAAACGTAAAAAATAATATGGACCGTTCCGATATTACGGTTGCGGAGAAGTTCCGCGAGGTACTGGAACTGTACAATTACGAAGCGGAGTACGCGCGTAAGATCGACACTTACGGCGACACCCTGAATGTAAACGGCCAGGAGCGTGAGGTAAACGTGCTGCAGATCGGTCGTATCGCACTGCTCGCCCAGACAACTGATTCCAATATCTCCCTCGCTTACGACAAGGGCCAGCAAGTCTGGGTTGAAATCGACACTGGCACCTACCGTCGTGCCCTTATGAACGGCTTGAAGATCGCCAGGAAACAGGCCTCCATCGACATCATGACCACGCCGATCCCGGCTCCGGAGGCAGCGCAATGAAAACCTCTATCGCCAAACGTATACTAGTGGCAGCCGCGGCTGGCCTGATCAGTTTCTCTGCAGTTGCGCAGGAAAAAGCCGCTTCTCTCGATGATCTGTTGAAGATGGTTCGGCAATCCAAAATCGCTGAATCCCAGGAACACAGGCAGCGCGAAGCCGAATTTCGCCGCCAAAAAGCCAATCAGCAGACGCTGCTGAACAGGGCCAAAAATGTTCGCACCGCTGAGGAAAAGCGCTCCGAGGAACTGGAAAAGCAATATCAGGACCAGGAAGGCGCCATAAATCAGAAGCGTGATCAACTGGATGAGCGCCTGGGCTCTCTGAAAGAACTATTCGGCCATATGTCTTCTACCGCCGCAGACCTGCGCGCAAATATCGACTCTTCCCTGGTCTCTGCGCAATACCCGGGCCGGACAGAATTTATTGACGGCCTGCTTGCCAAGATGAATACGGCCACTAAACTGCCGACTATTGCAGAAATTGAGCGCCTGTGGTTTGAAATCCAGCGGGAAACAATCGAATCCGGCAAGGTTGTCAAGTTCAATGCCACTGTGATCAAGCCCAGCGGTGAGCAGGTCCAGCAGGAAGTTGTTCGTGTGGGTAACTTCAATCTGGTTTCCAACGGCAAATACCTGGAGATGAACGACGCCTATAAAATGGCTGAGCTGGTTCGCCAGCCGGACGCCAAGTTCCAGAAGATGGCGGAGAATCTGCAGGCTTCCAGCGCCGGCTTCAGCGCTTTCGGGGTTGATCCCACAGGCCCTACCGGCGGTTCCTACCTGAAGGCCATGATCAACAGCCCGGACCTTATCGAGCGCTGGCACCAGGGTAAAATTGTGGGTTATATCATCACTGCCGTCGGTGCCTTCGCCATGCTGCTGGCTATCTTCCGCCTGGTTGTGCTCTTCGGTGTGAGTGCCAAGGTGAATGCCCAACTGCGTTCCGCCACGCCAAATACCAACAACCCGTTGGGCCGTGTACTGGCGGTGGCAGAGGAAAATAAGGGGGTTGACGGTGAAACCCTGGAGCTGAAGATGGAAGAAGCGGTATTGAAGGAGCGCCCGGCGATCGAGACCGGCCTCAACCTGCTGAAGATTATCGCTATGGTGGCGCCGCTGCTGGGCCTCCTGGGGACCGTTACCGGCATGATCATTACCTTCCAGGCGATCACCATCTTCGGTGCCGGTGACCCGAGAGCCATGGCCGGCGGTATCTCCTCGGCACTGATTACCACCGTTTTGGGTCTGTGTGTCGCTATCCCGACTGTGTTGATGCACACTATCGTGAACGGTCGCGCCAAGCGTATCCTGCATATTCTGGAAGAGCAGAGTACCGGTATCGTGGCGGAAAACGCCGAGCGTAAATAAGAGGAGGCGGCAACATGCACGCATTAATCGACGCATGGGCCGCTGTCAACGCCTTTATGGCGTCGGGCGGGCCAGTACTGTTCCTGATCGCCGGTCTGACCTTCTTTATGTGGACGCTGATTTTTGAACGGATCTTCTATTTCAACAAGGGGTTGAAAAGTGACGTTCAGGGTGCTGTGGACCAGTGGGAGGGGCGCGGTGAGCGCAATTCCTGGGGTTCCCACCAGATCCGTTATGCGATGGTCTCCCGGGTTTCCGAGAGGATTCAGGACAATATGGACATGATTCAGGCCTGTGTGGCCCTGGCGCCCCTGTTCGGGCTCTTGGGTACGGTCTGGGGCATGATCAACGTGTTCGATGTTCTCGCGATTACCGGTGGTGGTGACGCCAAGCAGATGGCCAGCGGTGTATCCATGGCAACTATCCCCACCATGGCGGGTATGGTTGCAGCGCTGTCCGGTGTTTTTGCCAACACCTACCTTACCCGCAAGGCAGAGCGGGAGACCCAGCTGCTGGAAGATCATCTGACCATGGATCACTAGCACACATCAGCGAATAGGCCAGCTTATTTGCTGTGAAGGTTTAGCCAAGCCAGAGATTCCCGCCGCGGGTACCTCCTGGGGCCCCTCGCGGGAAAAGTTCGCAAGAGAGTTGCTATGAGCAAAAGACAAAATACGGCAGAAGAAGAGGCAGGAGCGATTGACCTCACGCCCATGTTGGACGTGGTGTTTATTATGCTGATCTTCTTTATCGTCACCGCGACTTTTATCAAAGTGCCGGGTGCCGAAGTGCTGAAGCCGGAGGCGACAACCGCTGAACTCAAGGCCGCTTCTATTCTGGTAGCGATCAACGAAAGCAATGAGATCTGGATTGCCAAGGAGAAAGTTGACGAGCGTCAGGTAAGAATCGTCCTGGAGCGCCTCTACTCCGAAAATCCGAAAGGGTGGTTGGTGATTCAGCCCGATAAGGGCGCGAATATTGAGAAAATTGCCCTGATTGCGCAAGCGGCCAGGAAGATCGGTATTGAGAAAGTTTCGGTCGCGACAGAGAAGAGTTAGCTATGAATCCGGTAAGACTCCTTGGGGCAGGTACGTTGGCAGCCGCCACGACATTTGGCCTCATCTTCACCATGCATCAGCTGATTGAGGCAAATATGACCGCTCCGGAGGAAAAGGAGCAGTTCAAAGTTGCCGACGTGGTGATGCCCGAACAAGAACTTGAAATTCAGTACGACACCGCCAAACCGGAGAAGCCGGAAGACCCGGAAACGCCTCCGCCAGAGATGCTGGAACCGGAATTTGACGATCCAACCATTGACAGTAGCATCAATATTTCAGCCCCCCGCGGCAACGACGGTATCAAGCTGTCTGGATTCAGCTTTGGCGAGGGCGATTATCTACCCATCGTCAAAGTACAGGCCCAGTACCCGCGCCGTGCACAGCAGCGCGGCATCGAAGGCTATGTTATTGTCAAATATACAGTGACCACCAATGGTTCTGTGCGCGACCCGGTGGTGGTTGAGGCCTTTACTTCGAAAGGCAAGCCGACCACTATTTTCAACAGGAACGCGCTGAAGTCCGCATTGAAGTACAAGTACAAGCCGCGTGTGGTCGATGGCAAGCCGATTGAGGTGCCCAATGTGCAGACCAAGATCAGCTTTACTATGGCCGAAAACTAAAGGGGAAGCACTATGAAGTTGACAACCATGGCTAAAGGTTTGTCCAGGCTCGCTCTGCGCGTGTCGCTAGCGTTCCCCCTGGTTCTGGCACCGGCGGTCAGTGTTAGCATACTGGAAGCTGCGGGTGTTTCCGCGCCTTTCGCCTCAGCACAGGCGCAGGAACAAAACAAACCCAGCAAGAAGAAAACCCGCAAGGTGCCGGCCATGCGCCAGGCAGCGTATAAAAAGCTGGAAAAAGTCCAGGAAGCTTATGACGCAGAAGACTGGGTGGGCGCACTGGCTGCGTTGAAGGAAATGGATGCCAGTAAGAAGCGCTACAATGGCTACGAAATAGCGCAAATGTACAACTTATTTGGTGTTGTCTATTACAGTATGGAGCGCTACAAGGAGGCGATCCCCTTCTTCAAGAAGGTGTTGAGTCAGGGCGAGAAAAATCTTCCGGTAGCGCTGGAAGAGGGCACTTTGTTCACATTGGCCCAGCTGTATTTTGTGACCGAGAACTATAAGCAGGCGGTCAATTATCTGAACCAGTGGATGAAGGTTTCAGATCGCGTCACTGCGGATTCCTATGCATTGCGCGCCCAGGCCTATCAGCAGATTGGCGACCAGGGCAAGGCGCTTGCGGATATCAGTGTGGCGGTATCCATGTATGAGAAAACAGGCAAGGTGCCCAAGGAGAACTGGTACGGATTACAGCAGTACATTTATTTTGAACGCGATGACTACAAAAAAGTGGCTGCTGTTCTGGAAAAATTGTTGCAACACTACCCAAAGCCCGTGTACTACCTCACTTTGGCGGCAATGTACGGTGAGCTTAAGCGTGACAGAGACCAGTTGCATATGATGGAAGCGGCCTACCTTGCCGGGGCTTTACAGAAGGAAAAAGACCTGCTGAATATGGGCTATCTCTTTATGGGGTATGAGATGCCCTATAAGGGGGCCAAGGTCATTGCCAAAGGGATCAAGGAGAAGAAAATTCCGCGCAATGCCAAGAATCTGGAAACCCTGGCCCAGGCGTACCAGATGGCTCAGGAGTTGCAAAAAGCGATTCCGCAATTGGAGGCGGCGGCCAAGCTGTCCGACAAAGGCCAAATCTATTCTCGTCTGGCCAGTATCTATCTGGATCTGGATGAGAATAAGAAAGCCGTTGCGGTGGGCAGGAAAGCCCTGGCCAAAGGCGGGGTTAAGCGCCAGGATCAGTTGTATGTCGTAATAGGCATGGCCAATGCCAATCTGAAACAATATGACGCTGCGCTCAGCAGCCTTAGGAAAGCCCTGAAAGACAAGCGCTCTGAGAGGAGCGCTAGGCAGTGGATCTCCTTTGTCGAGGATGAAAAGGCGCGCGAAGAGCAGCTGGCAGCAATTTAATTATCTTGAGTGCTTCGTTTCAAAAAGGCCGCATAGAACTATGCGGCCTTTTTATTGGTGTATTACAACAGTAATCTTTTAATGTGCGATGTCGGAAATACTCCACCATGTTGAAAAGGCATATATTGCGCTCGTACAGCGTATTGGATAGGTGCACGACCCCATAGGTTAGCGCTTTATGGGCGCCGTAAGCCCTTACTGTTTCCCCGATGACTCGTTCAAGAACTCAGATATCTTCCCGCACTGCTCTCCAGAATTACTTCCATATCGCCACAGGATACTGATTCTTTGCATTGATGGGTGTCCGTTAGGGCGGCAGCAAAAATAGTTATGAAACCCTCGCCATTGGTTGTGCGTGACCACTGAAGCACCTTGAGGATGATCTCTCTACAGCGCGGGGAAGTGCCACTTTTCTGGGTTAACCAACTGAGTATTCACTGCGTTTTTGGATGGCATGTTCCAGCATAGTGAACAGGTGGTCGAAATCCTCTTTAAGATGTTCATCACTCCACTCGTTTGCATGGAGTGGGTGATGAAAGCGAAATGTTGCAAAAAACAGAGAGCGGGCGGTGGCAGCGCAATTATTGATTTCAAACGAACCGTCATCGCAGCCATCGGCCAGGATCCGTTCAACTTGTTTGATCATAATTTCAACATGCTCAAACACGATTTTTTTCGAACTTTTATTTGCAAGTAATAAATAAGAAGCAAACAGCTCCGGGTCTTCATGCGCCTTGTGCTGTTTGATAGCCATCAATGTCTCAAACCACGCCCGCAAACGGTGACAGGGACGGGAGGGTATCCTGGCTATTGTGGCTAAGGGTGATGTGACCCTCTCAAACCATCTTGTAGTAATGGCTTCATGGAGCGCGGCCTTAGTGTCGAAATGCCGATAGACGGTTCCATGGCTGACGCCAAGTGCGCGCGCGACATCCACTACTGTCGTTTTCCGCGGGCCAAACCGGCGCAATACATCCTCAGCGGCGTCCAGTATCTGTTCAGTAGTAAGCATCTTATCGAGTGACCCTTGTCGGGCTTGACTTTCATTGGAATGACAATTATTGTAAATTGTCATTCCAATGTCAATCAGAGCGCTCAACCTGTGATTTCAGTGGAAACGAGTAAATTTTATGTCTTTTGAGCTGAACCCCACTATACCGCGATCCGGTCGGATTAGCCGTATTTTGGCTTGTACGCTTGGCCAGAAAAGGAAAAACCGAATCTGTCCCGCCCACCCCCGCCTCGACGGCAAGAGGGCCCTCGTCACCGGAGGAGCTGCTGGAGTCGGGGAATTTGTTTCACGTGGACTGATGGAGCGTGGAGCCCAGGTCACAACCATGGCCAGAGGTTTGTCCCATGGCAGCGGTATTCTGCCGGAAGCAGACACTTTGATGGTGGACTTGGGTGATCCCTTATCCATCGTTTCCGCTATCGATTGTTTGGGTGATACGCCATTTGATTTAGTGATTTGTAATGCTGGACTGTTGCCGAAAAAAGCGGAAAAAACGGTAATGGGACTCGAAAAGACTTTTGCCGTGAACGTTCTTGGTCATCATATTCTCTATCGGCTTTTGATCGAAAGGAACCTGTTGACCCGGAACGCGCGAATTGTAATGACGACAGGTGATATTTACATTTTGGCAAAAGCGTGTTCAGCAGATATTCCCTACGATTCGGCTAATAAGGTATACGTCCGCAGTAAGCTGGGAAATCTCTGGCAGGTGGCCGAGCTTAAAAGACGTTATCCTAATCTGCACCCAATTGCTGTCCACCCCGGTGTGGTTGCAAGTGGATTTATTGGCTCAAAAACCGGTTTTATTGCCTGGTTGAGAAGCGTTCAGTTGATCTCCGAAGAAGCTGGCGCCCAAGCTTCGTTGATAGGTGCAACGCAAGATCTCCCTCGTGGTACCTATTGGCACAACACCATAGGTGTTGTTGCTTTACAAGCCGGTGATCCCGCCCTCGACCCCAATGGGGCCTCTTGTCTTTGGGGCCAGTTGGAAAGTCTTACTGCTCCGTTACTTAAATAGCATGGGCGGGTTGTTATTAAAAAACTATATCGAAATGGGTGTCGCCAGGATGAGGAAATTAATGATTCTTTTTATCGGCGCTTTACTGGCTGCTTGCGCAGCAAGCAAAGTGGATATAAGACAAAAATCAGCAAATTTCAACGATGGGGTATTTAGCAATACCAATCCGGTCGAAACCAAGTCTTTCTGGGAAATTGTATGGAGTGGGCTTACCACAGAGGCCGAGACAGAGCGTGCTGAGTGGTCAGACTGGGTGGAAACAGAGATGGATACTGCCCCACTTGAGCGGGTTCAGGGTAGCGATGTACGCATCACCTTCGTGAATCATGCCACCTTTTTGATTCAGGTGGGCGGATTCAATATCCTGACTGACCCGGTATTTTCGGAGCGCACCAGCCCGGTTTCGTTTATCGGACCGAAGCGGGTACATAATCCGGGCATTACCATTGACAGTTTACCCAGGGTCGACGCCATTCTGATCAGCCATGATCATTATGATCACCTGGACTTGAATTCTATCAGTACGCTGATCGAACGGGACAACCCACTCCTCTATATGGGACTTGGTGTGGGGCGCCGCTTGCCGGTCTCTGAAAAAATCATCGAGCTGGACTGGTGGGACAATATTCAGGTTGCTGACAACTTCCGGCTCTGGTTCCTGGATGTCCAGCACTTCTCTGGCCGTTCACTGACGGACAGAAACTCTACGCTTTGGGGTGGCTTTCTTTTAGAGGTTGGCGGTAAGAGAATTTACTTTGGTGGAGATAGTGGCTACGCGGATCATTATGTGCGCACCTATGAGCGCTTTGGACCTATAGATGTCGCTTTGCTTCCGATCGGCGCCTACGCACCCAGAAACTTATTCAAACCCGTTCACCTGGACCCGTTTGAAGCCGTCCAGGCGCATATTGACCTAAAGGCGAACCTATCGATAGGCATGCATTATGGCACTTTCCAGCTGAGTGCAGAAGCGCGTAAAGAACCCGTTGAACTTCTTGAGCAGGCTAAACATGAGGCGGGTATCTCCCCTTCCGCCTTTATAACGCTCGAGGTAGGGCAACCATTTGAGTTACTCAGCCTCGCCGCTTCCAATACACAACCGACACAGTAAATGTCTGGTAGTGAAACCCATTTTTTGAGCCAGAGGCGATACACGCTGTGCGCTTGTTGTTCAGGCGTACACCGGAAAAACGGTAAAAAAATACTCCACAAATCCCAATACAGTCTACCGATAAGATCGGGGCGGGCTTCAGTACTGTCAATTTGGAGTGAGCTTGTGAATATAGAACAACCTGCATCAGGGAAAGCTGGAATATCATTCTTTATTGACATGAAATATGAATCTACCAGGCCGATTCATAACGGAATATGCAACAACGTTTTCAATTTCTTAAAAAAATCGACGGAGTCGGTATCATATATTGGTTTATTTGCTGGAACATCCAAAAATTCAGGAGAACTTGATGAGCATTAGAAATACTGCCAGCAACTACGGTGTTATCGCCAAGTGGTTGCACTGGGTAACGGCTGTACTTTTTCTCGTATCCTATATTAGTGTCTACTATCGACATTGGTTTACACAGGAGGAGACCCCTGGAAATTGGACTGCACTCCAGATTCATTTATCCGTAGGGGTTACGATTGCTGTTATTGTAGTGCTCAGAGTTATCTGGCGCATTGGTAGTCGAGTACCAGATCCAGAGCCTGGGACAAGGTTGGAACATTTACTTGCGCATACAGGGCACTATGGTTTATATGCCATCATGATCATCCTGCCAATTACCGGGTATGTGGGTACTTCTGTAAATACAGAGTATTTTTTTATGTTTGATATCCCTAAATTCGAAAACACAAGCTTATACCAATTCTTAATTGCTAATGGACTGGGTATTTCCTTCGAGGAATTCGAAAAACCAATAGATTTTGTCCACAAAAACGTACTAGGGGCCTGGCTGGCATGGATTTTAATAGCGGGACATATCGCAGCGGCGTTATACCATCACTTTATCAGGAATGACAGGACCCTGCAAAAAATGACAAAAAAAGGCAGCATCCAGACTGTGGATGCAGCGGGTAAGGCTCAGATGCAGTTGAGTAATAGAGAGATAATTTAATGGGCACTGCAGGTAGGTTTTCCGTGGGTGCAAATCTCCCGCCTAGGTGAGATTTCGGTTGTCCAGAGGTTATGCAGGCTGTCAGTTTTGAACCACAGCTCCATTGATCACAGTGAGCGCGCACTGACATTGACTGGATGAGTTTAGAGGAGTTGTTAAAAAGCCCTGTTTGAGGGTTGAGTGAGGCTTTGAAGCCTTGCATGGTTTCTGGTGTATTTGTGACTAATAACCGTGCAAGGACAACAGAGCGATCAGTGTGAATTTTTCGCAGTGGTGAATTGTATAATCGACTGTACCGAGTGATTCTACAGAGCGGCTTTGATCTCCTCAAACCGTACCCGGTGTTTTTCCAGCAATTGCTTTACCCGGTGGGAGTCGTTGCTGGATTTCTTGCGCTCCCGGCTGGTATTGAATAGCTTTCTCCCATTGAGTTGCAGCTCCGGCATACCTCGATAAGGCTGGCGAGCTTCAGTGGCTCGTCGTAATCTATCTGTTCGGTGCTGTCAGGCCCCAGTAATGGCTCAATCAGGGCCCTGGGGTTCAACTCTGTGTCGGGCGCAGATTGCCATTTGTATCTCGGCCGGCCTATCTCCTCTTCGACCACGGCAACTGTAATATGGCCGCGATCAGCGAGAGTGCCCATACGGGTTATGCTGGCGTTGAGGTCGCGAAAGTTGGCTGTCCGTAGGGCATCGGGCGAGCGGCAGAAGGCAGGATATTGCTCACGGGCGACTTTGTTGAATTTTACCAAGTAACCGGATTTGCCAGAAGAGGTTTCCAGTTCAAAATCGATATTGGGTTCCAGGTCCTCTCCCCGCTCGTTCAAAGAGGGGGTGTTGGTAGGTCCACAGATCTATTTGGGCGAGCAGGTCTTTCCAGAACAAGCCCTCTCGGGATTGCCGGCTCAGGCCCTGTTAGTACTGGCGATTAGTTGGAAGTCATTACTGACTTTCCTACCTGATCAGAAGGGCATAAAGCGCTTATCCACAATAGCCATAACCGGTTGGTTGGGGCACCGGTGAATGCGCTTTTGTTATGACCGAAGGGTGCATGCATGACATTTTCGCCCAGAAACGTTAAACAGTTAACCGCTACAAGGCGGTCATCGAGCGTGTCACGTTGTTTTCTGAACTCATAAACCTGCTGGGCTGTTAGGTATTAACTACGTACTGACCTTTTAAAGATTCAACCCTTGACCACTGCAACCTTGCTGAAGAGTTGATTTTAACCGTCAAAAGCTATGTATTACGGGTTGGTATAAAACCATTAATAAAAACCACATTTCGCATCCAGCGGCCCTATAGCTGTCTGTGAGAAATGAAGATTGTTTATATCTCCACTGTTGGAGCCTACTAAATCTCTAGCGTTTAGTTCTCTTTCTTGGGTCCTAATCTCATAGGAGTGTACAGTATAAAAAGTCACATAAATATCATTATCATGGACATTTACAGTTGAGGCAGAAGCATCATGTAGACGATTAGTATTAAGCACAAATTAAGGCCCGCTCGAGAATACGCCAGAACACTGGTGGTTATAAATGGCAAAGGTCCATGTAGTATGGTAGCTCTGGATCCATTGACCTCTTCAATTTGTTTTCTCACATCATGTCTTGTCGAACACAACCTATGGTGGCTTCAATGGCGATATTATTCTCTACAGTACGATCGTACCATATACCAACTTTATCAAGGATAAAACTCAATGCACTGGCAAGCGAGGCAATTAATGAACATACCAGAGTAACGGATCTAAACTTCATCATCATTTCCTTATAACTATTTTTAGTATTATCGATGCCCGAAGGCACCACTAAAACCGTGAGTGGCCACACGGTATGCTTAACCATATGACACCGATGGATTTTGCAAAAAGTTTGCTTAGAATGAGCTTCTAATTGGGTAAATGGTACTAATTCAGCGATGAACTTATTTTTAAATTCCAAAAAAGTTGACTAAAATCTCACTGGGTATAATTCTAGAAAAAAGTTCATTTATCAAATCATAATAATGAACCGAGAATTAAAAATTTATACAATAAGCTTGAAATTTTTTTTAATTTACATATTCTATGTATACAGATATTTTGAAAAAGGAATTTCCAAATACCAATAAGCATAAGCCAACTTGTACATTCTGACGGAATAAAAAATTTGTGATGTTATCGACAGTTTAAATCTTGAATAGCGGTGGAATAGTAACATAAGATTAAAATTTTATTTATTGTAATTTGAGTAAAAGTGTATCTCAATTGAAACTAGGTCTTGAGGTGCTGGAGAAGGAACGGGATCTATCACTTTTAGTGTAACCCAACAAGGAGGCTAGACTATGTTCGGAATAATCAAAAAAATAGAATAAGAAGAAATTCTAATCCAATTATATACGGAATAAGGATGCTCATGGTTTTCATAAAATTTATGAATCTCATGTGGCGCAATAGTGTGTATTTTTGCTTTGAATACAATCATGCCAAAATTATCCACGAAGCAACTTAATTCACATATAGACCGGATTTCATTTTTGTAGAAGAAATACCGGAAAAATTTTAATTCGTTGCGGTAATGTTTTTTGCTTTTAGCAAGGGACCAAAATTAATATAGTCAAAATTAGCATCGCATAATTATTTACTGCTTTTAATGACAAGGAATAATAAAAATGTATAGTCTTCAAATTGTAACTTGGACTTTGAATAAGCTGTTACCTAAAAGACAATACAATTTTTACCAATTATTGTTGACAGGTCGTCCTGGGCTGGTACTTTTGGGTCTGCTTTGGGGCGCAATGGCCGGAGCGATGGAAAAGAATATTGATTTGGAGGTAACACAGTTAAATGAGAATCCTACCTCCATATTCATATCGGGTGGTGAAAAACCTGATAATTTAATAAATTCGTTAATAAGTAGAACTAAGTATAAGAATGCTTTTAGCGGAAACGATTACCCTGTTGATGGTATTTTGAATAAAAACTATAATTCATTTTGCGCAACAAAAGTACAACTTACGCATTTCACACCTAACATCTGCTATTACAATTCTTCTGAAATAGAATGTAGAGATCAGTGTTTGAATACATTACCAACTGGAAGCCCCAATTGTTATATGGATCTATCTTTACCATGCGATCTGCGTGATGAATTATTTGATAGCTCTCCTAGTATCCAAACCCAGGGAGAGGATACTTGGATCCATATATCGGATTTGCTTAATTTTCCTGCGCTGAGATCAGATTTACATATAATAAGAAGAGAATTATTTCAAGAACTGTATAAAGATTATGTTAAGCCGCCAGTTTCAGAAGGATTTAGTGCTTCAACACAGCAAATAAAAAAAGATAATTTTCGTCTTTTATCAATTGATAATGCAAAGCAAATTATTACACCATTAAAAGCAGCGGCAATTTTTAAAAGGGTAACTTTGGGACAATCCCTGGAAAGAAGCGTAGAGCTGGAATATGGTAAACTTCAACGAAGAATTGATAGCTTTCCCTTTTATTCTGAAGTGGAAAAGGCGATCTTACAGTTAGAACTAAATACTATTAAAGAACAAGAATTAGAACTATGGGATTTCATCAAAAGTGCAGATAGATCCTTGGTCCATGAATCACGCATAATCTATTTGAATAATAAACTTAGAAACTTAGCTGACAAGATCAATGCTCTCGACAGTTCAATAGCTATATATATGGTCGATAAAAGCGTGGGATTATTACCCGCTAATTTAAAACAGTGTGAATCCGGGATTTGTGTCAATAAGATACCTATAGATGAAGTAAACTATTATCAAACGCTAGATAAGAAACATACACATTTAGAAGTCCTCATTGATAATTTGATGGGGGAAGCAGAGTCCCTTGATAGAGTTGTCGGCAGTGATTTAGAAGTAGTGAATGCAACTGAATACAATCAACCAGATTTTACCAATTTAATAAATTCAAAACTCACTGCCTATCAGATTAATCCAAGTGAAAATAATTTAAAAGAATTAGAAGTTGCAATTAATGTAGCATTCCTTCAGCTGGGGATAGATGGGAAAGAGCTGTTTACAACATTAAAGTCACAATCACTGGCTCAACTATCTGGGATAGGCTTCTTGGAACCATTTGAGGACAGAAAGATACTGTTATGCCGAACCTTATCTGATCTCGACCAAAGACTTAAAAATATTCAAGTAGAAAGTATCCGTATAGCCAACGAAGCTGGAGATATTATTAAGTTGATGCTCGAACAAGGACATTCTCTTGAGCTAAGAATACAGTTAGAGCAATTAGTATCTCAATTATCAGCACTAGCGACTGAAAGCCAGAGGATATCTCAAGTTAATCGCTTTTCATTGGACAGAAAGAATACCATTATCTGGAATCTTGATGATGGTACTTCTTTTTGGGATTCTGATTTGTATCAAGTCCAAGTTGAATTTATTTCTTATAATGGCAATTACTGGACCCCGACAGATACTGTTCCTTTGATGGATATGATTCCGGCAATAGCTGATATTTCTACCATAAAGGGCAGTCTCTTGCCTAATGCAAATGGTTCTATTGCGGCGTTACAGTTAATTAGACTGACACTGAGACAATCAGCTTATACCGCTTGTTCGCCAGGCAATGAAGAGGTTAGATTAGTTGTTAAGTTAACCGATCCAAAAGGAGATACAAAACGTTATACATTAACAGCTATAGTTGACCAGATTTAAGGAGTTTTAATTTAATAAATTCCAGCACACATGGGATATTTTGAATAGATCAATTTAATTAAAATATTGAAAAGGTTTTTTATGAAAGGAATTAAAGTTTTTTCACTTTTTTTATTTGTTATACCATTGGTTACACAAGCATCTCCTGTAACATTATTTGATGCCGAACAAAATTGTATTGCCCGCAATACAGAAAATGGAATCAGATATATTCCACCTTGTAGTTTTACACCCAAAACAATATTTCCCCAGCAGCATAAAGTAGAAATTGAAAATAAAGAGCTTTTAAATGGGCTCTTCAAATCTAACCTTTCTTTCACATTTGGTTGTGAGAGCTTGCGCCCACTAAGCATTTCTTATGAAGTAAGTGACAACAATGAACCAGTTATTACAAATACAGTTTCTGCTATCAAAAACCAGGACGATCAAGTAATAAATTTTAATCACAAATATGATAGTGCGACATTTTCTACACAGGAAATTATTGGAGCAATTGGCATACAAGCAATAAAGCCTGATTGCAAAATGACCGTTTCAAATTTTATATCTTACCCGGATCCTGAGTATTATACATTGCTTGGAAATTCTTTAATTAATGTTGATAAGCTGCTCAAAAATATTTTCTCGGCAACAAATCCAGATATGGATTATGCAACTGCTGTTGGGGTAATTGACAATTCAATCTTATTGTTATCATTTCTCAGACCGCAGAGCGATATCATTACAAAAATTCTTATTAATAAAACCATTTCAGATTTATTAACAGCAAAAGATACCTTATCACAGGCTTGTGGAGCAGGTTCAAGTGCTCAGCTCTGTAGTGCTGCCATCGCTGAGACACGGAGTATCATACAAACTGAGTCTATTAGCAATGAGATTAAAATCATAGAATTAAGTCAATACCTTGAAGAACAAATTAACTGGTTAACTCTCCAAGAGATAATACGAGAAAGTGAACTCAATAAATTACAGCTTATTCGAGATGCGCTTATTGATCAATTAACTTTATAAATGTGAACATATTAAACCTTAATGCCATTAATTCATAGTAGCAGTAATGTTTAATGAGTTCTATAAGACCCGAAATAGATGCTCATAAACACATATGAAGATTAAAGATATAACTTAAAATCTGCCTGGTAGTTAAATATAAGCTACAAACAAATGCGAGGTTGACAGTATTGTATTGAAAAATATTAGGGGGATATATGGAAATTTATTAAGTGTAAGTGTAAGTATAGGTATTATATATTTATAGCAACTTGCATTACTCACATGCCGCATAATAAATTCTAAATGATGGGTTTTAATTTTTGCTGTAATAATGGATTCAATAGAAATATAGTTAGGGAACAAAATGATTTTTAAAAATAAATTCTCATTTATTATCTCAACAGCTCTAGCGCTTACCACTTCCTTTGTACAGGCTTTACCAGATGCTCGCCAAGGAAATCCGCTTGGTGCCCTGGGAATTCAAACACCAGATGGGGTAGGAGATGTAGTAAGAGATCATGAATTACCCAATACCTTGCATGTTGGGCCTGCAAATGTAAAAGAGATTAAAGGTATATATAGTGAGTTGGACAGTTCAGGTCCTATGTGTACTGATTTTGTTAATATACGCAAGCAGGCATATCTATTGCCTCCAGATATTCAGGAGGCGTATAATAATAAGGAATATGTTAGTAATTATTTTCAAATATCCATTGCTATTCCATGGCGTAGTATTGGACTTATACGCCAGGTTGAGGATGCAAGAACTAAGTTACGTGACCTTGAGAATGACGGAAATATAAAATTAAAAGCTGACTATTTTACGCTCCGAGCTGAATGGATTCAGTTAGAAGCAGACATTGCAGCCCTTGAAGATGAAAAGGATGATCTTAGTGATCAGAATACCCTTAATATTAGCAGTTGCATTACATCAAATTCGTCCAATCAAACAGCTCTCGTTCAATGTTTGACGAATAATGCCAACTGGTACACTAGTGAAAGTGAAAAACTTGATTCACAACTTGAGACTCCAGTCGCAAGAAAGCGTGAGATTCGTCAGGATTACTTTTCTGTTAAAGGCCTTTATGAAGCATATGAAGCAGAGGAATCGCAATTTACCAATGACTTGTTGTTCGCCCAGATTATATTTGATGCACAAATACAAATTGCAAGAGGTGCCTGGGATATAGAAAAAGATGTTGTAGCAGCAGAAGAGGGTAAAATTGTTGGTCGTGCCACTGCAGGCTACAATCTGTTCGATAAAGAAACAACCTTGTTATCGCAAATCTTAAAAGAAAATGGCCAAAACGATTTTGAGGTAAAGCAGCTCGAAGTATTTAACGTGAATTTGAATTCTGGCGTTACCCTGGATAACGTAACTATTTCAACGGATAATGGCGCAGATTTATATAGAAAAAATACCTGGTCCTTTCCAGCAGATACTTTAATGCGATCATCCATTCTTAAGGAATGGGATATGCCATTTGAGAGAGAAGATCGCGGAGATACTATTTATTTTGATACAATGGACGAAGATTCCTTTGCTTCTGGAGGAGTTAGCTTTTACGTTACCAAGGGAGCACGATGTGGTGAGTATACTCAGTATATAGAAGAAACATATACTGGAACCGAAAATGGTACTGAAGCAGAATGGGTTGTTCAACAAAGGTATTATGAACCTCAGCCAAATAGGGTTATTTTTTCAGAGTCGATTGGTCTGAACTATAATTATTATGCTTATCCAGGACCGCTTCGTGGTCAATGCTCAATTGATGTTGACCGTATGAATAGTTACTGGCGCAATACTGGCGTCAGAAAAGGTTGGAGTTGGTTTAGAACCAAGACCAAATCCTGGGATATCACCAAGTCAACGGCGAGAGAGAATATGGGTATGCAATGTACCCTTGATTTAAAACCCACATCAAATGATCCTGAAGAAGCGCTAGAACTTGCCGAGCAATTCGAGCGTCATATGTATAGCGATATGTGGCAAATGTTTTTGGCTGTGTATGCCAAAGAATACAAAATTGAGGTTAGTGATCCGAATGTTGTAGATCCAGGAAAAAGTCAAGTAGGAAATGCACTAGGAACAGGCGTTATGAAACTGTGTGGTGCCAATGTGTATTGCCAATTCACGGGTATTGTTCTGAAGGCACTTGATGAAATCGGTGGTTCTAAAGCAAAGGGTACAACTTCAAGTGAAAGTAGAGTGTACGGTACCATATGGAAGAGATATGACAAAAACACCTTTACGGTTAAAGGCGGAAGTTCACTTGTCAATCTCAAGGTCTGTGTAGATCAAAATCAGTGTGATTGATTCTTAGGGATTCTAGGTGCGGTGGGATACGGCTGCCGTACCTAGTATATCATTATTTTTTTGTAATTGTAGAGGATCTTTATGAGAGGCTACCTGTATCAAATAAGTCTTGCTGTAGGACTGCTGACTTGCTCGGTTATATTTTTTATTTATAAGGACAATAATAGCGAGCCAGTTACAGAGTATAGTAAAATCACTGGTTCAAATAAATTGATTGAAAAAAAGTATCCGGTAAAAAAACATGCCGGTTCCCAGCAGGATAATCTTAAGGACCTTGCATCTACTATCTCAAAAGACGAACTAGAAATAAAAGATGCGGCTGACAATTATATCTCCAGAAAAATACAAGATGCTTTAAGTGGGAACACAACACCAATCGATAGCGGCCCTTTAGAAGAAATTAAAGTATTATTCCCAACTATGGCTAAAAAAATCGAGCACTATCAAGCTAACGTGAAAATACAAAATACAAATTTAGCAGACTATAAATCTTTGGTTGCGCAGAGAAATCAAATGCTCCGTAATAATACATACATACCAGAGTATCTGCAGTTTGAATTAGCCCAGAAAAAAAATGATTTACTCAATGCTGCCAATATTTTAGGTAGAGAAGCTATTCTTATAAATGCAGAGATCCGCAGACAAGCTGCACTTTATCAAACACAAGTTAATTAATGAGTTCCCCATGAAAAGAATATTGTTGATTATAGGGATTTTAATTTCATTGGTTGCGAGTGCAGATAATGATGATATCTGCATCCCCAGTGAATTTGAATCTTGTGATTCTGTAGAGACGGTGCGCATACATATACTCGATACAGTGCCATATACAGGTGAGATGTCCATTAGTGATTGTAGCGATTTATCAAACTCATTGGCATCGGTGACTACTACTATATTTGATCATGGAGTACCATATGCTGCATCTGCCAGGGAATTCACAAGCATACTTTCCTCAAGTGAAGGAGTATTGAAAACAATAGATGGCAAAGATTTACAAATTGTTCCTGATAGCATTAAATTACAGCGGCTTGGTTATATGGATTTTGAGATTAACGATTGGGAAAGCAATCCTACCCTGGAAGGACGGGATATAACGCAGCTTGCTGAGATAGAAAGTTGCTTTTTGACAGACGAAATTAGTTATTTTTCTTATGATTTATTACTTTCGACTGATGATAATTTAACTAACTGGTTGTCCCAAGATGCTCGCGAAAACCAGATCGGTTATGATAGTGAATCACAAGAGGTATTTAAATTTCTTTACGGAAAAGATGGTTTAGGTTATGGAGATTATGTTATAGGCGGCGTATACTATAAAAACACACCCAGGTTTTTAACTGCTGAATGGAGCTATGATGAATTTTCAATAATTTGGGAGTTGATGCCGGTAGAGCTTTCTGAAAGAGTTAATGAGTTAATCCCCGGTGATATTCTCAACAGATTAAAAGATAACTGGTTGGGTAACTGTCAGCCAATAAAAGTGCGAATTGCACAGGATCCGGATTTCATTACATCCACGAATTTTATTACCAATAAACCCTCTCATTGTGTACAAAACCCGTTTTTCACTAATTTGCAGAATGATATTATACCAGATAATACAACTGCAGAATTTACACAATATCTCGAAAAAAGGAAAAGATTTCACCATATTGCATTTTTAATGAATGACATAGGTGAAGTTATTCCCTGTGAGGAAAGGGATAAAATATCTTTAGATGGCTGTAGTCAAAAAATTGTTCAGGAGTTTGAAATATTATTAAGGTCTTTTTTGAGAAAAGAGCACGATCTATTTATTGAATTAAATTTACCTAAATGGAAAAACAAAGTCTATCGTATAGATCGGTTTAATGGAGAAGTGGCCTCTATTCACCCTTGAAAGTTATATATAATGATCATTATTGCGAGATTATTAAATGAAAATAAAAAATCTAAGCTTATTTCTTATTGTTTTAACGTTTTTTGTTTGTTTATCCTCCAAAGGTGCCGCTCTTACAGAAAATCATCCAGATACTGACTTTATATATATTAGTGGTGAAAAATACACTTTAAACAGTGAATCATTTCACAAGCAATATAATCTGACTAAAGGATTCGAAAAAAGCGATTTTTTCCGTATGTTGCCGATATTCCTGTTGTGGGGAATATAGGGCAAGAATTAATATTTGATATCGATCTAAAAATAAATGGACTTCGATTTTATGACGCAGGATTTCACTGTTACGTTTATGTGGAGGATACAGATTTGCCATTTCCTTCTCCTAAAACAATAAAATATAAATTAGTTGACTCAGGTACACCACCTAATTGTGTGGAAATAGAAATAGTGGGTCCCGGGAATGAATTCCATTTTTCTGTATCCATGAACGTAGCTTGTTCAGGTATGGCTATTGGTTCAAATGCAGCCAATAAAAATGCTACATTGACCTTAGAAGAAATTGGTGCCATAAGAGATAGCATCCACGAAATATATGGCGTTATTGGCAATCCCTATGATCGCAAAAGAGAATTAAATTTAATTGTTGATGGTTCTCTTGAGGCTGGCGAGCGGCAATGTAAAACGCTCTCTATTTATTTAAGTGGGTTCTCCGATGCTGAAGAATATCAAATACATGAAATTACCAGTGATATTATAATTGCCCAATCTTTTTAATGAAATTTCTTAATATATAAAATGTAAGTTAAACTTATATGTAGTTTAAGTAAATAATAAAATAAATAGAGAGTTAGAAAATGATGAAGGGTTTGTTTTTTTATATTTCTACATTGATTTTATGTGTCGATTCTATTGCCGGTGCGTTAGCTGCAGTGGATAAATCAGATGCTGTAGATTCTATTTATATCAGTGGTGAAAAATACACTTTAAATAATGAATCATTCACCCAATATTCTGTTGGTGAGGTAAATGGCTGGACACTCCCCAACCCAAGATATACGAGGCCAATTGAAAGGTATAACTTGATTGCAACCATTCCTGTCATAGGAGATATAGGTCAACCCTTAATTTTTGATGTCGATATTAAAGTAAAAGGGCTAGGCTTCTATGATTCTGGATTTCGATGTTATCTATGGGTCGCTGATGATGCTTTACAGGATAAAGGCACACCGCCTAACTGTGACTTGGTAGACGTTTTTGATGCGGACAATGAATTTTATTTTTCAGTATCTATGAGTGTAGATTGTATAGCTGAGAATACTTTTAATCTTGGTTCAAATATCCAAAATAGAGATGCCTTGCTTACACCTGAGCAAGCACTTGCAATTGAGGATAGTGTCGACAGAACATATGGTGTTATTGGTAATCCCTATAATCGAGAGAGAGAGGTAAATTTGTTAGTTGATGGTTATCGTGATGCTGGAGGTTCAAAATGTGAAGAATTGAGAGTAGAATTAAGTGGCTTTCCAGATACTGAAATATACCAAATCTCTGGAGATATTATAATTGCTGAACCATTTTAGATGCTTTTGATCAATGATATTTTTTATGAATTTTAATTCTTGGGTCGATTAACAGCGCATTTGTCTACATACTGTTGAGTGTGCGAAGTGTAAATGTGCAAGGATTAATTAAATTTAAACTTATAATTATAGCAAAGCGATGTGTTTTATGCTTTTAGTCTGGAATGAAGAAAAGGCATACATAAAAAATATTTAAAGCGATGAATGCATATCCCGGTTGCTTTGATGTTAAAAAGTAGGTGGGTCATAGGGCTTAAATTTTATTGAAAGTGGGTAGTTTAAAAATGTCTGATAAATACAGATACAGACTGTTATAGCCAGAAATATGAAATGTAAAATCCAAGTTACTATATATACGCTTGGTTATCTTTATTTTTAACATAGGGAATCAAAATGAAAATAATAAAAATGCGATATATTATAATTTATTTGCTGCTGATTATAAACTCTCCTGCCAATAGCTATGAGAATTTATCTGAGTTTTCAAGTGGTGATTCTATTTACATTAGCGGAGAAAAATTTACATTAGGGAGTAATTCATTTGTAAAATCTGGTCAAAAATATGTTGCTATCATTCCTGTTGTGGGCGACATAGGTCAGCAACTTATATTTGATATTGACGCAAGAGTAAAGGGCTATGGATTTTATGATACAGGTTTCGAATGTCATAAATTTTATATTCAACCCAATGGGTCTATCAGGATTGGTTCTGGTATTCCTCCTAATTGTGATGCTACGAGTGTTAATCCGAGCAACGAGTTTTATTTTTCTGTAAGAATGAACGTAACCTGTAGCAATTTGGTTATTGGCACAAATACTGAAAATAGAAATACTCTACTAACCAGTGAACAATTGCAAGCGATTGAGGATAGTGTTGATCGCGTATCTGGATTTGTTGTTGGTAATCCCTATGAGCGTAATAGAAACCTTAATTTATTGGTTGATGCTTCTCGTAAGACTGAAGGACAATGCAAAGAGCTCAAATTAGAACTTGAAGGCTTAAATGGTACCCAAATTTATGAGATTTCCAGCGATATTATCATTGCCGAACCGTTTTAATAGTTTTTTCCATAACTAAAAAAATTTAGCGGATTTTTGTATATTTCGGTTTCAGATAATAAGTGCAATTGGTGAGAGGGAGGCCAACTGGTAGAGTTGGCGCCTCTCCTAACCCATGTTTTTTATCGAAGTGAAGAGGTTGTTCAAAACTCTGTGTCAGCCAAGTAGGCTCATGGACTGATATATTTCTCCAGGTGATCCGGGAAGTGGATCGTCAGCTGTGGCGTAAACGGTTGTTGTAGAGCCTCATTCACCAATCCAACCCCCAACACTATTCTGGCCATCGTCAACAACACGGAGGCCAGCCATGAACTCTACAGATACTCTAACTTCACGCCCACGTGGATCCGCACAGCAATGGCAAGCGCTAATCGATGAGTGGCAAAGCAGCGCAATGTTCGTGCAGTTTTTCATCGATCGTGCTATTGGCTATGTCAGCTTCTGCCAGTGGCGCAAACGTATGTCTGTACCAGATAAAAATATTGTGTAAGCTCGGAAAAAGAAACCTGACTTTATCGATCCCGCCACGCTGAGTTCCGGCTCATCTTCCAGTTGAGAGATCGTGCTGAGCCTGGGCAATGGCATAGAGCTGAAGTTGAGCCAGCGCTGATGTTCTCGATGGGGACCCGCGCGAGGATCTTTTTGTGTACCGAGCCTACGGATATGCGCAATTTCTTTTGCGGGTTATCTGCAGTAACTTCTACCATATGGCAACATGCTGCCATTACCACTAAAAAACCACAATGATCTATGTCTCACTGCTCCGTGAGCGTGGCCACCCGGGGGATAACCACGATATGGTAGATACGTTCTATATCTTCCACTGCTGGATACGCATGCATTTTTTTTCGAACCCCCTCCCGGGACAGGTCCACATGCATCTCCGGTTCAATACCATGGCGCCGGAGGCAGTTGACTGTTTGGCAACAACAAATCAACCAGATACGCCGCTTTCTTTCAAACCCTCAAACACCAGAATTGGTTATAACTCGATTTCGGTTGTCCAGAGGTTATGCTGGCTGTCAGTTTTGAACTACAGCTGCATAGATCACAGTGAGTGCGCACTGACATTGACTGGATGGTTTTAGAAGAGTTGTTAAAAGCCCTTTTGAGGGTTGAGTGAGGCTTTGAAGCCTTGCATGGTTTCTGGTGTATTTGTGGCTATTAACCGTGCAAGGACAACAGAGCGATCAGTGTGAATTTTTCGCAGTGCTGAATTGTGTTATCGGCTGTACCGAGTGATTCTACAGAGCGGCTTTAATCTTCTCAAACCGCACCCCGTGTTTTTCCAGCAATTGCTTCACCCGGTGTGATTCGTTGCTGGATTTCTTGCGCTCCCGGCTGATAATGAATAGCTTTCTGCCAGCCTCTGCCATTGGGTTGCAGCTCCGGCACACCTCGATAAGGTTGGCGAGCTTCAGTGGCTCGTCGTAATCCAGCTGTTCGGTGCTGCCAGGCCCCAGTAACGGCTCAATCGGGGCTCTGGGGTTCAACTCTGTGCCGGGCGCAGATTGCCATTTGTATCTCAGCCGGCCTATCTCCTCTTCGACCACGGCAACTGTAATATGGCCGCGGTCATCGAGAGTGCCCATGCGGGTTATGCTGGCGTTGAGGTTGTGGAAGTTGGCTGTCCAGAGGGCACCTGGCGAGCGGCAGAAGGCAGGGTATTGCCCACGGGCGACTTTGTTGAATTTTACCAGATAGCCGGACTTGCCAGAAAAGGTCTCCTGTTCAAAATCGATATTGGGTTACAGGTCCACTCCCCGTTCGTTCAGAGAGGGGAGTTGATAGGCCCACAGATCTATTCAGGCGAGCAGGTCTTCCCGGAACACTCTCTGTTCAGAATTCTGTGTTATTTCTTTATCATTTGCAAAAAACAGATGACTTACTACCGGGCCGGAAGGAAAGAGTACCCCCTCCTGCTTGACTAGTATGACCAAGCCTAGCTTCGTTATGGATGTCACTGTCAAGGCGCTGCGAGAGGACAAAGATTTTAATGGTAAAGACTGATAGGTTTCACCAACGACCTGTCGCGTAAGCTCCCCCGCTTTGTGGACACCCGGCATCTCTGCCTCAGGCCGGTGTGCCGGTGCCACTGCGGGCGATCAGTTCGAGGCCGGGGTGATCGCACCAGTAACCATCGACGCCGGGGGGCAGTAGTTGCGGGTGCAGATCGCCGCGTCGGGCGCGGTCGAAAGCGTCAATCACCTGCTCCATCTGTTGCCATTGCGGTGACAGCCGCAGGATATCAATGCCCCGTTCACACAGTTGCGGGAAGTGGTGCAGCAGATTGAGCGGCTTTCCGGACAGCGTCTGTATACCGTTGATCACAAACAGCGCCTCGCCCTCCTGGGATTCCAGTGGCAGGCCGTTCGGGTATTCCATGCAGCGGTAGGCACAGTTATCCTTGTCGAGGCCGAGGTGGCGGGCAGTAAAGCAGCGCGCAGAATAAGCCAGTGGCATATGGCCGTAAGCAAACAGCTCGACTTCAGGTTTCTTTTCGCAGGCGTTGAGCACCGCTGCCAGTTGTCGCGAATTCATTTCCGCCGGCACCGTCCAGCGCACCATTCCGAGTGACATTAGATACGCCAGTGTGTGCTGATTGTAGATATTAACAGCCGGGCCGCAGGCAAACGGCAGGCGTGCCTCCGACAATAGCTGTACCGCCGACATATCATTGGCCTCAACCAACAGCTTGCTGTTACTGCAGATTTTTCGCACCCAACTGAGGTCGGCATTGGATTCCAGTAATGTCAGTGTCGACAGGACTATTTGCTTGTCGGAAACCTCTGCCAGCATCTGTGCCAGCATCTGTGCCAGCTCCAGCCAGTCCGGTGCCCGCAATGCGTGTCTCTTGCCGCACACCACTTCTCCCAGGTAAATACTATCCAGCGGCGTCGACAGCATGGTTTCATAAAAGTGATTGATGTCGGTGCGTTGCCAATAGTATTGCACTGGTCCCAGAGCGAGCCGCATTGTGTATTCTCTATTGCCAGGGGCGGTCATAAGCGCCCAGTGTTGTTTGTTTGCCTTCGGAATTTTTCGCCAGCGTCTTGCGCCAGCGGTCCTTTACCGAAAACTCCGTACCAGGCTCTAGCACTGCATCGATTGCCTCTCGCCAGGTACGCACCACCTGTGCCACATAAGCGGGGCTGCGCTGTCTGCCTTCAAGCTTAATGGCCTGAATACCGGTCGCTTTAAGCTCTGGTAGTAGTGCCATGCTGTTCAGGCTTGTCGGTTCTTCGAGCACGTGCTGGCGTTTGCCATCCACAATAAAACGACCCTTGCACAGGGTGGGATAGCCGGCGTTTTCATGTTCCGCAAAGTGGTCGATCAACACGCCGTTCAATCGCGTCTCCAATCCACTCGCGGTGTTTCGCCACTCTACCGCCCTGGCCGGGGAACAGACGCCGTTCTGGTTGGGCGACTCGCCGGTAACATAGGAGCTCAGGTGACAACGCCCCTCGGCCATGATGCAGAGGCTGCCGAAGCCGAAGACTTCCAGCTCCACACGACTTGCAGCTGCCAGTTGCTGTACCTGCCTGAGGGACAACACTCTCGGTAATACCGCACGACGGACACCGAATTGCTGTCGATAAAACTCCAGTGCCGGTCCACTGGTGGCAGAGGCCTGCACAGACAGGTGCAGGGCCAGATTGGGGTGCTTCTCGCGCGCATAACTGATCAGGCCGATATCCGCCAAAATGACCGCGTCAGCACTGAGAGCGGCTGCGCGATCAACGGCGCCCTGCCAGCGCGTGAAGCTGTCCGGTTTTGCATAGGTATTGATGGCCACAAACAGTTTTTTGCCGCGAGCGCGTATACGCTCCAGGGCGCGCAGCGCATTTTTGTCGTTGAAGTTGAGGCCACCAAAATTGCGCGCATTGGTTGCATCGCTAAAGCCGATATAAACCGCGTCTGCTCCATGATCGAGTGCGGCTTCCAGGGCCGGAAGGCTTCCGGCGGGACATACCAATTCCACAGTGATTCCTTGCTAATTCGGAACAATCGCTGCCAGTTCGGCAGCAGTCATTTCCAGCCAGCGCTGGGCCCATTGCGGTATACGGCTTCGATCAAGCGCATCCAGACGGTTTTTCACCGTGAGCCCGATTTCGGTCTGTCCGCCGAGGCATAACCTGCGCTGAAAAAACAGCGTGTCCGGGTCCTCTTTGCCACTGGCAATGGCGAGAAAGTCGCAGATACTGGCAGAGATGGTTGAGTCGGCCGGGGCATCCGTAGGTGCGCGCACGAAATAGGCATCGCGCTTGGAGATACGAAGGCATACGCCCAAATCCGTCACCGAGACCTCCAGGACTTTGCTGTCGAGGAAATCAAACAGTCCGTCCTGTAGCTCTTCTGATAGCCGCTGATTGAGCAGCTTGATAAAGACGACTTCGCCCGGCCAGTTGGGCAACAGTGGCAGTAGGTTGCAGCCGAACCGGTAGCCTATGCGGGCAATCGATCTTCTGACAAGCAATAGTCCCCCTCCCTATCCGCAATAATGGTGACAGCCCGGGTCCAGCCTCGGCGAAGCGTGTGGCGTGGTCCGGGAAGCTTTCCTGACACCTGTAACCCTGATCCCCGTTGCCATTTTCAAAGGCGGCAGGGTTTTGTACAGGTGCGCTCTCTGCAGTCGCTTCTACCCTATGGCAAGGCGCTACTAATACCTGTAAATATCCGGCAATGTAGATGACTCACTGCCCCGTAAGTGCGGCCAGCCGCGGGGTGACCACCGTCTGGTAGATACGCTCTACCTCTTCCGCTGCCGGATATGCATGCATTTTTTTTCGAACCCCCTCCCGGGACAGGTCCACATGCACCTCCGGTTCAATCCCATGGCGCCGAAGGCAATTGGCCGCACAGTGCAGCGGACAGCCATCCAGAACTATTTTCCGGCGAGTGGATTTGGCAATTTTTACCAGCGCTTCCACATCGCCGCCCACACCGGCAACACAGGACATTTCTGCCTGTTTGTTGTGATCGAGCCGCACGGCCAGTGCGTTCGCTAACTGCGCGGCACTGGAACAACCGGAGCACGCATAAACCAGCGGCAGCGCCCGGTAACCCGTTCTGTTATTCACTGACGATTGTCCTCTTTTTTTGCTGCAGCCGACGGAGTAACCCCTTCAACAATCTTTTGGGTAAGCCTGATCCATAGCGATTCCCGAGCGGTGAGCGACCTGCAGGTGTGATAGCGGATCGAGACTCTGCTGCGGACATCAGTTTTCCTCTCGTGGTGATCGTCTCTCGAGGTGCTGCATTGGGTGTGGGAAACCGCTGACGCAGTGACCGGGGGCCATCGAAAAATCGTTAGAGCCCCGGTGGAACCGGGGAATATAAAAGGGACTGTCGGGGGGAACACCTGACCAGAGTGGGTAGATCGGAAGAGGCTACCCCGGAAGAGGTAGAAAATAGCCGTGGCAGAGACGGCTTGGTGACACCCAAACCGAATACTAACGGGGGCTCTGGGGTACCCACAGAAAAGCGCACAAATTTTGTGTGAAAATCACAATCTTTGTGGGTACTACTAAATACATGGAGGTGTGCGTAAAAAAACTTCAGCATCCGGACAGCCCAATAAGCAATGGGCGGGCGATGCCGAACCAACTCAGCCAGCCCATTGTCTGCTGCAATCCACTGACCCGAACAGGGAGGTTCGGACTATAACTCCAGCAGTGAAAAGCTGAAGTTATTAGCAAAGGATTGCCCATATGCACTGCAAACCCGGCGCAGTGCACAGGCTTCCCCCTGCAGGGTTGGAGATTCGAGGGGCCCTCAGCATCGTTATACGCCCGCTATCGGCACAGCGCGCGTTTTGCTACGGAATACTCTGGGCCTGGAGTGGGGGAAAAGACTCCGTTGGCCCCTGTGCAATGTCGGGCAGGATTACAGAAAAAAAGCAGCCGCCAGTGGCCCTTGCACAGGGTAAATACAGTGATTTCAACCAGGAGTTACTGACAGCAGCGGGGAATGATCAACCCCAAGCGCTCATTTTTCCCAAGGAGATGTCCTTCCCTGGACAGGGAAATGCGCAATCCGGTGCAAACTCAGTCGAGCTCCCCGGCTTCGCACTGTCTCCAGTCACCAAAGGTACCATCATCTGCACCTACCCAGTTTTCATAAATAAAACTGAGTTCGGGCAGCTCCTTAATATTGAAGGAAAAATGAAATCCCTCCGCTTTGTCATCGGTGCGGATACAGGGCACTGCGGGTAACCAGGTGCGGAAATTGAGAGACGCCCCTTTCTTGATCACCTGGCCTTCTGCAAGCCCTTCAAACCAGGGCGTCAGGCTGGCCAGGCCACCGTTGATATGGCGTATTTGAACATTCTCGATGGTGTAATCCGCATCCACAGCAGTCATAGACCACTGGATAGATTGCTCCTCAGTGGCAGAGAGGTCCCAACGGAGTCCGGAGGGGGTGGTATAGGGCGGAATATTTTCATATGGCATCGGCCGCCACAAACTCCCTCTGCTGGAAATACTCCGCAGACGTACGCCCCTGGCCTGGCTCAGTGGTTCCACCTGTACCACAAAATCATATTCCGGTGCATCGTCAATAAGATCCGTGGCGTAGTAACGGAAGGTATAGGTACCCGGTTTGGTAAATACAAGACCGTAGGCATCCTCACAATCCTCTGAATTCGGGTCACTTGTAAATTCTCCACCATCCGGTGCACTGACCAGTTCCTCATGGGTGAACACCTCATCGCCATCGGGGTCAACCACCACAGGGCGGTGCAACAGCGACATACACGGCAGTATTTGAAAATAGTCCTCTCCCGGTGACCGTCTTCCCCAGTTGCGCGCCCAGACTACAGAGCGGATTTCCGGTACGGCATTGGAAACCTTGGCAAGCCCGTCATCCTGAGAATAGGTCCTTGCATACAGGCCCCGGTCATCGCTCACGATCAGGCGGGCGGTATAGGAGGGGGTTGCAACCCCCGGTTCTATGACCGGATCAATAGCGGTCCCCATAGGTGGCGGCATAGCATTTGAGCATTGCCTTGGCGATGTATTTTTCCACCGATGACAGGCTCAGTCCCTGACTTTCCGCGACCTGTCTATAGGTCATACCATCCAGCCGCGCCATTAAAAATACCGTTTTTTCAAGTGGTCGCAGGCCGCTTAACAACTGGTCAATGTGCTCCAGCAGACCGAGCAGCTCCCATTTGTCTTCCGGTGACGGGTATGTCGCTTCGGGCAGGTTCTCCAGCACAGCGAGATAGTTTCTTTCCAACACCTGGCGGCGAATCTGGTCAATCAGCAGGTTGCCGGCCACCTTGGTCAACCAGGCTCTCGGGCTGCGAATGGCCTCGGGCAGCCTGGGGCGATCCAGCAGCCGTACAAAAGTGTCCTGGGCCAGGTCCTGGGCATTATTCCCACCGGGGTTGCGGCGGGCTATCCAATGCACAAGCCACTCGTGATGCGACTGGTACAGTTCATTAAATCCCTTGGAGTGGGTTTTGACGGCCAATGCGGGGACCTCACGCTGGATACTGCTGCAGGTGTAAAATATTTTGCAACTATAAATGATTAACATTCTCATTTAAAGAAAAGCTTTGTATACTCCCCTGCCTCCATCGAGATGGGTTAAGTGCAGTTTGGTCCGTCACCAGTTACAAACCCACCAGATAAATGTGAGGAAGCCCTGATGACCTTGCTGGGAGTTGCCTGTGACTGAACCCGCTGAAACCCTGTCTGACCCATTCCAGGTGCCGGCACTTTCCGCCTGCTTGAAAGCCGGCACACACTCGATCCATGAGCGCCTGGATACACGCATTATGTCGCTGTCGGTATTCTCCAGCCGCGAGCGCTATGCCCTGTTTGTGCGCACCCAGTCCCGTCTGCACCACGCTGTTGCCCGCTGGTTTGAAAATGTCCGGTTGCAAAACTGGCTGCCGGAGTTAGCGCAAAGAAATCGCCTGTGGGCAGTGGTAGAAGATTGTCGGGATATCGGGTTGACATCCGAAGCCCTGTCAGAGGACAGGGAAGTGGCGGCACAAGTGCAGATTCTCGATATCTACAGCGCGCTGGGCTGGCTATATGTGGTTGAAGGGTCCAATCTGGGCGCGGCATTCCTGCTGAAACAGGTCAAAAAACTCGATCTGTCGGAGACGTTTGGTGCGCGCCACCTGGCCGCAAACGAGATGGGGCGGGGATTACACTGGCGCAAATTTAAAAATGCCCTCGACGCCCTTGAACTGGCCGGCGAGCAGCGGGAAGCCGCCCTGAAAGGCGCGATTGCCGCGTTTGCCTTTGCCCGACAGAACGTTGAGCAGCTGCTCGCATCCCCTGAAAATTAATTCAGCCAAGAGCTTGGCAGGAGTTGGCAATGGAGTTCCGGACCCTTTTGTTATGGTGTCTGCTGGGTGGCACTTTTGTGCAGTTGCCGGCCCTGGCGCAGGATAACCAGGCGGCAAATGCCGCGTATCAGTCCTCTGCCCCGGTTTCAGCCTCTTCCCCGCAAGCCGAGGTGTTGGGGGACGGGTCCTTCAATCAGGCCGCGGGCCGGGGCACAGAAACCATCGGTGATACGGCTTTCAGCGGCCACGACCTGTCACCCTGGGGCATGTACCAGGCAGCGGACATTGTGGTAAAGACGGTGATGATCGGTTTGTTGCTCGCGTCGGTTTTGACCTGGGCTGTGTGGTTGCTGAAAACGGTTCAGTTGCGTCTGGCCCGCCGCCGCGCCCAACGGCTGCTCACACAACTGGTGCAGAGTAACAGCTTCGCCAGGGCACACGATGGCCTTGAGGGACTGGCTGGCGATGCCTTGCTGCTGGCTGAGGCCTGCCGCCATGAACTGGAACTTTCCTGCGATGGCCCGACATCGGATGAGGGGTTGAAGGAAAGGGTGGTGGCCCGGCTTGAACGCGTGCAGGCTTCACTGGTGCGGCGTATGAGCCAGGGCACCGGTATGCTCGCCACCATCGGTTCTGTGGCGCCTTTTGTCGGTTTGTTTGGGACGGTCTGGGGCATTATGCACAGTTTTATCGGTATAGCCCAAACGCAAACCACGAACCTCGCCGTGGTTGCGCCGGGGATTGCGGAAGCGCTGCTGGCAACCGCAATCGGCTTGGTGGCAGCGATTCCCGCCGTGGTGATTTACAACTACTTTTCCCGGACTATCGGTAATTACCGCGCGGTACTTTCCGACATTGCCACGGCAATTCTGGTCTTGATCAGTCGCGATCTTGACCGCCACCACCCACAGGCCCGGCCAATGGATGATTTGATCACAGCCGGCAAACTGCATTCGGCGTCTCTGGCCCGGGGTACCCACTAATGGCGATGAACCTGCAAAAGGATCATGATGAGGCGCTGACGGAACAGCATGAAATTAATGTCACGCCCTTTATTGATGTCATGCTGGTTCTGTTGATTATTTTTATGGTGGCTGCGCCACTGGCGACGGTGAGTGTGCCTGTAGCGCTCCCCTCTGTCGAGGCGGCCTCACAACCCCGGGAGGATGATCCCCTGTATATCACTTTACAGAAGGATTTGACCCTGACCCTGGGGGAAAGCCAGCCGGTGACTCGCAATAACCTTGTCCAGCAGCTGAATGCCAAAGCCGCCAATACCGGGCAGCGCATCCTGTTGCGGGCGGATATCAAAGTGGAATACGGCGAAGTCATGGCCATCATGCGCCTGTTGGCGGCTGCCGGCTATCACAAAATTGCCCTTGTGGGGCGGGAGCAGCCGGCGGCAACCGCATTATGAGCCAGTTGGCAGGGCCCGGCCATGGATTCGCACAGCGCCAGCAATGGTCCTGGCTAGCAGCCATTGCCGGTGCCCTGGTGATGCACGCAGCCGTAGCGCTCTATTTCTTCCGGCAACCGGACACACCACTGGCGCTGCCTCCAGCGGCGCTGCCGCAGCTTGTTGACATCAGCCTGGTGGCCGCACCGGTGGCTCCCCTCCAGCAGCTCCCGGTTGGTCCCCAACAGCAGGAGTCCTCACCCGCGCCCCGGCAGCACAACACGCCACAACAACCGGAACCTGAACCGCTGCCGGAACCCCTGCCGGAAAGCATCTCCGAAGTTGCCATCCGGGCTGCCCAGAAAAAGGCGGAGCGCGAACCCCGGCAGCAGGTACCGCAACAGCCTATTGCGAAGCCGCAGGAAACCCGGCGGGAGGACGCCACTGGTGAAGCCACCGGAGACCGTTACGTAGAGGAAGCCAGCGCGCCTGTGACTGCCCGGACCCGGCATGCCGAAGTGGCTTCAGCCCCCACAGAAGGCGCACTGAATGAACGGCAACTAGAGGCCAGACTGACCTGGCAAAACCGGCTACAGGTGCACCTTGAGCGCAGGAAGCGCTACCCGCGCAGGGCCCGGGTCCGCCGCCAGCAGGGCACGCCCTGGGTGCGCTTTACCATGGACCGCCAGGGGAAGGTACTGGCGGTCAAACTGCACCGCGCCAGCGGTGTGGCCACGCTCGACCGTGAAGTGGTTGCCCTGGTGCGTCGCGCTGAGCCCTTGCCCAGGCCACCGGAAGAGGTTGTTGGAGACCCGCTCACGATGGTTGTGCCAGTCGATTTCTTTATACGCTGAACCACAGGGTTCACTGCGATTGCAATTCCGGCAACTATAAAATGCTACAGTAGCGGATCTGTGTACGAATCTTCTCGAGGCACTCAATGAAAGAAACCACCGAGGAAGGCCTGCCGAAGTATGCAGTCAATTTGGCCCCGGGCTGGCTGCGTTGGTTGTGGGGCGGACTCGCCTGCTTTTTTATTGCCCTCGGGGTCATTGGGGCCATTCTGCCCGGGCTGCCATCGGCGGTGTTTATTGTACTTGGCGCCTGGGCAGCCTCCCGCTGCTCCCGGCGCCTGCACCAGTGGATTGAAGATCATCACCTGTTTGGACATTGTCTGGAGATCTGGCGCAGCGGTTACATCAGTCGTCGCACCAAACTGGTTGCCAGTGTGACCATGGCGTTGTCCCTGGCCATTGCCGTGCACCATATCAACAACGGGTACCTCCTGGTATTCACCATCGCTGGCCTCGGTTGCGGCGCCATTTGGATATGGTCCCGCCCGGAGCCGAAGGGGGCACGCGGCCATCGGCCTTCGGTTAAAAGGTAGCCCTTGCCTCGATACGGATATCGCGCCCCGGCTCCGGCACGCCGGCAAAGCCCCCATAGGTGAAACTGGTCTGGTCGATATAAAATTCATCGGTCAGGTTTCTGGCCACCAGTGCCGCTGAAAATGTGCCATTGTCCGATGACCAATCGATTCTCGTGTCGTGAACCACATACCCTGCTTTTGGCGTGATCCCCTCTGGCAGCCGGGTCAAATCCTCCACCGCAGTCATTATGTAGCCCAGGCGGAATCCTTTTCCCAATTCGACTTCATTGTTCCAACGCAGCCTGTCACCGCGTGCCGCTGCCAGGCTGCGGACTTCGAGAACCGGAGTGCCATCGGGATCATTCAGCGCAACCAGGCTCAATGCCAGCGTCGATCTCAGTCTGGAACCCATCCACCCGATCGTCGCGGAAACCCCCTGCGATGTATAATCACCGGATGCGTTGAAGACCTGGCGAAAAGGGGCACCCCTGGCACCACCCTCAAAAACCACCACATCGCGCAGGTGCACCTCAAACCCTTCAACCTCCACAAACAGCTGGCCGTCCTGGGAAAATGGCGCATCCCAGGTAAAATTTGCCCCTAGGGAAGCCTGCCTGGCCTGCTCAGGCCGCAGCCCCTTGTGTGGAAAAATCGTTTTCCCGGAAGTGCGCCCCGCGCGACTGGCCGGCAGTGTGTTGGTCGCCCGATAAGCCAGGCCATAGCCGGCGAACAACGCCAACTGAGGGGTCAATGCGAAGGTGCCCCGAAGTGAGGGCGACAACTGAATATGATCGAAGCTTTTTTCGTCATAGTCTGTTTGCAAATACTCCGCCCTCAGACCGGAATTAAGCTGTAGGCTGCCCAGATCGAAATTGACATCGGCAAACAGCCCTGCTGTTACGGCATCGTTCTCATTGTCTGAACCCTGGTATTCGGTTTTGTACTGTTCAAGCCGCCCGTCAATACCGGTTGTGATCACTGTATGGATATCACCAATACTGCGATCAAAAGTCAGTGTAAATCGGCCACCGTATCGCATCTGCGTGTGTGCATCCCCATGGTCTTTATCAGCAAGGGTGGAATCTGCAGCGTAAATGAGTGCATAGGGCGAGCCCGGACCTGAACCCTGATAGCGTGCGGACAGCGATAATTCCTCCAGCGATTGCCGAACCGGGCCACCACCGGCACGGCCCTGTGAATACTGGCGCTCATAAAATTCTGTAGGTAGATCACCGGCTCCGTAGGGGAGCAGCCCGGCATTTTTTCCATACAATGCAGAGACATCAAATGTGTGATCAGCGCTCGGCTGGAATTGTACTTTCATATACCCCGAAGTATTCTCGGAAGCGGAAAGGGACACGGTGTTGCCCTTGCCATCTTTGTAATCATCAAAGTCCTGATAGGATGCAAACGCCACCGCGGATACGGTATCACTCAGTCGATAGGCGGTTGTCGCTGAGCTGCCCAGGGCATTGTTTGTGCTAGCGCCTGAAAAACTAACCCCGAAAAGCCCCGGTTTTTCTTCGGACAGCAGATCGTCCAGGGAAACAGAGCGGATTTCCAGGGCGCCCCCCAGGGCTGCCGGTCCATCACCGGCTGCAACAGGCGCCGTTTTGACGGTAACCGAATCAATCAGTGCTGGATCAATAATCGATACGGCACCACGGTGCTGGAACAGGTCTCCGGCGCTCGGTACCCCGTCAAATGTCACCGCAAGTGTCGTTGCTTCGAGTCCGCGTAAATAGTATCTGGTTGCATTCGGCCTCGGCCCGCCGACATCCACTTCCGGAGAGAGCTTGAGCACATCGGTCAAACCCTGCGGTGCTACCGAGAGGATGGCATCGTTTTCCAACCTGTTTGGTGCATGGGTATGTTGACTGCCCTGGACGATGATGATTTCCATATTGTTCAAGCGGTCATCCCCCCTGGCAGACGCGCTCTGTGCAATGGTTTCGGTACCTGCCGTTGTGCCGCAAATCAGCAGTGCCTGATACAAAGCACAACGACGAAAACGGTTTTTCTCCATACCCCCCTCTCAACTACTTGGATGATAATGATTACTATTATCGGAAATGCTATTGAAAAGAAAACAACGGATCAATTCGTATTCCCTGAGGTGGGACCTCCAGATAACAGAGGGCAAACGCACCAGATAATCTCTGGGAACCTGGGCTGGGCAATGCGGGCTTGGAAAGCACAACCTGCAGTTTTCAAGGAACACTTTTGGCTAAAAATATAACTGCGCTAAAGTGCGCGGGGGGATTGGTTCAACATGCAAACCCATTGCTTATTTTATACCGCGCATCTCTTTGCCGGTGAGGCCACCAGGCACGGGTTTTTCAAACAATGACATCACAACCCCAGTTACGGGGATGCGACAGGGTGAAACCGGCCCTCTTGCAAACACACGACCTGATCGGCGATATGGCGTGTCGCGGGCAGATCATGGGTAAACACAATGAGGGCGATGCCCTGCTCCTTTTTCAGTCTGTCGAAACAACTGAGCATGTGGGACTTGGACAGTAAATCCAAAGCCGCGGTGGGCTCATCGGCCACAAGGTACCGTGGCTGCAGGATGAGCCCGCGGGCAATAACGAGTTTTTGCGCTTCTCCACCGGATAGCTGGGCGCTGCGACGCTGCAGGAATTTTGCATGGGTTGGCAGCCCGACCATATCCAGCACCTCCTGTATCGTGAGCGTGCCCTTTTTTGAACGGTGCGGGTCACCGACTTGCCGGCGTCGCTGCGCAAATCGCAGTGCCTCTTTCAGTACTGCCTGCACTGTAAAATGACGGGCCATAGCCCGGTGTGGAAGCTGTGGAACAAGTGCCGCATAGTCATACAGGCCATACGCGGTTTCAGGCCCTGTGTTTAAATGGCGTGTCCCGTTCAGGTTCTGCGGGGATTGGCCCCATGACCAAGAGACACGACCGTGCTGCTTTGCTTCAAACCCTGTCAGTATGCGGGCTAAAGTAGACTTGCCCACTCCAGACGGACCGGTGACGACCAGGCACGACCCTGCCGGTACAAAGGCCGACACGGACTTTAGGACAGGCCGGTCGCCATAGCGATGGGACAGGCCTTGTATCCGCAGTCCGGCACCGGGGCGGATATTCACCGGTCTGTTGGGGGTGCGGTGCGCAATCGGGAGGTTGGGACTCGGGCGTTTTTTGCCCAGAAGCCGTCTCGTGTAGGGGTGTTGTGGACGGCTGAGTACCTCATCCGTTGTGCCGGATTCGACAATGCGCCCTTTGTGAAGCACGCAAACCCGATTGGCGATTGACGCTATCAAATCCACATCGTGGGCAATCAGGAGTTGGCAGCGCCTGTCCGCACCCTCTTTGAAGGTCTGCACAATCTGCGCCTGGGTGATGGCATCCAGCGCTGAAGTCGGTTCATCAAAAATAAGGTACGGTGGTCTGCACACACAGGCCAGCGCCATCAGAACCCGCTGTATCTCACCACCACTCAGTGCCGCCGGGTACCGGTGGTAGAGCCGCTTGGGGATATGGCATTTTTCACACAGCAATGGGGCATCAGCACCATGTAGATTATGTACACCGATAACCTCATGCACATGTTGAATCACCGTGCGATGCGGGTTGAGTGCATCAGACAATCCCTGCATGAGCATGCCTACCCGGCTACCGCGCAATGCGCGTATTGCCGATGGCTTTGCACGCAAAACATCCACACCATCGATCCACGCGCTGCCTGACCAGCGAAACTGTCCTTTCGCAAGGGGCTGGCGGTTTTGGGAATCGGCCAAGCGGCCCGGAACCAGTCCGAGCAGGAGCTTTGCGAGGGTTGACTTGCCGGCACCGGAGGCGCCCAGCAGGGCGACCGTTTCCCCGCAGCGCACGTCAAAGGATAGCTTGTCGAGCACTGTGTCTTCGCCGGTAGAGAGACACAGCTGGTTGATTGCAATCATACCGACAGTCTGGCCCCTGTCATCACGTAGCGTTCGAATCTCTGCCCAAACGTAAGGCAGCCCCAGAGAAACAGGCAAAGCACCAGTGTCGGTGGCAATAGCAGCCACAGCCAGGCGTCCGTGTACAGATAGTTGAGGGAATCCTGAATCATGGAACCCCAGGTGACCAATCGCGTATCTGTGATCCCGAGGAAACCGAGCCCCGCGGTCATCAAGGCTGCGCGGCGGATATGCTGGATAAACAACCCCACCAACACAGGGGATACCGCCGGTAAGACGTGCACGGTCATACAGTAATACCCGCTTTCCCCCCCGATGCTGGCATAGCGTACATTTTCCCGTGTCAGCTCCCGCAAAAACACGGCACGCAAGACACGCACATCGTCATACCAGCCGGTTGCAACAAGCAGTACAACAAGCGCAATCATGCCGGGGCTCAACCAGACTGAAACCAGCAGTATCAGGAGAATGGAGGGTATGGACTGAAGGATGTCGATGAACCTCAGTACCAGGCCAGACAGTTTTCTGCCTGCAGTCGCCACAAAAATACCAACGCCAATGGACAGCAGCAAGGTCAACAGCGCAGCGATGACAGCAATACCAATGGTGTTCGGTGTGGCAATGAGCAGGCCCGTGAGAATATCCTGGCCAATATCATTGGTGCCCAACCAGTGCTCGAGACTCGGTGCTGCCAGTGTATCCAGGCTCGTTTGATAGCCCGGCAGAAAATAAACCACCGCTGGCAGCAAACAAAGGCCCAGGGTGAACAGGACAATGAGTTTAACCTGGACAGGCCGTATCATCCGATTCTCCGCCATAGCCTATCCTCTCCGGGAATGAAGCAGTACAAGGGTGTCGATTATCCAGTTGAAGCCCAGTATAAATACAGAGAGCAGCAGTACGGTCGATTGAATAACAATATAATCCCGCTCACCAATGGCCTTATAGAGCACGAGGCCAATGCCCGGATAGGAAAAAACGATCTCGACAAATAAGGCACCGCTGATCAATCCTGAAAAAGCATCGCTCAAGCGCGATGCAATAGCGGGAAAAATATTTCTGCCATAGTAGTCAACCCTTTCACGCACTCCATAAATTCCACGCGCCCGTGCGTTCAAAAGGAAAGGCCGGGTCGATAAACTGATGGCTTCGCTACGGGCCACGAAAAAAAATCTGACAATTTCATGCATCGCCAGGGCGAGGGCGGGTAATAGGGCATGACGGAGAATTTGTAGCGCATGCGCAACCATACCCTGGGCCGGAAACAGGGGTTGAGCCCCGCTTGCCGGCAGTATCGGCAACAGAATGGCAAATACCAGTAGCAAGCCGATCGCCATAACGAAGGGGGGGAGGCTTGCGAGCAGAGTCATCGCGCCTGTGAGAAACCGATCAATCCCACCATGGGGTTGACGCCCCGCTTCAATCCCGCAGGCAACGCCGGTAACAAGAAAAATCGGCAAGGCGAGCAGGATCAGAAACAGCGTCCACCCCAGCGGTTGGATAATAATATCGGCAACCGGGGCAGCGTGTCGGAATGAGTAGCCGAGGTCCCCGTGTAAAATACCAAAGCCGTAGGCTGCCAGTTGATCGAGCCACGACCCCTCGAACCCCATGTGAATGCGCAGTTGTTGTATTTCCCCTGCATTCAGCCCACGGGTGTATTCCGAGGCGACCATGACCTCCAGTGGATCGCCCGGCAGCAGGCGGGGCAGATAAAAGGTAATGACGAGTAAAAGGGCAAAGATCAATAATCGATTGACGAATCCAATCAATACCATGGTAAAAGTCGCTAAAACAGCTGGATTGCCCATATCGTTACTGCGGAAAGCCCGGCTATACCCTGGATCTGCTCAACCCCGAACACACCGCGGTCAACCCACAAGAACCGATTTGTGGACGGAGGTAGGAATACCGATGGCGACACCATCGGGTAAAAAGCGCGGTGCAATCTTATGGTTGTGTGCCGTGGCGTAGTTTGGGTTAAACAGCATGTAGGAAGGCAGTTCATAGGCGTAGAGCGCCTGGAATTTCGCCAGCAATGCCTTGCGTTGGTGAAGACTCACAACCTGTGCCTGCTGCTCCAAAAGCGCCGTCATCTCCCTGCTGCCGGCAAAATAATCACCGTTCCAGAAATCACCCGCAAGGTAACGCGCCAGATCGCTGGGATCCCCCATGGTGCTTGTGGACAGCAGTGACAAGTCGAAATTACCCGAGCGCAAGGCCTCCCGCAGCGCTGTGCGCTCAAGAATGCGGACATCAACCGACAGGCCGATACTTTCCAGCTGTTCGGAGACAACAACCGCCTCGCGCCTTAATGGGGTATCTGTCACCAGTGTCAGATGGATCACCTCTCCATCCGAGCACCACCGTTTGTGTTGATCCCTGCTCCAACCGGATTTGCTCAGCAGGGTTTGTGCCTGTTGCGGATCAAAGGCGTAGGGAGGCAGTGCAGTGTCTCCCCCCCAGGGAGAATTTGGCTGAAAAAACCCGGTCTCGGCCGGGGCTGCCTCGCCCTGGCGAACGGTTTCAATCAACGCTTTTCGATGGATTGCAAACGCCAAGGCATGGCGCCTGTCACGATCCTGAAACCGGTTTCGGTTGTTAAAGAGCAACCGTACCACGTGATTACTCGCTGCCGTGACAACCTGAAACCCCATGGATCTGGCTTGTGTGACTCTGTCATAGGGTAAAAATGGGATGAGATCGACCTCGCCGGAGCGCATGGCGCGCAGTGCGGCGTCTGGTCCCATAGTGACGATAGCCATCTGGTCAAACAGGGGATCACCCCGGTAGTAATCAGTATTGCCCTTGAAAAAATAACGACCCTCCGCCCGGTCGTAGCCTGAAAAGCGATATGGCCCGCTCCCCATCAATGCCGAACCGCTGGTAAATCGCTCTGGCGAAGCGTGCCCGGCATAGAGGTGTTCAGGCAGTATGGGGAGGTTGAGGAGGGTACCCGACAGCAACCCGGCATCGGGCTCCCGCAAGAGGATGTTCAGCCGGTTTGCACTGAGCGCAACTGCCCGCGCTATTTTTACTGTCGAGACAAACAGGTAGGGATGTTTTGCCATATAGGCAACAGTAAACACCACATCCTTTGCGGTCAGAGGACTCCCGTCATGCCAGCGTATATTGTCCCGAAGGGTAATCGTGCAACTCAAACCATCGCTGGACAACTGCCAGGCACGGGCAAGGCCCCCAACCAGTTTACCGGTGCGGTCTTGCGCAATCAGGGTATCGAAAATATAGCTGGTATAGAGATAGCCAATCCCATCCTTATGGTGCAAAAAAGGGGCCGGAAGGCCGCGATCCCCCCCCTCATCGGCAATGACAAGGCGGTTTGCACGTCCATTGGCACCTGTAGGGGATAGGGCAAAGCCCAGAAACGGCCATAACGCCGTGTATTGGATTAATGCTCTGCGGCTGAATGGCATTGGCATTTGTCCGGGTTGCTGCTGGGGTGCTGGGAGTTTTCCACCTTGTCCCCTTCAGTGCCCGGATAGTCCCACCCTATTTTTGCCTCTTCAATCCTGTCGTCAGCGGGAATATACGGTTTGATATCCACCACCTTGGTGCCATCCAGGCAGTCGAGGCCGCTGACGGTGAGGCGAGTGCCCTCAATACGGATCAGCTTGACCGGGCTCAGTGCAATGGGGTTGGGTCGATTGGGGGACCGGCTCGCAAAAACACCGCGGACATCCTTGCCGTTTCGACCACACCGCTGCAATTGCGTCCGATCAGATTGATCAAACCAGTATAAAATAAATAAATGCGTGGCAGACTCGATTTTGTACAGGCCCTCCAGATACTGCGCATCAATTTCAATGACCGAGTGGTTGGTGTTAAACCGGCCTGAGCGTGGGCATTGCCCCAGGGCATTGAAATCCGTATGGATCGTACCAATAGGGTGCAACGCAATTGTTTCCGGAATGTTTGCCTTCATACTGCTTGACTCCATAGTTTCTTTTCCTTGCAAAAAAAGAGACCCGAACGGGATCACATTATCTTTCCATCCTCCCGGTCCAACAAATTGCATTTTGTGAGGGCTAACCTCAGCATTCCTGAGCCAGTGACCCTGGCCAGTGGTATCGGCACCGAAAAGCCGGCACGGTGAAAGAACCCGGTAATAGCTTCAATGATTGCACAATGCTTGGAATTCCCAGAGATGCCTTTGGAAGGCAACACAGCCCCCCATTCTGGCGGTTCGTGCTGATTCAGCAGTCGAAAAGGTGGTGCTGGCATACACTCTGTAGCGATTTTTCGGGAAAGCCAAAAACATCTAAATCACTATAATGAAGGGGGTGTAGTTAAACCGATGCCCAGCATTCTAACGATCTGGATACCAAAGTTATACTCTACATGAGCGCCTGTAGCTCGGATAAAAACAGGCGTGCTGCACTCTCAGGGAGGTATAACCCATTCTGGTGCTTGAGGGCTTGAAAGAAAGCAGCGTATCTGAAGGACGGCGAGCCAGTAATCTTCCGCTCAGCTTTTTGTAATTTTTCGAAAAAGCGCTCAAACAGCAGTCTCAGTTTACGTAACACCGACAAATCCAGCAAGTGCACTTCGTCAATGGGAATATAACCGGGGTTTCACACAGATCTACGAAAAACCAACAATCTTATGGAAAAACCAACTCCCTTAACTCTTTACTGATAGTTCTGCCAACCATTTTTCACCACTGGCCACCGTTAGGTCAGCCAATGGGTGGGGCTGATCACCGAAGGGGCGACAACAACCGTTTGCTATTTTCTCATTGCTGCTTTTGTAGCAAAAGCTATAATGCCAATACCAATAATGAGCAAAACAACTAGAATTGAATTTATAGTTGAAGCTGAGATATCCATTTCAGGTATTCCAGACCTAGGCAATGATAGGTAATAGAGCGATAAAAGTGTAAGAGGAATAGCGAGAATAAGCCCTGCAACCTCGATAATGAATAGTGTTATAGGCATCTTATCTGGGGATACAGGAAAAATCTTCGCTAAATCCAAGGCATAGACCAGAAAATAGGATATTCCACATATAGCGGAAGCAATGAGCGCAAGATTACCTGCACCAATGGAAAAATAAGCTAAAGACAAGCTGGCAATGCCTAACACGGTTAAAAAAGTATTAAACATACCGAGTATTGCAGGCGCTATATGTGAAAAATTTCTGTTCTCAATTGGACCACCTGGAATTAGCAAGCCGAGTAATACCGCCGATAAGACTAATAACCCGGATATTGCATAACCAATAAAATTTTCCATAGTATCTCCCTCAGGAATCTCTGAATAAATGGCATTGGCATTTGTCCGGATTACTGCTGGAGTATGAGGATTTTTCCACCTTGTCCCCTTCAGTGCCCGGATAGTCCCACCCTATTTTTGCCTCTTCAATCCTGTCGTCGGCGGGAATATACGGTTTGATATCCACCACCTTGGTGCCATCCAGGCAGTCGAGGCCGCTGACGGTGAGGCGAGTGCCCTCAATACGGATCAGCTTGACCGGGCTCAGTGCAATGGGATTGGGTCGATTGGGGGACCGGCTCGCAAAAACACCGCGGACATCCTTGCCGTTTCGACCACACCGCTGCAATTGCGTCCGATCAGATTGATCAAACCAGTATAAAATAAATAAATGTGTGGCAGACTCGATTTTGTACAGGCCCTCCAGATACTGCGCATCAATTTCAATGACCGAGTGGTTGGTGTTAAACCGGCCAGACCGCGGGCATTGCCCCAGGGCATTGAAATCCGTATGTATCGTACCAATAGGGTGCAACGCAATAGTGCCCGGAATGTTTGCCTTCATACTGCTTGACTCCATGGTTTCTTTTCCTTGCGAAAAAAAAGAGACCCGAACGGGATCACATTATCTTTCCATCCTCCCGGCCCAACAATTTGGATTTTGTGAGGGTTAACCTCAGCATTCCTGAGCCAGTGACCCTGGCCAGTGGTATCGGCACCGAAAGGCCGGCACGGTGAAAGCACCCGGCAATAGCACCAGTAATGGCATATTGGGCGAATTTGCAGAAATGGCTTTGCAGGACAGTACAGGCCACAATCCGGCAGTGTATGCAGGTTCAGCAGTCGTAGGGGGGGTGCGGGCATACGCCCTGTGGTGATTTTTTAGGAAAACCACGTGCCTCCAAAGCACCGCGAAAAGAGGCGTAGTGGTAATGGCCACCAGGGTGCGTTATCAAGCTCCAAACGGTGCGCCCAATCGCTGTATTACAGGGGTTGTTACGCCGGTGTCCGCCATCCTCACTCTCTGCGCGCCTGCCGCTTGGGGAAAAGCAGGCGGGCAGTACTACCCGGGCGCTTTGCTGCGCAATATCGAACTGGCAATTTCAAGCAGGGGATCCTGCTCTCTTGTGGGCAGGTAGGCAAACAGAACTTTGACAGACTTGTGTACCTCACAGATTAAATCGATTTCTCCATTATTGAGGGTTTCACGGGCGGTGTCGGTATGCAGCAATCCAATGCCAACCCCGCCGGAAATTAACGTGCGGATTACGTTTTCTCTATCCACATTGATGATCTGCTTGGGGCGAAAATTGTGTAACTTGAACAAGTTCTCTGCCGCCCGGCCACAACAGGTGGCCGCATTGGGAGAAATCCAGGGCATTGCACTGAGACTCTGCCAATTCAGGGGCTGTGAATTCACCACAAGCCCGGCCGGTGCCGCCAGAAATATGCCGAACCGGGAGACTTCCAGCGTGTGAATGTCGGGGGCAGGGTCATTGGGTTCGTTATAGAAGCAGGCATCTAAAGTACCATTGCGCAAACTCTTCAGCATCTCAATAGACTGCTCAAAATATTGAAGCCTGACATCCACTCCGGGGCAGCGTTCTGATAAACTCGAAAGGAGGTGGCCAATGGCTGGTGTGGAGGATTCACTCCCGGCACCAACAACAAATTTCCCAGTCAGTGCGCCTTTGATGCGAGACGACTCATCAATAAAATCCCGATGGGTAGCAAGGATTTTTTCTGCCTTGTTCAGCAGTCTTTTGCCATCGTCAGTCAGGCGCATGCCTTTGGTATTGCGTTCAAATAATACCAGTCCCAGCTGTTCCTCAATGGCTTTGATATGTGCACTCACCGCAGGCTGGCTGAGATACAGGCACTCTGCCGCCCGGGTAATGCTGCCCTCTCTGGCCACGGCAACGAACGTTTTGATTTGATAAATTTCCATGCTGGACTACGCAAGTCAAATTGACTGAACAGAAATTCCCTGGTTTTTAATGGGCATCGATCACCATTAAAAGCTAAAACTTTAAATCGCAGGCTTCTGCCATATGGGCATGCAATGTATCACCTGAGTGGGGGGCTCTGGGTACCGTATCGAACATTCATGCCTGTCAGGCTAGCAGAAAGCCGTCAATGCATCAATTTTGGAATATGGAGGTCTGCACTCAGGGAATCTGAGTGGGGAATAGAGTATGTGCTTTTCACTGAAATTTCAGGAAATAAAATCCTATATAGTGACCAGGTCCTCCCGATTGAAATAGTCATTCCACACAAATAAGAAACAGAGAGCCAAATAGGCAATTCAAATACCATAAGAGCTGGATGAGATTATCACGAAATTGCGACGGGCATAGGTTGCGGTGCGGCCAGGTAGTATCCTGTGGACAGGAGACGCCGAATGCCCAATGCCGCACAGACCGCCCATTGCTGCAATAAGCAGCAGGGTGGGTTCTGTCAGACTTCTTCGGGCGAAACTGCCTTCCGGATCGGCAGCAGGCCGTGCAAGATAACACGCTAATTGAGACCGGGCTGTTGCTGGACAGCCCGGCGTTAGAGTCCTGGCGACCCCCTTTCGGAACCTGACGGCAGATGCCAATCCGGGCTAGGGGGAGGTGGTGCAGATAGGCACAGCCCGGATTGCCGGTGTGATCGGTTCAGGCGGACCTTCAATTGCCCCTCCAGCGCCGGTCAAGGTAATGGGTACATACTCGAATGCAGCATTAACGGTAAGGTAGGGTTCCGAGACAGGCCAGGAGAAGGGCGGCGCGCCGAACCCCGCCACCAAATTGGCATTGACAAAAGAGGCCGAGTCAGAGAAGGGGGGAAGGCCACCAAAGGCGGCGAAACAATAGTCCAGCATGTCATCAAAATCGAGTGTGGCAAACTCCACACCGCCTTCAGTAAAGGTCTCCAGGGAAGCGAAGGTTCCCGTAGCCTCGACCTGGGCACGTGTCGGTGCACAATAAAAAGTCTTCGTCACCAGATTGCCGTCCACATCCTCTTGCGTTCCCTGAAAAGAGGCAATATTACACAGGACAACAGCACTGGTCACTGTGACTGGCACCGTGTTACTGACAATGCCACCCTGGCTGGCAAATACACTGGTGCTGCCGACACCCACGCCTGTGACCTCACCCAGGCTATCCACCGTGGCGATTGCGGTGTTGTCACTGTGCCAATCCACACTGGTGGTGATATCGGCGCTGCCGCCATCGCTGAAATTGCCCGTGGCGGTGAGTTGCTCGCTATCGCCCTGGGCCAGGCTCACCGCCGTCGGCGTCACCTGGATACTGGTCAATACGGCACTGGTCACGGTGACCGACACCGTATTGCTGACAACAGCCCCCTGGCTGGCAAAAACGCTGGTGCTGCCCACCGCCACCGCCACCACCTCACCCAGGCTATCCACCGTGGCAATTGCGGTGTTGTCGCTGTGCCAGTCCACGCTGGTGGTAATGTCGAGGGAACTGCCATCGCTGAAATTGCCCAGGGCCGTGAGCTGCTGGCTGTTGCCCGCGGGCAGGCTCACCATCGCCGGCGTTACCTGGATACTGGTCAATACTGCGCTGGTTACGGTGACCGAAACCGTATTGCTGACAATAGCCCCCTGGCTGGCAAAAACGCTGGTGCTGCCTACCGCCACGGCCACCACCTCGCCCAGGCTATCCACCGTGGCAATTGCGGTGTTGTCGCTGTGCCAGTCCACGCTGTTGGTAATATCAAGGGTGCTGCCATCGCTGAAATTGCCCAGGGCCGTGAGCTGCTGGCTGTTACCCGCGGGCAGGCTTACCACTGCCGGGGTGACCTGGATGCTGGTCAATACCGCATTGGTTACGGTCACCGAAACCGTATTGCTGACAATAGCCCCCTGGCTGGCAAAAACGCTGGTGCTGCCCACCGCCACCGCCACGACCTCACCCAGGCTATCCACTGTGGCAATTGCGGTGTTGTCGCTGTCCCAGTCCACGCTGGTGGAAATATCAAGAGTGCTGCCATCGCTGAAATTGCCCAGGGCCGTGAGCTGCTGGCTGTTGCCCGAGGGCAGGCTTACCACTGCCGGGGTCACCTGGATACTGGTCAATACGGCATTGGTCACGGTCGCCGACACCGCATTGCTGACAATGCCCCCCTGGTTGGCAAAAATGCTGGTACTGCCCACTGCCAGCGCCACCACCTCACCCAGGCTATCCACCGTGGCAATTGTGGTGTTGTCACTGCGCCAGGCCACACTGTCGGTGATATCGGCAGTACTCCCATCGCTGAAAGTTCCCAGAGCCGTGAGCTGCTGGCTGTTGCCCTTGGGCAGGCTCACCACCGCTGGCGTCACTTGAATACTGGTGAGCACAACACCGCTCACAGTGATCGGCGCTCGGTTGCTGAAAATACCCGCCAAGCTGGCGAAGATACGGGTACTCCCCGGGGCTACGGCCGTGGCCACACCACTGTTATTGACGGTCACCACTGCGGTATCTTCACTTCGCCAATTCACACTGTTGGTAATATTGGAGCTGGTGCCATTGCTGAAATTGGCCCGGGCAATATATTGTTGTGTCTCGCCCGGCGCCAGGGTCAGGTCGCGCGCGGCGTTTTCTGCGGGAAATATTGAGATGGATAACAGTCTGGGAACCTGATTGTTATTATTATTGGAGTCACAGCCAACAAGAACGGCACCGAGCAAAATAATCCAAAAGAGCCTTAAAGTCATTTCCCTGAACCCCGTTGGGCCAATTTAAAAAATTAAGGCGCCAAGTCACGCCTTGGCGCAAGTGTTACACGTTTTTTATTGAACAAATCTTTCAACCACGGCGCAGGTATATTAATTTAGATATCTGCCAGTGCTGTGAGTGACAAGGCCTTGATGATCATTATTTTTTGATCAGAAGATTCGATAAAATCGAAAAACAGAAACACGAAAGAAATGCTATTACCGAGTGTATAAGAATGTAGAAAATACACAACCCGGTAATACGGCGCCAGCCTATCGCGCATGTCACTGACTGGGCTGTAAAAGACCTCCCGCTATAGAGCAGCGCTTAGGGGCTGGGCGGTATGGCAATCCCTGGCAAGCAGCAGGGTTGCCGTTTTGAGGGAAGCCAGACAGAGAGATAAACAAAAAGCACTGGAGTTCAGAATAGTTTCGGCGCTCTAAAAATCAGCGCCTTTAATAGTGATATTTTAGGGGCTATGCCCGTTTCACTAGGTAGCCATAGTAAAGTACAAGACATAGCGGCTGTGTTTGAAAGTCCTTATTGAGTTTGTCTGCGGGGGGGCAGTCGTGCGATCGTGTTTCAACCGTGCAACGGCCCAGGCAATGAAGCGCTTATACAGCTTTCTCCAGTCTACGAAGTCCTTCGGTTAACCTCTCTATGGGCAGCCGGTACGCCTATGTTAGAAAATGCCCACAATGGTCATCAAGAGACCGGAGTGTTATATCGTAAAATTCTCTACAGTTTTGGCCAGTGCTGATCGCTGAGCACTAATCGGGGCATTGCAAGCTCGCTTTGTTAGAACCTCAACAATGCGAGCCTGCCCTTATTGAGCAATAGGGGAGATCCAAACGGGAACAGCCCTAGCAAGTGGGAAATAATCCCGTGACGCAATGCCATCAATGAGGCGCTTTTCGTGTTTATACACCCTTGACTGGCCATCTTCCTCTACTCCCACAGGGGAAGTAGTGTGAACCCCATTCTTGAACGTGTCTTGACCGGTGCCTCCATCAAGCCAATCGCCTCCGGCTTTACCACTGTGTCTATTGTTTTCGGCAAATAAAAATACCCTAGTATTGCCATCCTTGGCATTGATACTATTGGTGATTTACTCACCCTGGTCGGTTCCAGCACAAACGTTGCTGCCACCGTTATCCAGTGTCACAGGTTCTCAGGTTTCGAAATCCACTAAACGCGAGTAAATACCACTCATGGGGATTATATCGAACTCAAACCGATTGTCGTCAACGGCCCGTTCAGAATGGCCGAGTAGCTCTATTTCATTAGCCTCGTCAGCGAAGTGATCCTTGATACGAATCATTTGTTGCGAGTCTTGATCAAAGCGAATGATTAGGTCATCGTCTTGCTTCAGGTATTCGATTCTTTCGTCGAATGCCGTGATGCCACCGCGCAGCACGAGTATATCATTGCCATGTTGTTCGATAATCACATCCAAACCATCCCCCGGGTGGTGATAGTAACGATCATCGTCATCGCCCCCTTGTAGGATATCATTGCCTGAACCACCGCTCAGTTGATCATTCCCACCCTGGCCGACTAATGTCTCTGATCTGTCCCGGTAGCCGAAAAGAATATCGTCACCAGGCGTCCCCAGATAGATGATGTTATTTTCTACATCGACATCACTCCAGATAGTGCCGTCGTGAAAAACAAAACGGTTGACTTTAAAATAGTCTTGATCACTGTTACTAAAGCCTAAAAACCAATGAGTAATGGTAATCTTGTCGCCTGCTTGTGAAAAACGCAGCTCCAGATTTTCACCAATGCGATAAAACTCAACGTCTTCGGTTTTAATAGTCGGGCCGAATACCAGGCTGTCGATCGAGGCTTCAAAGTTGCTATAGGCTTCATCGATTTTGGTTTCGGTCAAGATATCTTCACCATCACCCCGGTAATAATAATAGGTATCACGGCCATAACCGCCATAGAGAATGTCTTTTCCCGGGCCACCGGTAAACGCATTATCACCGTAATCAAAGGGCGTTACATCGCCTTGCAAGATATCGTCACCAGTTCCGCCAAACAATTGATCATTTCCATCACTACCGTATAACTGATCATTGTCAGCGCCACCATCGAGTCGGGATGCAGATTCAGCGGTCAGCGTATCATCGCCGTTATCACCGTAAAGTTCCCCTCTACCGCTCAGGCTATCATTGTCTTCATTGCCATGCAAAACACCAGACCCGGCTATAGTGTCTGCGCCAGCGCCGCCATTGAGTTGATTGTTGCCCAAATAGTCGTTGAGAGTGTCATTGTCCGCTTCTCCATGAATAATATCATTACCCCTGCCACCATCGATCTGATCCTGTCCGTTACCGCCGTTGATAACATCGTCTTCTGCATGGCCCTCGATAATATCGTCAGCGTCATAGCCCTCAATGGCCTTGATAAAAATCGTCTGGTAATCCCAACTCATACCACCATCGAAGGTGATTTCTTCCAAAGCACCAGCAGAGACCTGGCCGGCGGTATAGCTGAAATGGGAATTGATCCGAACACTGTTTTCAGTACTGCTGTCAGGACCCAAAAAGGTGACAAGCAGGTCATTCCCACGACGCCGTAACAGAGTTTGCGAAGGCGAAATATTCATAAGATTGAGGAGGTCATAACCCTGGGTATCGAACACACGATCATTACCGTCGCCGGCTTGGTAATAATATTGATCATCGTCGTCACCGCCGTGCAGTTCATCGTCACCAGTTTCACCATAAAGGTGGTCACTGCCTGAGTCACCATGAAGCACATCATCACCCTCACCGCCGAGCAAAGTGTCATTGCCACCTCTTCCGCTCAGGATATCGTTTTCAGCAAAACCCATTAACGTATTATCGTTATAAAATCCCGTGAGTACATTCTCCTGTTCGTCCCCAATGATCTCCACAGGAGGTACCAGTTTGACGTCGATCACAAGGCTTTGGCGTTCCGTGGGATCGTTTACGGAAGATACGGTGGCAACCCAGGTAGTGACCTTATTCCATTCCGCCGCCCGATCAATGGTGACCAAAACTTCAAGGGTGTGGCTCTGATTGGCCGGAATCGTCACCGTAGCTGGATATTCCAGGGTTACAGATTCTGCTCCGGAAAGATTAAACTCAATCTCCTGTGCAGTCGCAAAGCCATTGGTGATTTCAAATTTAAGCACAGGTTGACTCAAAGCAACCAATGTACGCTGATTGAGATCCGACTCTTCATTGCCCAACAGGTCCAGGCTCAAGCGCTCCGGTTCAATAGTGGCGGCGACACGGGCAAAAGCCTCTCCCAATTCCGTGTTGCCCTCGGCCACTAACAAGAATGCTTCATCCGGTACCGTAAAGGTGGCACTGATAACCCTGCCATTGGTGTCCAACACCGTTGCCGGTTGTGCTAAAACCTGGCCCTGCAAATTACGTACACTCAACCTGGCTTCGCTGACACTTTCAGATAACCCGATTTGCAAGGCCAATGACTCGCCACTCACCGGAATGCGATCGAGTATCAGCAAACCATCTCTGGCGTTAAGCCCATTCGTTAGGCTGGATAAGCGGATATCTTGTGTCTGAAGAGCACTGTAACTGTAAGCCTGCAGGCGGGCTTCAAAGGCACCGGTAAGATGCAGTTTCCACAGGCCCACCTGAGGTGAGTCAATTTCAATAATATTGGCAGAGCCCAGGCGCTGTGGGTTTAATTGAGGATCTGATATATCCAACAACTGCCCGGCGGGGTCTTCGACACTGATATCCGGAAACTCAGTGTTTTCATCGCTGGTAAATAATAGCTGCAGTTTATCACTCAGAGAATCATCGACAGGAATGACAATCATCAGTGTGTCGGTTGCCTGCGTGTTGATCACCTGTTCTGAAATTAAAGCGCGATTGGCATTATCCATTTCCATTAACAGCTCAATGGCAGCTTCCGCCCGCGCTTTATTGACCCCGAGAAATATACCGCCGGTTTCTTTGGCAATAGCCCCATATTGGGCATAGGTGGAAGCGGAAGTCAGAGGATCAGGAACACTATCTGCCATCTCCATCGCTGACAAAGATCTAGCCTGCGCTGAACGCTGATCACAGGAGGTATCAACGGTGGCAATCGTATTAATCCTAATGCGCTTTTGCCGGGCCAACTGCACAATCTGATAGCCCAGGCTAGGGTTATAGGCTGGCTCATCTGAAGCGAATATTATCGATCCGCCAGGTACATACATATCGCTGCGACCGCGAGGAAAATCCCTTAAAGCAGAAAGCAGTGCTCGGTTCGAGGCCTCGCCGCAGCCGCTCCCTCCGCCCGCCTTCAGTGCATTCACTTCGGTTAAAATCTCATCCAGATCACAACTGAATCCGGTACTGTCTACATGATCGGCAAAGGTGACCAGTCCGAGTTTATGAGATTCCTCCGGGTTGGTCTTCATGTTGGCTATTTCACCGGCGAGGTAACTTTTGACGCCAGAAATTTCCGTATCCATACTGCCCGATACATCAATAACAAATGCCGTGCGACGCATACGTTTCTTGAGAATTTTAATCAACTGCTGCGCCTGCTCCGGTGATGAGGCGCGAGCATTTAATTGCTCAACAACACTATCTAAAAACGCCTGTGTACCCTGCTCTGCCGCACTATAGGCCGCTGCATGCTGGTTGCCGTTTGGTTCACTGGGGCTATCTTTGTTGAGTTCTCTGTGACAACACATGCCATCGGGCATACCCCGGCATTGGTTGCCACTTAAAATTCCGGAAAGCGAAAAATATCCCGTTACAAGGCCGTCTGGAGCAAAATTATTATTGCTGTCACACTGGTATTGACTTCCGTTTGCTAATTCAAAGATATCCCCCACTGGGATATTGTTGTCAACCGAATTGGAATGAGAATAGATATCCTGCACTGTGTGCAAGGCGCGGCCCAACTGATCCAGGGCTTCCCGCTTATCGCACTGTAACAGGGCCTCAACAATAAGATCGCGTTTTTCTGCCAGGCGGGCAGAAGCCGAATCCAGGAGGTTGTTATCTGCGTGGGCGCTGGGGTCTAGCTGTTCTTTGACATCGGTATACCAGTTGGCATCCCCTGCTTCATCAGAAGATTGCCGGTCAAACTCCTGTTGCTGCAGGAGTTGTTCGGTCATTTCTTCATGATATCTTTGTTTGAATGCTAAAGATTCACTGCTCCACAGCAGCCCCCAGGATAAAGCAACTATAGTTGCCAGCCTCTCAATCGTAAGACCCATAACTACTCCATGTAACTTTGAATAAAGTCAGTCTATGTAAATGGAAACCACCAGCAAAAAATAGCCATAGTCAGTGGCTCCCTCTATCTATCATTAAGTCGTATCGTGCTCATGATATTTATTGTCAACGAATCATTTTTCAGTTTCCTGCTCAAAGATTGTAATATCTATCAGTTATTCTCTAGGCCATAGTTATTTCAACTCAAAGATACGCAGATGATAGGTACCTCCAAGGTAGTAGGCAGCTACCAATTGATTTTCACCAAATACTTCCAAAACTTTTACCCCCGGTGTGCCGCCCTTTTCGAGGCGTATTCTCTGTTCCAGCTCCATGGTTTCGGCGTGATACAGGCTGATATCCAGCCATGTATCCCCTCTGAAATTATCGCTTTCCAGTGCCACCAGCCATTGATCATCAACCAATACCATAGAATCAACCACCCTCGGGATACCAAACCAAATACCCCGTCGATGGGTTTCTATTTTTGCCAGATGCTGCCACTGCCGTTGGCGATAGTCATATTGATACCAGCCCCTGAGTTTTTTTTCGCCAAAAAGTCTATAAAAAAGTAATCGATCTTTGCCGGGCCAATAAATTTTTTTACTCGTATTTACCAATCGCTTGAGATTTCCACTGAGAGGCGGCTTAACAGTGTCACCGGTCTTTCTCGAAAGCACGGTTCCATCTGACAAATAAACAAACCGTGCTCCACTATTAGATAAATACTGACCAGGCGCTAACTGAACAGAGCGCTCAGATTGGGGGCCAAATAGCAGGCTGGTATAGGGTTTGGGGTTTGCACAGCGTTTTTCTGCGATTTTCGGTGAAAGTCTCAATATCTTTATTTTACAGCCATGGCTATCTGATATTATTTGAGTAGATTGATAATCAACCCTTGAATTTTTAAAAACCGGTTTATTGCCATGGTAAGTGATAGTACCTTCGGGTTTGGGAATTATGTGATGATGTTTTAAGTACATCTGAGGTGGCAGGGTTTGTTGGGCAAAACAAACCATGGGCAAGCACAATAATAGGCTGGTAGTGAGCAGATGCATCTTGGTCATAACAGAATGCTATACCGGGGGATATAGGCGGGCAATAGAATTTTCTGTGATGGCAAATTCTTGTGAACTTAATCACCCTGCCAGCAATGCGAAAAAAATTGATATATTACCTTCAGATGATCAAAGCGCCTGCAGCGTTTTTGAAATGCTTCAGCCGCTGGAACAGACGTTCTATTTCATTCTGCTTTTGTACATCTCCTGATCAGGTTGGCCGGGCGCCAATCGATAAATTTTTGGGGCACAACGGGTATCTTACCCAGAATAAGTACCGGCTACCGCCTGTGCTCTCCCCCATGGGGCTTGCCTATCATACAGTTAGTGGTCTGTTTAAAAATAAGGTAACAAATTGGAGTCTGTAATGAAATAAGGTACTTTGGGCTGAATTTGTTTGGATGTAGCTTATGAATTGATAAGAACCAGCGCACATTGTTGAAGTGCTGGCATCGCGATAAAGTGAGCGTGCAATGCCCGGATGAATATTCAGTGATTCATACCGGTCAAAACTGGGGGGAGGTTTTTACAATATAATACGTGGTTTCGGTTTGATTTTTATGGGCAGGTTTTATCCAGATCGTACCGATTGCCCCTGGAGCAATCTACCAAAAGTCTTTGAATATTGAGATACGCTGTACGAGTGCAGCGATGCCTGGTCCGCGTCAGGCAAGAGACAGACAGTCTTTTAAGCACTGGTTGTAGATCCGGCGATGGAATGGGTTTCTGTGCATGGACGTTACCCTAAAGCGCAACAGGGTGCCAAGGCGGGGATGCCCGCAATGCGCAACGCAACGCGGATTTCGGTAGGGAACTCTACCAAATCGGCCTCTGGTAGAGAATGCGGATGCACGGTTGAGGCACAACCACGCGAATGCCTCACGTTTCGAGGAATTCAAACAGTGCTATCAAACACAGCCGCTATGGCCAGTGCCTTCCTATGGTTGCCTATATGAAGCGGGAACAGCCCTTGGTGGCACCGGCTCTTTTTAAAAGGGCACTGCGGTTTTCCCGGGTCCTTACGGTAAGAAATATAGGCATCCAAATGATCTTATTGGATTGCATTGCGTTTTCTTTCGTGTCAAAGCGGCGTAGAATCCTAAGACTTTTATCGGTATTTGGGCCGGTTTTTGCGAGCCAGTAGCGCAAGGGGCCCAAAAAGCCCGGGCAGTTTCCAGCCCGGGCATTTTCTGAAAGAGCCTTCCCGACAGCAGGAGAACGGTACGTGACCTAAGCGTAAGTAAAAGGCGCTGACCCAAGGTGTGGGAGCACCAAAGGGCCAGCTAACCAAATTGATAACCTAAGTATCAAAATGGCTATATGGATAATACGCTAGAAGCCCGCTCGTCTTCAATAAAGCGGGGCCCCTGCAAGCGCCTGTCGCAGTTACCCAGGCCCTGGGCGCGTTGCGTCCGCCGGTTCTGCTTTACCGCTTACCGTTCCCGCGCCCCTCCGCTTTCTTTTGTGACTGTTCAAATACGCCCATCACAAAAAAAGTCAGCCCGGGATCTGCAACCCGGAAGGAAAGGCTTATGTTGGTTGTAAAACGCCGGCCCGGCGAGAACCTCAGAATCGGAACCAATGTTTCCGTCACCGTATTGAGTATCACGGGTAACCAGGTCAGGGTGGGCATCGCGGCCCCTAAATCCCTGCCCGTGCACCGGGAAGAAGTGTATTTGCGTATCCAAAAGGAGCGGGCGCTGGGCAATGGAAACCCTTTAGAAGTTGCCTCTCTCAGTGGGGAGGGTCCGCCATAAACCTGAATGTTTCCTGTGAGGCCACAATCTTATAAGCAGCAAAGGCCAGAAAGCTTCCACCGTGGGCATCCGGGTAGGCGGTCGCCCCTTGAGTATCGTATTTTTCGGGATGGGGCGCATGGCCTTTTGCTGGACCTGTGCCAGCATACGGATCACCCCCTGATCGCCACAGGGATCACGCCACATTGAACGCTGGAGTTCCGGTGTGTTTTGTTATAAGGGCACAGGCCGCCTGCCCGGCTATTGGCTGGTGACAATGCCGTGCAGACCGGCCCGGGTAGCGGCAACTGGACGCTGGCTTTTGCGGGTATCAGATGGCGCAGGGTATGAGTCGCCGTGGAAACGGTTGGCACCATGCCCCGAGGGAGCGGCTATTGCGCAGCCTGAAAGGCGGGTGGGCACTGGTGCCGGGTTACTTTTTATCGCAGGGACTGGTCGAAACACCAGTGACTAGCTGATGATCTACCACAACTGGCAGCGTCTCCATCAGTACAATGATGGTATCCCGCCCGCTAGGGCAGGGGATAAACTTAGCTAACTAGGGGGAAATAATGGACCACTAGAGGCAATTCCTGGCGCGGATGGTAAGGCATCGTGATCCGCCCTCAATCATGACCTGCTACAAACCATGCCCCATAAGATTGCTTCCTGCCTGGATGCGCCAAGGGTGCCAACAAAGCGGGTTTGCCTCATTTAAATCCCATAATTTGATGCATTGCTTAAAACAGTTGCGAAATTTCCTCGAAATCGAGGCGCGGTAACCGGGGGTATACGGCGTTACTGTCGCCATATCCAATATTCATAATAAAGTTGACGGTAACCTCGGTACCCTCGAAGAATTCTTTATTGACTTTGTCAGAGTCGAAGCCTGACATGGGTGCAACGTCCAGACCAACCGAGCGCAGAGCAAGCAAGAAGTAAGCGGCTTGCAAGGTACCATTCCGCTCTGCATTTTCATACGCAAAGGATTTATGGTTTGAAAACATTTCTGAGGCGTTTGGAATAATCGGGAATGTACGACTCATATTTTTATAGAAGGCATGATCGTTTGCCAAGATGGCGGTTACCGGTGCAGCGCTTGTTTTGGTCTGGTTAGAATCCAGCATATGTGGAACAAGTCGAGTTTCTTTTGCTTCACCACGTAAAAAAACCAGTCGCATCGGCTGAATATTCATACCGGTCGGCCCCATTTTGGCTAGATCATATGCATCTTTCAAGCTCGCATTGGATACCGGCTTATCTGTCCATGCATGGTGCGTATAGGCTTGACCAAGAAGCAGGGACATCGTGTCGATATCTGCCCTGGAAATTCGCTCACGCAATGCATTGACTTCCGCTATCGCTTCTGCTTGTCCGGGGAGTAGATTATTCATGGATACTTCCTATTTTTCAATTTCACTCAAATGGATTGGCGTCAATAAAAATAGCGGTTGAGTAGTGCTATATGTATTGGGCTTTGACAAAGATATTTGGGATTTCAGGATTAATTTTAAATCACAAATTTTTCATACATTTCATAGGGATATGCAATACCGATACACGGTGCATTCGCCAATGGCGTTTACGACAATAGCCTTGGAGTTTTCAGCATATGATGCTATCAAACTATTTCCCAGATGCGTTTCTGCTGAGTTTTGTGAATAAAGCAGTATAAATTCAAAGCGCCTTATAGTTGATTTTTCCATATTTTCCGCTGCGGAAATCAGAATAGGCCAGTGTGATTTCTTCAGGTGTATTCATAACAAAAGGACCATGCGAGACGATTGATTCAAGATAAGGCTCGCCACCAAAGAGCAGTATATCCATGCTCTGTCCTGACGGGCTTTGGAGAGAAATTGCATCGCTGTTATTTTCGAATAAAAAGAACTCACGACGGGAAACCTCTTCGCCGCTGATCCTGGCAGTCGCAGTGGGAAGATAGCCTCCATATTCGAAGCCGGATTTCGTTGGAACCTCCACCACCTGATCAGAAATCAAATGAATATGCCAAATAAACTGTTCGGTGAAAGCTGGAATTGGTGATCTCTGGTCTTTGTATTCCCCAAGCAGGACTTTGAGCGTACCTGCTCCTGCTGGCAACTCAATAACAGGCAAATCTTTTGCTTGTACCGGCATATAATCGGGCCTTGCGGCCTTGTTTTTGGAAGGAAGATTCACCCAAAACTGGAAACCATAAAAAGATCCACGACGGGCACGAAAGTTATCCGGAAAGCCCTCGTCATGGATAATGCCATTCCCGGCGTTCATCCATTGCACACCACCTTCCTGGATAATCCCGCGGCCACTCTGGCTGTCGAGGTGAGCTAGCTCGCCCTTTATAAGGTAGGTAAAGGTTGCGATGCCCCGGTGAGGGTGTGCAAAAGACCCATCTAAAGCAGGTAGCGCATTAGGGGCAAATTCTTTTTCGGGCATGTGGTCGAGAAAGATGACTGGCCCGACAGTTTGCACTGAGTGATTCGGCAGGGCTCGCACAATATCAAAAGGTCCCACCTTCTCAGGTTGGGCGGTGCTCCTCGCAATAATGTGTTTCATTGTCTTTTTCCTTTGGCTGAGTTAGCCCAAAATGGGATCAGAGGGCGCAGGGCGTTGAATCCAGGCCAGGGACCCGCAAAAAATCAAGAGGATGATGCCAGGCAGTGCTGCTTTCTCCGGGTCTAGCGTTAGGTGATAGACAATTGCCCCTAGCATAATCGCCGATAGTCCAAGAGCGGCTAAATGGCGCAAGCGCGGGATAAGCAGGCCAATGGCACCTGCGATTTCAAGCAAGCCGATGACTTTGGCCATAAACGGCATCCCGAGGCGCTCAAAAGGCAGAACAACTTGTGTGACCCCCGCAAATTTCGTCAGGCCTGCAGCAAGAAATGTCAACGCTAGTAGCATGGTAATGCCCATAATTACGGCAGATTTCAGTGTGGCTTTTTTCATGGTTTATCCCTTAATAGGTTATTGTTGCTGGCCACCATAAATAAACTATAGTATAAAATATATTTAATAATACTTAACATTAATATTAATTTTGCTAATAAAGATCGTTATGAAGCTAGACCAACTGAAGGTTCTGCAAGCGGTTGTGGAAACAGGCTCCGTCAAAGCGGCAGCTGAAAAACTCAACAAAACCCAGCCGGCCATTAGCTTGGCAGTAAAGGCTTTGGAAGCCCAAATGAATACAGACCTATTCGACAGAACGGGTTATCGCCTCGAGCTAACTTCAATTGGAAAAAGGGTGTATCTGCAGTCGCTGCGGGTGACGACAGAAGTCGATGACCTTAGCCAGCTTATTGAGCACTTTGAACAGAGCAATGAAGAGCAGATTACAATTGCAGTGGATGCCATGTGCGACATTTCGGTTCTCGCTCCCCGTTTGCAATCGCTGCAAACCGATTATCCCGAGACAAGGGTTATTATCCGTACTGAAATCCTCTCTGGTGCGGTCGTGAGTGTACAGAGCGGCACCGCCGATATTGGCATCGCACCCATTCACTTGACTACTCTTGAAGAAAAAGAGTTTGATTATATTCCTTTGAAACAAATTGAATTAGTCAATGTTGCAGCACCCAGGGCTTGTAATTCCCCAACCGACATCAAGAATATTAAGGATTTGCGGAAGTTTCACCAAATCCTGATAAGCGACTCTGTAACCCCGCAGGGAGAATTTGATAGAGATTTCGGGGTTCAAAAGGGACAGCGTGTCTGGTATGTCAGTGACCTGAAAATGAAAAAGGAGCTGCTGCTTGCAGGACTTGGTTGGGGGCGATTGCCACGTCACCTTATTGAAAACGAGCTGTGCGCAGACAGGTTGCGCGAAATACCCTTGAACTTTACACGTTATCCTGTGGAGCTGAATCTATATGCTTTCCGGTCCTCGGCACTGTCTATCGGGCCTGTAGCCTTGTCACTTTGGGAGTGTCTTGCAAAAATGTAGAACCGCACTGGATGGGTTGCGATTACCCTGGCGGGCTGCTGAAAACCCGAGAGCTTTTTTGAAATTCATCATTTTATCTAATTACCATCCAAGATAGGCCAAGCTTAAGTCATCTTTATGGCGTTGTCGGCGTCCGCAGAGAAATGTAGGTAAGCCGGGAAATAAACCCACCAGGTCGAGTCTACGGTTAAAATGTTACTGGAACTCCGCCAGATGCGTTGTGCATATTTTGGTTGTATCGCAGGCAGGTATTGGGCAGTGGTCCTGGATTCACTGCACAGGCGATCAGAGGCTTGCCTCTCTTGACGCATAGGCGGCTTACACAGAGCCAGGCTCGCCCAGGGAGAATGGGTACTGTGAAAGCTTCAACGCCCGGCTAAGCGATGAGTTCCTGAACGGTGAAATATCCTAATGCCACAAGAGGTGGAGATTATCATTGAAGAGTGGAGGCGCACTGCAATACCAAGGGGCCACACAGTGCATTGGGCTACCGCCCACCAGCCCCGGAAACGACTGTAGAGAAAGAGCACTGGCCCACAATGCACTAACATTTAAACTGGATCACCACGGTGGGGCTGATCAAGGACAGCGGAAACCTTCCGACCACCACCCGCAATGAAGTGCGCCGAAGCAATGCTTTTCTGTACCGCACTGTTTGTGGAACACACTCAGGTTGATACCTTTCTAAATCTGCGCTTTGTTGTAGACCATGGCAGACTCCCTTGCGGATCAACAAGATAACTGTCTTTATAGGCAGGGTTGTGTGGCTTGGCAAGAGTGGCAATTAGGAAAATATTTGTATCTCGTTATAGGGGAATAATTAAATTTGGCGCTTATTTCATTTCCTTGATATCTGTATAGCAAGTAAAATGAAAAAAATCTGATAAGTTTGCGTTTGCTGAATTGAAACATCTGATTGCCAGGGGTTCTGCTGTTTCGGTACTTGAAGGGCCTGTAAAGCGTACGCTTTTACCACTTCACTTTTCCTGTTGCGGGAATTTCCGGGTATTCAATTCATAAAGCCAAAAATTCTAAGATGGTTCCCAAATGGTGATTTGGGAAGCTCAAAATTATAGCGCGGTTCACTCCAAACAGGCTGATTTTAACCACCTTGCTGGATTGGGTACGTAAAAAATAACAGCTTGAAAGTTTTGGAGTGGGTAAGGTGTTTGTAGTACGATCTATTTTGATATTGGCCCTTGGGCTGATATCTGGCACAGTGTTGGCTGATGTAAGCGGACCTGCCAGTAACACCACCGGCCAGTTTACAATCCATTACTCTGTAAATCCTTCCGCCACCCCGGTTGCTGCTGAACTCCGGCTTTTTCGCAATGGCAGTTTAAAGTCAACCCATACCGCGAGCACAAGAGGGGGCAGTTTTACTTTTTCAGTTTCCAATTCCGCCAGTTACAAAGTGGAATTTTACTACAAGAATTGGTACGACCCGTGCCCAACCTGCCTGCTTTCTTCTATTCCTGGGAGTGACAATAAAATTGGTGCAAATGTACCACTGGCTCCGCAGAGGCTGAACCCAGAACCGCAGGGCACATTCAATAATCCGGGGGGTTCCTGGATATTGAGTGGTCGCCATACGGTCAAGGTCAGTATCCCAAAGCCCGGCGGGATCACGCTTGCTGCCAACAATAAAACCGGTGCATTTACTATCGGCTGGGGCGCTGCCCCTGGAAATCCGGGTAAGTACCAACTGAGAGAGCGAAAAAACGCAGGGAGTTGGGCTACGGTTTATAGTGGTTCCGGCAGACAAACCTCGGTTTCCGGCCGTCTTTCCGGCGTGTACGAATATCAAGTCAGAGCCTGTTATGTGGCTTGTAGTGGTTATACGGCAATCAAGGCGATCACCGTTGTCAGAACCCCAGGCGCCATTAACCTGCCCGGGTCTTCAACCAGTGGCAGCTTCACGGTTTCCTGGAATGCCGTATCCGGGCGCGACAGCTATATACTGCGGGAGCAGAGAAACGGTGGCAGTTGGTCTTCGGTTTATACCGGCTCCTCAACCAGTAAGACCCTGTCTGGACGCTCAACCGGCACCTATCGGTATCGGGTTGCTGCGGTTAAAAACGGTGTAACCGGGAATTATAAAACCTCCGATAACCTGATTGTTTCCAGGGCCCCCGGGGTCCCTGGCGGTTTCACTGTACCCTCGTCATCCGCAGATGGCATTTATGCGATTCGCTGGAATGCCGTTAGCGGAGATGGCGATATAACCTACCGAGTCGAGGAAACCGGTGAAACTTCCGCAAGCTGGACTCAAAGTGGGACATCCAGGTCATATACCAAAACGAAAAGCGGAACCTATTCCTACAGGGTCCGCGCATGCAGTACTTATTCGGGGGTACGGTCCTGTGGAAACTTTACTGGCTTCAAGCAGGTAAATACGGATTTTCCTGATTTCTTTATACAATCTCACCAGGGCGCAAAGGTGACACTGGTGTGGGATGCCGAATGGGCGGGAGGACAATATCTCGTGCTGTCCCGCAACAGCGAGCAATTGTTTCGGGCCGCCGGAGTGGAAAACGGCGTTTATATCGATACAGTGCCTGCCAGTGGTACCTATCACTATCGCCTGGAAAGTTATCGATGCCCCAGTAGTGAATGTATCGATTTAGGGCGTGCAAGCGATTCAATTACTATCGTGCTGGCACCGGGCAAGCCGACAGTCTCTGCTCAGCACACCGTTTCCTATGATGGCAATACTGTTATTACCTCCAACAGCTCCGGGCCCATCAACACGGTGCGCTGGCAAAAACGCCAGAGTGGTAGCTGGCCAGGGGAGGGTAATTACTCCACCGCGGCAAGCCATTCTTTCGAAGTAACCGGGCTGGGGGATGGAACATGGGAATTTCGCACCAAAAACTGTAACAGTGCCGGCTGTAGCAGCAGCTGGAGCAATCCGGTATCCCTTGAGGTGTGGAATCAGGTTATACCCACCAAACCGGCGATAGAGTCACTGCCCAACGATGATGACGGCGTTATTTCCCTGCGGTGGACGGATTTAAAAAACCAAGACGTCTATCAATACGAAATCTATCAGAACGGGCAATTAGCAAAAACCCTGGCCAGTGACCCGCAAACACCCAATGCGCCGCATACTTACACCCTTCCCAAGCGCAGTGATGGTAACTATACCTATACGGTCAAAGCTTTCAATTTACGTTGCTCACGTGAGAACAACTGCCCTACCAGCAGTGCCGTCAGTGTGATTGTTGCCGAGCGTCCAAGCCCTCCGGGAGAAGTCAAGCCATCGGCCACTTTTACCCGTACCGGTTTCATCAATCTCAACTGGGGGGCTGCCGGCGGCAATGTAAAATACTACGAAGTGATCCCCGGTAGCGCAAATGCATCTGATGGTCCCATCACCTGGCATGAAGGCGACAAGCGTGCCCATACGGATTTACAGAGCTTATCCCGGGACTATACCCTTAACGATGGTTTCCATGCCTTCAAAGTACGCGCCTGTAATCAGGTTTCCGCCTATGCCCCCTGTTCCGGAGACACCGTCTCCGACATTGTGGAGGTCGCAATATCCGAGCCGCCGGTGGCTATTGAAGTACCGCCACACAGGGAGACCGCACTGCCCAATACCGCTACTGGGGTATTGGCATCGGATCGGGTAGGCATCGTTGGCGGTGAGTTCCGGGTCACCGAATCCGGAGCGGCCAACTACACCGTTCCCATAATAACCGGCCCCGCCTCCGGCGGCGCCGTACCCTCGGTAGCACTGTCTTACAACAGTGAAAGGGGCAATGGCCTTCTGGGTATGGGGTGGAGCATCAGTGGTCTCTCCGCAATCACTGCCTGTCGCCGCACGCAGGAAGAGGACAATGTCAACGGCAGTGCCTTTGATCGGTATTGCCTGGATGGTCATCGCCTCAAACTGATCAGCGGTACTTTGGGTAGCGTAGGCTCGCTGTATCGACCCTCGCTGGATTCCTTTATACGTGTGAAACTGGTTTCCACCAATGTGGGCACTGGCAAAGGCTTCGAGGTTTATCGCAAGGATGGTTCCATCTCCTACTATGGCTTGAGCGAGGATGCCTATACCGCCAATGTCTGGCACTTGAATCGGCAAGAGGACAGCGCGGGTAACTATATTCAATACCGTTACCTGAAGGATGCGGATACTGGCGAACATGTGATTGACACTATTTATTATGCAGCCAATGCCAGTGATGCCCCACTCAACGAGATCCGGTTTGTTTATGACAGCAGCCGCAGTGACAAACTTTATGGCTATGCTTTTGGCGAAAGTAAATCCCTGACACGCCGTCTCACCTCCGTCACTTCTAAAGCCAATGGCACCGAGCTGCGCCGTTATGTACCCACCTATGAGACCGGTGCCACTGGCCGCCTGCGCATGGCGGCCATCGAGGAATGTGTTGGTGACAATTGTCGGCCATCGACCAGTTTTAAGTACACCGAGCTGACCGCAATGGGAGTTGGCGACGATGCACCCAATACGAGTTTGCTCTCCCGTAACTTTATAGGCGGTAAGGCTGGTGATATCAACGGTGACGGCATACAGGACCTGGTATGGATTAAATTATCGCCGGGAGATCCATGGACCAATGATGATGACCGCTATTATTTTCGTATTGCCCTGGGTGATGGCAATGGGGGCCTGAACCCACAGAATACGCAGATCCGCGCGCGCTCCAATGTCCACAAAGAATGGCATCTGGTGGACTACAACGATGATGGCAAAAGTGATCTGCTACACGTACCGGCAGGCAGTGGTAGCGCCTGGAAAGTGAATCTATCACTGGGTAGTGCCTTCTCCGGCACCGAACTCACCACCGCAATTCCCTATGAGCCCGATCAAAAAGGCAATATGTATGATTTTAACGGGGATGGACTGCCGGATTATTTAAAAATTCAGGCCGATGACGGGATGTACGGTGATGAAGCAGAAGTGGCCGCCGTTGTCCGGCTCACGGAGCGGAAACCGGGTGGAGGTCTCCAGTTTGCCTCTGCAGAGACGACCCGGGAAATACTGAACCTGCCTGAGATTCCCTATCCCCCCGGTTATGACCGGCAGAGAGTTGCCATCTCAATTAGGGACAATGATATTGTCTCTGATTTGAACAATGACGGCATTGCGGATTTCAGTGCAATTGTAACCACCAAATGGATATGTGATCCCCCCCACTTTGAATGCCCAAACAATACGCCGGTTTTGATCTGGAACCATTTCGCCATTCTTATCTCATCCGGAACAGGCAGCCACAGTGTCATCTTCCAGCAGCAAGAGCATTGGCAGGCTTTTAAATCAGAACAGCGTTTTGCAGATATTAACGGGGATGGCCTGGTAGATATGCTGTATCGCTCAGATGATGAATCCCAATGGGCTTTATATCATTTTACGGGTGATAATTTTGTTCGTGCCGGAACGCTGGCCTCCCAGGTCGATGAAGACCCTCTACTCTATGACTGGAATGATGATGGCCTTACAGATATCCTGTATCCAAAAGATGTCAGCGGCAGCTTTGGCACCCTGCATGTTCTTCTCAACACGCCCACCGGTTTTGGTACTTCCTTGAATACCGGCTTTGTCTGGGGTGTGCACGAGACCGACATCTTTCATTACACCTTGGACCTGGATGGCGATGGCCGTGGGGAAATTCTGGAAATCTGCTCGGAACTTGAGGACGTTACCTCGGGTAATCCCTGCGACAACCGGGTGCCGTTTGCAGAGAAGTACCTGCGCATTCTCAAGCCCAAGCACAAAAACAGGCCAATAGATGTATTGAGCCGTATTACCGATGGTTTCGGGGTGAAAACCGAGATCCGGTATGCCCGCCTGAATGACGCTTCCAGTAATGTTTACACCCGCACCACGGGCGCCTCCGGGTTGGATTACGGTAATGGTTCGCCGGTATTCGATCTCTACTCCCCCATGTATGTGGTACAGAAGGTTACCTCGGATGCGCCGGCAGCCAACAATGACGCCAACACGGTAGAAGTGCACTATCACTACGCCAAGGGTCGCATGCAGGGCGGGGGCCGCGGCTTTTTGGGCTTCGAGCAGGTCACCAGTTACGACCCGCAGAACCAGGTCAAGACCACCACTTACTACCGCCAGGACTACCCTTATATCGGCATGCCAGAGGAAACGGCCAAGGTCATCGAACCGAGCCTGGGCAATATTGCCGTTCCTGCTGCCTGTAGCGATACCAGCCAAATTTTGATCAGTTGCTCAGTGAACGAACTGGATGCGTTTGCGCCAACCGGTAAAACGGTTTTCCCCTATATTAGTAAGGCCATCGATAAATTGTACGAGCTTGATGGCACTTACCTCGGCAATAAAGCCACCCAGACCATTTACGACCGTGCCAAAACGGCCGACCTGCTGTATGGCAATGTCTCCGAGGTGATCGTTGAAAACTTCGATGCAGCCGGCAACCGCTTGCAAAACCAGACCACCAAGAACAACTATAACAATGTGGCGGACAGCAACCGTTGGCACACGGGGCGCTTAATCAAAAGCACGGTCACCACCGAGCGATTCGGCAGGCTGGCAGCGCTCGCCATTACCCGCCAGGCAGACTTCGGCTACGATCCGATCACCGGATTGCTCACCGATGAATGGGTAGCAAAGGGCACCGGGCTCGAATTGCATACCCAATATCAACACGACCGCTTTGGCAATCGAACCTCTGTCAAAGTCACGGATGCCGTTGGCAACAGCCGCATGACCCGGACTCTTTACGATGGCTATGGCCGCTACGCGACCACCCGGATCAACGCCCTGAACCAGACCACCGCACAGCTACAGGACTTCAATGCCTTCGGTGCAGCAGGGAAAGCACTGGATATCAGTGGCGTGGCCACCAGCCGCGCTTATTCACAATATGGCCATGCCTATTTTGAATATGTTGAAACCGGCAGCCACAGCACCACCCTGAAAACACTGTGCAGTGCGACCGTGACTTGTCCCACGGTGGCCGGTGTTCCTGCCCATTACAAATCTACCACGACCGGTATCGACCAGACCCGGGTTATCACCTATCACGACCGCCTGGGGCGGGAGGTTCGCAAACAGACACAGGGCTTCAACGGCAACCCGATCTATGTGGATACCCAATACGATGCGCAGTCGCGGGTCAAGGCGGTGTCGGAACCCCACACCGGCAGCAATCCGCGCTGGTCTTTCTACCACTATGATTTACTCGGCCGTACCACCCTGGTGGATGCACCGGACGGCCAGTGCGATGTTGCCACGGTTTACAATGAGCTTTCGATCACAGTGACCAATTGTGGCCAGAGTAAAACCACGCAAAACAATCTCCTCGGTGAGGCGGTTGAAATCACGGACGCTATCGGTGGCAAGCTGCAATACAGCTACTACGCTGACGGCAAGCTGAAAAACGTCAAGGTACTCGACAGCAGCGGCCTGCAGACGGCACTCACCAGTATCGAATACGACCAGTTGGGCCGCAAAGACAAAATGATCGACCCGGACAAGGGTACCTGGACCTACGGCTACACCGGTTTTGGCGAACTGCACTGGCAGAGGGATGCCAAGGCTCAGGGTACCGCCATGACCTACGACGCCCTGGGGCGTATGATCACCCGTGCGGATTACAAAAACTTCGACTCGCTCAGCCAAAACGGTGACCTGCAGCAGTTCGCCCGCTGGTACTACGATCAAGACCCGGGCTGCGATTCCCTCTACCGGTTCGATGGCAAACTGGTGGCCGTCGCCCAAGCGCCGGTGGCCATTCAAGGTGGTTGCAGCCCCAACCTGGAAGATCTCGGTCACCTCAAGTTACTGCATTACGACCAGTACGGTCGCCTGGGGGAAACCACCACTTCCCTGGGGTTGATCGGCGGTGACGGTGACTTCTTCGAAAAAGTCACCTACGACAAGTACAGCCGTGCTGTAAAAAACTTCGACGCCAGCAACCAGCAGGTGGGCCAACAGGGCGACTACCTCTATGGTGTGGAGACCGTTTACAACGCCTATGGCTACAAACAGGGCGTGCGCGACTTGCGGGCCCCGGTCGGAAGCGGTTTTTATTACACTGTGGAAGCTATGACCACCCATGGCCAGGTGAGGGAGGTCAGGCTGGGTAACGGTCTCACCACAACCTATCAGTACGATCCCCGGAGCCATCGTCTTACCGATATTCTCACCGATATTGCCCCCGGCATCGGTCAGATACAGAACCTGCACTATGATTGGTACACCATTGGCAACCTGATGTCGAAAACCGACCAGAGCGGCGATGGCAGCTACCAAAAAAGTCTGGAAGAAGTCTATCAGTACGACGATCTCAACCGCCTGCGCTACGCCTACCTCTATAACAGCGGAAGCCAGGCAGATGTACAGGAGGTCCGGTACGATAGCGGCGGTAACATCACCTTCAAGACCGGTGTGGGCAACTACAGCTACAACGGCCCACAGCCCCACGCCGTCACCGGCACCAGCATCGGCAGCATCAGTTACCAGTACGACAACAATGGCAACCTGGTGGGTGACGGCAGCGGTCGCATCCTGCAATACAGCGTTTTCGACAAGCCCACCCTGATTGAAAAGGGCAGCCACAGTACCCGCCTTCTCTACGGCCCGGACCGCAACCGCTACAAGCGGGTGGATGACAACGGCAATGGCAGCGTTACCACCTTACAGCTCGGCGGTGTTGAAAAAGTCATTGAACGGACCCGAAATGGCAGCTTTGTCAAAGCCTATTACCGCAGAAGCCTTGCCGGAGTGGCAATGGAAACTGTGGATCTGGATCAATCGGATCAGGTTACCGGCAGAGAGATCCGCTACCTGCTCAAGGACCTGCAAGGCAGCCTGGATGTGATTACCACCGAAGCCGGCCAGGTGGCAAAAGACCACTTGGGCAATAAGCTGGTCTATAGTTTTGACCCCTGGGGCAAGCGCAGGGCCCCGTTCTCCTGGGAACAGCTCGGCACACCGGAAAATATCATCGCCACACTTGGGGTGGGCAGCTTCAATCACCTCACCAGTAACCGGGGCTATACCGGCCACGAAATGCTCGACGCCGTGGGCCTGATACACATGAATGGTCGGGTTTACGACCCAACACTTTCAAGGTTTGTCTCCGCCGATCCCGTGATTGATGATGTGGCCAGTGTGCAGGGCTACAACCGCTACGCCTACGTGCACAATAACCCCCTCAGTTACACTGACCCCAGCGGCTACAGCAAGTGGACGCGTTTTCGGGACCGCTGGCTGAATGGCCGGGCCATACACTATAAGCTGTCACAGAACCCTACACTGAACGCTGTAGTCCAGGTGGGCGTTTGTATAATGGCACAGGCCGCCTGCCCGGCGGTATTGGCTGGTTACAATGCCGTGCAGACCTACCAGGTTACCGGTAGCTGGGCGTTAGCTTTCAAAAACGGGGTGCTCGGGGGCATCTCCGCGGGCGCATTCGCGGGTATGCCGGGCGGCTGGAGTCCAACCGCATTTGCGTTGCGGGGCACGTTTGGCGGTGTACTGTCTGTGATTGGAGGCGGGAAATTCGGGCACGGATTTGTATCGGCCGGTGTCGGCGGCGGGTTTGGCAAAGATACCCAACTGGCGACAAGGATGCTGGTGTCGGGGTCTATATCGGAGGCAACCGGGGGCAAATTTGCCAATGGGGCAGCGACCGCGGCCTTTGCAATGGCAATGGGTTCGATAGCTCGATCAGGAACACCGCCCACCGAAAAACCCAATATTACTGGGAGCGATAAAGTGGCGTTTGTGGGCGGTGCAGGGGATGGGAGCGGGTTGAGCGACCCTGTTGTCCAGGATAAGTACAAAGCATACATTGAAGAATATGGCGAAGAGAGTGCTAAGTATTTTGAATGGACTGACTCCGATGCTCTTTCAACCTATATTTCAGATCACAAAGGCAGGGTTACAGTTGTAGCTCATAGCTATGGTGCTGATACAGCTACGCATATAGTTGCGGGTGGTTCACAAGTATACAAGTTGGTTACCGTTGATCCAGTTGGGTGGACTAGGCCCAGTATGCAGGCGATAGCAAAAAATGCAGTGATTTGGAATAACTATGATTCAACTGGCGGTATGTGGTCACACCAGAGTAATTTCATAGCCACCGTTGGTGGTGCATGGAATTCTCGCCCTGATGGATATGCAACCAACCACACGGCTAGCTCTCTAAATCATATGTCCATCTGTATTAAATATTGCAGGCCATGATTATGACCAGAGTCCTATTTAGAATTCCTGCTCTAATTTTGCTGTCGTTCGGTCTTCTAGGTTGTATATCGACGATGCCCGGTGACCTTCGTTTTTCTGGGGTGGAGCTTATTGAGGTTCCTGAAGTAACTGGAAAAGAAATAGATCGTGGGCGATATACCTTGAGAAGTGGTTATATCCCGAGACTTATGGTGAAGCTGGCTTCTAAGGAAAATATTTTTTCTTTTGCCAAAAAAAAGGGGGTTCGTGTAAGCGCTAATGTTTATTTCTGTGAAAATCCGAATGAGGAAGTTTTATTGAAAAGAGGGGGTGTTTTTATAGGCGATAAATCGTTGGATGATCTTTTGCTGAGCAATGCACCAATAGATAGCCTGAACACTAATAGGTCTGGGGACTACATTTATATAATAAAAATTGGACTGTACTCCCCGGAAATTGACGGTGGCAGCATTACGCTAGAGGCTTTTGACCTTGTTAAAAATCCGCGAGATATATGTCTCTTTTTGGAGTTAAAGTCTATGCTTGGTGGCTACGAGTCTAAAACAGTAAAAATACCAAAAAAAGAAATTAAAAAGGCCATTTCTCCAATCTTGTACCATGAAGGGGTCAAGTCTTGACATTACACATTGAAGAGCCCCTAAAGCTGTTTCTATACAGTCACCAGTAAGAGACTTCCTGAGCCAACCGGTCTAAAAGTGGCGCCAAAGCCCCGGCAGTGACAACTTGCCGGGGTTTGTTGTTTTACCAACCTATTCAGCGGCCAACAGCAAACACCCCACCCGCACCCTAGAACGCGGTTTGGCTTGCCCGGGTTGCGGGGCCAATTTGAATTCCAATATAATCGACTATTGGAATCCGGGTCCTGTGGTCTTCTTACATCTCGCCTGTTTCCAGGCAAGCTTCCAAACACTGTGGATAAAGACTGCGTCATCATTCGCGGCCAGGAACCCCTGTACTCGCATCCGCACCCGATGGGTGGTGTAGAACAAAAATTAACCAGAAAAAGTGTTGCTCACCGTGAGCACCGCAGGACCGGCAATGTCGTTTACCAAATTTCTTTTACTCACTTTGGCCACCCTGATCAGCACGATGCTGGCCGGCTGTGATTCCGAGCAGTGGAATCGCCCCGCGGTCACGCTGGAGTCCATCCAGGTATTGACTGCCGAGGACGCCACCGACATCGGGGCCGAGGTGTCTTTGACCGTGGGCGACAGCCAGGCACTGATTGCCCTGGGTCGCTACAGTGACGGCAGCAGCGCCGATCTCACCAGCAGCGTCGACTGGCACAGTGACAACACGGCGATAGTGGCTGCGGATGCCGATGGCAATGTTGCCGCGATCCGTGCGGGCCGTACACAGATTACGGCTAGTTTAGGCAGTATTGTCAGCAATGCTGTAACCATTATCGTCACCGACCCGGTCTTGACCAGTATCCAGGTGACACCGGCGGTGGTGGAGCTGCCCAGGGGCAACAGCCAGCAATTCACCGCCCTGGGCCGCTATAACGATGGCAGCACCGCCGATCTCACCAACAGCGTCAATTGGGCCAGTGACGATACCGATATCGCCTCCGTGGATACCCTGGGCGAACTCAGGGCCGTGGCGATCGGCAGCACCACCGTCACGGCCAGCCTGGGCGATATTGTCAGCAATCGTGTGGCGGTCACCGTCA